>NZ_AP014583.1:3185183-3811479 GCF_000828715.1 Winogradskyella sp. PG-2 | reverse complement strand
ATGTGAACAAATTTTTTTAAAAAAAATCTATTAATATTGAATATTTAGAATTTTTTCCTCATGTTTAAAACATGTGAAAATTACGAATTTTTTCCTAAACAATCCCAATTAAATGAATTTTAATGAAACAAAAATAAGAGTGCGCTATGGTGAGACAGATCAGATGGGCGTTGTGTACCATGCCAACTACGCTGTGTATTTTGAAGTTGGTAGAACTGAGTGGTTACGGGAGTTTGGGCTAAGTTATAGCGGTATGGAAGCAGAAGGGATTATGTTACCTGTAATTTCACTATCTATAAATTACAAAAATTCAGCACGTTATGACGATGTGCTTAAAGTAAAAACTACACTAAAAAAGATGCCAACAGCATCTATAGAATTTAGTTATGAATTACGTAATGAATCTGATATTTTATTAGCAACTGGTAATACTATTCTTGCATTTATAGACATGAAACGAAATCGCCCAACACGTTGTCCAAAATATCTTTTAGATAAACTGCAAAATTATTCGTTATAATTCACGAATTTCAACTCCGAAAAATTGATTGAAGAGCTTCGAGATATGAGAACTGATACCTTTTCTGACAGATATTTCCAACAAACAATTAAGTTCTAACGTCTGATTTATGATTTCTATCTGATTTTCTTTCAATATTCGCATCACTTTGCTCATATTTTTATATTCAAATTTGAGTTGGAATTCTTTGTTTATTGTTTTTTCTATTATTTCTGCTGATTCTAAGGCTAATTGTGCTCCAGTTCTGTATGCATTAATTAAGCCACCTACACCAAGTTTTACTCCTCCATAATATCGAATAACAACTAAAAGAATATTTGTGACATCATAAGATTGAATCTGACCATAAATAGGCATGCCTGCAGAATTGTTGGGCTCGCCATCATCATTCACTCTATACTTTATTTTTTCTGTGCCAATTTGGTAGGCATAACACCAATGTCTGGCAGAATAATGTTCTTTTTTTATGGCTTCTAAATGAGATTTAATTTCACTTTCATTTATGACAGGGAATGCAAAGCCATAAAACTTACTATTCTTGTCTTTAAATAAGTCTCCGTGAGCTGGTTTTAAAATAGTTTTGTATAAATCGTTTTCAGTCATAATCGAAAAGGAAAGGTAATTGGAAAAATCTCGACAAAAATATAAATTTGGCATAACCTGAAAATCATTTATTTAATAAATCAATGCATTGAATAAATTTATTAAAGGCATAAAAAAAGAACATTATTAATTATATTTGTTAAAAAAAGCGATGAAAAAAATTACAATTTTAGTATTACTATTATTGTTTAACCTTACCAAGGCTCAAGAGACAGTTGGTTTGGTTTTCGATGATGTTAATGCAAGCAAATCCGAAGGTTATACACTATTTACGTCTTTAAATGATGATAGGGTTTTTCTAATGAATAACTGTGGTGAGGTTATAAATCAATGGGATTTCTCAGGTCTTATAGGCAGGCAAGTTTATATCTTAGAAAATGGGAACTTGTTACAAAGTAGTGGATTAAATGTAGATATAAGAGATTGGGACAATAATGTATTGTGGAGTCTTGATTATATGGCATTCTTTGGTTTTAGAATACACCACGATATAGAGCCTTTACCTAATGGCAATTTTTTAGTTTTGGTTAGAGACCCTTATACTGATGTAGAAATGTTTGCTGAAGGTATGGATACTTCTTATCCTGAAGATAATTTAGTCCTAGAACGACTTGTTGAAATTGAACCAGTTGGTACAAACTCAGCTAATATAGTATGGGAGTGGAAATTATTTGACCATTTAGTACAAGATTTCGATAGTTCTAAACCTAATTTCGGAACTGTTGCAGACAATCCTCAATTATTAAATATGAATTATGAAGATGGTCATGGTACTAATCCTATACACGCAAACGCAATAGACTATAACGAAGACTTAGATCAAATTGCTATATCAGCTAGACATTTAAAAGAGGTATTTGTTTTAGATCATAGCACTACTACTGCACAAGCAGCTTCACATTCTGGTGGAATTTATGGAAAAGGAGGTGATTTTCTTTGGAGATGGGGAAATCCTGAAGTGTACGATCAAGGAACTATAGCTGATAGAAAACTGGGCAGACAACACGATATAAAATGGATTACAGATGGTCCAAATCAAGGTAAAATGTCTGTATTTAATAACGATGGGTATGGTACTGATTTAACAGCATCCTCAATTCATATTATAGATCAAAATGATACTAATGGAGTTTATAGCTTAAGCTCGGGTAAATTTTTACCGGAAAATTATTTTTGGTCTTATGACGGCACTATTCTAGGTGAGGTAATGGAGGGAAGCTCTAGATGCGGACTTCAAATCATGGCTAATGGAAATGCTTTAATTAACGAAACAGGTAGAGGTAGATATACTGAGGTCGATGAATCTGGTAATGTGGTTTGGGTTTATATAGCACCTACAGCTGCTAATTCAACTTTTAATCAATTCGAAACACCTACAGGTACAGGATCTTTTAGAGCTCATAGATATCCTGAAGATTATGTTGGCTTTAATGGTGTGACTTTTAATAACACAGGTATTATTGAAAACGTAAATTCTATTTCACAAAATTGTGCAAATTTACTGTCAGTTGATGATGCTTTTTTTAATGACTTAAAAGTTTACCCAAATCCAACAGATGGTATTGTGAACTTTAATTTCAATAATCAAATTGATCACATACAGGTTTATGATCTTGCAGGAAAGATTGTATTGAGTAAAATAGATGCTCAATCTATTAATTTAGAAAACTTAGAAAACGGATTATATCTTATAAGAATTTCTACTGAGGGGAATTCTGAAATGATAAAAATCGTAAAAAACTAAAGCATAAATAGTCATTATTTCTGTCATGTAAGTGTTACTAATATGATAGAAATAATGGCCATTAATATTCCTGCCCAATTTTTTTTAGAAATCTGTTCTTTAAATAAGAATAGTCCTATTAGCGACGATACTGCTACTATAGACACATTATTGAGAGTAAATATTGAAGAGCTTTCAAACCCTTCTATACGTAATGCTTTTAATAGAAAATACATTGAGCAGTAATTAACAACACCTAGTGCAAGGCCAAAAGGAATACTCTTTAATTTTAAGTGATGCTTTAGTATTATAGATTTATAACTTAAAATGACAATACCAATAAAACCGGCCATACCAAAAATAACGGCAAGAAATAATTGCATATGGTTTTGTGGAGCAAAATGGTTTACAGAAGTATCGATTATACCAGAACCAATAAATAAAATAATAGGTAAATAAATTGATTTTGATAATGAGCTACCATCTTTTTGCTTTACAGAGGTAAGATATACAGCGACTAATGCTAATACAATTCCTATGATTTTTTGAAAACCAGCACTTTCATTATAAATATAAATTCCAAATAGAATAGGAATAATAACACTCATCTTACTAGCAACAGAAACCACAGAAAGTCCATTCTTTTGAGCTGTAAGTGCCATGATATTAAATATTGTTATAAATAAAAACCCTAAACCTATGGCAGCAATAAACCAATTTGCATAAATAATTTCAACTCTAATTTTTCCATCATATAATATTAATCCACAAGTAAATGCTGTAAAGTAATTGATGACAATAGCCTGTAAAGTGTCAATCTTATATTTATCGAAAAATTTAAAAAGTATAAAAATGCAAGTTGAAGAAAGTACGCTAAGTAACAAATAAATCAAAAGAGTTCTTTTTTAATTTTAAATAGGTTAACAACATCATCTTTAGTTTCATCTATATTCCAAACCTTAAAGCCTAGTTCTGATGCTGTATCAGTGTTGTCTTTTGTATCATCAATAAAAAGGCATTCTTGAGCAGTTAGATTGTTTTCTTTTAACACAAATTCAAAAATATCTTTATTTGGTTTTCTTAAATGAATTTCTTGAGATAGATAGAATACATCAAAACAATCTTTAAATTGCTCGTAGAATGGCACATTTTGTTTTATAAATTCAATGTGCATATCATTAGTATTGCTGAGAAGTATTAGTTTATAGTCTCCTTTAATTACTAGGTCTTTGATAAACTCAAATCTATATTTAGGGAAATTTTTGATGATAAAATTCCAAGCTTCAATAATATCGGTTTTACTTAAGCTTGGAAATTTTGACTTATAAAAGTTGATAAATTCTGAAGTCGAAATTCTACCTATTTCATATTGAATATTAGTAGAAATCATATCATCTTCAAAAGTGTCTATATCAAATAGATTTAAGGCATTTTTCATCGCGCCTTGTTTATCTAAATTGATAAATACATCTCCAAAATCGAATATTAATGTTTTAATCACGCTTGTAAATTTTTAGAATATCAGTTTCAATTTTAGTTTCTAAAATTAGTACGCCTTTTAAGTCTGGGGCCTTTACGCCATCTTTAAATTTTGTATTTCCAATAAAGATTCTAGCTTCATCCCAAAGATTTTCATCTATAAATGTTTGAAGTGTTATAGAACCACCTTCTATGATTATTGAGTTAATATTTCTATTAAAAAGTAGTGTGCAAATCTGATGTGCTATTGGTTGTTGAAAGTCAATATCATTTTTTGTAATTTTTATGGTTTCAGCAGCATCATTAAAGACATCAAACCCTAAATTTAATTTTGAATCTTTATCTAAAACAATTCTAATAGGATTACTGCCTGTCCAATCTCTAACTGTTAAGCTTGGGTTATCCTCCAATACTGTATTAGTACCAACTAAAATAGCTTGCTCTTCTGCACGCCATTTGTGTGCTAATTGACGAGAATGCTTATTTGTAATCCAAAAAGGTTTTTGCTCGTCTTTATGTTTGGGTGCAATAAATGAATCGTTAGTTTCGGCCCATTTTAAAATAATATAGGGGCGTTTTTTATTGTGAAATGTAAAAAAGCGTTTGTGGAGTGCTTTACATTCGTCTTCAAGAACTCCAACAATCACTTTACAACCTGAACTTTTTAGCTTAGCAACTCCTTTACCAGCAACTTCAGGATTATCATCTATACAACCAATGATTACCTCAGGAATTTCGTGTTTAATAATGAGGTCACTGCATGGTGGAGTCTTCCCGAAATGACTGCAAGGTTCCAACGTCACATACAAAGTGCTTTTAGATAGCAATGTTTTGTCTTCAACAGATTTAATAGCGTTAACTTCTGCATGGTTTCCTCCATAAGCACTGGTAAAACCCTCTCCAATAATTTTATCATCGCAAACTATAACTGCACCAACCATAGGATTTGGTCTGGTGGTTCCTAAGCCTTTTTTTGCAATTTGGATACACCGTCTTATATAGGTTTTATGGCTTCTCAATTAAAGTTTAATTTTTAGTTCTTGAGTTTCGTCAACTGAATAAGTAGAAGAATAACTCATAACTTTATACTTAATTTCTCCTTTGTATTGAACTTTCAATTTTTGCGAGATTAAACTACCTAATAATCCGCCAAGACTTTTTTTGTCAATAATACTGTCAGTTGGAACAGCTACAATAAGTGGGATTTTAAAATTCTTTTTGGAAGGAACATCAAACATATCAGAAACGACAGTAGCAAATTCAGTCTCATTAATATATACCTTTAAATCGTCTGTTTTAAGAGTGCCACCAACATCATTTGGATTAATAAATAATGCATCAGCGCTAAGTGTTATCGATTGAAGTGTTGAATTAACTACTTTAATGTTTTCAAGTCCAACGAATTTTGGTTCCTCTGTAAATGTACAGTTGAAAACTGGTGTAAAAAATAACGAAATGAGTACTATTCTTTTAAGCATAAAAAAGGAATTATAGTTATCTTCATACCGAATAAATTCGATAAATAAATTATAATTAAAGTGCGTAAAGATACTATTGTTATTCGAGAAATTGAACTTAAGGATAATCCTAAAATTGCGAAAGTAATTCGCTCAGTTTTAATAGAAATGGGAGTACCAAAAGTTGGGACAGCCTATGAAGATGAGGCTTTAGATTGTATGACTGAAACTTACAAACCTTCTAATATGTCTTATTTTGTTGTTGAAGCAGAAAATGAGATTCTTGGAGGAGCAGGAATTTCTCCATTAGATAATTACGAAGGTAATATTTGCGAATTACAGAAAATGTATTTTTTACCAGTAGCAAGAGGAATAGGCCTAGGTACCGAAATGATGACTAAATGTTTAGACTTTGCAAAGCAAGTTGGTTTTGATAAGTGTTATTTAGAAACAATGCCATATATGGATGATGCAAGGAAAATATACAAGAAAGTGGGTTTTGATTTTATAGATAAACCTATGGGAAATACAGGTCATTACTCTTGTACCGTATGGATGCTTAAAGATTTATAATATTGAAAGCGCTAGACCTAAAACATATTTTTCACAAAGAATTAGATGCAATTTATGGTAAAGATGAAGTTGATAGTTTCTTCTACTTGTGTATACAACATTATTTAGACGTTCCAAGATTTCAACTAACTCTAGAGCCTGAATTCACATTATCAAACTCAGAAACTGACGCGTTTTTTAATGCATTAGAAGATTTAAATAAACAAATACCTATACAATATATTTTAGGCGAAACAGAATTTTACGGATTATCATTTAAGGTGAATGAAAACGTACTTATTCCAAGACCAGAAACAGAAGAACTTGTTGCTCTTGTTCTTCAAAATATCAAAAACCAAAAACTAAATTCTAAAAAGATTAAAGTTATAGATATAGGGACAGGTTCTGGTTGTATAGCCATTAGTTTAGCCAAAAATCTAATTAATGCTGAAGTTTATGCTTTAGATGTAAGCAAAGAAGCATTAGAAGTAGCTAAAATGAATGCAGAACTAAATAACGTAGAACTAACTTTCATTGAAGCAGATATATTAGTTGAATTTACTTGGGATATGAATTTTGACATTATAGTGTCCAATCCACCATATGTTAGGCATCTAGAAAAAGTAGAAATACAACCTAATGTCTTAGATAATGAGCCACATTTAGCATTGTTTGTAGATAATAAAAACCCATTATTATTTTATAAAACTATAACCAATTTTTCTGTTAACAATTTGAAACAAAATGGTGAGTTATATTTTGAAATTAACCAGTATCTTGGTGAAGAAACCAAGCAACTATTAGTTGATGCAGATTTTGCTGATATAGAATTGTTTAAAGATTTAAATGGCAACGATAGAATGCTAAAAGGAAAAAAGAATAAATGAAAAGTATATCTGTTTTTTGTGGAAGTAGTGAAGGTAATGATGCGAAAATTATTTCCGAAGCTTATAAATTAGGACAAACATTTGCAAAACGAAATATTACATTAGTATATGGAGCAGCTAAAATCGGAATTATGGGCAAGGTTGCTGAAGGTGCAATTGATGATGGTGGAGATGTTATTGGTGTTATTCCGGTATTCTTAAAAACAAAAGAGATTGTACATAAAGAACTTACAGAATTAATTATTACACAAAACATGCATGATCGTAAGATTTTAATGTATGAAAAAAGTAATGGTTTTATAATCATTCCTGGAGGTTTTGGTACTATGGATGAGTTTTTCGAAATCACAACTTGGGGACAATTGGGATTACATACTAAGCCAATCGGAATTTTAAATATTAATGGATATTATGATGCCTTAATCGCACAATGTAAATTGATGGTTGAGCGCGGTTTTTTGAAACAAGAGAATTTAGATGCTGTTGTTATAGATCAAACTATTGAAGGACTTTTAGAGCAGATGAGTAACTATAAACCATTGCCAGCACCAAAATGGTTGAATAAAGAAGGATTATAAATATGAGTATTGAAGAAAAAATAAATTCTCTTAGAGACGAACTCCGTCAACATAATCACAATTATTATATTTTAGATAATGCAACAATTAGTGATTATGAGTTCGATATTAAATTAAAAGAACTTCAAGCTTTAGAAGATGCAAATCCAGAGTTTCTAGATGTCAATTCACCAACACAGCGTGTTGGAGGAGCAATAACAAAGAATTTTAAAACAACTGTTCACGACTTTAGAATGTATTCTTTAGATAATTCTTATTCTAAAGAAGACTTGTTGGATTGGGAAACTAGAATCAAAAAAATGGTGGATGGTGAGATTCAATATACTTGCGAATTAAAGTATGATGGTGCCTCAATGAATCTTACGTATGAAAACGGGAAATTGTTAAGAGCTGTCACGAGAGGAGATGGAGTTCAGGGTGATCAGGTTACGGCGAATGTAAAGACTATTAATACAGTTCCATTACAATTAAAAGGGTATTATCCCGAGCGTTTTGATATTAGAGGCGAAATCATTTTACCAATTGAAGGTTTCTTGAAAATGAACGAAGAACGTATAGCAAATGATGAAGAGCCTTATAGAAACCCAAGAAACACAGCTTCTGGAAGTTTAAAATTGCAAGATAGTGCTGAAGTAGCTAAACGACCTTTAGAATGTTTACTATATAGTATTAAAGGTAATAATTTAAATATATCAACTCAATTTGAAGGTTTAGAAAAAGCTAGAGCTTGGGGATTTAAAGTACCAAAAGAGGCAAAATTGGTAAGTTCTATTGATGAAGTTTTAAAGTTTGTAGAGTATTGGGATAAAGAACGTCATAATTTGCCTTATGAAATTGATGGTGTCGTAGTGAAGGTAAATAGTCTATATCAACAAGATGAATTAGGGTTTACTGCTAAAGCACCACGTTGGGCTATGGCTTATAAATTTAAAGCAGAACAAGTTTCTACTCAACTTAATGAGATTACTTACCAAGTAGGTCGTACTGGAGCTATAACGCCTGTGGCTAATTTAGAGCCTGTACAATTGGCTGGTACTATTGTGAAGCGAGCATCTTTGCATAATGCAGATCAGATAGAGAAATTAGATATTAGAGAAGGTGATGAGGTGTTTGTAGAAAAAGGAGGTGAAATTATCCCAAAGATTATTGCAGTTGATTTAACAAAACGACCAGAATATTCTAAACCAACTCTTTATATTAATAATTGCCCAGAATGCAATACACAGTTAAAACGTATTGAAGGTGAAGCCAAACATTATTGTCCTAATTATAATGGATGCCCTCCTCAAGTTATTGGAAGAATTCAGCATTATATATCTAGAAAAGCAATGGATATTGAAGGTTTGGGTGGTGAAACAGTTGCGCTATTGGTTAAAGAGGATTTAATAAACGATTATTCTGATTTGTATGAATTAACTGTTGATCAAGTCACTCCATTAGAGCGTATGGCAGAGAAGAGCGCTGAAAACTTAATTAATGGGGTAGAGGCCTCTAAAGAGATTCCGTTAGAACGCGTATTATTTGCTTTAGGTATTCGTTATGTTGGGGAAACTGTTGCAAAGAAACTTGCAAAGCATTATAAATCTATTGATGCTTTAATGTTTGCTTCAATTTTAGATTTAGTTACTGTTGACGAAATAGGTGAACGTATAGCTGAGAGCGTTGTTGAGTTTTTCTCATCCGAAGAGAATCGAAATATAGTTGAACGCTTGAAGAGGTTTGGTGTGCAATTAGAAATTTCTGCAGACAAATTAGCAAATCAAACCGAAAAGCTAAAAGGGCAAATTTTTGTAGTCTCAGGAGTGTTTGAAACTTTATCTCGTAATGATTTAAAAAAAATGATAGAAGATAATGGAGGGAAAGTTTCTTCATCTATCTCATCTAAAACTAGTTATGTAGTTGCAGGTGATAAAATGGGGCCCAGTAAGCGAACAAAAGCTGAAAATCTGGAAATATCTATCCTAACTGAACAAGCGTTTTTACAATTATTGATGTAAAAAACTTACAAAAAATTACATTTCATCGATTAAATATGTTTTTTTATCGTTTAATTGTAAAATTATTTTATGTTTGTTTCAATAATAAGGGATTAATTAATGTTAGTAAATAAAATCTTAAAAGTAGTATTATTACTTTTAGGTGGTGTCTTCATTATACTTCAAGGTTTAGCCTTTGAAGTTGAAGGGGCCGCTGTAAGTGCGTTAATGCTTGTTCTACTCACAGTTTTATATTGTAGATGGACCACAGTCAAATCAAAATATTTCTTTTGGTTTTTGGTTACTTTTACAATTGCTCATTTATTAAGTTATGTTGCTTACAATGGACCTGAAATACAAAAAGGGGAAATAGATTATTACTATTATGGAGCTAATTTGTTGTATATAAGTGCATACATATTACTTATACTAAAAATAATCAAACCTCTAAATATTAAAGCTGTATTTTCTGAACTTTCAATTCCAATATTAATATTAATACTGCTAGATATATTCTGCGTTACTATAGTAACTGCTACGGCTGAGAATGTTCTTTCAATTTATGAATATGCATTAGAGTTTGCATATAATGCTGTTATAATGGCATTATTATCATTTGCATTAATAAACTACATGTATAGAAATGATAACAAATCAATGTTATTTTTGGTTGGTTCTATTTGTATAGTATTTTCTGAAATAATTCAATTGGCATATTATTACATATTAAAGAGCAATGACTTAGGATTTATCTACTCTTTCTTTTTGGTTATTGCATTTTTATTCTTCTATTTACAATCTCAATTAGAGTTTTCTGGACCAGAACCCGCTTATTTAGATGAGCAATTAGAAGTTTAGCTTATTGCCAATAATAGGAATATCTTTTCTTTTTGAATATAAAATTATGACACTTAACATAAAAGTTACAACTGCCGTATAAAATAATACACCTCCATCTTCTTTTACTTCAATTCCTAACTGGGTTAAATGCATCATTATTGCTCCACCAATTAACCCTAATGTCAGCAAAGCGCCAGCCCAAACAGTTCTAGGTATCAAAAGTAAAACACCTGCTATAAGTTCTAAGATGCCAATTCCAATTCTACCAAATGGTTCTAAACCAACGGTTTCAAAAATAAAAACACTATCTGGATGAGCCGTAAATTTAAAACGAAGTGTCTGAATCAATATAATTGCAACTGCAATACGCAAGACTAAAATAATTTTATTAGATTTTATAATAATTATAGTTGAGTTTAAATCTTAGACGTATCAATTTTAGTTACTAACAATAATTAGCTAAACAATGATAGATGCACCTTCTGCTTTTACACTTTTTCCTGGTTCAAAATAAAAGTCAATCTTTCCGAGGTAGAGCCCATAAGCACCAACCTGATTGATAAGTACATTTTTACCAGCACTATTTTTTTCTATTGTGGGTTTAGGTAAAAAAGTATGTGTATGACCTCCAATAATAAGGTCTATATCTTTTGTAGCCTTAGCAAGATTTATATCACTTACACGATCGGGACTTTTCCTGTAATAGTATCCAATATGTGATAAACATATGACTAAATCACATGACTTCTCTTCCTTTAATACGCGCGACATGTCTTGAGCAATCTCGATAGGATTATTATAAACGGTTTCTTTGTACATGTTTTTGTCTACTAGCCCTTCTAACTGCACACCAAGTCCGAATATGCCTATTTTAATACCATCTTTTATAAATATTTTATACGGCTCAACATGCGTATCCATTACTGTTTTAGAGAAATCGTAATTGGCCGAAACAAAATCGAATTTGGCATGAGGTATCTGAGCATAAAGCCCATCTATACCATTATCGAAATCGTGATTACCAATTGTGGCCAAATCATATTTTAACATGCTCATAAGCTTAAACTCAATCTCACCCCCATAATAATTAAAATAAGGTGTTCCTTGAAAAATATCACCTGCATCTAACAATAAGGTATTTGGATTTTCCTTTCTAATAGATTCAACTAAACTTGCACGTCTTGCAACACCTCCTTTATTTGCATTTCTACCATCATCTGGTCCAAATGGATCTATATGACTATGTACATCATTAGTATGTAGAATGGTTATTTTTTTAGTCTGTGGTGAGGTAAACGACTGCAAACTTAGGCCACCTAAGCCTACCATTGCTGCAGCTGAAGTTGATTGTTGTAAAAACTGTCTTCTCTTCATAGTCTTAATCATTAAGTTTAGTGAAACGGTTATCAATTTTTGGATTTAATGTGTCTGTCTTTTTAAAATAATCAATGAGTACGTTTCTTATTTTATAATTTAAAACGTGCATACCTTCATTAGGATGAAAAAAGGTCATTCGATCACCACCATTATATAGATAATCATTTGTAGCTATATAATATATTTTCTCTTCATTTATGGGTTGTCCATTAACAGTAGCGGATATAATCTTAAATTCACTATCTAATGATAACTGAACTTGGCTCGACAAAGGGTGAGCTCGCTTGGCTTTTGATAAATATTTGAACAATTTATTAATTTGAATACCCTTTAATGCTACAACCACCACTGAATTTTCAAATGGCATGACCTCATATGCAGTTCTTGATGTAACATCTCCTTTTGAAATTATAGCTCGAATTCCACCATGGTTTAATAATACAAAATCAATGGTATTATCTGTTTGTTTTTTAAATAAAGGATTGCCTTCACTATAAACAGCATCGGCCATTAAATTTCCTATTGCAGTATTAAGTTCTCCATCGGATTTTGAATAGGTTTCTGGTGCGTAGGAAATGACACTATCTAAATCTCTATTCACCTTTTCTCTGTATGGTTTTATAAAATTTTCAATATCCTGATTTGTCGTTAGCTCTTCATCAATATTTAATCGCTTACCTTCAATTTTTACAATTTTTGTTGTACTACAAGAAAAAATTACAAATAAAAAAAGAAGTTTTAAAATATGTTTAGTAATCATTGAATAACTTATATATAGTTTTCTATAAAATGTGAGTGCTTTTATTAAATTTGCACAAAGTCTAAAGGTAAATGATTTTAAAGGCATTTAAAGAAAAATCAAATCAAAAATATGTCAACAAATTGTTGACTACACGCAAAGCGGTTGTTAATAGTAATAAAGTAAAGACAATTGCGGTACTATTAAATGCAAATGAATTTAATGATTTTGAGGCATTTAGACAATATTTTAAGGACCTTAATTTAACATCTCCAAAACATAAAATTATTGCGTTTACAAACGATGATAAGTTTGTCAGTAGCCAATGGGAGTCTTATGTTTCTCCAAAAGATTTTGGTTGGAACGGAATTATAAAGCATAAAGATTTACTTTTATTTACAGAAGAAACTTATGATGTTTTAATTAGTTATTACAAAGATGAAGTTTTACCGTTAAAATTAATAACTGCTACATCTATGGCTAATTTAAAAGTGGGTATATCACGAAATGATGAGCGTTTATACGATTTGATAATAGATGTCCTACCTAAAGAGATAGAAACATTTAAAAGAGAATTTAAGAAATATTTAAACATTCTAAATAAATTATAATGACCAAATTTATAGGTACAGGTGTAGCTTTAATTACACCTTTTAATGCAGATTTAAGCATCGATTTTGATGCATTAGAGCGATTGGTTGAATATAACATTGAAAATGGTACGGATTACTTGGTGATAAGTGGTACTACTGGAGAAAGTGTTACAGTAACTGCTGATGAAAAGAAACAGTTAATCAAATTTATTTCGAAAGTTAATAATGGTAGATTACCATTAGTTCTAGGTATTGGAGGTAATAATACAGCGAATGTTGTTAATGAAATTAGAGTAACAGATTTTTCTGATATAGATGGTATATTGTCTGTATCACCATATTATAGTAAACCTACGCAAGAAGGTATTTATCAGCATTTTAAAGCGGTTGCTGAAGTCGCTCCTAAACCAATAATTTTATACAACGTTCCTGGAAGAACTTCTTCTAATATGTCTCCAGAGACAACATTACGGTTAGCAAATGATTTTGCTAATATTATTGCGGTTAAAGAAGCAGGAAACAATGTGCATCAATATTTAGAATTATTGAGAACAAAACCAGATGATTTCTTAGTATTATCTGGTGATGATGATTTAGTTTTGGGTGTCACATTAGCTGGTGGCTCAGGAGTTGTATCTGTAATTGGCCAAGCATTGCCTAAAGAGTTTTCAGAAATGATTCGCTTAGGTATTGCAGGTAAAGCAAAGGAAGCTTATGATATTCACTTTAAATTAATGCCTATAACTGGAATGATATTTTCTGAAAATAATCCTTCAGGTATTAAAGCTGTTTTAGAAAGCTTAAATATTTCTAAACCTCACGTTCGTTTACCACTTGTAGAGGCGACTGATAAACTGAAGAATATCATAAAAAGCGAGTTAAAGACTCTAGGTAAAAGTTAAACTTAAACTAAATTAGAGTTAACCCTTAAAACAACTGCTATTTTAGCATATAATTTTTGTTTTTAAAATCCGTTAATAATGCATACTTTTGCATCCTGTTTAAAATTTATGAAGAAATTAGTCTACATACTACTAATTGGTTTAATATTTGTTTCTTGCAATGACTTTCAAAAGACGTTAAGGTCTGAAGACATAGCTGCAAAGTTTAATATGGGGACTGAGTTGTTTGAGGCAGAGAAGTACAATAAAGCTAAACGATTATTTGATCAAGTATTGCAGAATTACAGAGGTAAGCCACAGGCTGAAAAACTGACTTACATGCATGCAATGTGCTCCTACGAAATGAGAGACTATTATATTTCTAGTTATCATTTTGAAAAATTTGTAGATATATATCCTAACAGTGAAAAAGTAGAAGAAGCTGCATTTTTAGCAGCAAAGGGTTACTATCACAATTCGCCAGTGTATTCGAAAGAGCAAAAAGAAACGGTTGAAGCTATTGAGAAGTTGCAGTTGTTTGTTAATGCATATCCTAATTCTGAATATCTTGAAGCAGCAAACAAGTTGGTTAAAGATTTAGATTTTAAATTAGAGAAGAAAGCTTATGAAGTAGCTAAACAATATAATTTGATTAGAGACTACAAAGCATCTATAAATACTTTTAATAATTTTTTACTTGAGTTTCCAGGAACATCATTAAGAAATGAAGCTTTATTTTACAGATTCGATTCAGCTTATAATTTGGCGATTTTAAGTGTAGATTATTTGAAAGAGAAGCGTTTAAAAGATGCTTTAGGCTTTTATGAGTCGTTAAAAAAAGCATTTCCAAATTCTGAGTTTTTAGAAGATGGGAATAAAATGAAAGAAGAATTACAACAAGAGTTAAATACCTTTAGTACTAAAAGTTAATCATTATAAAGATGGATTTAAAAAAGACTGATGCACCAGTAAGTTCAGTTACTTACAACAGAAATGAGATTGATGCTCCAACTGATAATATTTATGAAGCAATCTCTGTTATTGCTAAACGTGCAGAACAAATTAATACAGATATAAGACGTGAGTTAATTGACAAACTTGAAGAGTTTGCTACTTATAATGATAGTCTTGAAGAGATATTCGAAAACAAAGAGCAAATTGAAGTTTCTAAGTTTTACGAAAAATTACCAAAACCACATGCTTTAGCAGTTAAAGAGTGGTTAGATGATAAGATATATCACAGAAACACTGAGGATCCTCAGGTATAAAAATTAAACCCTTAGATGTCTATTCTAAAGGACAAAAATATTTTATTAGGCATTACTGCTGGTATTGCTGCATATAAGTCGGCCAGTCTTGTCCGATTATTTATTAAATCAGGCGCTAACGTAAAAGTTGTTATGACGCCTGCGTCTAAAGATTTTATTACTCCACTTACACTTTCAACATTATCTAAAAACCCAGTGTATTCGTCTTTTGTAGATGAAGAAGATGATAATGAAGTTTGGAATAACCATGTTGATTTAGGGCTTTGGGCAGATATATTTATTATCGCTCCTGCTACAGCTAATACAATGGCAAAGATGGCTAATGGTGTTTGTGACAACATCCTTTTAGCAACATATCTATCTGCAAAATGCCCTGTATATTTTGCACCTGCAATGGATTTAGATATGTATAAACATGCATCTACCAAAGCATCATTCGATAAGCTAACATCTTATGGGAATAAGTTAATTCCAGCTGGGACAGGTGAATTAGCAAGCGGACTAGTTGGTGAAGGTCGTCTGGCAGAGCCAGAGGATATTGTAAGCTTTATTGAAAAAGATATTCTCAACCAATTGCCATTAAAGGATAAACCAATTTTAATTACTGCTGGTCCAACTTATGAAGCTTTAGATCCTGTGCGTTTTATAGGAAATCATTCTAGTGGTAAAATGGGATTTGAAATTGCCAATGCTGCAGCAAATCTTGGAGCTCAAGTTATTCTAGTTACTGGTCCTACACACCAAAAGACAACACATAGCCATATTGATGTAAAACCAGTTACAAGTGCAGAGGATATGTATATTGAAGTGCATAAGCATTTTAAATCTTCAGATATAGCAATACTTTCTGCTGCAGTAGCAGATTACAGACCAAAAACAGTTGCTAATCAGAAAATAAAAAAGAAAGATTCAACGTTTAGTATAGAGTTAGAAAAAACTAAGGATATATTAAAATCACTTGGCGAGATTAAAAGCAATCAATTTTTAGTTGGTTTTGCCCTTGAAACTAACAATGAATTGAAACATGCTAAAGGAAAATTGAAATCTAAGAATTTAGATTTAATTGTTCTAAATTCATTACAAGATAAAGGAGCTGGTTTTGGAGTGTCCACAAATAAAGTGACATTTATAACATCAGCAGGAGATGTTATAGAAAATGAACTCAAATCTAAGGCTGAGGTAGCTAAAGATTTAATGCAACAAATACTAAAACAATTAGATGCGTAACATATTAGTTTTATTGACCTTTTTATTTACTACAGTTATTTTTTCGCAAGAATTAAATTGTACAGTTAATGTTATTGCTCAACAAACTGGTAATGACAATAATGTTGTATTTAAAACTTTAGAAAAACAGTTGACAGAATTTATAAATAATACACAGTGGACAGATAAATCATTTAGACTTGAAGAGCGTATTAATTGTAGTATGGTGATTAATGTAAGGGAGTATAATGATGATTTATTTTCTGCATCTCTCCAAATATCTTCATCCCGTCCTATTTTTAATTCCACATATAGTTCTCCTGTATATAATTATAACGATAAAGACTTTAATTTTCAATATTTAGAATTTCAGAATTTGGTATATAATCCAATTCAATTTGAATCTAACTTAATATCTGTTCTTTCTTTTCATATTTACATGATATTAGGTATGGATGGTGATTCCTTTTTACTTAATGGAGGTGGTCAATATTTTAAGCAAGCCCAAACAATTGCTAATTATTCTCAACAGCTTAATGGTCAAGGTTGGAAATTAGAAGATGGGTTACAATCGCGTTTTGCGCTTATCGATAATTTAATGTCACCAACATTTAAAGAGATGAGGTCAGCGATGTACAATTATCATATTGGTGGTTTGGATGTTATGAGCGGTAATTCTAAAAAAGGAAAATCTAAAGTGATTTCTGCATTATCTGAATTGGATAAGGTACATAGAAGGCGACCAAACTCTTATTTAATGCGTGTATTTTTTGACGCAAAGTCGGATGAGATTATGGATGTACTATCTGGTGGTCCAAGTGTAAATATTACACAGGCTCTTGATATTTTGAATAAAATAGCTCCAATGCATTCTCAAAAGTGGAGAAATATTAAGTTTTAGTCTCTTTTATCCATACATACCTATAGAAAATTATCTTCTTTTCAACTTTGGCATGTTTTTGAACTCTAAATTTGAGTAATATGCTGCTTATGTTCTAGTTAATAATTGATTTGCCATTTGATTTTATTTTTTTTTGCTATTTTACCATATTGAAGGCCTTAGTATAATTTCGGTAAAAGATTTAATTGTGATGAAGCACCTTTACATTCTGTATATAATGTTCTTTTTTTGCTCAACTCTCTTATGGAGTCAGACATTATTTGAAGATGATGCTTCAATACTAGGTTTGATTGACCATACAGGTACAATAGGTGATGGAAATGGATTAAGTTTCGCAGATTTTGATGGTGACGGATGGGATGATATAACTTTAACATCAGGTTTAGGAGTACCACTTAGATTTTATAAAAATTTTGGTGGCTTCTTTGTGGAAGAAACCTTTGTTATTGAGGATATAACTTATCAGGTAAGAAGTGTATCTTGGGTAGATTATGATAATGATGGTGATAAAGACTTGTTTGTTGTTAGTGATACTTCTAATGGTAATAAATTATATAATAGAGTTGGAAATAACTTTGCTAATGTTACAGTAGCTTCTGGTATACCTACTGATAACTTGTTTACACATAGCGTAGCTTGGGGAGATATTGATAATGACGGTTGCTTAGACTTATATATGTCTAATCGGATAGAGAGCTCACCAATAACAAATTTCTTATTTAAAAATAATTGCGATGGTACTTTCACAAATGTAACTGCTACTTGTGGTGTATTAAGTACAGCAGCATTGACATATTGTTCAGGTTTCTTAGATTTTAATAATGATGGCTGGCAAGATTTATTTGTATCTAATGATAAAGCATTTCCAAATTATTTATACAAAAACAACGGAGATGGAACATTTTCTGATGTAAGTGCTTCTTCAGGAGCTGATATAATTATTGATGCGATGTCGGTTACTATTGAGGATTATAATGCTGATGGTTTTTTTGATATATACATTACAAACACACCATCAAATACAGCGACTACTACCACTGATGGAAGTGTTTTACTAAAAAATAATGGGGATGAGACGTTTACTAATATAGCTGTTTCTGGTGGTTGCGAATTAAACAGTTGGTGTTGGGGAGCTAATTTTATGGATGCGGAAAATGATGGTGATTTAGATATTTATGTGAGCTGTTCATATAATAGTTCTGACGGATTTCCTTCATATGGATTTTTTGAAAATCAAGGAATGAATTCATATCTCAATGTTACAAATGCAGGTTTTTTTAATAATGAATACCGAAGTTATGGCAATGCGATTGGAGATATAAACAATGACGGTAAAGTAGATATAATAGCTATTAATAATTTTGATAATAATCCAAGCATTTGGAAAAATAAAACAAATATTAGTAATAACTATTTAGTTGTATCCTTAGAAGGTACTGTTAGTAATAGAGATGGAGTGGGAGCTGTTATTGAAATTGAAGCCAATGGTGAAAAGCAATATAGATATGTAATGAATGGTGAAAGTTATTTATCGCAAAATTCATTCAAAGAGTTTTTTGGACTAGGACAAGAAACTGTAATAGACTATGTGAAGGTTAAATGGCTTAGTGGAATTGAAGATATTCTTTATGACGTTTCAGTAAATCAATCAATAACAATTGTTGAAGGTAACACGCTATCTGAAGCAAATGTCGATTTCAATAATTCAATATGGCCAAATCCAGCAAAGGACTTATTAAAAATTAAAACCCAGAAGGAATTTGAGACAATTACTATTTTTGATTTAAGTGGTAAGAAAATTTTATCGCAAAAGATAGAGCAATTAGAATTTGACATTGATATTACAAACCTTCAGAAAGGGTTTTATATTATAAATCTATACAATAGTAATACGCTTTATACTGAAAAACTAATTAAGCTATAATTTTTAGTTTTTGTTATTTTAACTTCATTGAGAATCTTTATTTTTGTTTAATCAATTACACAGAAATTGTTAATATCACTTTACATAAAAAATTATGCGCTTATTGATGAACTCACAGTAGAGTTTAACAATGGCCTTTCTATTATTACAGGTGAAACAGGTGCTGGTAAATCTATTTTACTTGGTGGACTAACATTGATTCTCGGAAAACGCGCAGATTTAAGTCAGGTAAAGCGTACTGAAGAAAAATGTATTATAGAAGGTGTGTTTGATGTTGCAAATTATAATTTGAAGCCATTATTTAAATCATTAGATTTAGATTATGATGTGCAAACTATTATTAGAAGAGAAATTCTGCCATCAGGTAAATCTAGGGCTTTTATAAATGACACACCAGTAACCTTAGAAAGCTTGGTAAAACTAAGTCAACATCTTATTGATATACATTCGCAATACCAAACGCAGCGACTTACTAAAGATGATTACCAGTTTCAGGTTATAGATGCATTAGCGCAAAACAAAGATCATTTAAAAGTATTTTCTGAGCTTTTAATATCTTATAAATTTCTTCAGAAATCTTTAGATGAATTAAAAAATTCAAAAGCAGAAATGATTAAGGAATACGATTACAATCTATTTCTTATGAAAGAGTTGAATGAGATAGAATTAGAGTCTATTAATTTAGAAGACCTGGAGTCTCAATATGAAGAGTTAAATAATATAGAAGTTATAGGTGAGAAGTTGAGTAAAGCTAAAGCAATACTAAATGCTGAAGACTTAGGAACGATAGATCAATTAAATATCGTAAAGCAAGAGTTATCTAAAATATCTAGTTATGGAAAAGCTTATGAGGCTATTAATGAGCGCATCACTAGTGTTGGTATAGAGTTAAATGATATTTTAGTTGAGTTAGTTGATCTTGAAGAAAGTTTATCATCAGATCCTCAAGAATTGGAACAAGTTAATGGTAAGCTAAAAAGTTTAAATAACTTATTTCAAAAGCATTCCGTTATAGAAATAGGTGGTTTAGTTAGAATAAAAAACGAGCTCAAATCGAAAATAAACAACACAGAGAGTTTAGACGATACTATTGCTAAAAATGAGCGAGAGATTCCTAAAATAGAAGAAAAATTAAATCAAATTTCAAAAAAGATATATCAAAACAGAACAAAAGTAATACCAAATTTTGTACTACAATTAGAAAACATACTCATAGATTTAGGTATGCCTAATGCTAAATTTAAAGTTGAACTCAACCAATTAGATTATTTTACAGCTAATGGTAAAGATAGCTTGCAGTTTTTATTTATGGCTAATAAAGGATCTAGTTTTAATTTACTTAAAAAAGCAGCTTCAGGTGGTGAATTATCACGTATTATGTTAGCTATTAAGTCTGTTTTAGCTGAGTATGTCCAACTACCAACAATAATGTTTGATGAGATAGATACTGGTGTTTCGGGAGAAATTTCTAACAAAATGGGAGAAATTATGAGGCAGATGAGTCATAGAATGCAGGTGTTTTCCATTACACATTTACCGCAAATAGCAGCTAAAGGAGACTCGCATTTTAAGGTATTTAAGACAGATATCGACAATATTACACAAACTCAACTAAAAAGATTAAATGAAGAAGAGCGGATCGTAGAAATAGCACAAATGTTAGGTGGCTTTAATATTACAGAGTCTGCTATGGCACACGCCAAGCAATTACTAAATTGACTTTATATTTATAGAACGAATAATAACTAATTAATTTAAATTATAATTAAGATGTATAACTTATTGAAAGGCAAAAGAGGAATCATATTTGGAGCATTAGACGAAAACTCAATTGCATGGAAAACTGCTATGAGGGTTCATGAGGAAGGAGGAACATTTGTATTAACTAACGCACCAGTTGCTATGCGTATGGGGCAAATTAGTGAGTTAGCAGAAAAAACAGGTTCACAGATTATTCCTGCAGATGCAACTTCGATAGAAGACTTGCAAAATTTAGTAAGTCAATCTATGGAAATTTTAGGGGGGAAATTAGACTTCGTTTTACATTCTATTGGCATGTCAATTAATGTTAGAAAAGGAAAGCACTATACAGATCAAAATTACGCCTGGACTCAAAAAGGGACTGATGTCTCTGCTATGTCTTTTCATAAAACAATGCAAACACTTTATAAAGCAGATGCCATGAATGAATGGGGAAGTATAGTTGCTTTAACTTATATGGCAGCGCAACGCGTCTTCCCAGATTATAATGATATGGCAGATAATAAAGCCTATTTAGAAAGTATAGCACGTAGCTTTGGTTATTTCTTTGGTAGAGATAAGAAAGTCCGAGTTAATACTATTTCTCAATCACCAACACCAACCACTGCAGGTAGTGGTGTAAAAGGTTTTGATGGATTTATTGCCTATGCTGAGAAAATGTCACCATTAGGTAATGCCACAGCAATGGATTGTGCAAATTATACGGTATCATTATTTAGTGATTTAACTAAGCGTGTTACTTTACAAAATTTGTATAATGATGGTGGTTTTAGTAATATGGGAGTAAGTGATGCTGTCATGGATACATTTGTGGATAATCAATAAAGTTTCTAACTTATATAAAAAACCGCTGCATTATTTTGTAGCGGTTTTTTTTGTTTTTCATAATTAGATACTACAAGTGGTTATGTTTAGGGCTGTAGTTATAAATAAAAATATGGTATTCATTGTTCTTTAACGCTATTTTTTACCTTTCAACGATTTGCTACTTATACCTTTTAATCATTTAGATAATTAACATATTTTTAAGGAATTACTAACTTAAATCTTCATTTTTATGAAAAAAATTACTTTATCAATGTTTACATTGATGTTTTCTCTATGCATGTTTGCCCAGAGTACAATTAATATTACAACTTCAGGTGGAAGTTGGACAACTGAAAAATGGGTAAGTGTTACTACAGAAGTTGATGGAGCTGGGACTCAGGTTTGGGGTCAGGGTGATGGTTCTTATGGTAATGCTCAAGGACTTATTAGCGAAGACATAACACTTGCGCCAGGCACGTATTATGTTAATTGCTATGATAGATATGCTGACGGATGGGATGGTACACTTATATCAGTTACGGCTTATGGTAGTGTTATTGGTGACAATGGAGGTACTTCTCCTAGTGACGGAACAGATACAGATGCAACTTCAGCTTGGGAAGATCCCGCTTTAGAGTTAGAAGCATCATTCGAAATTATAGTACCTAGTCCACCAAGCTGTGTACAGCCAACTGCGGCTGCAGCTTTAGTGACAAGTGCAACTGAAGCAGATTTATCTTGGACCGCAGGTGATTCTGAAACGTTATGGAATATTGAATTGGTTGATGTTACTGCGATGGGTGTAGTAACTGGGACAGCGACTAATTCGGGAGTAACAAATCCTTATACTTTAATGGGACTAACTCCGTCAAATGATTATGAATATTATGTTCAAGCTGATTGTGGTGGTGGAGACTTAAGTACATGGGCTGGACCTATTGCTTTTTCTACACCTGCTACATGTGTTGTACCTAGCGCATTGAGCGTAATGAATGTTACGACTTCATCAGCAGATTTATCTTGGACAGCTGGTGACTCTGAAACCTTATGGGATATTGAATTAGTAGATGTTACGGCTATGGGTACTGTAACTGGTACGCCTACAACATCTGGTGTTACAAATCCATATACTCAAATGAGTTTAACAGCAGATAATGACTATGAGTTTTATGTACGTGCAGATTGTGGTGGTGGTGATACTAGTGAATGGGCTGGACCATTTTCTTTTACCACAGAGTGTTCGTCAATTACTCCAGATTATAACGCTGACATGTCTATAAATGTTCCAGACTCGTGTTGGAAAGAAGCAGGTTCAGGGGATACAACAACAGGTCCAATGGATGTAGGTAGTTCAGACTGGAGACAAGGTACATCGTATGCCTATGGCTCTAGTAATGCAATAAACTTGTTTTTTAATAATGATCAAGAATGGTTGTTATCACCTACTTTTGATTTATCTACTGGTGGTCCTTACCAATTAGATATGAATGTAGCGGTTACCAATTGGAATGCTGGTACTGTTGATGATACTATGGGAAGTGATGATGAGGTACAATTATTAATGAGTACGGATGGTGGCACAACTTGGTCTAATTTAACGACTTGGAATGCTGGAAATGAACCTCCAGTTGAAGGTATTGCATACACAGAAGATTTAACTGCTATAACTGGTAATGTCCAATTTGCTATATACGCAACAGATGGTGCAGTTGATGATTCTGAAGACTACGATTTTCACGTAGGTAGATTTGAGGTACGTGCAATTCCTTCATGTTCAGAACCATCTGCCTTAATGGTTAGCAACGTTACGGATTCTGTAGCGGATTTAGCTTGGACAGAAAACGGAACTGCAACAACTTGGGATATAGAGTTAGTAGACATAACAGCAATGGGTACTGCTACTGGAACTCCAACAACTTTGGGAACTACAGATAATCCATTTTCTATATTAGGTTTAACAGAGCAAAATGATTATGAAGTATATGTTAGAGCTAATTGTGGGGGCAGTACGAGTTCTTGGACAGGGCCTATTAGCTTTACAACACCTTGTGCTCCTATATCTACTGATTATATAGCAGACATGTCCGTAAATGTGCCAGATTCTTGTTGGTATGAAGCTGGAAGTGGCGAGGTAGTTGATGGCCCTATGGGTATTGGTTCATCTGACTGGAAAGCAGGTAGAGCTTATACTGACTTAGACAGTAATGTAATAAGTAGTAATGTCATTAATTTATGGCAAAGTGTAGATAGAGAATGGATGGTGTCTCCATCTTTTGATTTAGATGTATTAGGTAATGTAGGCTTATTGGTTAATGTAGCTGTTACTGATTATTCTTTTTCAGGAACTAGTGATGCAACTGATATTGATACTATGGGCTCTGATGATGAAGTACAGTTATTAATGACTGCAGATGGTGGTGCGAGCTGGACAAATGTAACGACTTGGAATGTTGGTAATCAACCAGCTGTTACAGGTACCAACTTTATTCTTGATATGACGGGAATGACAGGGACTGTGCAGTTTGCAATATTTGCGTCTGATGGTGCTGTAGACGATAGTGAAGATTATGATTTTCATTTAGGTGCTTTTGAAGTTAGTGCTGCAGTTTTATCTACTAATGAGTTTGAAAATCAAATTGCATTTACATATTTTCCTAACCCAGTTAAAAATACATTAACATTAAACGCTCAAAATACTATTGAGAATGTGACGATGTATAACATGCTAGGTCAAGTAGTATTAAGAGCTATACCGAATGCTATTAGTAGTGAAGTAGATATGTCTAATTTAGAAGCCGGTACTTATTTTGTACAAGTTACTATAGCTAATAGTACTAAAACTGTTAGAGTTATTAAACAATAACCATAACCCTTATTATTAATACTTTAAAGCCGCTAAATTTTAGCGGCTTTTTATTATATTGATAATTTATAAAACACCAATCCTTAAATAATGTCTCGCATATTAACTGCATGCTTAATGCTTTTTATTATCACTGATTCGTTTTCACAAATTAGCTTTGAAAATCTGGCTTCAGATTCTGGTATTAACGTAGTTTGTGGTAATACACTTTTTGGTAATGGAATTACATTTTATGATTATGACAATGATGGTTGGGATGATATAACTATTGCTTCTGCAGAGGGAGATCCTATTCGTTTTCTAAAAAATATTAATGGCAATTTTGTTAATCAGAATTTAAACATTAATGATAATAATTGGAAAAACAAACAAATCAACTGGGTAGATATAGATAATGATGGGGATAACGATTTGTTTATTACAAGTGATACAAGTATAAATAGGTTATTTAAAAATTTAGGAAATATGATACTAGAAGAGATTACGGGAACTTCTGGTATGTTAACAGAAGTTTTAGTCACTTATGGTGCGTCTTGGGGAGATTATAACAATGATGGGTTTATAGACGTTTTTTTAAGTAATAGAGATACAACAATACCTAATGTGTTGTATAAGAATAATGGAAATAACACTTTTACTTTGGTAAATAGTGAAGCCGGAATAATTAACACAGGAATGCTATCTTTCTGCTCTGCCTTTTTCGATTATAATAATGATGGTTATCAAGATATATATGTTGCCAATGATAAGGTCGAATATACCAACACATTGTACAAAAACAATGGTAATGGTACCTTCACAGATGTAAGTGAAATCTCAGGAACAGATATTGCAATAGATGCTATGTCTGTGACTATTAGCGACTTTAATGCAGATGGATGGATGGATATCTATGTTAGTAATGATGTACCTGGTAATGCTTTATTAAAGAATAATGGTGATGGGACTTTTACTGATATTGCAGAGTCCTCTCAAACTACAGCTAATACAGTATCTTGGGGAGCCGTCTTTTTAGATGCTGATAATGATAGTGATTTGGATTTGTATGTTAGTGCAGAGCATGATGGTACAATTCCAGGTTATTTATCATCTGCTTTCTATGAAAATAATAATGACGAGACTTTTAACCTTAATAATGCTGCTGTACCAGATGATTTAGCCATAAGTTATTCTAATGCTATTGGCGATATAGATAATGATGGTTATCCAGAAATAGCAGTCAATAATATAAATCATAACAATATTTTTCTTTGGAAGAATACGACCGCTACATCAAATAATTGGTTAAAAGTAAAACTAGAAGGTACTCAAAGTAATAGAAATGGAATAGGTTCTTTAATCGAAATTTCTATAAACGGTGAAAAACAATACCGTTATACATTGTGTGGTGAAGGTTATTTATCTCAAAATTCAGCAACAGAATTTTTTGGTATAGGAACAAGAACACAAATAGATTATATAAAAGTAAAATGGTTAAGTGGTGTTGAAGATATACTTTATAATGTAAATGCAAATCAATTATTGAATATTACTGAAGGTTCGTCAACTTTATCTTTATCCGATAATGAATTAAATAGTTTAAAAGTATATCCTAATCCTGTTAGTGATATGCTCTATGTAAAAAGCATAAATCTTATCAAAAAGATTATTTTGTATAACATGTTGGGTCAAATAATATTAGAGTATAAAGTAAATCTACAAGAAGCTAGTATTAATTTAAAAATGCTAGAAAAAGGGGTGTATTTTTTAGAGACACAAACAGATATATCTACAGAAATAATAGAGCTTATTAAACGATAGAATTTCTATTGTAATTCTCAAGTTGGTGTCAAATTATGTATTTACCTTTGTGAGGTATGAACAATATAATGTTATCTTTTATTATTCCTGTATATAACAGACCAGATGAGGTTAAAGAGCTTTTAGAAAGTTTTTTAAATTTTGATGAAAAGCATGTTTTTGAAATTGTGATAATTGAAGATGGTTCTTCCGAAACTTCTAAGAGTATTGTTAATGAATTTAAGAATCAATTAGATATAGCGTATTACTATAAATCTAATTCTGGTCCAGGTGATTCAAGAAACTATGGAATGCAAAAAGCAAAAGGGAATTATTTCATCATTCTAGATTCAGATGTCATTCTTCCAAATAATTATTTAACTGCCGTAAAATCCTTTTTAGATTATTCTTATTATGATTGTTTTGGTGGCCCTGATGCAGCACATCCATCTTTTACAAACCTTCAAAAAGCAATTAATTTTGCGATGACGTCATTCATTACAACTGGAGGAATAAGAGGCGGTAATCAACAATTAGAGGGTTTTCAGCCAAGAAGCTTTAATATGGGTTTATCCAAAAAAGCATTTTTGGCCTCAGGTGGTTTTGGTAAAATTCATCCTGGTGAAGATCCAGATCTATCTCTACGTCTTAACCAATTAGGATTTAAAACAACTTTGATTCAAAAAGCTTATGTATATCATAAACGAAGAATATCTTGGTCTAGGTTTTATAAGCAAGTTCATAAATTTGGATTAGTAAGACCAATTTTAAATCAATGGCATCCGAAATCTAAAAGTTTAGTGTACTGGTTTCCTACAGTATTTAGTATAGGTTTGGTTACTTCTATTTTTTTGTCACTATTCAATGTCTTATTACCACTATATTTTTATGGATTATATTTTTTATTGGCATTTATTTTAGCTTTATTTTCAAGTATAAATGTATTGGTGGCTTTTCAAGCAATTTTTGCAATAGTTGTACAATTCTTTGGGTACGGTTATGGTTTTATAAAATCAACATATAATTTAGTTATTTTAGGTAAAAATCCTAAGGAAGCATTTCCAGAATTATTTTTTTAATGTAATAATGAATACTAAGAAAAAATTTAACATATCAGATTATTTAAAAAGGAAAAATGTAAAACGTTTTAGTATCTTTTTTGTTATTGCAACTGTATTTCTAATTTTTTCAAAACTATCTACTGAGTATAAGCAAACCATAAAATTAAAGGTAAAATTGGTGAACCTAGAAGATGAAATAATATTACAAAATGATTCACTTAATACTATTAGTGCTTATATAGAAACTAAAGGGTTTTCATTACTTCCTTTAATGTTTAAAGATTATAAAGACATTATATTAGATGTAAAAACTGACGTTACTTCAATACCTAATCAGTTTGTTTTCGACGTACAAAAGCATCAATTTCTCATTGAAGGGCAGTTAGGTGAATCGTATAAGTTACTCTCAGTAAAACCAGATACACTTTTATTATCGTACTCTAAAAGCGAATCCAAATTAGTGCCCATAACTTTAAACAGTGAAATTAGTTACGCAATAGGTTATGATTTAAAAGGCAATTTTGAATTTAACTGTGATAGTGTAAAGATTGTTGGAGCAAAAGATCAGATAGACGAAATTAGTTCAATAGATACTGAATTGTTAGAACTAAAAGAGGTTAATACAGATATTAGTGAAACTATTAAACTGAATACGTCAGAATATGATGCTATAGAAATATTCCCCAAATTTGTGAGTATTAAGGGCGAAATTGCGCGTTTTACAGAAGGTACTGTGGAGGTTCCTGTAACTCTAATTAATAAACCAAATGGCCTAGATATTAATTATTTCCCTAAAACAGTCTCACTTTCCTATTATGTAGATTTAGATAATTACAATAGTATTAGGTCAACAGATTTTAGTGTAGTGTGTGACTATTTGGGTATAGAAGACAATCAAACATTTTTTGTTCCTAAAATCTCTAAAAAGCCAGAGTTTATAAAGCGTATAGGTATAAAACAAAAAAGAGTAGATTTTATAAAATTATAAGATGATAATAGTTGGACTCACTGGTGGAATAGGTAGTGGAAAAACCACAATATCAAAACACTTAGAATCTTTTGGTATTCCTGTATATATTGCGGATAAAGAAGCTAAAGCTTTAATGAATCGCTCTAAAGTCATTAAAAGAAAACTTATAAAACTATTTGGCAAATCTGCTTATAAGGATGAAGCATTAAATAGACCATATTTAGCTTCAAAAATATTTGATGATAAAGCGCTGCTTGAAAAAATGAATGCTATTGTACACCCAAAAGTAGCATCACATTTTAAAAGATGGCTCAAAAAACAGAAAGCTCCTTATGTAATTAAAGAAGCTGCAGTAATTTTTGAGAATCATCTTGAGAATCAATATAATTATATAATAACAGTTGTGGCAGATGAAAATTTGCGCATAGAACGAGTAATGAAAAGAGACGATACTTCTAAAGAAAAAGTAGAGTCTATTATTAGTAATCAACTCTCTGATGAGGAAAAGATTAAAAAATCGAACTTTGTGATTGTAAATAACGATTTGGATATTGCCAAACGTCAGGTAGAAAAAATTCATCATCAGCTTTTAAAAATTTCTGATCAATAATATTATCGATTTCTTTTGTTAATGTAAGGTTAAAGCTAATTTGTACTAAATGTTAAAATGTTAAATTTGATCGATGGGCAAAAAGCTATTCATCTTATTAGTGGTATTAATGAGTCTATCACTCATTGGTATAATTTTCGTTCAATCATTTTTTATTAACAATAGTTTAGAAAATGAGAATAAAAATTTCACACTAAGTGTAAAAAGAGCTTTGAGTTTTGTGTCGAGAGATATAGAAGAGTTTGAGTTGAGAGACTATTTTTTGAAAATTCAACCTCTTATTGCTCAAAATAAGACACCAGATTCTACTTTATTACAGCAACTTTACATAGAGAGTGATGATGATATAAACGATAGAACGATAATTCATCGTAATACTGTTTTAGAAGAACGCTTTAAAGTACCATCCATGTTCTTTGAAATTGATGCAGACAGTATTACTATTAGTACGTTGTCTAATGATCGTGTCACTAAGATTTACGACAATGCTAATTTAGATGGTAGTCGTAGAATTGCACCACAACAGACTTTGACTGAGTACAGTAATATGCCAGAGTTGCGTAAACAGATGTTTGAAAATTCATTTAAAACATTACTAAAAGATATTCCAATATATAAACGAATAACACCAATTGAAGTTAGAATTTTATTAGAGAGGGAATTATCTGGGGAAGGTATAGATCTAGATTTCGAATTCTCAGTGTATGATGACGATTTAGCTACCAAGGTGCAAACTCAAAATTTTGACAAAAAAAATGCTTTTCATGGTATTCCTATTTTTTTAGATAATAACAATGAAAGTAGTTATACACTTTGGTTAGATTTTCCGGATAGAAAGAAGTATTTATTATCCTCAATTATTAAGATGATAATATTATCAGTAGTTTTTACAAGTGTAATAATTGTAGCCTATTCTAGTGCGATTTACCAATTAATTAAACAACGTCAAATATCTCAGATAAAGACAGATTTTATTAATAACATGACGCATGAGTTCAAAACACCAATAGCAACCATAAATTTGGCGTTAGACTCAATAAAAAACCCTAAAATAATAAATGACCAAGAGAAGGTTAAGCGGTATTTAGGAATGATAAAAGATGAAAATAAACGTATGCATGCTCAAGTAGAAAATGTATTACGTATTTCTAAGCTCGAAAAAAACGAGCTTAATATTAGTAAGGAACGTTTAAAGTTACACGACATAATTGAAGATGCAATGACTCACGTTGAGTTAATTGTAGAAGATAGGCAAGGTTACATAAACACACATTTAGGTGCTGTTAAGTCATCAGTTTTAGCAAACGAAACACATTTTACAAATGTGATCGTTAATATATTAGATAATGCTATTAAATATTCACACAATGCACCAAAAATAGACGTGTATACTGAAAATATAGGAACTAATATAATATTGAAAATAACAGATCAAGGCAACGGAATGTCAAAGCAAGTTGCGAAAAAAGTGTTCGATAAATTTTATAGAGAACACTCAGGTAATGTACACAATGTTAAAGGGCATGGGTTAGGTTTAGCTTATGTAAAACGTATAATAGATGACCATCATGGTCATATATCAGTAGAAAGTGAAAAAGGCAAAGGCAGCACTTTTATTATAAAGTTGCCGTTAATATCATAAAAACGAACTATGGAAGAGCAAAACAAAAAAATACTTTTGGTAGAAGACGATCCAAATTTTGGAACTGTTTTAAAAGATTATTTAATGATGAATGATTACGATGTCGTCCATGCTAAAAATGGGATGGAAGGTTTCGAGAAATTCAAAAAGGACGATTACGATCTTTGCATCTTGGATGTAATGATGCCTTATAAAGACGGATTTACTTTAGCAAAAGAGATTCGCGAAAAAAATACGGATGTGCCAATTATTTTCTTAACAGCTAAAGCTATGAAAGAAGATGTTCTTAAAGGCTACAAAGTTGGAGCAGACGATTATCTAAATAAGCCTTTTGATAGTGAAGTTTTATTAATGAAAATTAAAGCTATTATTCAGCGTAAAGCTACTGATACGGTTGCTGATAGCAAACAATTTGAATTTAAAATAGGACGTTTCGATTTAAACTCAAAATTACGTTTCTTAAAGTTTGATGGAGGTGAACCTTCTAAATTATCGCCGAAAGAAAATGAATTACTTCGTTTATTGGCGTTGCACGAAAATGATTTAATGCCGAGAGAATTAGCATTAACAAAAATTTGGAGAGATGATAATTACTTTACATCTCGTAGTATGGATGTTTATATTGCGAAGTTGCGTAAATATTTAAAACCAGACCCAAATGTAGAAATATTAAATATTCATGGTGAAGGCTTTAGGTTAGTGGTTAATGTTAAAGCATAACTTCATAAATTTATATAGTATTAAAAACCCAGACGTTGTCTGGGTTTTTGTTTAATTAATCCTGAAGTTAATGCATAAATCTTTACAAACTATAACTATTGTATTCTTCGTTTTTATATTGTGAATTGTATTTTCAGCCAATACAGGAAAACAGAATATATTCTTTGAATTTGTAAGTATATTGCCTAATGGAGACAAATTAGGCCATTTTTTTCTATTCGGAACTTTAACTTTATTACTAAACTTTGTATTAAAGTTTAGAGTTATCAGATTCTGACAAAAATTACCTCTAGGTACTGTTTTAGTTTCGGTTTTTGTTTTACTAGAAGAACTAAGTCAGGCATTTTTTCCTAATGGTACTCTAGATATTGCAGATCTTATTGCTGATGGATTAGGAATTTTAATTTTTACCTTTATAGGTTATTTCTTAATTGAAAATAAATCACTGAGTTTATAAAACTAGAATAAGGTTTTTCTATTTCTTAGAATAAAAATCTAATCGTTTTAGAATATCTTCTAACTCAGTTTTATAATCAAACCATATAATAGCATCATCTTTTCTAAACCAAGTTAACTGACGTTTGGCAAAATGCCTTGTATTCTTTTTTATTTCTGAAATGGCAAATTCTAATGTACAGTGTCCTTCAAAATACTGAAAGAGTTCTTTATATCCAACGGTATTTAAGGCATTTAAATGTTTATAAGGTAAGAGTGCTTCAACTTCTTTCAGCAAACCATTTTCAATCATTAGATCTACACGTTGGTTAATTCTTTCGTAGATAACAGAGCGTTCAGCATTTAACCCTATACTAATAGATTTAAATGCACGATTCTTACTTGAATTGGTTAAATAAGATGAATAAGGTTTATTTGTGCCAATACAAATTTCTAAAGCTCTTATAAGACGCTGAGGATTATCAATAGCTATTGTATTGTATGCTTTAAGATCGAGTAACTTTAGTTGTTCTTGTAGTGATTCTATACCTTCTGTTTCAAATTTTAAATTAAGTTTAGTTCTAACTTTATCATCTACTTCTGGGAAATAATCTAAACCTTTTGTTACAGCTTTTACGTATAATCCCGATCCACCAACCATTATTGCAAAAGGATTTTTTTGATGTAACTCCTCAATCTTTATAATTGCATCGCGTTCAAAATCCCCAACGTTATAGTTACTTTCTATAGATTTATGTTGAATAAAATGATGCTTTACATAATTAAGCTCTTCCAATGATGGCACAGCTGTACCAATATTCATTTCTTTATAGAACTGACGTGAATCTGCAGAAATAATTTCAGCATTGAAACGCTGAGCCAGTTTAATACTCAAGGCAGTTTTACCGATAGCAGTTGGTCCAACTATAGAAATGAGTGTATTAGTCATGGTGTAATTCGTGTCCACATTTATGACAAAATTGTGAATCATCACGATGGTTACTCGCAAGACAATTTAAGCAAGACTGTGTATTAGTAGGAACATTATCCCTATTTGCTTTTGTCATTTCAGAAGAAACAATCCCAGTTGGCACAGCTATTATACCATAACCCATAATCATAATTATAGAAGCAATAAACTGACCAAGAGGTGTTGCAGGCGCTATATCACCATATCCAACAGTTGTTAGTGTAACTATGGCCCAATATACACTCCTTGGAATGCTTGTAAATCCACTTCCTTTTTCACTTTCTACCAAATACATTACAGTACCAAGAATAATACACAGAATAATTACAAAAGATAAAAACACTGCTATTTTTGCTCGACTTGTTTTTAGCGCTCTTACAAATTGTGTTGAAGCACCAATATATCTTGTAAGTTTTAAAATTCTAAATACACGTAATAGGCGTAATGCTCTAAATGCTACAAACGAACCTGAACTGACAAAAAAGAATGATAGATACATAGGTATTGTAGATAGTAAATCAATAATACCATAAAAGCTTGTAATGTACTTTATAGGCTTTTTAACGGTAATTACACGTGCAATATATTCTAGAGAAAAGAGGATAGTAATAATCCATTCTGAACTTATTAAAATGTTATGGTAATTCTTATCTATACTATCAACACTCTCAAGCATTACTAAAACAATACTAGCTATAATTACTATTAATAGAATGACGTCGAATAACTTTCCAGCAGGAGTGTCAGCTTCATAAATAATTTCATGAAGTTTGGTTTTCCAAGTATGTTTGTTCTGAGATTCCATGACTTAAAAGTACAAAAAGTAAAACTACTGTTTTTCTAACACTATGATTGTGTTCTTTTGCGTTACAACAATTTTATTCATAAAATTCTTCAAGTAGCTATAAAATTCTGAAGCATAAATAGCGAAGTTAAATTTCACTTTAAAATATATAATAAGCTCATTATCTTTAGATTCCACATTAAAAATAAAGGAACCAGATTTATTTGGTAAGGCATATGTTATGTTACCAGGTATTTCTAACGCTTTTAAATGCTCACCTAAATCTATTTTCATGATATAATTGTAGACGTCTTTGTAACCGAAGTCAATAGGGTAGGTACGTTCTTGTAATTTAAATGGGTTCTCTTCAAAAAATTTAATTAAAAAGGGGTTTAAATAGATTTTGTTACCTATCAGTTCTGGCTCTAAAGTGAAGTTAATCTTTTCATTAAAATCAACTTTGGTTTTATCAAAATCTATGACATTATGCTCTTCTACAATAATATCAGAATAATTATCAGCCTTTTTTGCTTTATAATCTTTTTGACCTTCATCAAATTTCTTTTTTACATTATGAGCATGGTAACCTGTAAATTTGCTTTCAATTGTACCTTGAAAAATATCATCTTTAAAAGAATGTAAGTTTACTCTATGTTGTCTAGATGAAAACTCATTTACTTCTATATTTTCCCAATAGCTACCATCTTCAAAGCCTATTAATCTTCCGTATTGATTTAAACATTTAAATGGCAATTCTCCAAAAGATAAATATGGATCTGTTGCATTTAAAAAATAATCTTTACCATCAATTATTGTCTTTAAAATCACATCGTTAAAATCTGTAAGAACTGGGTAAACTTTTGTTGCCAGCCCATTACCACGAGTAGAAATTAGGATAGGGTATACCTTAAAACCTTGACTTGTTAAAAGGTTTTCTAATAGTAGATTAATTTCAAAAGAGCTACCAACTTTTTCCTTAATTAAGTTTTTTATGGAAACATCATATCGCTCTGATTTACCATTCCATTTATAACTATCTAAGACAAATTTATATATAGCAATAGCTTTATCTAATTCATTATTAATTGAAGATATTCCTGATGGTAAAACTTTCTTTATTATATTTTTTTTACTTATTTGCTTTCCAAAATCCTTATCTATTTTTAGTTCTTTATCTACGTTTGCCCATGTCTTAGTGAGTTTGTCAACACGGCTATCAAAATGCTTTACTACTTTTAGTTCATATTCAATTCTTGCTATATAATTTAATGAGGTTGTAGTATAACCTTCAGGTTTATATGCTGGTATGTTTTTCATTATATATTTTGCAGTAGCGCAATCAGCACCAACACTGCCATTAATTTTTATACAATTTTTTTTAAGACCTGTGTCTTGTAAATCTAGTTTTATCCCACCAACTAACTTTATATTATATTCATAATTACCAGGAATGCTTGTATTGTATTCACTATACAAAACAGGGTCCTGACCTTGGAAATACCAAGGTTGGTACTTACTCATATAACGAGACTGTGTTTCGTAACTATAAGTTATAACACTGCCGACTTTAACATTAGGTAGAACAAATTTAACAAGCGTATATTTTTCGTTTTCTTCTCTAAAAATTGCATTAGATGATAATTCTGTTTTAACTATCTCTCCATTAACCAGATTATAAGTAGCACCTCTAATATCTTTAATCTTCTCTTCAGAGGACTTACCTTTATAGAGTCTTACTTCGATTTCACCGCGATCTCTTCCTTCTGCAGTTAGAATTTTTGTCTTATGTTTTATTTGTACTCTAAGCCAAAATGTTTCTTTATCTACAAAACTGTTTCCGTAGTCATAAATTACTAGAGCATTAGCTGTAGAATCTTTTGCATAATAATTAGTCTCTACATCACTTTTTGAAACTGGCATAGCAGAGTTAAAATTTTGTGCAAATACAAAGGAAGATAATAAGAAGATAAATAGTAATATTCTTAGTTTCATTGGTCTTGTAATTCAATAATTTTAAGTCTTTTATTACGTCGCATATAACTCTGAATAATATGTTGATTATCCCTGTTGTTTTCCATTGGAGTAATTAAAGACTGCAATACATCTCTGTTATTAATCTGATGATTTAAATCGAAAAACCCCATGCCTTTAAAAATCCCATTCTCTATTAAATAAACAGATTTTTCTTCTATATCACGACCACGATCTATAATGAGTATATTCTTATTATCGTAACTATATTTATGTATAAGGGAATTTATACGCTTATTATATTCTTCCGAAGACTCTTCAGTAATGCAAGCACCAAGACATTCTTTAACATCATAATTAAAGCAACTAGTTTTTGTAGTGTATAATCCAGTCAATTTTTGACATAGGTTATAATTCTCAACAACTTTAAACATAAAATGTTTTCCGCTAGATCTGGTGCTAAAAGTCGTTATTGGTATTTCTTTACCATTCGCTTTATCAATTTTTAGATTGATGTAACCATTTTCATCTACATAGCTATATAAAGCATGTGTAAATATGGTTCGTCTTAATGCACGATTAAAAATGGGTTTATTCTTTTTAATTTCTTCACTTTCTTTTAATAGTGCGGCAAGTTCACTACCTGTTTTTTCATAAGTAACTGCACTTACTAAAGTTTGAATCTTTTTAGATTTTGAACTCTTATTTGTAAAATGTTGCGTTATTCTTTTCTTTATATTTTTGCTTTTTCCTATATATATTATTTCTCCTTTTTCATTATGAATGTAATAAACGCCAGTATCCGAAGGTAGTTCTTCAATGATTTGTTTAAGGTTAGGCGCAATGTTAGACTTCTGTTCAACTTTAACAGCATCTTTGATAATGACTTTCTCTAAATCTTTATGCAATAGCATCTTAAATAATTTCACAGTTGCCATAGCATCACCATTAGCGCGATGTCTATCACTAACAGGAATACCAAGTGCACGAGCTAATTTTCCTAAACTATAAGATTCCATGTCTGGTATTAACTGTTTTGAAAGCTCAACAGTACATAATGTTTTACGTTTAAAAGGAAATCCTAAGCGTTTAAACTCAGTTTTAAGAATTCTATAATCAAAAGATGAATTGTGAGCAACGATAATGCAATCCTCGGTAATTTCTACAATACGTTTCGCAACTTCATAAAACTTTGGCGCATTTTTAAGCATATTAGAGTTAATGCCTGTAAGGTTGACAACAAAAGGTTGAATCTCACGCTCTGGATTAACTAAAGATATAAACTGATCTGTGACTTTATGCCCATCAAACTGATAAATAGCAATCTCTGTTATGCCTTCTTCATTATACTTACCACCTGTGGTTTCTATGTCTAGTATTGCGTATATAACTCTGAATTAAATGTTTAATTTAAAAGTACTAAATTAAAAAAAGTATAAGGTATAATTTAAGAAATCTATTGATAATTTCTTGATCCAAAAATACTGCTACCAACTCTAATCATTGTACTTCCGCAGTCAATTGCTAATTTGTAATCACCGCTCATACCCATAGAAATAGTTAAGAGTTTGGGGTTTAGTATTTTAAGTATTTTAAACGTAGATTTTAGCAATTTAAATTCCGTCTCAACTTGAGATAAATTATCAGTAAATGTTGCCATTCCCATTAAGCCAACAATGCTAACATGTTTTAATTCTGAAAACTCATTAGATTGCAGTAGAGCGGAGGCATCATTAAAAGACATTCCAAACTTACTATCTTCTTTAGCTATTTTAATTTGAAGTAAACAATCAATCACACGATTATGTTTTTTTGCTTGCTTATTTATCTCTTTCAATAGTTTAAGACTATCTACTCCATGTATTAGGCTAACAAATTTGGCCATATATTTCACCTTGTTTCGCTGAACATGGCCAATCATATGCCATTGAATATCTTTTGGCGTTTCTTCATACTTCTCAGCCATTTCTTGAATCTTGTTTTCGCCAAAAATTCGCTGACCAGCATCATATGCTTCCATTAAATCACTAACAGGTTTAGTTTTAGAAACGGCAACCAATGTGATGCTCTCTGGTATTGAAGACTTTATCTCTTGTAGGTTTATACTAATACTCATAAATTGTGATTCCGCTTCTTAGTTTTGGTAATATATACGTACTCTTAGGTGGCATTTTTAAACCTTCGTTAGCAATTTGTTTCATTTGCTCTACATTAGAAGGGCACATACCAAAACCAACAACAAAGTCTCCACTATCTACACTAGTTTTAATTGTAATCATTTCGTGTCTTCCGTTAACATATTCAATTCGAGAATCCTGTCGTAAATCATTAATTCCTAGAATAGGCTGGAGGATAGTTTTGTATAATAACTGTGCATCTAATTCATCAAGAGCTGTTTTAAACTCATAATTTGCTTTTCTCAAATACAACGAATAGAATTCACCATCTAAATACATACTAAAATGATGTGGCTTTGATGGGTTGTAAGGTAACGATCCTCTATTTTCTATTCTGAAAGCCGTATCTAGTTTTATTAAAAATTCTTCTTTAGTTAAACCGTTTAAATCTTTAATCAACCTATTAAATTCATGAATTACCAAATCAGATTCTGGAATTAAATACGACATAAAGAAATTATAAGATTCATCACCATTATGATTTAGATTTTTCTCTTTCTCATCCTTATATAACAGATAAGATGAAGAACTTCGGTGATGACCATCTGCGATATAAATGGTCTCCATTTGTTTAAACTCATATTGAATTGTTTCAATAATCGCTTCATTATCTATTTTCCACAAATAGTGAGTGTCTCTGTAGGTCATGGTAAACTCAAATTCAGCATGTTCCTTTTGAGTCTCTTTTATAATATTAGATATGGTATCGTTATCTGGATAGGTAAGAAGCACAGGCTCTGCATTAAAACCTACAGTTTGTATATAGGTTTTAAACGTTTGCTCGCGCTTTGCAATTGTGTCTTCATGCTTTTTAATAACATCATTTTCATAATCCTCGGCACTTGTTGCAGCTATAATTCCGCTAAATTCCTGACCATGTCTATTTACAATTTTATAAACATATAATGATGGTGTTTTATCAGTTACAAACACACCATCTTCCTTAAATTCAGAATAGCGATTTTTAACCAATTTATAACGCTCTTTACCAGTAATTACCTTGTCATATTTATAACCAGGATTTACAATATGAAGAAAGCTAAATGGATTGTAGTCCATTCTCGATTCGCGCTCATCTACTGTATAACTTTGATAAGGACGTGCCGCAACAAGACCTACAATAGCTCTTGTTGGCTTAACTGCTTTAAATGGAATTATCTTAGCCAATTCAATTTCTGTTTTTAGTTATAAATTCTATTGGATTTAAATATCCTGTTGTCTCATTAGAATAACCACCACCAATATCTAAATCAATATCATCTCTTATTTCGAGATGTAAATGAGCATAATAAGCACCATTACAATTTCCAATTGTTGCTATTTGTTCTCCTTTCTTTATAAATCGGTTAGACTCAACCAAAATAGAATCGCAATGGGCATAAAGGGATTCATAAAGTTTGTTATTATATAAATGAACGATTCTAATTACATTTCCCCAACCACCTTCATAATCTTTGGTTTCACTAATATAACCATTTGCAATCGCATAAATTGGATCTCCCAAATCAGAATTTCCACCCCCAACACCATTCCAATCTTCACCTAAATGATTATTTTCTTGGAATTTTTGTGCGTTGTAGTAACCATTAGCATTTGGTTTTCCTACAGGAAAGTCAAAAGCTTTAGATATGTGTATAGAGTCTTCCTTAATTAGTGTTTTGTAGTCTTTTTGTTCTTCTTTTTCAATCACTGAATTATCAGTTAGTTCCTCAGTTACGTTGTGAGTTTTACTTACTTGTTGTTCACAAGATATTAATCCAAATAAGATAAAACTATAAATAACAAGATATTTCATATAAATAGAACACACAACTGAAAACAGCGACTGTTTTTATTTAGAAAATTGACTAGAAACCTTTTCTGCTTTTCTACTCTCAGAATAATCATAAAAACCTTCACCAGATTTCAATCCAAGTTTACCAGCTCTTACCATGTTTACTAATAATGGACAAGGTGCATATTTTGGATTTTTAAATCCATCGTACATCACATTAAGAATAGATAAGCATACATCTAAACCAATAAAATCAGCAAGTTGCAATGGTCCCATTGGATGTGCCATTCCTAACTTCATTACCGTGTCGATTTCTTCTACACCAGCAACATTATTATAAAGTGTTTCAATAGATTCGTTTATCATTGGCATTAAGATTCTGTTTGCCACAAAACCTGGATAATCATTTACTTCTGTTGGAACTTTACCTAAAGTTTTAGATAATTCCATAATAGTGCTAGTCACTTCATCACTCGTGTTATAACCACGAATAATCTCTACCAATTTCATAATTGGCACGGGATTCATAAAATGCATTCCAATTACTTTTTCTGGTCGAGACGTTGTGGCTGCTATGTGTGTAATAGATATTGATGATGTGTTCGTAGCCAGTATAGTATTTTTATCACAGACCTCATCTAGTTGTTTAAAGATTTTTAGTTTTAAATCTATATTCTCAGTGGCTGCTTCAACTACTAAATCAACATTTTTAACACCATCTGCAGTATTAGTAAATGTTTTGATATTTCCTAGAGTTTCTGACTTATCAGCTTCAGTAATTCTTTCTTTAGCAACCATGCGGTCTAAGTTCTTAGAGATTGTTGCCAATCCGCGTTCTAGAGATACTTCACTAATATCTATAAGCTGAACTTTAAATCCAGATTGCGCAAATGTGTGGGCGATACCATTTCCCATGGTTCCTGCTCCTATAACTGCTATATTTTTCATTAAAAAATTATATTTTCAGTTCCTGCGAAAGCAGGAATATTTTGTTTTACTCTTATTAAGAGATGCTCAATTTAGAGACAACTAGAACTGGTTAATAATCATAGTTGCTACTCGTAATGCCTCAGTACCATCATGCAGAGTTACAATAGGCTTGGTGTTATTGTTTATAGCATCAGCAAAAGTTTCTAATTCGTCTAAAATGGCATTGTTATTCTCTATTTGAGGGTTATCAAAATAGATCTGTTTTTTAACACCTTCAGCATTTTGAAGAATCATATCAAAATCACCTGGATTTTCTGGTGCGTCTTTCATTTTTACAACTTCACATTTCTTTTCTAAAAAATCAACAGAGATATAGGCATCTTTTTGAAAGAAACGTGTTTTACGCATGTTTTTAAGAGAAATACGACTTGCAGTAAGATTAGCTACACAACCATTTTTAAATTCTATACGTGCATTTGCAATATCTGGTGTTTCACTAACAACAGAAACACCACTAGCTGATATATGCTTTACAGGTGAATTTACAACGCTGAGGATAATATCTATATCATGAATCATTAAATCTAATACCACAGGAACATCTGTACCACGAGGATTAAATTCTGCGAGCCTATGACATTCAATAAACATTGGATTTTCGATTTGTTCTTTCACTCCAATGAAAGCAGGATTAAAACGTTCTACATGCCCAACTTGCCCTTTAACACCATGTTCAGCAACTAAAGTTCTAATGGTTTCTGCTTCTTCTACTGTATTTGTAATTGGTTTTTCTATGAAGATATGCTTCCCTTTTTTGATAGCTTGTTTTGCACAATCGTAATGCGAAAGCGTTGGAGTTACAATATCAACAACATCAACTGCATCTATCAAAGCTTCAATAGAATCAAAATAGGTATAACCAAATTCTGCGACTACGAGTTTTGCATTTTCAGCATCAGCATCATAGAATCCTACGAGCTCATATTTTTCTGATTGATTTAAGAGTCTAAGATGAATTTTACCAAGGTGACCAGCACCAAGAACACCAGCTTTTAGCATATTTTCAGTTTTTAACAAAAATAGTCGTTTTGAATCAGAAATTTGAAAAAGAAAATATAAATTCCTGAGAAATCAATAACTAAATAAAGTTTAACTTCTTACTTTGAACTTGAAAGACTTTAAATTAATTTAGCATAAACTAAACTACACTTTTTGAAAGATACATTTAAGCACCAAGGTATGCGCCAAAAATTAGTTGAAGTACTAATTGGTAAAGGAATAAAAGCTGAAGATGTTATAAAGGCTATTGGCAAAATACCTAGGCATTTGTTTATGGATTCTGGCTTTTTGGACCATGCTTATCAAGACAAAGCATTTCCAATTGGTGCAGATCAAACTATTTCTCAGCCCTATACTGTTGCTTTTCAATCTGAATTATTACAAATAAAAGCAGGTGACAAAGTTCTTGAAATTGGTACAGGCAGCGGCTACCAATGTGCTGTTTTAATTGAGCTTGGTGCTAAAGTTTATAGTATTGAGCGACAACAAGAGCTTTTTAAAAAAACCTCAAAGTTTTTACCCAAGATTGGTTATAGAGCCAAGAAGTTAATTTTTGGTGATGGGTATAAAGGTTTACCAGAAGAAGCTCCTTTTGATAGTATTATTGTTACTGCTGGTGCACCTTTTGTACCTAATCCATTATTAAGTCAATTAAAAGTTGGAGGCAGATTAGTGATTCCTGTTGGTGATGATGTACAAACAATGACTTTATTTATTAGAAAAGGACCAAAGGAATTCGAAAAACAAGAGTTTGGTAAATTCCGTTTTGTCCCTTTACTTGAGGATAAAAACTAGTTCGTTGCCTTTTTAAAGGCTTTTGAACCACCAACTATAGGAAGTATTAAACTCGTTTTATGTAATTGTATAGTTAATTCCGTTCCCGATTTTGGATGTAGTGTAAATTCTTTATCACTAGAAAATATCATAAAACCAATTTGTTGCCCAGCTTTTATAATTTGATCATCTGGTTGTAAATCAAAATTCACAGTATAAAAATTACCTGGTACTAAATCTTCTTCATTTGTTAAAGACTTGTAATTTTTTGGGTCAGCCCAACCACGAGTTATAATGTTATCAGTAATTTTAAATTCTTTTCCATCTTGCCAAGGTAAAGATACCAACCATACTGAAAGATTGGCAGCTGGTTTATTGCTTGCCAAGGTGATTCTAGCTTTAGCAACTCCAGAAATATGTAAATCTTCTTTTAAGGTTATGGTTTTATATAATAGGCGATGATTTGAATCTTCTGATTTTGCTAAATCAGATCCGCTAAATTCTACGTTATCAGTAAGTGATTGTAATGCTAAACTTTTTGGTTGAATAAGTTCTAATGCACCAGATTTAATAGGATGTAATGTTACATCTTCAGCATCAGGATTAGGGTAATCTTTATAAGCTGTTGGCAGTTGTCTATCGTCATACTCTCTTACGATATAAGCTTTGTTTTCTTCTTTTTCTACACCATTATCAATTCCATGAAGGTATTTTGTAAACCAACGATTCATCATAGATGTAGGAGGTGGACCTCCATGGCCTACTTGATGGTAGTAAATCTGAGTTGGCAATCCTTTTTCTTTAGCTGCTTTGTAGATTCTGTAACTGTGCTCTGGCATTACATTCCAGTCGTTAAATCCATGGGACATAAGTAGAGCTGCTTTCATATTATCCATTTGATTGAGGTAATCGCGTCCAGCCCAAAAGTCATTATAATCTCCAGTTTGTCTATCCATACCATTCATCATTTCAGTATCTCTAACGGTTTTGTTGTTGTATGCTCTTTTATCTTCAGCACCACTATGTACAAAATCGTAAAGTACATCGATATCTTCTCCTAAATAACCACCTGGAGAACGTACTAAACCGTTAGAACGGTAATAATGATAATAAGACGTATTTGGTGCTATTGGAATAATAGCCTCTAAACCCTGAACTCCTGTTGTTGCTGCTGCCAATGGGATAGTTCCATTGTAAGACGTACCAGTCATACCTACTTTTCCTGTTGACCAGCTTGCTTTTACTTTTTCTTTTCCAGCACGTTCTGTGTAACCTGTTGCTCTTCCACATAACCAATCTATAACTGTTTTTGGAGCTAAGGATTCATTTGGTCCACCAATAGTAGGAGCTCCATCTGATAAGCCTGTTCCAGGAGATGATGAATGTACCACAATGTAACCTCTAGGCACCCATTTTCTTATATGTGAGTTTGAAATAATTGGTCGTTGTCCACGACGTGTTACTTCAGGATGAAAACGTTCTTCTCCTATGCCTCCAAGCTCGTGTTTTACATTCCACATGGTTCCTGGAGCATCTCCAGCGACACCAGCAAAATATGGACTAGATACATAAATAACAGGAAGTTTTAAACCCTCAGTTTCTGTTTGCTCTGGTCGTGTTACAGACACGTGCATACGATCTGGTTCTCCATCACCATCAGTATCAAACTCAGTTTCTACCCATAAATCGTGACGAAGCCATTTACTAGAATCTTTAAAGGCTTCGACAATTTGTGCTTCTCCATCTTTAAAAATTGGAGTGGCTTTTTCTGTGGTGTTTTGGGCACAGCTTAAAATAGAAAATACTAATGCTAGTGTGAGTATTGAATTTGATTTTAATGAGGATATCATATCAGAATTGTTTCATAAAATAGTCTGATAAAAATAAGGAGTTAAACTAACAAGTCAAATACTATTTAAGATTAGTTTGGCAAATACACTTTTGGGATAGGGTTTTTCTCAGACTCTTGCATCCAATAGATATTAATAATCCACCAACGTTCTCCATCATACATAAGTTGGATGCTATTAATCCCTCTCATAAATGGTTCTGCATCACTTTTGCTTTTAAAAGATTCATAGGTGCTGAAGACTTGTGTTATATTACCAAAGGTTTGAGTTTGTCTATTTAATTCAACTTCATGAAACCCATTTTCTAATAACCATTTTCCTGAAGACTTAATATATTCTTCTGGTGTGATATATCGTGCTACATGTTTTCCGTCTTTAGATTTACCACTAGGAATCAATTTTGCATCTTTATGAAACAGATGTTTAAATAAATCCCAATCGCGTTCTACACCAGCATCGCCTGAAATTACAGAATAGAGTGTTTCAATAATGCTGTCTATCGTAACTACTTGTTTTGAGTAGTCTTTTGTTTCTTGCGCATTAAGGCCCAAAGTTATTAGAAACAGAATAAAGTATAGTTTTTTCATTCTATAAAGTTAAAAGAATTTCAAGCCAAACAAAATCGCATCACTTTGAAATCCGCTTTGGTAAGATCTTACATAGTCTAAACGTAAAAATCGCCATTTTCCCCAACCAATGTTATCTATACCAATACTATACTCTTGGTAAGGTTTAAAATCTGGTGTAGTTAAAAGATGTGCTCCAACAACCAAATTAAAATTCAGTTTATTTAATAAAGGTACTTTTCCTAAAATAAAACCATTAAAATCGTGTTCTGCATGTGCTTCTAAATAGGCATCATTAGTACTACCTGCATAATATGGTAAATTATTAAATACATTAGTATAATTGCCTTCTGTGCTTACATGAGTTTGGTTACCATTAAAATGTTGGTAGTCCATAAAAGCAATATCATCTGCATTAAAAAATTTACCAGCTCTTAAGTTGTATCTAAAACGCCCTTTATCTGCAATATTGAAAGTTTGGTACAGTCTTGCTTTCACTTGGTCAAAATTATAATCATTGTTAGTTGCACCAAAACCTTTTTCATAACTCAGCAATAGTGTAGGATATTTATAATTTCTGACATTAAATTTGCTATCTGGATAACTTAAGTATTCTTGTCCAAAATTAATTTGAGCAGTAATGTTTGCTTTAAAAATATTGTGTGTTTCAAAAGGTGCAACACCATAAGCCGTTTCGTCTAATGGATTATTACTGGTATAAACATCATTATCTTCATTTCTAAAAACTTGGTCAGTCGTATTAAATAATGCTTTTCGTCTTTCGTAACTTAAACCAGAATACAATCTAAAACCATTAAACAGTTCTTCAGAATGATTTAGCTGAATAAAACTTCGGTCATATATCTTCATGTAGTTATCCTCAAAGAATAACGTACTTACAGTATTAATAAATGGTGTTATTGGTACTGACGGATTAAATTGTTCCGTTCTTACTCCTCCTGAGAGAGTTAAAAATGAACGCGACGTATTATTAAACTTATAAGTTAATGAACCTACACCTCTTAAACGTTGATCTGAAAACCCATATTGCAAACTTGCATTAGCACTAAAGAATCTTTTAAAGTCAGCATAATCTTTAGTAAAAAATAAATTTGCTTTTGCAGTATAACCTTGTACTGTATTAAATTGTATGCCAGTTAAAGGTATATCATAACCTAACCGAATATCTTTATGAGAGTTTTGATAGGTGTAACCTAAAATACTTCCTAATTTAAATTTATTGTTTTTACGATCTATAGAATCTAGATAAGGTTTTGATTCTTTTACCAATTGAATACTATCCTTTTTTATATAATCAATTTGCTCTTCGCTTGTTAAAGGTACTGGTCTAATAGTATTCCAGAAGATGGAGTCTTTCTTATTTGCTTCGTTTTCAAACGCAACAATTTCTCTACCAAAATCTTTTCTCGTCAAAGGTAAATTAAATTCGTAGTTACTATATACAGCAGTAAAACGACCGTCTCCTTTAAAGCCCAAGAATTTGTATTTAAAATCGAGGCTTTGAGATATTAAAGCCCAAATACTATTATCTTCTGAATAAGAAAATGTTTGTTTTATTGATAAAATATCTGCGGCAGGAATACGAGCCTGAACACCTGTAATATCTAGTTCTACAGCATAAATAGTCCATTGATCCTCAACAATATAAATGATACCTGAGAAAACAGGGTCATTTTCGCGTTTTGGAGTTACGCTAACTTTGTTAATTAGATTTCCTCTATCATCGTAAAATACACCTTCTAGTTTATAACGATAATAACTAAACGCATTATTAGCAATAGGTGAAACGATTTCATTTCCAAACTCAATGGTATTGTTATAGAAATTATAATCTACATCACTCGCATTATTAAAGCTAAAGCCATTACTATCTCCACTTACTTTTGAGGCCGTAATTTTTTCTTTGAGCTTGTCTGGATTTAAAAACTGAAGCTTAGATATGGTTTCTGATAAATAAATAATTCCTGTACGTGTAGAATCTAAGCCGTCAATTTCTATCTCTTGACCCATAAATTTCTCAGGTGCATCTTTAATTCTAATTAATCCTCTGGAATAAAAGTCGGCTTTAAATGTGTTTATTTTATCTAAATTTTCTTTTCGTTTAGCAATGGCTTGTCGTATGATAGCATTTGCTGGATTATCTTCTGAGTTGACTACAACTTCACCAAGTGAAACAGATTCGTCCTCTAATGTTACATTTATGGTATATGGAAATTTATCAATTTCTACTTTCTTCTTTACCGTTTTATAGCCTAAATAAGTGTAAACTATTGTATATACTCTAGGTTTAGTGATATTGAGCTCGTAATAACCGTCGTCATTGCTAGTGGTACCTTTATAAGTATTATCTATAAGTATGTTTACAAAGGGTAGAGGTTCGTTTTTTGTATTTGTGACTTTACCAACAACTTGAGCTGTTATAAGAGTACTAAAAAGAATAAAGAATAGATTGAGTAATTTTTTTGTCATGAGGGTAAGATTGATGATTAATGTTTTAGCTAATTATTTTAGGATGTGTTACAAATTTTGTGACTTTATTTATAAAGACGTCAATAAAATTGAAATGGTTGCCTACACGAACTCAAACATATACTAAAATAAATCAGTTAAAAGTTATAGCGCTCTTAAATTTATCGGAAATTTTTCTTAATACGAGCTAAGTCGCGCTTGTTATCACGATCTTTAATGGTCTCGCGCTTGTCGTAAAGCTTTTTACCTTTACCTAATCCAATGATAAGTTTTGCAAAACCTTTTTCATTAATAAATAACTTAAGAGGTATAATGGCATTACCTTTTACATCCATTTCTTTTTTTAGCTTTTTAAGCTCTTTTCTATTCAGTAATAGCTTACGTACTGCTTTAGGTTTATGGTTGTAATAATTACCAAATGCATATTCCTCGACAGTCATATTAATAACAAAAAGTTCTTCTTTGTCATTAAACTCGCAAAAACTTTCCGCAATAGAGGCCTTACCTGATCTGATGGATTTAATTTCAGTTCCGGTAAGCACAATTCCTGCCGTAAATTTATCTAATATCTCGTACTGAAATTTGGCCTTTTTGTTAAGTATGTTAACCGTTTTTTGCATGGATAGCAAAGGTAATCTTAAAAATTAATAGTTAAAAGTTTATTAGACTAAAGTAAACTGCGTAATCTTATTCATAGTTTTACGACTATCAATTTTTAAATTATTATATGAAATATTTATCTCTTGTTTTAATAACATTTAGCCTCTTTGGCTGCAAGAATGAAACAAAAGAAGAAGTACTTTCCGCTAATGAAATTGTAAACAAATCTATAGAAGATTTTGGCGGTAAAATTTTTGATCGGAATGCTGTTATAATAAAATTTGATTTTAGAGATATTCATTATAAATCGTCTTACACATCAGAAACGAAAGTCTTGTCGCGACGTATGATTAAGGATGATATAATTATAGATTTTTTAAATGGCAATACCTTTCAACGTTACATCAATAAAAAACCGATTAAACTTGAAGACTCAATGGCTGTAAAATATAGCGCTTCGGTAAACTCAGTGCATTATTTTTCGACTTTACCATTGGGTTTAAATGATAACGCAGTTAATAAAATTTTACTTGGTGAAGAACAAATTAAGGATAAGGGTTACTACAAAATAAAAGTAAATTTTAACCAAGAAGGTGGAGGAGAAGATTATGAAGATGTTTTTATGTATTGGATTGACAAAGAGATATTTAAAGTAGACTATCTTGCGTATTCATATAATGAAGACGATGGTAAAGGTATGCGCTTTAGAGAAGCTGATAATGAGCGCTATGTTAATGGTTTACGCTTTGTAGATTATAACAATTTTAAACCTGAAAATGATTCAATACAACTCTTCAAATTAGGAAAAGCATTTGAAAATAATCAGTTAAAATTACTGTCTAAAATAGAACTCGAAAATGTAACTGTTGATTTAATCGACCTTTAAAACTGTTGAGGTTTTAGAGTCTTTAGTTACTGTAACAATGTAAAGATTTGCATTGTTATTATCATCTATCATATCATATTTTTTCTCACCTAAGAGTCCATTTGTAAACATTGGAGTAGTGTTACTATGACCAACAACTAATATGGTTTTGCCCTTAGTGGTTTCCATAAATTCTTTTGAATTCATTTTTCTAGGATCGTAGAATGATACTTCAACATTATTTGCTTTTGCAGTAGGAGCTGCAGTTTCTTTTGTTCTATTGTAATCAGTAGAGTAAACCATATCAAACTTTACCTCTTTTAGAACATTAGCCCAGTTATTTGCGCGTTTTAAACCTGCTTCTGTTAAATGCGGGTTTCTATTCGTTTTATCTGAGCGATCTTTTTCTGCATGTCTAATTAAGTAAAATGTAGTTGTTTTTTCTTCTTTTTTAAAGTCTTCTTCAAAAGGCCCTTCCCAAATCACCTGTTCTATCATCCATTTGCCATCGTCTTTAGAAAGTAACATATAGTCTAATCCCCAATATCCAGTGACTTTTGCAGAGGCTATGTGATTACTTATCTCAAGAACTTTGACACTTCGCATTTTAGTTTCAGTGCGTATTCTACCTTTCTCTTTAGTGTTTTGCGCCATTTTCAGGGCGTTCTTGTACGTCAATTGATCATAATATTCGTACTTCCCAGTATCTTTATTTTTCCAATAGCCAAATTTATATAGTCTTGGTTTTAGAGCAGCTTTCAATTTAAGTGTATCTCCTTTATAGAAACCGTCTATATAATTATTTAGCGTTATTTCAATTTGAGCTTTATCCGAAGTTTCTTGGGAAAAAATAGAAAATGAGCATAAGAAGAGGAGTGTAACTAGAAAGGATTTCATGACGAGATTGATTAATTAATACCATCAAATATAATCTAGAAACTGAGTAATTCCTTTAAAAAGTTGTTAAATCGTTGGATCAGTAGATATAACTTGTTCAGGTTCATTCATCATTAAAACACCTAAAGAGGCACCTATTCTATCCACACCAACTTCAATATACTTTCGAGCAGTTTCTACATCTCTTATGCCACCTGAAGCTTTAATTTTTAACTGGTTTTTTACAGATTTTTTCATGATTTTAACAGCAGTTAGAGTCGCACCACTCTTAGAAAAGCCTGTTGATGTTTTTATATAATCAGCTCTTGCATCTATGCAAATTTCACAGGCTTTTACGATTTCGTTTTTTGAAAGCTCACTAATCTCTAAAATGACTTTCAAAGGCACTAAACCAATAGCACGTTTTACATTGCTTATATCTTTTAATACAGCGACATAATTTTTGCTTTTTAATCTGCCAATATTCATTACCATATCTATCTCTGTAGCACCTTGTTCAATAGCCTTTTTTGCTTCAAAAATTTTAGACTCTGTTGACATGGCACCTAAAGGAAAGCCAACGACTGTACATATCTTAATGACAGACCTACCAAGGATTTGTTTAGCAATTGGTACATAGCTACTATTAACACAAACTGAATAGAAATTGTATTTTAAGGCCTCTTCACAAAGATTTAGTATATCTGCTTCAGTAGCGGATGCACTTAGTAGGGTATGGTCGATGTATCTATTTAATTCCATTTATTTTTTTAAGTAGGATTTAGACAAAATGTTAGCTATAGTAATTCTCTACAAGTAGAGGGATTACAGGACAAGTTTAATAATGTCTTAAGTTATGTTGGAATTAAATAGCTCGATAAAGTTAATGTTTTATCGGTTAAAACGTATGTAAAAACCTAAATTTTATTGTGCCGTTTATCGAAAAGTTTATTTCACTTTTGCTAATGGCTTGATTATTAATATGAAAAGTCGACCTTAAAGTTGAATTTATTTTACCTCTTTTTGAGGTTTAAATTGTTTTAATCGCTCTTCAAAAGTTATTGCGTTTATTGGATTTAAAATATCATTAAACAATTGCATCATGTCATCTGCATGGTTAGCACGTTTTAGATTCAATAAATCATAGTGAACAAAACTGCACCAAATGAATGATTTTAATTCACTCTTATCATGATTGTACATTCGCATTTCTGCTTTTAAATTGCTTTTGTCAAAATAGATAAGCTGAGATTGTATGGTTACAGTTTCCATTAATAAAGCAGGTTTTAAATATACAATCTGATTACTACTAGACACCCAATTTCTCCCTGTCTTTCTTGCCATTTTGTAAATATCTATGTCATAATTTCTTACGAGTTAATCTTCACGATGATTCATAAAGTAATCTGAGTACTTTCCGTTATTTAAGTGATTAAATGGATCGCAATCCTAAAATCTAATTTTCGTTTGGCTTTCTACAATCTTTGGTAAATTCATCTCTTTATTTGATTTTAAAATATACCAATCGGTATATTATTGGTTAAAAAAATATTATGCTCTTAGTTCATTTGTAATCATATCATCAATTTGATTCATGCTATCTTTCATATAAAATTCGTCATCCATAGTATAAGTCATAAAAATAGCGCCTTGGATCATGGAGTCTAATCGTTTCGCATACTGCATAGCATTTATTTCTGATGAAATTTCACCAATTTCAATACCATCCTCTATTATAGTAGCGACTTTATCTTGGATACGTTCTATAACAACTCTTACATTATCTAATAATTCAGAGTTTTGATTATTAGCATCTACACCAATATTTAAAACTGGGCAACCACCATAAGTTTTACTCAACTTATAATAGTCGCGATAAAAATCAGAGATTAAGTACAGCTTTTCAATAGGATAGTCGCTTTTAGAAATATATTCAGAAATTAATGACATTAGTTTTTTTACTGTATACTTAAATGCTGCTATAGCCAAGTCTTCTTTATTTTTAAAGTTACCGTAAATAGCGCCTTTGGTTAAACCCGTTGCAGAAGTTAAATCACTTAAACTCGTTGCTGCATAACCATTTTTATTAAATATTGGCGCCACAGTTTCTAATATATATTGAGTAGTATGTTCTGATTTAGTAAGCATATAAAACAAAAGTCGTTAAAAATATACCGTTTGGTATATTTTTAACGACTTATTTTATTTTTTACGGCTAATTACTATTCTGAGCGAACAGCAGTCACAGTATAACCTTCTGCTCGTAATAAATTAATTACACCATTTTCACCTGCTAAATGACCAGCACCAACACCAAAGAAGGTAGCTTGTTCATTAGCATAGGTTTTAATTTTCGAAATCCAATTTTTATTTCTTGTAACTAATAATTTATCTTGATGTTTAGCTACTGAAGAGTTTTCGTCATCATCCATCATATCTAATAAGTCTGTAATGTTTTCGTCATTATAAACAGACAACATTTTAGCAAAATCTTTTTTGTCTGAAGCCAAATTATCCTTTGCCATTTCTAATAAATCGTCGATTTGATCTTGGTACGGAATGTCTTCAAAAACTTGTATCTGATCTTCTATTGTTTCTAGACCATGAACATCTTCACCTTGTATTTGAGCAATTTTTATTAATTCAACTTCAAAAGATTGCAGTGGACAATCTAAGATATGAGGATATAATGATGCTGCTAAGAAGAAAGGTTTTACGTTTTCAGATGTTTTCACCGAAACACCAATATTTTTTATAAATAAAGAGTCAATAGCTTGGTAATCCTCTTCAGAAACAAAATCTTTAAGCGTTTTACCATCTTTCATATACATACCCTTAATCATCTTAGTTTGTAACTCAGGATCATCCATATCTATTTCTAAAACAACTTGTGAGGTGTCATCTAATGCTTTTTTAACATCATTTTCTATGGTTGCGTCGCATGTAAGATGTATGGTTCCGAATAAATAAGATGCTTTATCTAGGCCATTGCCTTCGATTTTCCAAAGTGTAGAATTTTCTAATTTTTGTGCCTGCAATCCAATAATTGAGAATAACGCTAATAATAAAAGGGATAATTTATGTTTCATATGAAGTTTTAATTTTGAAGTATAAGTAGCAAATTAATACTTTTTGTTACAAAAGGAAAGCAACACATCTTTTAACCGATAGCTTTTCGTTTAAATTCCGTGTTGCTTTAACCAACCAATCATTATATAGACTATTTTTAAGCTATTATGTTACAGTGGTATTAGAATTCTTCAACAACTAAATCTCCCTGATTTCTAAAAACGAGTTTATCATCAAACTCATCTAAAAGAATAACGCTATCAGTAGTTACAGATCCTGCTAGAATCTCTTTACTTAATTGATTTAATACCTCTTTTTGTATAACACGTTTTACAGGTCTAGCTCCGTATTCTGGATTATAACCTTTCTCTGCCAAATAACTAATGGCTTCTGGTGTCGCGTCAAAAGTAATTCCTTGCTTAGCAATCATCTTAGTAACACTATTTAGTTGTAAGCCAACAATATCTACAATGTTTTCTTTAGATAAAGGTGTAAGGAGTATGGTATCATCAATTCGATTTAAGAACTCTGGTCTTACACTTTGTTTCAATAAGCCTAAAACATCCACTTTAGCCGATTCAATGGCTGAAGCAATATCTTTTGTAGCTTCAAAACGTTCTTGTATAATATGACTTCCCATATTTGAGGTCATAATGATAATAGTGTTCTTAAAGTCAGCAATACGACCTTTGTTATCTGTTAATCGCCCTTCATCTAACACTTGTAATAAAATATTGAAAGTATCTGGATGCGCTTTTTCAATTTCATCTAATAACACCACTGAATATGGTTTACGTCTTACAGCTTCTGTTAATTGACCACCTTCATCATAGCCCACGTAACCAGGAGGTGCTCCAACTAATCGGCTTACAGCATGTCGTTCTTGATATTCACTCATATCAATACGTGTCATCGCATTTTCATCATCAAACAGATATTCGGCTAAGGCCTTAGCTAATTCTGTTTTACCAACACCAGTTGTACCCAAGAACAAAAAGGTTCCTATTGGCTTTTGCGGATTTTGTAAGCCTGCTCTAGAGCGTCTTACAGCATCACTAACAGCTTCTATGGCTTCTTCTTGCCCTACAACACGTTTATGCAACTCATCTTCTAATTTAAGAAGCTTTTCACGTTCGCTTTGAATCATTTTGGTTACTGGAATTCCGGTCCATTTGGCAACAACATCTGCAATATCCTCGTAAGTCACTTCCTCTTTAATTAAGGCCGTTTCTTGTTGTTCTGTTAATTGTTTTTGAAAGGCTTCCAATGATTCTGTGGCCTCTTTAATTTTACCGTATCGTATTTCTGCTACTTTACCATAATCGCCTTCACGCTCTGCACGTTCCGCTTCTAGTTTATAGTTTTCAATATCTTGTTTAATAGTTTGTACGTTTTCTACAACCTCTTTTTCAGATTTCCATTTGGCATTAATCTCATTGCGTTCTTCTTTAAGATTTGCTAAATCAACTTTTAAACTTTTTAATTTGGTTTCATCTTTTTCGCGCTTAATGGCTTCATGTTCAATTTCTAATTGCATTATTTTACGATCGAGAACATCTAATTCTTCTGGCTTAGAGTTAATTTCCATACGTAATTTAGACGCAGCCTCATCCATTAAGTCAATAGCTTTATCTGGTAGGAATCGGTTTGTAATGTAGCGCTCAGATAATTCTACAGCACCAATAATGGCTTCGTCTTTAATTCTAACCTTGTGATGCGTTTCGTATTTCTCCTTAATACCTCTAAGAATAGAAATAGCGCTCTCAGTATCTGGTTCGTTCACTATAACTTTCTGAAAACGCCGTTCTAAGGCTTTATCTTGCTCAAAATATTTTTGATATTCATCTAATGTAGTTGCACCAATGGCTCTTAATTCACCACGTGCTAAAGCTGGCTTTAAAATATTAGCAGCATCCATGGCACCTTGTCCACCACCTGCACCAACTAAAGTGTGAATCTCATCAATAAAGAGAACTATATCTCCATCACTAGTTGTTACTTCCTTTATAACGGCTTTTAAGCGCTCTTCAAACTCGCCTTTAAATTTTGCACCAGCAATAAGTGAACCCATATCTAAAGCAAATATTTGTTTGTCTTTTAGATTTTCTGGAATATCACCATCTATAATTCTGTGTGCTAAACCCTCTGCAATAGCCGTTTTACCAGTTCCTGGTTCACCAACTAAAATTGGATTGTTTTTAGTACGACGTGATAAAATTTGAAGTATTCTACGAATCTCTTCATCTCTTCCAATAACAGGATCTAATTTGCCATCGCTAGCTAACTGATTTAAGTTTTTAGCATACTTACTAAGTGCGTTATAGGTTTCCTCTTGACTTTGTGAGGTGACACGATCTCCTTTGCGTAACTCATCTATACTCGCGCTTAGTACCTTTTCTGTAACACCTTGATCTTTTAGAATCTGTGCAATCTTGCTTTTAGATTTAAAAATGGCTAATACCAAATGCTCTATAGATACAAAGTCGTCATTCATCTTTTTGGCAATGATAGAAGCCTCGTTTAAAGCTTTACTAGCATTGCGAGAAATCATAATATCTCCACCAGAAACTTTTGGAAAACTTTCTAGTTCCTTATCTAATATTTGTTGAAATATTGATACATTAACATTCATCTTCTTTAGCAGGAATGGTAAAACGTTTTCATCAACCTCAAAAAGGGCTTTAAAAATATGGTCATTTTCTATATGCTGATGACCAAAACCTTGCGCAAGCTGCTGTGCTTGCTGTAAGGCTTCTTGTGATTTAATGGTATAATTATTAAAATTCATCTTTTATTTTTTTTGTATTTTCTACACAGGTAGAAATCTACAATTAGTATTATGTTTTGTTTACCTTTAGTCAATAATCTTACCAATACAACTAAGAAGACAAAATGACGTATTCTTCTAGTAGTAGCGTGACGTTTCGTCAGTTTGTAAGATTAAAAAGTGTTAACGACTTACTAGTTATAATCGTATACAAGTTATGGGGATTTTTAATAAAATGTTTGGTGGTTCATCAGAACCTAAAGAAGAAAAAGTATTGCCTTGGATTGCTTTAAATAGTATAGAACAATTACATGCTATTGAAGATAAATCTAAAACTAAAACACAGCTTATTTTTAAGCATTCTACACGCTGTGGTATTAGCCGAATGGTAATGAACCAATTTGTATCGTCTTACAACCTAGATGCAAACGCAGATTTATATTATTTAGATTTATTAAGTTATAGAGAAGTTTCAAATGAAACCGGTTATAAATTCCAAGTAATGCACCAATCTCCGCAATTACTGGTATTGCGGAATGGAGTAGTGGTGGCGCACGCCTCTCATGGTGGTATTAATGAGATGGATTTAGATAAGTTTATTTAAAATTACGTAGTTCTATGTATTGACTTTATGCTATTGAGCTGCATGTAGTTATAAAAAAGACTAATTTTATATATACTAACGTTGGGCAACATTAAAAAATGACGAAGTACTTTTTAATTCTTTTAGTTTTATTCTTAATCGTATCATTTAAAACAGAAAAGGAAGAGTCAAATAAATTTAAAGTAGAGTATAATGGCGCATTAAAAAATATGATGCACAAAAGCGATATTTCTACTAAAGTTGATTTAAAAACGTTTGAAAACAGTAAACATTTCTATGCACTTGGTGCGATTGAAAATCTAAAAGGTGAAATTCAAATATTTGATGGTAAGCCTTTTAATACTATGGTTATTGATAGTACTTTGAAGTTCGATAATTCATTTAATAAAAAGGCAACACTACTTGTTTATGCGCAAGTTGAAAAATGGAACTCAATACATATTCCTAATGATATTTTATCATATAAAGACTTAGAGAATTACATAGCACAAACCGCTAAAGAAAATCAAATTAAAATTGATGAACCATTTCTATTTTTACTAGAAGGTATATGCAAATCAGTTGATTGGCACGTAATTAACTGGAATGAGGGAGATATGGATCACTCTCATCACAAACATATAAGTTCTGGACTAAATGGAAGATTAAAGAATAAGAAAGTTGAAATTTTGGGATTCTACTCTGATTCTCATCATGCAATTTTTACGCATCATTCCACTAATATGCACTTATATGTAAAAACAACGGACAATAAATTAGCAGGACATTTAGATGACCTAACTTTGGGTAATGGAATGGTTCTGAAATTGCCTAACATAAAACAGTAATATTGTTTAACAAATTCTGCAGTAAAATAACTTGTTTTTTGTGTATTCGGAAAATCCTACAGATTTCCTTCAGATACGCTTTCTTTTACTAACTTAGTCTAGCCAATGCAACTAAACAAACACCAATACGTTAGTGTAATTAGAGATAAAACAAACCATGGATATATTAAAATTAGCTACTGAATGGACCAAAGCTGAAGTTTTTTCTACCAGATTCTTCATCTTATTTGCGATTTTATTTTTAATTGCAAGCATAGGCTTTTGGCAGCTGGGAAAAACAGAAACGGCAAGAGCTTACATCATTCCTACCTTAATAGCTGGTCTATTACTTATGACCATAGGACTTGGATTATTTTACACCAATAAATCTTGAATCAAACAATTTGAAACAGCTTATAATGAGGATTCATCAGCTTTTGTGGCTTCAGAATTTGTAGGTATCGAAAAAGCTTTAAACTAATATAGAACTATAGTTTTTAAAGCCATACCAGATATTATTATAGTAGCGGCGTTGTTAATTATTTTTGTTAATAAGCCAACTTGGCGAGCATCTGCAATCACTACAATTGCTATGATGGTCGTTATTTTGTTGATAGATGGTACAGCACATAACAGAATTGATGCCTACAACAAGCAATTAAAATTAGCAGATAAAGAAACTAGGAATAGTTTAAATTAAGTCTTAAAACGTATATATATAACCAAGAATGAGTTCTTAATCGATATAATTAGTTTTTTGTACGCTTTTTTTGACAAAAATTCATCTATCCTATATATTCATATAATTATAGCCATTGGCTTTAAATAACATGACCCTAATACTACTATCTTAAGTTTACATTTTGTTATTGTGTAATTGTTATTACTCAATCTTAATAAATGTTGACTGCTTTTTTTCGATTTTGTTTCGCCTTTTTGTTAATAGGTGTCTGTTTTTCTTCCTGTAATGGTTCTAAGAACTACTTGCAGTTGAAGGATAATTATTCTAAAGGAATGGTTCTGGTAAAAGATAGTTCCTACAAAGAAGCCTTACCATACTTAAATACAGCATATACTATCGCAAGAGATAGTATAAATTCTAAGAAAAAACTTCGGCAAGCATTACTAGAGTATTATAGTGCAAACATTGCTCTTAAGAAGTTTGCCCTTATTGATTCTTTAGAGTTAACAGATATGTTATTAAAAAGCTCGGATGGTCTTAATAAGGCTAAACTTTTAGACTATTCTTCTAGACTAGAGCAATTTGCGGATTCTTTGTCTAAGTATAGACAATACAAAGATGCTATAAAGCTCTATGAGGAGCGTAAATCTGTTTTAAGTAAAAATGATCTTTCCAATACAGGTGATTATGCTAAAACCCTGTATGGATTAGGCAAGATTTATAAAGGCACAAAGCAAAATAACTTAAAAGCAAAGCAACATCTTGAACAAGCTCTAAATCTAGTGCATTCAATTCCTATGAATACATTAAAAGAAGAAGGTATTTTAAAGAGTCTATTGCTCGTTTATATAAACCTAGGGGATACATTAAATGCGCAAATAGTCGCAGAAGAGGCTCTAAATATCGTAGAAAAAAAAGAAGGAAGTACAAGTGAATCTTACACAAATTCACTTAATGAATTTGGAGTCGTTTTTTGGAGAGCAGGATTTTTAGAAAAGGCAGCAGCATATGAAAATAGGGCATTGCAAATATTTGAAAATCTTGAAGATTCAAATAGTAGTGGTTATATATACGCTAGTTATGTTTTAGGACTAATAGAAAGAGATAATAATAACTATTTAAAGGCAATAGACGCTTTTAAGAAGGTGCAAAAAACTATGATTAGTCAAAATGACAACAATACTGATTCTTATGCCCAGTTACTTGGAGTGATTGGACTAATCTATGACCGTATTGGCAACTATGAAAAAGCGATTTATTATTGTAACCAAGCGTTAGAGGTTACTGAAATATCCAAGAGAACCATAAGTTTAAGGCTTATGGATAAAGGGTATTGTTATCAAAATATGGGACAATATAATTTAGCGAATCAATTCTATAATGAGTCAATTGAATCCATGAAAATCTCTCATGGAGTGGATAGCGAAAAGTATGCGAAGCTCTTAAATAATAGAGGTAAACTTTATTTTGAAGAAAATAGGTTTGATGAAGCTTTAGAGTATTTTAAAAATGCTTTAGAGATAAATGAAAAACCAGAAGGAGAAGAATGGCACAACGATTACAGCTATATGCTTAACGATTATGCCAAAACTTTGCTTGAATTAGGTGATAACGAGCAGGCGATTAGACTTATGGAAAAGAATTTGAATTACTTTATTAATAAGGGTAAGCCTAAAAATGAAGAATTCTATAATAGAAAATATAGCTTAGCAAATGCATATAATTTAACAGGGGATTTTAAAAGCGCTTTACCTTTAATTAAAGAATCTACTTCTAATCTTGGTGACATATTAGGGACAGACCATGTGGATTATGGTGATTTTCTAAAAACACTTAGTAACACTTACTTTGGCTTGGGTATGAAAGATGAAGGTATTTCATCATTATTAGAATCTAATAGTGTATTTGTAAATCAAATCAACAAGATTTTTCAGTTTAGCAGTGAGCAAGAAAAGGCGGCTTTTATGAAGATGATAACTAATACGTTCAATCAAATGCAATCTTTATCGCAAAGTGATACATTTAAAGATTCGAGCTTAGATATTGCAAATTTGAATAATCAATTAATGTTAAAAGGCTTGCTATTGAATAATTCTAAGGATATTTTAACAAAGCTTAGTAAGATTGAGAATGATAGTTTAACATTCAAAATTGAACTCTATAAAAATGATAAAAAAAGATTGTCAAAATTGTTAACACAGTATAGAACTACAAACGAAAAAGAAATTGATAGTTTAAAAAGTGTAGTTAATCAGAGGGAAGCCGAACTAGTAAAATATTATTCTACAAATTTTGAAGGAGGAATTTCTCTTACACGAAATTGGGAAGATGTAAGGAAGCAGTTAAAACAAGATGAAGTAGCCATTGAGTTTGCTCATTTTGGCACCTACAAAAACAACAAGTCAACTGGCGAAACGAACTATATCGCTTATTTATATACTAAAGATGAACTTCAACCAGCAGTTATTCCATTATTTAGAGAGAAAGAACTTATAGCATTATTAGATAAAGGCTCTCCAAATTCATTATATGCCGTTAGAGGATCCAAGGGAAAATCTATGAAATCAACAAAGGGTTTATACAATCTGATATGGCTTCCTATTGAGGCCTATTTAAAAAACCTAAGCCCAAAAAAGAAAGTGTATTTTGCGCTAAGTGGTATACTAAATCAAATACCAATGTCTGCTCTTGGGACTAAAGATAAACCAATACTTTCTTATCAATACGATTTGTATCAAATGGGTAGCACTCATAATTTAATTAACGAAATAAATAAAAAGGATAATGGTAATATTCTTCTTATAGGTGGTGTAAATTATGATATTAAGTCTAACGAAGCTGAGTCGAGGGCTTCAAAGTGGAATGAACTTCCTGGAACCTTAAAGGAAGTTATGTCTATTGAAAACATTTTATCAAAAAAAGGGTAAAGTAGTTTCTGTATGGGAGTCTGATAATGCATCAGAAAAACAATTCAAGAATTTAAGCGGTCAAAGCCCGAATCTTATTCATATTGCTACTCATGGTTTCTTTTTTGAGAATTCTGAAAAGTCAAAAACTAGTATTGATGATGAGGTTTCAAATATTTATAGGTCCTCAAAAGACCCATTATTAAGATCTGGTTTAATTCTCTCTGGAGCGAATCAGGCATGGGGAAACAATAATTTTTATAGTGATAATGAAGATGGTATTTTAACAGCTATGGAAATAGCCAATTTAGATTTATCAAATACCAGTATTGTTGTTCTAAGTGCTTGTGAAACTGGTTTAGGTGATATTAATGGGAGTGAAGGAGTATATGGTTTGCAACGTGCGTTTAAAATGGCTGGGGTAGATACACTTATTATGAGTTTGTGGCAGGTACCAGACAAAGAAACGGCCATTTTTATGGAAACACTTTATAAAAACTGGACTAAAAATAACACTATTAGAGCAGCATTTATAGAGACACAACGCAACTTGTCTAGAAAGTATAAAGATGACCCCTTTAAATGGGCCGCGTTTGTACTATTAGAGTAAATTTTAATATGAAAAAAGTATTAAACATAAAATTTCTATTAATAGCTTTAACTATTTCTTATGGCTTAAATGCGCAGATAACCTCATATCCTTATATTGAAGATTTTGAAACAGGTGCTGGGGGATGGACTTCAGAAGGTGTCAATAGTTCATGGCAACTTGGAACACCTTCATTTGGATCTTTTAACTCAGCAGCTTCAGGTTTAAACGCTTGGGTGACCAATTTAACGGGTTTTTATAATTCTGATGAAAATTCAGCTTTGGTAAGTCCTGAATTCGATTTATCGTCACTTATAAATCCAGTTGTAAATTTCAGTTTAATTTGGCAAACTTATTGTTTTAATGGTGTATGTGATGGTGCAGTTCTTCAATCTTCTATTGATAATGGTCTCACCTGGCAAAATATTGGTGCTTTAGAGACAGGTCTTAATGGTTATAATGATGATTCAGTTTCAAGTCTTCCAGGTGGGCAAGAAGTTGGTTGGTCTGGGAATCCATATGAATCTGGTTTTGGATCCTATTGGTTTACAACTATTCAGTCAATTCAAAATTTATCAGGGGAAAGTAGTGTCTTTTTTAGAATTGCTTTTTCATCAAATTTAAGCGGTGAAAACCCAGGAATTGCATTTGATGACTTTAGTATAATAGATATAGGTAATGAGGCTGTTTCTATACCAGATGAACAGTTTGAACAGGCTTTAATAGATAGTAACATAGATTCTGATGGGATATTGAATTCATTGGTTAATCTTAATGATATTTATTTTAATTCTCAGTTAGATATATTGGATTACAATATTATGAATTTTGAAGGGTTACAATTCTTTAAATGCCTTCAAAACTTTGAATTAATTAATAACAATGCAGCTATCATACAGCCATTGGATTTTTATGGAAATATGTATTTGGAAACTGTCAATATCCTTGCTGCTGAAAACCTTAACCAAATTTCATTTGATCAAAATGTATACCTCGATGATTTAACACTTAGGTTTACGGCAATTCAATCTTTGGATTTAACAAATAATATTAATCTTGAGAATGTTACCGTAACAAACAATCCATTTTTACAATTTATAGATCTAAGAAATCAAGAGGGCCTATTCTCACCAATAAGCTTTCTTGATGTCAGGAATAACTCTAATTTAAATTGTGTAGCTGTTTGGAATACGTCTGCAGCACAGTCCCAATCTAATTGGTTTGAACCTTCTGGTGTTTATGTTGCTAATTTGAATCCAAGAATAACTGAAAATCCTAATGATTTAATTGTTGATTATGATGGTAATGGAAATCAAACTGAAGTAAATGAATGGCTAGACATTAATGGAGGAGCAGAGGTTAATAGTTGCATTGGTGAAGTAATATGGACTTATAATGTAATTGATGATTTTTTAGGTGATTCAGATTTTGATGGTGTTTTAGATCGTCTTGCCGTTTCTGTTGAGTTTACAGCAACAGATGAAATAGGAGAATCCATAACTATAGTCGCTGATATAATATTTAATAATTTTGCTACTGCAGGTGAGAGTAATGGTAATGGAGGTGTTATATGTGATAATTTTTATGATGTTAGTAAATTTGATGACTCTCTGTATACAGAACCAAATGGAGGTGCTGAGTATAATGATAGTAAATTTAGTTCTTCTACTTTTAGTATTGATGAAATAAGTGGTTTGTCTGGACTTGAATTAGAAGGTACTGATATCAGGTTTCCTGAATCTGGTGCTGGTCAGTTTACTTACTTTTTTGAGTTTAAGGTTAGTACTTCTTTTAATATAGGAAGCGAAGAAAAAACTTATGAAACATCAACTTTTTATACCGCTAATGATGTTACAGTAGCCTTTGACCCTATTGATCCTGTTACTACAGTGCAGGTTTGCGATTTTAATAATTTAGATCTTTTGTGGTTGTATGATCAATTAGAAATTGACTCAGAAGCTATTAATAATACAAGTTTTAATAATGCAGATTTAAGTGGTTTTAATCCAGCAAGTTTCTGGTATAACCAAAATGATAATTTAGAAGATGGCTCCAATCCATCGTCACTGAACGAAATTACTGAACCAGGAGTTTATCAATTTAATGCTAAGAACTTTTTGGAAGACTGCGCAGGCGAGCCTATTTATGTAACTCTTGTTTCTAGTACAGCTGAAACAATCCTTATTCCTGACCAACAGTTTGAACAAGCTTTAATAGATTTAAATATTGATTTGGATCAGAATCTAAATGGTCAAATTGAGGTTTGTGGAATATCAAGTGTTGAAACTCTTAATATTAATGGGTATTCAATATCTAATTTTGAAGGTATTCAAAGCTTTGTGAATTTAGAAGTATTTAGATATACTAATGGTTACGCACTCAACTTATCTGTTGATTTTAATAATAACTTTAATTTACGTGTAATCGAAATTGATGCTTATGTCGGTGCACCAGCTTCATCTGGTTTTAATGAATTAATATTAAGTAACAATACACTACTTGAAGAGTTAATAATAGATACAGCTACTAGTAATTTATCAAGCCTGGATTTGAGTCAAAATATCAATCTTCATACGTTATCCTTAAATACATTGTATGGCTTGCAAATGATTGATTTGTCTAATCTTAACCAGCTTAAAAGCCTGTATTTTAGACAGTTGTATGGAGTATCAAACCTTGACCTTTCTAATTTAAGCCAATTGGAAGAATTAGAGCTTATAGAGTTTAATCAATTTTCAGTTCTTGATATTTCTAATTTAAATGAGCTTAGAATTTTAAACTTATCATTTTTAAATAATATTACAAGCCTTAATTTTTTAAACTTAAGTGAACTAGAAGGTGTAAATATTTCAAATTTAGACGGACTTACAAACCTCGATTTTTCAAACCAATCTCAGCTAACAGATGTTAATATAAGTGCATCAAACATTCGAGCAGTAAACTTGCAGAATGGTTTTAATACTGAAATCACAAATCTTAATATAAATCCAGGATTTAATAATGCCTGTTTGCTTGTTGATGATGTGGAGTATGCTGAAAACAATGCCTCATGGCAAATTACAAATTCAGTTTACACGGATGTTCTATGTATAGCACCACCTATAAATAGCGGTATAGATGCTTTTGACGCCAATGTGAATATGGAAGTTGAAAGTTGGTTAGATAACAACGGAAATGCTCAAGTTTATTTTTATCAAGAAAATATTACATGGAATTATAATTTTAGTATCTCAGTAAATGCGTTCAATAATATAATTTATGAAACAACATTTACTGCATCTTCAGTTTTAGGTAATCAATCCACCTCAGGACAATTTATTTTATATACCTCTGATTTTACTGCAGGAGTAGACTTTGTTCCTGTTAATGAGGATGTAGCTGGTGGAATAGAAGCAGACGGAGCATTGTGTGCTGATGAATCAGGCACTTTTGATCTTAGTATTTTTAATAGGAACGAATTTGATGAACAAATTGATTTTGGTAGTAATGTTTATGAAAATGCATTAATTATTTATCAGCAAGACTTGGCAGAGGGTACAGGAGATGCTGTTACTTCAATTGAAGATACAGAAGTACGTTTTCCTGAATCTGGTGCTGGCCAATTTACATATCATTATACTATAAATGTTTCTAAACAAGTTCAATATTTTGGTATGCCTAATCCGATAACCTTAACGGATGAAGCAGATGTTTGGCATTGGTATACAGTTCCATTTAATCCTGGAGAAGATAAAGAAATGACAGTATGTTCTAATGATGATATTACCCTTGGTGATTTATACGCCCAATTTGATATTATTGATGGTACTAACGATTCAGAATTTAACACAGATGATTATTGGTTTGATTCTAATGGGAATCCAATTACTACTTATAATGGACCAGGTGAATATATCTTTAACGCTGGTCAGTTTTTACCTCAATGTGGTGCTATTGAAGCTAGTATAATTGTGTCAGAAACATTGGATTTATCTTTAATAAACCCGAGTGAAGATTTAACAATTATATATGATCCGTTAACTTATGAAACTCAGGTGAACACTTGGATTCTTAATAATGGTGGAGCTACTGCTTCTAGTTGTGGAGATATAACATGGGAGTGGGAAGTATTAGATTCTGTTTTAACCACAGATATTAATCCTGATGACACAAATTTAGTGTGTACAATACAATTCACAGCGTCTGATTCAACTGATGATGAATTACAAAGTACAGCTTTACTCACATTTTTTGGATTTCCATCAGCAGGTCTAAGTATAGGTAATGGAGGGGTGTTGTGTGAAACGACATCATATGATCTCAATTTATTATCAAGTGATGATTATAATAGTGGTAAGTTTGAATCATCGACCATAGTTATAAATCAAACTGATGGATATCCTGGAGCAACTTCAATAGGTACTGAAGTACGTTTTCCAGAATCGGGTGCAGGTCAGTTTACTTATAATTTTGATGTTGAAGTAACAACAATCTTAAATATAGGGGGTTCAGTCAATTTGGAAATAGAATCTATAGCATCTTTTACTGTAAATGAGGTTACCATACCTTTTGACCCTGGGCCAAATATTACTGTTGAAGTTTGTGATTTCAATAATGTAGATTTATCAGCATTGTATAGTGAATTAGAAATACAAGTAGACGTTGATAATACTGTATACAACGAAGCTGAACTATTCGGTAATGTCTTCGAACCAGAAAATTCATGGTACAATGAAACGGATGACTTAGAAGCAAATCCAGATTTAGAGCCATTAACTGAAATAACAGAGCCTGGAGTATATCAATTTAACGCAAAGAAGTTTTTACAAGATTGTGCAGGTGTGCCTGTCTATGTTACTTTAGTTGAAGAAGCGGAATTATCAGCTGGGAATAATGCAGAGTTAGAGATATGTGAAGGGGAGACACCAACAGAAGCAGAATTGTTTACGGCTTTATCCGGAGATGCAGATACAGGAGGTACATGGTTAGAAGTATCCACAGGAGTTTATGAATACAGTCATGCAGCAACATTATGCAGTCCATTTGTATCGGCTACAATTACATTAATAGAAGAAACGGCAAAATCAGCAGGGAATAATGCTGAGTTAGAGATATGTGAAGGGGAGACACCAACAGAAGCAGAATTGTTTACGGCTTTATCCGGAGATGCAGATACAGGAGGAACATGGTTAGAAGTATCCACAGGAGTTTATGAATACAGTCATGCAGCAACACCATGTAGTCCATTTGTATCGGCTACAGTTACATTAATAGAAGAAACGGCAAAATCAGCAGGGAATAATGCTGAGTTAGAGATATGTGAAGGGGAGACACCAACAGAAGCAGAGTTGTTTACGGCTTTATCTGGAGATGCAGACACAGGAGGTACATGGTTAGAAGTATCCACAGGAGTTTATGAATACAGTCATGCAGCAACATTATGCAGTCCATTTGTATCGGCTACAATTACATTAATAGAAGAAACGGCAAAATCAGCAGGGAATAATGCTGAGTTAGAGATATGTGAAGGGGAGACACCAACAGAAGCAGAATTGTTTACGGCTTTATCCGGAGATGCAGATACAGGAGGTACATGGTTAGAAGTATCCACAGGAGTTTATGAATACAGTCATGCAGCAACATTATGCAGTCCATTTGTATCAGCTACAGTTACATTAATAGAAGAAACGGCAAAATCAGCAGGGAATAATGCTGAGTTAGAGATATGTGAAGGGGAGACACCAACAGAAGCAGAATTGTTTACGGCTTTATCCGGAGATGCAGATACAGGAGGAACATGGTTAGAAGTATCCACAGGAGTTTATGAATACAGTCATGCAGCAACACCATGTAGTCCATTTGTATCAGCTACAGTTACATTAATAGAAGAAACGGCAAAATCAGCAGGGAATAATGCTGAGTTAGAGATATGTGAAGGGGAGACACCAACAGAAGCAGAGTTGTTTACGGCTTTATCCGGAGATGCAGACACAGGAGGTACATGGTTAGAAGTATCCACAGGAGTTTATGAATACAGTCATGCAGCAACATTATGCAGTCCATTTGTATCAGCTACAGTTACATTAATAGAAGAAACGGCAAAATCAGCAGGGAATAATGCTGAGTTAGAGATATGTGAAGGGGAGACACCAACAGAAGCAGAATTGTTTACGGCTTTATCCGGAGATGCAGATACAGGAGGAACATGGTTAGAAGTATCCACAGGAGTTTATGAATACAGTCATGCAGCAACACCATGTAGTCCATTTGTATCGGCTACAGTTACAATAACTGAGGAATTGCCAAAATCAGCAGGTGAAGATGGTGAATTAGAAATTTGTCCTAATACAAACCCTTCATTCACAGAATTATTCAATGCACTTGGTGGTAACCCAGATTATGGAGGTATATGGATATTAGCATCTCCGGGAGTTTATGAGTATAGGCACATCGCTACATCCTGTAATGCTTTTGTGTCTGCATTTGTTACTTTAATACCAGAAGAACAAAAATCAGCAGGAGAAGACGGAAGTATCTTATTATGTTCTGATGAGACACCAACAGAAGATGAATTATTTGCAGCTCTAGGAGGTGTAGTAGATACTGGAGGGACTTGGGAAGAAACAGCAATTGGTGTTTATGTTTACAGTCATGAACCATCGTCTTGTTACCCTTTAGAGTCAGCAACTGTAACTGTTGAAGTTAATGAAGCATTATCTCCAGGTGAAGATGGTGAATTACAAATAGAGGAAGGTACGATAGTTATAGAAGAACAGTTATTTAACGCTTTAGAAGGAACTCCTGATTTAGGTGGAGTTTGGTCACCTGAATTACTTGGTGGTGGAATTTATACTTATACACACAACAATGGTGATTGTGGTGAAGCCTCCGCAATTATAGAAGTTACCGAAGTAAATAGCATTTCTAATGATGAGCAATTAGGTGGTCTATTAATTTACCCTAATCCAAGTGCAAGGATTATTAAAGTCAAAAATGAAGGTAATGTTTTAATATATTCCATTGAAATTTTTGCTGTAAATGGTCAACGCGTTAACGTAATAAATTCTAACTTTTCAGAAATCAATATCAGTCAATTAGATTCAGCAATGTATTTTGTTAAAATAAATTCTGCGGTCGGTATTAAAATGACCAAACTTATTAAAAACTAATAATGTTTAGCAACTATTAATACTTAATCAAAAGCTTCTTATTAACTGTGCTAATATTAGTTTCAACCTTTAAGATATAGCTATCTTCAGAAACATTTTTTACTGGGATCTTAATTGTATCAGACATTGGTAAATTAGTTGCGTTCCATGATGCTACAGTTTGACCAGCAATGTTTATTAGGTATAATTGATTTACATTTATACTAGAAGGTGTCTTAACAAAAATTTCGTCTGTATTCTGCAAGAAATTTACAAGTATACTTTCAGTTTGCTGCTCTGTCGTTGATAATGAAGTGTTTTCTTGGAACACAAGATAGAATCTATTACTATAATCTCCAGAATCTAAGTTAAGTTGATAACTTGTATCATTGATTCTTTTGTAGATATCATTTAACGCATCGAAAATGAAAACATCGATAGCATCATCAAAATTTTCCAAATCATTAAGTGCTATTTCAATAGATCCACCATTTGTTAAGTTGATGTCTAAAGGATAAGATTTAGTCTCATCAAATTCACCAACGCCTTGTATAACAAATTTTTCACCTTCAATATTAAAAGACATATCATTAGGGAAGTTGTCTTGGTTAATGGCATCATAGCCATAATCAATACCATCAGTAGCATTTTCATTGTCTACAAATCCAATGACTACATGTCGTATTGCATTTTCTGGTGTTATAAAATCTAATCTAATAAGTCGAGTTGTTTCGTCATCACCTTGGTTATCGTTTGGAGTTGAATTATCACTTGCATTACCTCTTAAGAAAAGTGAATTACTCCCTTGCTCTGTTATAAATATACGTTGACTATTGTTGAATGTAATTTGTCCGCCTGTAGAGTTTCCTGTGACAAAGAAGCCTTGAGCAACTGGCACATAACGACCTGGTACTTTATTGGCACTACCTTCACCATTGACTTCTGGTGGTGATACAGCAGCGATACCAGTAGTTAAATTACGTGCGGCATAACCGCCTTGATAATCAGATAGAAAATGTGAGCCATTAGTAGTGGAATGTTCCCAGAAATAAAGTGTACCATCTTCTAAAACACTACTATTATCATTTATAAATGTATTAGCGTCTATTGCTGAAGGATATGGATTACCGACTAAAGCTTGATAATCACCTGAAATAGGCGTTGTGATTGTTCCATTATTTGGCTGACCAATAAATGTATAATTTTGACTGCTATTTGAAGTGCCACTACCTTTCATTGAGTATCCAAGCCCTATTTGAATAGGATCATTTTCATCAATTGCATTCCAGTCAGCATAAGCATTCTCAGGATAGTTTTCATAAAGGTTTAACCATCTACGACTTATTGTTATTGGATTTGTTAAAGGATTAGCATCATAAGAACTCGTCCAATTAAGTGGTTGAGGGTTTGAAGATGTTGTACCATCATTCAGAGTACTTGCTAATGTATAAGTTGAGCCATTATCGCTTACAGGTGATGACCAATAATTATAATTAAATAAATTGGCAGTTCCTTGCTGGTCGCGTTCTAAATTTCCAGTTCCTGTATAATCAACAACACTTCCAGTAGGTTGTATGAGTTGAGATTGGTCAACTAGATCTAAAACCCCATTAATCTTTAGATAATTGTCTACTATCAATGGTTGATCATTGGTAACAGATAATTTATTGTTTTCTAACAATAAACCTAACACTTGAGTTGATCTGTCTATTGAGATATTATGCTGAGCAACTATAATATTCCATGTTTGTGCTAAACCAGTAATACTATTAACAGTTGAGTTTGGCATTTGTTGTGTTGCACTATTTAACCACGTACTTGCAGAATCCCAAGTGCCATTATTTAATGAAACATATGGAAGTGGTGCAGTTTCAGACTGTGTTGTACTCATTTTATTTAGTACACCATCAACTGGTGACGCTGTTGAAATATCTTGAATATTACCATTAGCAACCACAGATTGATTCCCATCAATCATTTGATAGTATCCAATAAGACTATTCCATTGCAAGCCACTATGTATATTTTGTTGCAGTACAGAGCCCAATACATTAGATCCATTTGCCTCAATCTCTTGATTCATCATAACTCTAATTTGGCTTTGCGTTAATGCTGTATTCCAAATACGAACTTCGTCTATTGCACCGTCAAAATAATTTATTGGAGAGGCATTAGTTCTATCCATCGCTCCAATTAATGCTTTATTGGAATTTGTAGTTGGTAATGATCCATTCGTTGATGTCAAAACACTAAATCCATTAATGTACATGTTATAGTTAGATCCATCAAATGAAATTGCAATATGATACCATTTGTTAGTACTCATATCTACAGTTGCCAATACCTGACTAGTATTGTATCTAAAAAACAACCTATTACCAATAACTGTTAGGTCGTACCCAGTATTTAATGTTAATCCATCTCTCTTTGAAATTACTGTTTTTAAGCTTGAATCATTATTATATTTTATCCATGATTCTATAGTAAAAGCTGAGTTAAAATTGTAATTATCATTAAAGCTTATATAATCTTCTGTACCATCAAAGACTATATTAGATCCACAATCTGGAATAGAAATCAGTAAAGTGTCATATGAAGAAGCACATGGTGAACTATTAGTTGTAGTCCAAGTTAGTGTATAATCTGTACCACTTTCTCCTGTAAAATCTGAATTATACGCACTAGCGTCAGAAAAGTATCCAGTATTAGGTAGCGCTGTCCATTGGCCAGTATTATTATTTGCATTTAAAGACACTATAGTTGACGAACAATCTGCTAAAGTGTAATTGATATTATTAGGATTAGCATTGGCTTGTACGAATGGAATAATATTGAAATCTACGGTCTCTAAAGCACTTTCGCAAGGACCTGTTGGGTCATTTGATGTAAATGTAAAAGTAACTGAACCAGTAGTAGAAATATTATAGTTTCCAGATGCAACATTACCTAATAAAGTTGTTGGAATAGGTGTTCCAGAAATGCTCCACGCACCATTAGTAGCACTTCCACTTAATGTAGCATTTAAAGTTATAGTACCGTCAGACTGACAAACTGTACCTGATGATGTTGTAATGGTGGCTATTGGTGCGGTATTAACAATTATTGTACCAGTAGCTGTTTTACTTCCACAACTTGCATTAGAATCTATTGTATAATTAAATGTACCTGTTGCTGTTGGAGTTCCGGTTATAGCAAACTCAAGACCATCAAATGATGTCGTTAAACCAGCAGGTAAACCTGTAATTGTTGGACCAGAAAGTCCTCCACCTACATCATACGTTATATCAACTATAGGGCTATATTGACATGCTGTTTGGTTATCAGTACCAATATTAGATGTAAGATTAATAAATGTTGATAATGTAGTAAATGTGATGTCATCAATTCCAAAATCATTACCACTAGACGAATTTTGGTTATTTACTATTTCTACTAAAACTGGGCCATCTATAGTAGATGTCCAAGTTCCAAAAAATCTGCCCCAGTCTGTCGCAGGATAACCTGATAAACTTAATTGCGATCCTTCTAAAGATCCATTAATTCTAAATTGTAGTTGACCAAAAGGACCTGTGGCATTTAAACTTCTTGCCCATGCAGCAAAATTATATTCAGCACCACTTTCTACATCCATTGTTTGTGACCATAATACATATTGACTTCCATGCCCATTGATCGCCATGAAATTTCCGCTACCACTAGTATGATCTTGACCAGAAAAGTTTGGATTTACATTATTTCCATCGGTGGTAATAGAATATCCATTAACATAAGCTGGTGGACTTCCAGGACCAATATCATCATTAACTAACTCATTATTACCCGCTACATCAGCATAGTAAGTGTAATCTGTACCAAAACCTGTGTTACCTAAAGAAAAATCACCGTTAACAGCTAACTCCTGTGCAACATCAATACTTCTTCCATCACTACAACCATCTGAATTTGTGCCTATAACTTCATAAGAGCCAGCAGTATCCAAGTAAATAGTATTTCCTGTTTCACCAGTATTCCATTCCCATGTTGAAATAGGAATATCTGCTGATGCAACAAGTTGTATCATATTACTTTCATCTTGAGGTGTAGAGGGTATATCAGTTGGACAATAGTCTGCAAAAAGACTAACGACTGGAGTAGGGTATACTATGACATTAATGGTTTCTGTAGATACACAATTAGCTGAATTAGTAACAGTTACAGTGTATTCAGTAGAAACCTCTGGATTAACTGTTATTTGACTATTAGTGACTGAAGGTACTGTTGCACTAGCAGGTAATCCTGCATCAGTTCCAGAATCTGCAGACCATACATACTCAAGAGTAGTAGAGGATGTATCTCCTTCCATTTGTACATTATCTATATATATATCTGCACTGGCAATATCTTTTACTCCGTTTACATTATCATCACAAGTCCCATTAACATAGTCTGAAGCCGAACACACATTAAATCTAGAACCATCGTCAACACCTAATCTAAATTGTACTAATGCAGCATTATCAAATGATACAGGCAATACAATAATTGCATCTCTCCAAGTTGTATAAAAAGCATTATTTCTTGGTACTGTGATATAAGTTGTCGTCCAAGCACCAGAATTACCAACGCGATAATCTACAGTTATAGTTTTTACATCACCAAATTTATTAGATCTACGATATTGAAACGAAAACTTTAGATTTGAATAGTTTACTAAATCAGCACCATCAACATCTAGTTGCCACATACCAGAATCATCAGAACCAGGATATGTTCCACCATCACTCCAATCGTCAACCTGGACAAGGGCATTTCCTCGTGGTGTGTTATAGGTAAAACCTCCACCTAATGAACCTTGACCTGTATTAAAAGGAATATTATCAGATCCGCTTGCTGAGTAAAAAGTTGAGTTAATATTTGGAGTTGTACTGATATCTACTAACTGACTATAATCTGAACCAGAATTAAAATTGTAGTTAACTAAAGTACTTTTAGTATTTATAGCAGAGGTTTGAACATTTGATGTAAGAATAATTGCATTACCCGAACAGATTGGATTATCTGATGCTGTTAATGACGTTATATTAGGTAGATCTATAATTTCGATTACATTAGAAGTTGCACTACAACCAGTAGTACTATTGGTAAATGTAAACGTTGCATTACCTCCAGATAAACCTGTTATGACACCAGAATTTGTAATACTTGCTGCCGAAGGATTATTACTAATCCATGTTCCACCAGAAGTTGGTGTTAATACTTCAATATCTCCAGCGCATAACTTATAATCGAATGGAAAGCTTCCAATTGTTGGTAATCCATTAATCGAAACTGTATTAGTTGTATTGCTACATCCTGTTGTTGCGTCAGTAAATGTGAATGTAACATTACCTGTATTGTTAGGTGTTATAACACCTGTTGTTGATATTGAAGCAACACTAGTATTATTACTTACCCAAGAACCACCAGAAGATGGACTTGCAAATTGCGAAGTGTCATCAATACAAATTATATTAGAACTCACTTTGATATTTGGTAGCGCGTTTACAATAATATTTAAGGTATTACTTTGTTTAGGATCACAAGCTGAAATATCTGTAGTCATTCTTGCAAAAACGGAATAATTTGAAGAAGGAATAGTACTAGGTGTAAATGATGGCACATTGGTACTACCTTGACTTAGCCCATTGATAAACCATTCATAACTTTGAGTGGTACCACCATTTACTGGAGTTGCCGTAAACGTTAAGTTTTCACCTAAACATATTTCGTTATCAATATCATTTGATACAATTGTTAAACTAGAGCTTGCTCCGGGATCTAAAACAGTAACAGTTGCATTACATGTAGCTGTCTGTCCATTACCATCATCAACTGTAAGTGTTACACTATTTGTACCCAAATCTGCACATGTAAATGCTGTTTGAGAAGCATTAAGTGTTATTGAACCACAATTGTCCGAAGATCCATTATCAATAACGGCAGCGACAATGGATGCATTTCCACTATCATCAAGTTGAATAGATACATTTTGACAAATAGCAATAGGACTTATATTATCTACAACAGTTACTAAAGCTGTACATGTATCTGTTTGCCCAATTGAATCTTCTACTGTTAAAGTCACACTTACTGGTGTTCCTATATTTGAACAATCAAAAGAATCGTTATCTATACTTAAAACTAAAGTAGATGTATCAAAATCATCAGTTGAATTATTATTTATATCAGATGCGGTAATAGTTGTATTACCAGAAGCATTAAGTTGTACAGTTATGGCTTGACAGTTTGCTACAGGTGGATTATCTACTCTAAAACTTGCGCGAAAATTTAAACCACTGTTGCTATTGTAAAGAATGTTGTCAGCTATATTGTCATTATTATGATCCGCATCAGCTCTTGTATAAACTTCTAAAAAGTAATCACCAGAAGTCAATCCATTTAGTACGTCAATGTTAGCTCCAGAAGATTCCCAAGTTTGATCAATACTAGTACCTCCACAAAAATTGTTAGTACCATCATCCACATTAAATAATATTTGAGAAGGAATAAATGAACCAGGTGTATCTGTTGTTAAATAGATTCTATAATCTATGAAGCCATTCATAATATTATGAGTACCACATTTATAGGTTTGGTTTTCTGCACCATTTAGGATAAGACTTTCACCTGGACTGAATGTTCCCAAATCTGCCCCATTAAAATTTGGATTCGCAGTTTCAAAATTTAGGTCATAATATGTGTTTCCTAAACTATTAATATTTAGAATTGCATAACTTTCAACAATATCTGATTGTCCATAAAAATTTGTAACAAATAATAGTGTAACAATTTTTATTACAAGTTTAGTCGAGAAATGTTTCATTAGGTTTAAAATATTTTTTCAATCCTAGTGTTTTCCAGGTAAGAATTTGGGGTTATTGAAATAATTTTAACTCTGAGGGAAAACGAATTTAGATGTTAAATGCGCATCAAAAGAAATAAAATCGTTGAACTGCATATAAAAACTTTTAATCTCTATTGTAGGTTATTATTGGCTTTGTAAATAGTTTTGTAAGATTAATTTCACATACTTGTTAATACTTAAAATTCAGATACATTATAATCTTGCTAAGGTGATATTTGAGAGTTTCTAAGAATAATAATTGAGTAAATAGATAACCTCTTGATGTTAATTAATCAAGAGGTTATAATATTTTGAGTTCTCAACCTTTTGTAATGCTGTAAGATTGAATTATCTCTTTTAGCTTAAATTTTAAATCTTCGCCTCTGTCGTATACCATTTGTTCATCAGAGGGAAAACGAACTTGTCGTATATTCATTAAATCGTGATCATTTCTGTTTAAAGCTCTTCGGTCTCCTCTAAATCTTCCGAATACATTTTCAAAAACGAATCCACTATCTATTGTAAAATTATCAACAATTTGTTTTTGCTTTAAGTCTGTGTAAACAACATCCGCAATAACTTGTGCAGATTTAGTTTGTATAACTTCAAAAAACCGAGCTCTTACATTTATAATCTTGTCAACTTTAATATCATTACCTAAGCTATCTTTAACAACATTACCGTTATTATCTAATAAATATTTCCAACCATCAACAATACGTTTCTCTCGTAGTATCTGACGTTCATTAACACGTTCTGGTGAAATATTAATACGCTTTAATTGAAGCTCCATTGCATAATCATATTCAATAGTTTCGTTTACAACTGCGTGATATTCAGTCCAGAATTGATTTAATCCATAAGTATTAAAATCTAATAATTCTGTTTCTAAACGTTGAGGTATAAATTGCTGCGTATTATTAGCAATAGAAACATGTACAAAGTCAGTTCCTTTTTTATGTGCTTCAGTAATTAGGCTTCTATTTTCCTCGAAATTAGGATTAATATGTTCTATATAACTGAAGATATCATGCGCTTTTCTTGCATTGTATTTATCATCAGAATCTAATAGAGTAATTCCCTCGTCTATCATATATTCTGACGTTTTATATCTATAATCGACAATTTCAGAAGTATAATCGTTAAATTTTAGATGTAATGTTTTCCCATTCATTTTTAAAGGTAATACACGCTTTATAGCATTTTGTCTTTCTTCTAAATCTATATAAATACTATAAATTGTTTTGTATTGCTCAGGATTGCCATCTTTCTTTAAATGTGTGATTTTTTGCAAATCTTTTTCCAAAACTTTGTAGTAAGCATCCTCTAACATTACAATGTAATCTTGCTTACGTTTTTTGTCTTTGTTGTTTTCAAGTTTTCGTAACGCTTCAGAAATAGCCTGGTCGTAATTACCATTGCTAATTGCGTTTTCCATTTGTTTTTTGGCACTACAAGATACGAGTACCGAAACTAGGACTGATAAAAGTAATAATCGTTTCATAATCTTGTGTTTTATGGGTTATATATTATGTAATTTCAATTTTGATGCCAAACTTTAAAAGTGTAATTATGATTTATAATTTTGTTTATTTGCAATACAATAAAATGTAATGTTTAAAACTGATAATTTCCTTTTTCATCCTTTAGAATTAGATATTCCGGTAGAATTACCAAAACAATTTACATACCCATTTTATTACGAACCTCATTCGCTTTGTGTTAAGGCTTCAGAAGAAGTAAAAGCGTATTTAAAAGCACAAACAGATTTTGAACATAACTTTGGCTTAGATGAAGCTAAGGTTGGTCTTAAAATTGGGAAAATGTTTGGTGTAATGATTGTTGAAACCACTGACGATCAATTAGGATATATTGCGGGATTTTCTGGAAAACTAGCAGAAAGTAATCATATAGAAGGTTTTGTACCACCAATTTTCGATACATTAAATGAAGATGGGTTTTATAAGCAAAATGAAGCCTATTTAAACAACTTAAATAGTAAAATTGAAACTTTAGAGCAAACCCCAGAACTTAAAAAAGCTGAAATTAATCTAAAGCAAACAAAACTTGAAGCTATTCGAAAGCTTAGTGATTTTAAAAAAAATGCAAAAGAAGAAAAACAAAAACGTAAACAGATTAGAGCAGAGTTAAAGCTAAGATTTTCGGCTACAGTCAATGAAGTACTGTTTAAAGAACTTGAACAGCAAAGTATTCAGAGTAATATTGATTTAAAATACTTAAAACTAAATCTTGAAAAGTCTATTGAAAAAGCTAAAAAAGCTTTTATAGATATGATTAGACCTATTGAAGTATTAAAACAAGAACGTAAAACACTTTCTACAAGTTTGCAAAAACAAATACATGAACAGTATTGTTTTTTGAATGGTAATGGTGAAACTAAATATCTAATAGATATTTTTACAAGTACAAAATCGAGTCAACCTCCAGTTGCTGCAGGTGAATGTGCAGCTCCAAAGCTGTTTCAATATGCTTATAAAAATAAATTGAAGCCAATTGCAATGGCAGAGTTCTATTGGGGAATTTCTCCTACAGCTGAAGTTAGAAAACATGGTCAGTTCTATCCGTCTTGTCGTGGCAGGTGCGAACCTATTCTTGGACATATGATGCAAGGTTTAGATGTAGAACCAAACCCTATTGAAACAGCTGGTAAGTTTTCAGGTGAATTAGAAATAATCTATGAAGATGATTATTTATTAATACTAAATAAACCAAACGAGTTTTTATCTGTACCAGGGAAAACCATAACTGATTCTGTCCTAGCAAGAATGCAAAAATATTTACCCAATGCTACAGGCCCTTTATTATTACATCGTTTAGACATGTCAACTTCAGGATTAATGTTGGTTGCAAAGAATGAGAAGACTCATAAAAATCTTCAAAAACAATTTGTAAATCGTACTATTAAAAAGCAATATGTTGCTTTGTTAAATGGTGTCATAGATTCTAAAGAAGGTACTATAGATTTACCACTTCGAGTAGATTTAAATAATAGACCAAGGCAATTGGTATGTTATGAGCATGGGAAATCTGCAACTACTAATTTTGAAATCGTTGAGGTTAAGAATAATAAAACAAGGGTACATTTTTATCCAATAACTGGTAGAACACATCAGTTGCGTGTTCATTCTGCTCATCATTTAGGATTAAATACTCCTATTATTGGTGATGATTTGTATGGAGCCGTTTCTAACCGCTTACATCTCCACGCAGAATCTTTAAGTTTTGAGCATCCTGTAAAACGTGAGTGGGTTAGTTTTTATTGTGAAGCTCCTTTTTAAACAAAAGGCTCGTAATTATTAATTACGAGCCTTAAATTTATTTAAGATAAAATCTATTTCTTTTTCTTAGAATCAAACACAGGCAATAATTTTGTTTTCACAGAACCAAATCCAATACGAGTGCCATCATTTTCGCAATAACCTCTCATAATAACAGTATCATGATCGTTTATAAATTTACGCTCACTGCCATCCTTCATCTTTACTGGTTTTGTGCCTTTCCATGATAATTCTAACATAGAACCATAGGAATCTTCTGTTGGACCAGAAATGGTTCCACTTCCCATCATATCTCCAGAATTAATAGGACAACCATTAACAGTATGATGTGCTAATTGCTGTGCCATGTTCCAGTACATATATTTAAAGTTAGATTTACAAACTGTGGTTTCTTTAGCACCCTTTGGTTGAATACCAACTTCTAAATTAATATCAAAACTCTTTTTTCCTTTATATTGTAAGTAACCTAAAGGTTTAGGGTCTTGCTTTGGGCTTTCAGTTCTAAAAGGTTCTAAAGCATCTAAAGTTACAATCCAAGGAGACATAGATGATGCAAAGTTTTTACCTAAGAAAGGTCCTAATGGAACATATTCCCATTTCTGAATATCTCTCGCAGACCAGTCATTAAACAGGACTAAACCAAAGATATATTCTTCAGCTTCAACAATTGGAATAGGTTCGCCTAAGTCATTTGCATCTGTAGTAATAAATGCCATTTCTAATTCAAAGTCCACTAATTTTGAAGGTCCAAAAACTGGGCTTTTAGAATCAATAGGCATAGTTTGTCCTTGTGGACGATGCACAGGAATACCTGATGGAATTATTGAAGAACTGCGCCCATGATATCCAACTGGCATATGCACCCAATTTGGTAATAGTGCATTATCAGGATCTCTAAACATAGTACCTACATTCGTAGCGTGTTCCTTACTTGCATAGAAGTCTGTATAATCACCAACTTGAATTGGTAACTGCATCTCAATTTCATCTAAGCGAAATAGAATGGTTTCTTTATGTGGATTGTTATTTTTTAATGTATCATTTTCAGCATCAAAAATTTCGGCAATTCTATTTCTAACCAATCGCCATGTTTTTCTTCCATCTGCAATGAAATCATTTAGAGTATCTTGTAAGAAGATGTCGTCAGTTAGAGGAATACCTTCAAAATAACCTAATTGGTGCAGTGCTCCAAGGTCAATTGCAGTATCACCAATTCTAGTTCCAATGGTAATGATATCATCTCTTGTTAAGAAAACACCAAAAGGAATATTTTGTATAGGGAAATCTGAATCTTTGTTAACATGTAACCAAGATGAACGATCTGGATTATTGGCTGATAATGGCATATTTTAATTGTTGATTAAATGTTCATTAATTTCTAATCAAACCTAATAAATTTTTGATATTAAAACTAATGTAATTCGTATTTTTGATGCTCATTTAACATAAGACTTTATTTATGGAACGCGACGAACAAATTTTTGAACTTATACAAGCTGAAAAAGAACGCCAGGTAGATGGTGTAGAATTAATTGCTTCAGAGAATTTTGTAAGTGACCAAGTGATGGAAGCTGCAGGTTCTGTATTAACTAATAAATATGCTGAAGGTTATCCAGGTAAGCGCTATTATGGTGGTTGTGAAGTTGTAGATGAAGTTGAGAATATTGCTATTGATCGTGCTAAAACGCTATTCGGTGCTGCTTATGTAAATGTACAACCTCACTCTGGTAGTCAGGCCAATACAGCTGTTTTCCATGCATGTATAAAGCCAGGCGATACTATTCTTGGGTTCGACTTATCACATGGAGGTCATTTAACACATGGTTCACCTGTGAATTTTTCAGGAAGACTATATCGTCCAACTTTTTATGGTGTAAAAAAAGATACAGGTCTTATAGATTATGATATGTTAGCTGACCAAGCTCAAAAAGAACAACCTAAATTAATTATAGCGGGTGCTTCTGCATATTCTCGTGATATTGATTTTGCGAAATTTAGAGAGGTTGCCGATAGTGTTGGTGCTATTTTGTTAGCAGATATATCACATCCTGCTGGATTGATTGCTAAAGGTATTTTAAATGATCCAATGCCACATTGCCATGTGGTTACTACAACGACGCATAAAACATTAAGAGGTCCAAGAGGTGGTATGATTATGATGGGTGAAAATATTGATAACCCATTTGGTCTGACGTTTAAGAGTGGTAAACTTCGTAAGATGTCTGGATTACTAGATTCTGGTGTATTCCCAGGAAATCAAGGTGGACCTTTAGAGCATGTGATTGCGGCTAAGGCAATTGCATTCGGTGAAGCATTAACGGATGAGTTTATGCATTATATGTTGCGTGTAAAACATAATGCAGATGCTATGGCGAAAGCTTTTGTTGCAAAAGATTATAACTTAATTTCTGGTGGAACTGACAACCATATGATGCTGATTGATTTAAGAAGTAAGAACATTACAGGTAAGGATGCTGAAAACGCTTTAGTGAAAGCTGATATCACTGTAAATAAAAATATGGTACCATTTGATACTGAATCTCCATTTGTAACTTCTGGTATTAGGGTAGGTACTCCAGCAATTACAACAAGAGGTTTAAAAGAAAATGATATGTCTTACGTTGTTGATTTAATTGATGAAGTATTAACTAATCATGATAATGAAACCGTTTTAGAAGGTGTTGCTAAAAAAGTAAATGAACTTATGGGTGGACGACCTTTATTTACTGCATAGAAACTTCATTTACAAATAAAAAGCCTATCAAAATAATTGAAAGGCTTTTTATTTGTTTTCCACTTTTTTCCAAAAAGTATCTTTATAGGTCGCACCAATAGAAATGTATTCTCCTTCTATGATAATGCGATTACGTTCAATAAATTCAATATGCTCTAGAGCAATAATATAAGATTTATGGACGCGAATGAACTTACTCTTAGGAAGACTTTGTTCAAATTCTTTCATTTTCTGTAATGTAAGTACCTTGCCTTCTTTAGTTTGAATAGAAACATAATCGCTCAAACCTTTTAAATATAAAATATCCGAAAAGAATAGCTTTTGATGACGATATTCAGTTTTTACAAAGCAATAATCACTTTCTTCTTCTGTAATAGGTTTTGGGTTCCTATTTTGTACTTTTTCTACGGCTTGTAAAAAGCGTTGAAAAGAGATAGGCTTTAATAAATAATCGACGACATCTAAGTCGTAACTCTCTAGGGCATAATCCGAATAGGCCGTCGTAAAAATCACTTTTATATCTGGATTAATAATTTTTTTAAACTCAACACCTGTAATTTCTGGCATCTGTATATCCAAAAACAATAGATCTACAGACTTTTCGCGTAAAATTTTTAAAGCTTCTAATGGATTATTGAAAGCACCAATAACTTTTAAGTCTTCAATCTTAGATGCATGGGATTCTAATAAGTCAACAGCCAAAGGTTCATCATCAATTATAATACAGGTCATTGTATAGGTATTTTAAGTTGTGCTGTAAACGTTGAATTTTCTGTTTTACAAGAAAAGGAATATTGTTTTAGAAATAGAAGTTCTAAGCGTTTTTTAAGATTGTCTAACCCTAAACCACCAACTTTGTCCTTTTTCTTTTTTTCAATTTCATTGATGACTTTATAATTTAAACAAGTTCCATCCACAGTAATATCAATTATAATAGGCTGCGATATACTGTGTAAGCTACCATGTTTAAACGCGTTTTCAACAAAAGGCAATAATAAAAATTGAGGAACTTTAATATTTTTGGTAATCCCTTCAATATTAAACTCTATATGTGGTGGTTCTTTATGTCTTATACTTTCTAAGTCTATAAAGTTTCTAATCTGCGAAATTTCATCTTCTAAAGGCACAACTGTCTTTGTTTTATAGAGCGAGTAACGCAATAATAGAGATAGTTTTTCGATGGCACCTAAAGCTTTTTCTGAATTCGTGTTTACTAAAGCATAAATGTTGTTGAGTGTGTTAAATAAAAAATGTGGATTGGTTTGAGATCGTAATAGATCAAGCTCCATTTGCTGATTCTCTAACAATAATTGATTATTACGCTCGTCCTTATATTTTGAGTATTGCCAAAAATAGAAAATAATACCTAATGCACAGTATTGAAACACATAATAGAAATTGTCTAGTAAATAATAGAATAGAGAGACTCCTTTTTTGTAATTCCCAAACCCAAGAAAAGTTCTAAAGATGATTTCTTCAATAAGATAGCGTAAACCAATAATGAATATTGTGCTTACTAGGATGAGTACTAAATTATTCCAAAATGGCTTTTTATGATGCCATTTGTAGAAGATAGAGTAAGATGATAAGGCATATAAAAAAAAGATGAATCCAACAGAAATTGTCAAAATAACTATATGTGTTTGTAAATGATAGTCAATAGCTTTTGAAATAGAATCTGCTTCTATAATTTCACCAATTACATCGGTAACTAAGTAATAAACCAGAAACCAGAAACTTAATTTTTTAATATCATATTTCATAAATGCTAAACTAATAAAATGTGCGGTTATGTTTAAATAGGATCGGTAAACTTGAAAAATTTATCTGTGAACTTAGCATAATTTTCATTCAAGTATTTGTCTTCTATTTTTGCAGAGATATACTCTTAGTTTACCGATTCTACTTTTATATGAGTAAAAAGTATCTGAATTTTGAATCATAACTAAAAAGCAAAACCTCATGAAATATTTATCTCAACTTTTTTTCGGAATTCTTTTATTGCTTCATAGTAGTTTGTCTGCTCAAGAACAGCAAGAAATTCTAATTGTTGGTGATATGCACCAAATACCAGGAATTGTGAAACGTGCCTATATACCAATGGTTAAGAAGATACTCAAATATCAGCCAGAATTAATAATGGCAGAGTATTCTAAAACTGGTGATACAGCAGCTATGGGTGAATGGAATTCTAAGTTTAAAGAAGCGTACCTCAAGAAAAAAGCTAACGATACAGTTAATTATGGTGATATTGAGCGTTTAAAAAAGATGTCTAATAAAGAGATAGATAGTGTGGAATTTAGAAAATTACAATCCTATTATTTGAGTATTGGTGATCAAGGAAATCATAGAATATATGGCTATTTTTCTAGGTTTGGAGCGACCAAGAAGTTTAAACCTTATGGTAATCAAAACACAGATTTAACCTTTCAGTTAATGCGCAAACTAGAACTGAAAGAAGTGTATGGTGTTGATAGTCATGCTGGTTATAAAGGGTATTGGCCTGCGTGGCAACGCGCTCTTAAGGCAGGTACTAAAGAGGGAAGAAAAACTTTTAAAAAAGTGATGCGAAAAGATACTTGGGGAAACATCTTTGCAGGTGCATCTTGGTCACTAGGAAGATATATTAATAAGCCAGAAACGTTAGATGCCTATTATAGAATTAACTCTTTACGATTTAAAGGTTTTAGTGGCGAAGATTATGATATGCAGATAAAAAAATGGGACGATAGAAATGTCAATATGGCTAAAAATATTTTAGAAGTTCTTGAGAATAATCCCAAAGTTAAACGCAGTGTCTTAATTGTTGGTGCTGGTCATGCTAAAGCCGTAAGTGAAGAATTAAAACGATTAGATTCTAATGTAAAAGTCATTATGTATCACAACCTTAAAACATATCCAAAATGAGACAGATTATAATTACTACAGTAGCTTGTTTATTGTTTTACATAAGTTATGCTCAAGATAGTTTATCTACGAAACACTTGAAGCCTTTTACTTACACATTTAATGTTATAGATGGAAAGTTAAGTGGTGAAGGTGAAGCCTTTTTAAAGCAGCAAATGGCAAAAGCTCAATATACTATGTTAGGCGAATATCATGGCTCTAAACGTATTTCAGAATTTACAAATGCTATCATTCCAATACTAGATAGTCTAAATTATAAGGCAATGGCTTTGGAGGTTGGACCCACTATTGGAAAAGTACTTAACAGATTAGAAGGTGATATTGAAAATGAGATTAAGCATATACATGAAAAATATCTTACAAGGGATTCAGATGGTTATATCAATATACCTTTTCCATTCTTTGATAGTAAAGAAGATGTACGATTTTTAAAGAATGCAAAAGACAATTCTTGGAATATTTTTGGGATTGATCAAGAATATTATGACAGTTACATAATGCTTGTCGATATTATGTTTAACAATTTATCAGAAGATCTAAAAAAGCAACATAAAGATCTGTATAGTAGGATGCGATCAGAACTAAAACAATTCTATAAAAATGATCAATCGGATAAAGAGAATTTACATAGAGCTCTATCTAAATCAAAGCTTTTTAAAGAATTTTTAAAGGAAATGGGTTCTGAAGCTAACAATATTGAAGTTATTGATGCTTTAAAAAAAAGTAGTGCTATCTATATGTTATATAATAAAAGACAATGGTATGAGAATAATGCAACACGCATTAAATACATGAAAAGTCAACTTAAGAAAGGCTTAGATAATTTAGATTTTAATATTGAAAAGGATAAACTTCTTATAAAAATGGGTGGTTATCATTTGTCTAAAGGATTTTCTCCTTTAGGTGTCTATGAAGTGGGTAATACACTCAATGAGCTTGCAGAATTTTATGGAAATACAACTTTAAATATTGGTTTTAAGACTCGATTTCATATGGAAGATGGTCAATTACAGGATAACAGTATTTCAGAGAATATATATTATAAAAATCACAAACCAATAATAGAAATGGGTAAAGAAAACCAGTGGGTCGTTATAGATTTAAGACCTTTGATTAAAGGCTATCATTATTACCCAATACGATTTAACCTCAATGAGCAGTTGGCTAAATTGGTAGAGCGCTATGATTTAATTGTAATCCCAAAAGTAGAAGTAGAGGGTACACTTATTTATGACTAAGACTTAATATATTTTGAAATTCAATAATTCGCTTTAAATTATAAAGCATTTCAACTTATTTTGTAACACTTTTTTTTCTTTGGTTAGTAAACCATATTATATTAAGAACTATTGAAATCAATAAAATGATTCCAATTATAATGAAGTTTGTTGTAGATAAATTTTTGAAATTTGGTCTAAATATTTTGTTGAATAGTGCTATGACAAACATTAGGACTAATGAAATATTAAAAAACAACCACAAGTAATGTATTATCTCAACAATAAATTTTGAATAATTGAATCGCTTTTTCAAAACTTAATCTTCAAATGTTATGCTTTCATAAGCACCACAATCAGGTTCAGCAGAATCTCTATTTACGCCAAGAATATCACTACCAGAAGGTATCAATGAGAATGCGAGTCTATTAGCACCAGAGTCTTCTCCAATACGCATGAGATTTTCGAAGCCATCTTCAAAATCTGGATCTACATTGAAAGAATTTCCATCGTAAAACATCGTATTATCAAAAACGTAGTTTCCTGTGCCTTCAAGATTTTCATCATCAAATCGTATTAAACAATTGGTGAATTTATAACTAAAAACAGGTCCTCTATCATCTAGAAATATTTCAGGATTATCGTTTCCATATATAATACAATTGTTAAAGCTAGCTTCAGTTAAATCATTAAGTGTTGTAATTCCTTCTGCATCTTCTACATAATCATTAAGGAGTACTGCAGGGAATTGTCTAAAACTATTATTCCAATAGTTTGCAATTGTACAATGCGTAAAATTATATTTACCTCCTACAGTGCCAGCAAATGAGGATTGACCACAATTATTAATTACAGTATTTTCTGCAGTTATTGATGTAGCTCTGCCTAAAATTCCAAAACTACTTGTATTATAAATTTGGGAATTAGTAATCGTTAATTTATCGTTTGTTGCTGCTTGATTACCTTCTGATAAAATACCAATAGTCGCATTTTTTATAGTTGCATACTCAATAGTATTATTGGCACTACCATTAAACAGCCAAATAGTTCCCCATTGTCCTGGTATGTCTGTATAAAGCGGTTCTAAACGATCACCTTCTAAAATAACTTCGTTTTCCAAAATTTCTTGATCAGTGCTTAACGCTCCATTAATATTTAATGTACCATTATCGGTTACAATAATACCAGAGTTAGCATGAAAATGAACACGAGCACCAGCATCCATAGTCAAGGTCTTACCTGAGTCGACGCCAGCATAACCATAAATCACATAGGGTTTTTCGTTAGTAAAAGTTAGTTCTGTATCCTCTAAGAATCTACCTTGTAATGTGGTTTCATCCGAATTGCCATCACCATCAACATCAAAGGTTAAGGTCTCTACAATGCCAGTGGTTTCATTTCTATTTGGATAAATAAAAATAGCGTCTTTAACAAGTGTTACTAAATCCACATCTTGTTGGTTACTACCAATATCAAATAGAATACGATCTGTATATAGAAACTGGGTGTCAGAGTTTGATAGTGTTTCAATATCTATTGTAGTTTCAATAAAAATGAATAAGCTATCATTTGCTAATAGCTCAACATCTTCAAAGAATTTTCCTTCTTGTGCGCCTTCAAGACCAGTACCACCATCTACATTCATTCTATAAAATGAGCTAATTCCGTTTTCTAATTGAATGGTTGGGATCACAATATCATCATCACTACGATTATAGACCTTTAAGTTATATGTGCTAGAACCAATATTGGTGAAAACCGTATCTAAATAAACCGTATCCTTTACAAATTCTAAATTTCCTGTACTTGGTGAGAATTCAAAATCGTTACGACAAGAACTCCAGAATAATAAGATTCCGAAACAAATAAAGAATGACAGCAATCGCTTCATAAGAGATAAATATATTTAATGCTTAAAAATATAACTTTTGAAGTTATGAATTATTATGAAGTTGAGGAATTATGGGTAAGAATTTAATCTTTAACTTCTTTTTTCTCGCCATATTGCTCTATAAGAATTAAAAAGAGCTGGCTATTCAGTACCAATTGCTCAAGAAATTGCATCTTTTTTTCCTCTTTAAGTAATTTAGAACTCATGTATTTTGCTTCACAAAAATCATAAAATAGATATATTTTATCTTCGGGTATTTTTAAATTCTCTGTGATGAGTTGCTTGTTAAAGAAGGCGCTTTTGGAAAACAAAGAATCCATTTGCTTGTAGGAAATAGGTTCGTAAACAGGTGGTTGATATTTGTTTTTTTTAAAGAGTTTAGCTAACTGACCTATGAGGTAGACAAAGTCTACACCATAACTTGCTCCGCTTGGTTGATAAAGCTCAGGATTATTTTTAATATCCTCTTTTATTAAATTTTGGAGTTCGATGTTATAGGTTTGCTCTTCAAATACAGGTTGTTCTGGTTCTGCAATTATTTCTACCTCATCAAGCTCACTAATTATTTTTTTGAGCTCAAAAACAGCAATATCATTAAAATGAAAAGCTTTAAGAACTACCGCTTTTGGGTGATAAAATAAGGACTCAAATAGAAGTGTGTCATTGACTTTAGCAATGATACTAAAATCACCATCTTTATTAGTTACAGTAAATCGGTTTTGAGTATCATTAAGAACTTTTATGTTTTTAACGGTACCTGAAGCATCATATACTTTTCCTTGTAATGTTTGAGCGTTAAAAGTAAAAGGCAAACAGATTAAAGAGAGTATTACTATTAATTGACGCATAAAAGTTGATTGGTGCAATAAAGAAAAGACTTTAAGAATAAAACCATTTATGCATTAAAAAAACTTTAACCTAAAGTATTGTTAATTAAAGAGACTAGCTATCTCATTTGTTATTCTTGTAGGACGCTGTGTTTTTGAGTCAATCAAACACCATTTTGCTTTAGAACTGACAATAAGTTGATTTGTTTTTTTATTAGTTATTTCTACGTGTCTTGTAGTACTTACGCCTTCAGTTTTTGGAACAAAAGTTTTGAGTAATAGTTGATCGCCAAGTAATGCCTGACTTTTATATTCTATAAAATGATTAACTAAGAACCATGAATATTTGCTTAAAACCTTATCTGAAACATAGGCTAACCAATGTTCTTTAGCAATATCTTGAACCCATTGTACATAACGTACATTGTTTACATGGTTAAGGTCATCTAGATCGTCTTTTGAAACTGTAATGGTTTTTTCGAATATTTGCATCAATTATATTTTGATGCTCAAAGGTATTATTTCTTTGCGAAAGCACTTTTAATTCTATGGAATAATTTGCCTAAAACGGTTCGTTCTTGGTTACCACTTTTTATGGCTTCTCGTTTCAATAAACGCTCATTTCTCCATTTTGTTCGTCTTGCCTTGTTTCTTTCTCTCCATTTCTGATTATGTGCTCTAATTTCTCTAGATTTTTGTTGTTCTGCTTCTGTAGCGTAAAGCTCAGGATCATTATCTTCACTTAGGTTGCAATCATGCGTATAATTTGATGAATAAGTAATCAAACCTACGGTAACAATTTCTCCCATGATATTTTCTACAAGGGCAACATCAATTGTATAACTATTGCTTAATACAATCTCTATTGGATCCATTCCCATATAACTAAATACTAATATGTTGCCAATGTTTGCTTGTATTTTATATTTACCATCAAAATCAGTTTGAGTTCCTACACTGGTACCTTTAATAATTACTGATGCACCAGGAAGCGGTAATCCATCACTAGTTGTGGTCAATGTACCAGAGTATACTTTCTTATTTAATATAGATGTTGCTACTTTACCTTTTATCTGAGGAACTTTGACAGAATCTGTTTGTACAATTTTTGGTTTGCCTTGTGCATTCACTTCTTGATTTCCTAAAGCTAAGAATGCAAATAGACCAGAAGCTGCCCAAGACAAATAATTATTTTTGTCTTTTCTGGTTAAAACAATCTCTCTGTTGAGTTGTTGGGTCTTAAATCGTCCGCAAACTTTTCCTTCTGTTTCAAAGGTTTTGATAATTTGTTCATCAGTTTTGGTCGTAAAGTCGAAAACTGTTTTATGACATGAATGGCAATGTAGACCTTTTTCTTTTGGTGTCATTTTATTCCAATCCTCATGGCAAGGTTCAGGAATATTAATAGTTATAGATTTTCTCATGATCGTTTGATTTATATATCAAAGAATCATAAGTAAATCGGTAAATAAAATGCAGAATGAGTAAAGTGACCTTTTCGGTGAGTGAAGTTTATTGTTTCTTTATTTTAACTTCAAAAAGTTTGTCCCAATTTTTTCCTGTAACGAAAATTGTTTTACGCTCAGGATGGTAAGCAATGCCATTGAGAACATCTAATTCATCATGTTGAGTTACTAATTCTCTAAGTGGTTTAAAGTTGATAACGCCTTCAACACCACCATTATTTGGATTAATGATTACGACACCATTTTTCTGATAAATATTTGCAAAGATTTTACCATCAATCCATTCGAGCTCATTTAAGCTGGGAATTTTACCTTTTTCCGTATACACTTGTATATGACTTTGTTCTGTAAGGTTATCAGGGTTTAATAACCATATTTTCTCAGTTCCATCAGACTTATAGAGTGTTTTATCATCATTACAAATTCCCCAACCTTCTTTACTTGATCCATAATTAAAAGAGCTTATTTTTTCAAAAGTATTGACATCATAAACAAAGCCTCTTTCTTTTTGCCATGTTAATTGATAGATTTTATCATTCATAATGGTAAGACCTTCACCAAAATATTGGTTTTCTAAATTGATGTTTTTTAAAACCTCTCCTGTTTCAAAATTCACTTTTCTCAATTTCGATTCTCCACGCTGTCCTGTACTTTCGTACAATTCACCATTATAAAATTCTAAGCCTTGAGTATAGGATGTAATATCGTGAGGATAAGTATTGACGACTTCATATTTGTAGTATGAAGGAATAACATTATTAAAGATTTTAATAGATTTGGTTATAGTCTCAGTTTGGTCATCGTATTTTACTACCGCTGTAATTACTTTTTTACCTAAAGTTGTCGTATTTAAAATAGTAGTATTATCAACTGATTTCCCATTAAGTTGATAACTCACATTGGTGATATCTAAATTTTTAGGATTGTTTATTGATAATTTTAAAGTATCGCCAAGCATTAACGATTTAACGGCCGTATTAATTGTTAATCCGGTTTGTTTGGAACTATTTGTTTTGCCGCAATTAATAAATATTAAGCTTAAACAAATGACTATGATATATTTAGATAAGTGCATAAAGTGTCTCTTATTTTTTAGCAAGTTATTAAATAAAATTCAGTTTAAAAATCATTAAATAATGATTGTAAAAGTATTAAAAGGTTGTATCTTTGCGGCTGGCAAGTCCTACACAACCAGCTCCTGTTGAATCCTCCAGGGCGGGAACGCAGCAAAGGTAGATGGTCGTAGCGGTGTGATGTAGGTAGCTTGCCTTTTTTTGTGCCCTAAATTCTCCTATAAATTTGTATTTTGCTTACTTAAATTTCAAAGTAGATGTCTAAAGTTGTTTTAATAACAGGTGGTTCTTCAGGAATAGGAAAGTCGGTAGGTGAGTACCTCCAAGCTAAGGGCTTTAAAGTATATGGTACTAGTCGTAATCCACAGAACTATCCTCAGAGTGTATTCCCAATAGTTGCTCTAGACGTTACAAAATCAGAGACGATTGCTACATGTATTAATCAGGTATTAAAGTTAGAATCTAAAATTGATGTATTAGTAAATAATGCTGGTGCCGGAATTACTGGGCCAATTGAAGAAATTCCAGATGCTGAAATTAAACGCAATTTTGAAACAAATCTTTTTGGTCCTATCAATGTTATAAAAGCTGTGCTTCCGACTATGCGTTCTCAAAAATCGGGTTTGATTATTAATGTGACCTCAATTGCTGGTTATATGGGTTTGCCTTATAGAGGTATTTATAGTGCAAGTAAGGGAGCTTTAGAGTTAATTACAGAAGCCTTTAGAATGGAGTTAAAGGAATTTGGTATACAAATGACTAATGTTGCTCCAGGTGATTTTGCTACTAATATTGCAGCTGGTCGTTATCATGCACCAGTTTTGGAAGGTTCTCCTTATAAAGTAAATTATGGTAAGAGTTTAAAATTAATGGATGCTCATGTAGATGATGGTAGTGATCCTCAACAAATGGCAGATGCCATTCTAAAAATTATTGAAACTAGAAAGCCGAAAGTGCATTATAAGGTTGGTGTATTCATGCAAAAATTTTCAATTGTCTTAAAGCGAATTCTTCCAGATAAGGTTTATGAGAAATTATTAATGAATCATTATAAGTTATAGTTAATTTGGTATGCTATTTGAAGTATCTTTTTCAAATTTAGCTATTATGAAAACTTACAAAATTATTCCCCTTTTTATTTGCCTTTTTTTAGCCTTTAGTTGTGAAGATGTATTGAGTTGCATTATTCCACGAGAGCCAGAATTACCTAATAAGGAATTTCCAATTGGCTCAACAGAAAGTTTCTATTATACAGAATTTGACGCTGAAATTAATAATGAACCTAGAGATAATGACTATGATTACTTTTTTTATGCTGAAGGTTTGCCTTTGGGTATGGATTATTATGTAAGCCATAGAACTATAAGCTTTGAAGGAAAACCAGAAGAGACAGGTACATTCCGTATTAAAGTATTCTTAGATGTTGAAGGTCCTTTTAGAAATAATTTTGATGATGATCCTGATTTATTATGTGAATACAGTACGTCTAGAAGTTATAAATTAATTATAGAATAGGTCTTTATTTGCTCTAATTAGAAACTTGTTAATATATTTTAATAGTTTAATATATATCTACCTAACGAATAGTTGTAAATTCGCGACAACAAAAAACACAACAATTCAAATTTTAATTAGATGAAATTTTTTATCGATACAGCAAACCTAGATCAGATTAAAGAAGCTCAAGACATGGGTATTTTAGATGGCGTAACTACAAATCCATCATTAATGGCTAAAGAGGGCATAACTGGTACAAATAATATTTTAAAGCATTATGTAGATATCTGCAATATTGTAGATGGCGATGTGTCTGCTGAAGTTATTTCTACTGATTTTGAGGGTATGGTTAGAGAAGGTGAAGCTTTAGCTGATTTACATGATCAAATTGTAATAAAATTACCGATGATTAAAGATGGTATTAAAGCTTGTAAATATTTTTCTGATAAGGGAATTAAAACTAATGTCACTTTAGTATTCTCGGCAGGTCAAGCTTTACTTGCAGCAAAAGCTGGCGCAACGTATGTATCTCCATTCATAGGACGTTTAGATGATATTTCTACTGATGGTTTAAACCTTATTGCGGAGATTCGTCATATATATGATAATTATGCTTTTGAAACAGAAATATTAGCAGCTTCTGTTCGCCATACTATGCACGTTATAGATTGTGCTAAGTTAGGTGCAGATGTTATGACAGGTCCGTTGAAATCAATTGTAGGATTATTAAAACATCCTTTAACAGATATTGGTTTAGAGAAATTTTTAGCAGATTATAAAAAAGGAAATTAAGCTAATACAATAATTATAAAACAAGCATCTTATTTAGCAACAATAAGGTGCTTTTTTTGTAATAATTTGCCAAGTGATTTAGAGAAATCTGATTTGAAAATATTAATATTTGGGTGCAATATCATAGCATTTTCATTAACTATGATAGCTTTATTTAAATAATTAACAGCTAATATTTTCCTTGACTTTTTTGGGTATTTAAAACGATATTCATTTGTTGTCGGGAAATCATAATTATTAATAATTTCTTTCCAAGTCTTATCATCATTACTATTTAAATTAATAGAAATAAAATTTACCTCAGGAAATTTAGATTTCAACCCTTTTACTTTGTAATGGCTATTCCTGTATTGCATCTTAGAATTAGACGACCAAAAATATATGATTGTTGGTTTATTTATTATGGAATTTAGATTATATTCACTATTATCATAATTTATTACAGCTAAGTTTGGTATTTGATTTCCTTGACGTAATAATTTCAATGATGATACAAGCTCTTTCATAGCTTTTTTATCTTCTTCATTACTACTCTTAGATAAATAATACTCTAACATTTCATTTGCTTCAACAACAGTATGATTGTGACTTACATAATCTCTAGTTTTATATTTTAAAAGATTATTTTTTATAGTTTCATCAGAGATAATACTGTCCACCAAATCAAGCTTAGACTTATTATAGCTCATGTCATGTCTATTAAATTTACTATGGTAAGCATTATCGTCGTAATATTTGTGTGTCGCTAAATTTTCTATGTGAGAAGATAAAAATCGATTGTAAGCATAGATACGAGTTAAAATTTTAGAGTTGTAATTTATATCCTTTCTATGTGCAAAAAACTCTTCAGGTAAATCTTTAATGTGTATCAACTTATTGTTTCCAAAATAGGCGAAAGGATAAATCTCTTTATCTGCATAGGAATTGTAATTGATGTTTGCCTCTATAATAGTTTTAAATAATTCAGACTCTTTATTGTATTCTAAAAAAGAACTTAATTCTTTTAATTGATTATTCCGTCTTTCTTCAGTGAAATCATGAAATGCTTCGGGTTCCATTTTCGAATACTTAACTAATTTCTTTTCTTGTTTTTCATTGAACAAATAGGTCTTAATTAGATAATTGTTCTTCTTCGCACCATCACCTGTAAATACTAAAGACTCATCAAAATCATAAGTGTTTAATCTAAACATAATACTGTCATTAGGCTCTAGTAAAATCTTTTGATATTCACCACCGTGAGTAATCATATATAGACCTGACTGTAAATCTTCTATTTTATGTACAAATCTATTGTTGAAATCTAAAGTTAAGGAGTCTACAACTTTACCTTTAGTATCGTAAAGAATGATATTTTGGTTTTTAGGATTTATAATTTCACCTCCAATATAGGCGTAGTCTCCCTTGTCGTTACTATTTGGCTTGCAACCTATAGTAAGGCTTGTTAAAAGACATATTAAAGCTATATGCTTAGATATTAGGGAAATTTTCATCATAATCAACAAAACAAAAATATGTTTTGGAAACTTCATGTATTGTTAACACCTCGTTAAAACTTGTTGTGTAGGTTATAAATCCCGTTAAATCACAGAAAAACCATGTATAATGCATATTTGTTAGAACAGATACACATTATTATTTACTTTTTAAATTCATAACGCTATTCAGTAATGGATTTTGTGTTTAATTTTCTACTTTTGCAATCTCAAAAATATAAAACAATGTTATCAGTTTCTAATCTTTCAGTTCAATTCGGAAAACGCGTACTTTTTGACGAGGTAAATACCACATTTAATAATGGTAATTGCTACGGAATTATTGGTGCAAATGGTTCTGGGAAATCTACATTTTTAAAGATTATCGCAGGAAAAATGGATCCAACTTCTGGACATATCCATTTAGAATCTGGAAAACGTATGTCTGTTCTAGAACAGAATCATAATAAGCACGATGAAGACACGGTTTTAGAAACTATTTTAAAAGGTAACAAGCCGTTATATAAGTTAAAATCTGAAATTGATGCTTTATATGCAGACTATACTGATGAAAATGCTGAGAAAATTGGAGAGCTACAAGTTCAGTTTGAAGAAATGAATGGCTGGAATGCAGATAGTGATGCGGCTGCAATGTTATCTAACCTAGGGATTAAGGAAGATTTGCATTATATGTTAATGAAAGATTTAGATGGTAAACAAAAAGTCCGTGTGTTATTAGCACAAGCTTTATTTGGAAAGCCAGATTTATTAATAATGGATGAGCCTACCAATGATTTAGATTACGAAACTATTTCTTGGTTAGAAAATTTCTTAGCAAATTATGATAACTGTGTGATTGTTGTTTCTCACGACAGACACTTTTTAGATGCAGTTTGCACACATATTTCTGATATTGATTTCGGTAAAATCAATCACTTCTCTGGAAACTATACCTTTTGGTACGAGTCTTCTCAGCTAGCAGCTAAGCAACATGCACAGCAAAACAAAAAGGCCGAAGAGAAGAAAAAAGAATTAGAAGAATTTATTCGTCGTTTCTCAGCTAACGTTGCAAAATCTAAACAAGCAACTAGTAGAAAGAAGATGATAGAAAAATTAAATATAGCAGATATTAAGCGTTCTAGTCGTCGTTATCCTGCGATTATTTTTGAACGCGATCGTGAAGCTGGCGATCAGATTTTAAATATTGAAGGGCTTTCTGCAAGTTTAGATGGAGAAGTTTTGTTTAAAGGTATTGATATCAATTTAGCAAAAGGAGATAAGGTAGTTGTGTATTCTAAAGATTCTAGAGCAACTACTGCTTTTTATCAGATTGTGAATGGAAATGAAAAAGCAGATTCTGGTAAATTTGCTTGGGGAGTAACTACAACACAATCGTATTTACCATTAGATAATAGTGAATTCTTTAATAATAAATTATCATTAGTGGATTGGTTACGTCAATGGGCAACAACAGAAGAAGAACGTGAAGAAGTACATATTAGAGGTTTCCTTGGAAAGATGATTTTTAGTGGTGAAGAGGCTTTAAAAACATCTAATGTTTTATCTGGAGGTGAAAAGGTACGTTGTATGCTAAGTCGTATGATGATGATAAGAGCTAACGTTTTACAATTAGATGAACCAACAAATCACTTAGATTTAGAAAGTATTACAGCCTTTAACAATTCATTAAAGAACTTTAAAGGGACAATACTGTTAACTACGCACGATCATGAGTTTGCTCAAACGGTTGGTAACAGAATCATTGAGTTAACTCCAAATGGAGTTATAGATCGTTACATGACTTTTGATGAGTATATGAGTGATAAAAAGATTAAAGACCAGCGCGAGAAGATGTATGCTGTGACGGCATAGTTATTTTAAATAGTCTTTGAATTTTGACTTTTTTTGTCATTGCGCTTCCATCTCAGCCTTAACCTGTTCAACAATTGAAACCGCTTTATCCAATTCATCATTATGAACAAAAACCTCTTGAAAACCTTGATTCATTGATGCGTAACCTGCCAAACGTTGTGATTCACCTTCATCTTTAATTATTGGTATAATTCCAATGCGTTCTAACTCATTTTTAACACGAGTTACTAAAATAAAATTGCCGAAATAAACTTTTGTATATTCTGTACTGCTCATATCTATAGGTATTAGATTATAACTAAAAGTTACGAAATTTTGGCAAGATTTCCTAGACTGAGATTACAGTAATATCAAATAATACTATTCAAATAATCTATACTATAAGTTTTAGCTATAAAAAGATAATTTAAAAAAATATAGAGGCTTTATTTAACGCTCATTATTTCATAATTTTATCCATGTCAAATTAGTAAATCAAAAAAACTAAAATATAATGAATCATAACAATGGAGGCGATGCTAGTAAATGCCCATTTTTAAGTGGAGATCAAAAACAAACAGCAGGTCGTGGTACCAGTAATAGAGATTGGTGGCCAAATGAATTAAAACTCAATATTTTGAGGCAAAATGCAACAAAGAATAACCCAATGGGTGAAGATTTTGATTATGCCGAAGCATTTAGCAGTGTTGATTTTGCAGCTTTAAAGCAAGATGTGATTGATTTAATGACAGATTCTCAAGATTGGTGGCCAGCAGATTATGGACACTACGGAGGATTTATGATTCGTATGGCTTGGCATAGTGCAGGTACGTATAGAGTAGGTGATGGTCGTGGTGGTGCAGGTTCTGGTACGCAGCGTTTTGCACCATTAAACAGTTGGCCAGATAATGGTAACTTAGATAAAGCACGTTTATTATTATGGCCAGTAAAAAAGAAATATGGGAATAAAATTTCTTGGGCAGACTTAATGATACTTGCAGGTAACTGTGCATTAGAATCAATGGGCTTTCCTACGTTTGGTTTTGCAGGAGGTCGTGAAGATATATGGGAGCCAGAACAAGATATATATTGGGGAAGTGAAACGGGTTGGCTAGATAATGATGATCGTTACGAAACAAGTGATGGCGATTTAGAAGGTCATTTAGGTGCTGTGCATATGGGATTAATTTATGTGAATCCTGAAGGGCCTAATGGAGAACCTGATCCATTAAAATCGGGTCATGATATCAGAATAACTTTTGGTCGTATGGCAATGAATGATGAAGAAACCGTAGCTTTAGTTGCTGGAGGTCATACTTTCGGTAAAGCACATGGTGCTGCTGACCCAGATAAGTATGTTGGAGCAGAACCTCATGGAGCTTCAATGGAAGAAATGAGTACAGGTTGGAGGAATACATTTCAGTCTGGAGTTTTAGATGATACAATTACAAGTGGAATAGAAGGATCTTGGACACCAAACCCAACACAATGGGATGCAGATTATTTTGATGTTCTATTGAACTATGATTGGGAATTGACTAAGAGTCCTGCAGGTGCACATCAATGGACACCTACAGCAGCTTCAAATGCACGTCAAGCTCCTGCGGCAGGAGGAAACGGAACACGCGCTATTATGATGACTACTGCAGATATGGCTCTAAAAATGGACCCAGCATATAGAGAAATCTCTGAGCGTTTCCATAAAGATCATAAAGCATTCGAAGATGCTTTTGCTCGTGCTTGGTATAAGTTAACGCATAGAGATATGGGACCAATTCACCGTTACCTAGGTCCTGAAGTACCAAAAGAAGAATTAATCTGGCAAGATCCAATTCCTGCAGTAGATTATACTTTAAGTGATTCTGATATAGAATCTTTAAAGAAAATGGTTTTAGCTTCTGGTTTATCAGTGTCAGAATTGGTATCTACGGCTTGGGCTTCTGCTTCAACATATAGAGGTTCTGATATGCGTGGTGGAGCAAATGGAGGTCGTATTAGACTAGAGCCACAACGTAGTTGGGAAGTCAATAATCCTGAACAGTTAAATAAAGTATTAAATGTATTAGAAGGTATACAAAGCGAATTTAGCGGAACAGTTTCTATGGCAGATTTAATTGTCTTGGCTGGTTCGGCTGGTGTTGAAGAAGCTGCCAGTAATGCAGGACATAATGTGAATGTTCCTTTTACACAAGGTAGAGGTGATGCAACACAAGAACAAACGGATTTAGAATCGTTTGGATATTTAGAACCAATTGCAGACGGATTTAGAAATTACATGAATTCAAAGTTAAATGTAGCTGATGAAGACTTGTTAGTAGATCGTGCTAATTTATTAACACTTTCTATTCCAGAGATGACTGCCTTAGTCGGTGGATTAAGAGTTTTAGGAACGAATTATGATGGTTCTAAACATGGTGTATTTACAGATAATGTTGGACACTTAACTAATGATTTCTTTACGAATGTTTTAGACTTTTCGTTAACATGGAAAGCAGCTACAGCAGAAGATAAAGAGTTTATTGGTCGTGATAGAAGAACAAATGCGATGAAGTTTTCTGGAACTAGAGCGGATTTAATATTTGGATCTAATACAGAACTTAGAGCAGTAGCTGAGGTATATGGAGCTAATGATGGTGAATCGCGTTTTATGAATGATTTTGTAGCAGCTTGGACTAAGGTTATGAATTTAGATCGTTTTGATTTAAAGTAATAGTTGATTAATAGCAAATCAATAAAAAAAGGAATGTTCTAACTACTGAACATTCCTTTTTTAATTTATAAACATTAGACAAAGTTATCTAAGGATAATTTTTTGGGTTTTTGTGCTCGCTTCACTATGTAACTTAACTACATATATTCCAGACGCTAAATGAGATATACCAATAGATTGTCTATTAGTTTGCAGTTGCAAGCCTTTACTCACAACTTCACGTCCTTGCACATCAAAAAGTTGAAAACTTGTATGCTCTTGTATTAAACCAGCTATTTCAACTGACTTCCGATTATTATCAGTGAAAATATTAAGCATTTCAAGTTCTTGCTCTTTTACATTTAATTGATTTGCAACTAACCTTAAGTAGAACCTTCCTGTTCCACTTATTGAAGCATTAGGAGTCATTATATAATCCTCTTCTGTGAGTAAAGTTAATGTATCTTCAACTGTATCTTCTATATATACATTAATAGATTCAGGAAGCGTTGATTCTGAAATTGTGAATACAATGTCTGAATCATTATTTGCATTTACACCTAAAGGAATGGTTACATTCAATAGATCATCACTATGAAGTGCTTGTATAGCCATAGCGTCACCTGTGTTATTCTCAACTAAATGTGAATACACTGAAAAACTCGGAGGTGTATTATTCCAAATTTTGGCATCATAACCAACATCTAATGATAGCGTTGCATTATCGTTAAAATAAAAATCTGTGTTATAATTTTTTGTAGCATTAGAAACATTAAGTTTTACAAACACTAATGGATTTGAGTTTCTTCCTGCGATAAAGTCATCATCAGTACCAGTTGATCGCATACCTGGTGTAAATTGAATATTTCCTGAAGATTCTGCATCAACAAAGAAGCCTTGTCCAGGAGTGATAACTGTAGAAGCCGTTGTTGTAGCTAAATTGTATACGACCCAACCATCTGTTGCTGTTCCGTCATAGCCATACATTCCAACGGCATTTTCATCTAATAATGCTGCATTAGAAGAATTATTTAAAAAGTCTTGAACCTTTAAATAGCTAGGATATGGGTTGCCAATTAAATTCCAGTTACTAGATCCTCCAGAAACTACAGGTGTATCCACATTACCAGTTTCTATGGTTCCAGTAAATGTATATGTAGCACCATCTGTAGAACCTGTTCTGTAACCGCTCCCTGGAGATAGTGTACTTGTATCATCTGAAGATGAATAATTGACATAAGATTCAGTAGCTGGATTAAAAGGGCCAAATAAAAATAAAGTACTTCCTCCACCAATGGTTCCTGATAATATATTAGGATTAGCAGCTCTAAATGCACCAAATGTCTGATCTGTTAAAGGTGCACTCAATAAATCGTTTGCTGTAGTTGTTGTACCATTACCAGCAGCATTATTAACATGTCTTTTGTAAACGACATCACCTGTAATTGTTCCGTCAGAAATAAGGCTTGAATAGCGTGTTGAACTTGATTTCAATGTCATTTCACCATCAATTGAAAGTGTTACACCACTAGCTACCATAAGACTTCCTTCAGGATTTACAGTTATATTATGACAATTTGTAGTTGTATTAAAATTGGCTGTACCTTCCATAATAGTAATATCATTTACGAACGTTGCTACACCGTTCGGGTCTGAAGGCAACCAACCATTATCATAAGTATATTCTATCGCAGGTAATATGGTTACCGTATAATCTTCTACTTCACCATCTGCGGCACCATCACATGGACCGTTTGTTGGTATGGTTTCATAATAATATTCTGAAACTACACGCATGCGTGTATCACCTAGTTCTGCATCTGTAGGTGCTGTAATACTCAATGCACTATTTGATGTAGGTCCATTCTCTGTGTTTGCTGCGCTACCTAAATCGTATATTTCACCAGCGTCTTCAAAATCTCCATCTCTATTCCAATCAATCCATACATAACAGTAAACAGAGAAATTACCATCAGTATCTATGTTTACAGTTAAATCTTCTGTAGCACCTAATTCAATATTATTTGAAAATGCCGTATAGTCGTGGTAAGGTGCTCCATCATCTCCAACGGTATTATTATTAATTTCTCCAAAACTAACTAATGTCGTATTTGTATCATAATCAGTTCTTGTACCTACTGAAGTACAGTAACTTATAGTGAAGTTAATTTGTGTACCTGAGCTCCAAGTTGTTCCTTTTCTGGAAAAAATTGTAAAATGATAGGTGTTACCAAATATTAAATTTGAAATAGTTTCGATTGTTAAGTCACCTTTGTAAACCACGAATTCATTTGTAACAATTTCGGTACCATTGCCAAAATTGGAGTCGGCAGTATATAAACCTCCGTTTCCTGTAGGTAGAGCTGTAACTGCACTAGCTTCTTTGGCAATAATTAAATATTCATCATTGCAATCATTTAAATCCCAGTCTAAATCGATGCTTGTTGTTGAAGAATTTGTAGCATTAAAAGTAATTGGATTTACAGGAATATAGCACTCAATAGTCCCAGTAACTTCGATATTATCTATGCGATGACGTTCATTGTTAGCATTATTTACTGAAATTATTCTAATTTCTAAAGATGTACTTCCGTTAAGAGCACTTTCACTTATTACTACGCTGCCATAATCATTGCTTAAAGCACCATTAATACTTGCATTAGTCCAAGAGCCACTGTCAATTCTATATTGCGTCGTTAATGTATCTGTATCATCTAAATTATTACGGCCTTGTGTAGCATCTATTGTAAATGAAATATCTGTATGTGCGGAAATATCTATAGATGGGGATAACCAAATAGAAGTACCAACCCTTCTAGATTCGAATATTGGATTTCCTCCAACGGTTCTTACATGGAATCTATAATTAGAATTCGAGCTTGCTCCCGACACATCAATATCCCAATCTACAGCTGATAAATCGATTGTTGGAGTTGAGCCCGTAGCACCTTGTCCTGTTTGCCCATCGAAACTTTCTGAATAAATGACAGTTTGCCCAAAACTATATAGAGATATAATTCCTAAGAGTAAAAATAAGAATGTCTTTTTCATTGTTATTAAAATTATTTTAATTCAACAATCAGTTTGCTAAAATATTTTTACAACAACTCCATTAATTTCTTGTATGAACCTATCTATAGTATTCATAGAATACCATAAGAATGCGGTTCAGTAAAAAAATAATTTTACTGTTGTTTAATAACTTTGAAAAGGAATTCTGGCTAATGTTAGAATTAATATACAATAGAATTCGTATCGCATATTTTAGGGGACTTCATAGTTATTAATTAAGGGTTAATTACTATTAAGACACATTCATTAAAAAATAGTCACATGAATTAATGTATGGTCTGGTTAGTTCTTATTATTTAAGTGTCTGGCTTCATAATTTTTTAATTATGTAATATCCAATACTATTTCTTTTACACTAATCATAATACTTATGTGCTATTGTATATAAATGCATATATCACATGAATATGATCAGTCAAAAAAATCAATTTTGCTGTTTTTATAAACTTATAAAAGGAAATCTTGGGTATATAGAATTAATATACCTTAGAAATAGTGCTGAATATTTGTTTGGGATTTCATAGTTATCGATTAAGGGTTAAATTTTATGCTAATATATAAAAATTCTTTCAAAAAACACACATAATCGTATTTATTTGCATTTAAACGATTTAATAATGCTTATTAATCAAACATCTATTGCGTGTTTTTTAACAAATGTTATTTGCTTTTTGAATTATTTAACTAACTGTTTTTGAGGTCAATAAGTTAGGATATTAGGTTGAAAATAGTTAAGGCTTCAATTAATATGATAATATAAATTATAAAATCAATTTTTTAACCAAAAAAAATGAATATACGAGTAAATTATAAAGAAATTTAAGAGAAAAATTATGAATTGAACCAAAATTATTGAAGATTTCAAACACAAAATATGGTCATTGGAAATGAAATTTAGTTATAAGATTAAACTCAAAAGTCTAGAATACTTATGTTTAATTTATGAGATATAATATTGCTTAAGACATTTTACTCGATAATTGCCTGATTTTTATTCTAAATGCAGCAAATAGTAATGTTGTAAAAGGGCTCAACCAATTAAAAATCGCATAGAAGAAATACTCTCCAACACCTACTCCTAAAACACCACTTTGATAAGCTCCACATGTGTTCCAAGGAATTAAAACTGAAGTTACTGTACCAGAATCTTCTAGTGTACGACTTAAATTCTCAGGTGCTAAGCCTTTATCTTCATAGGCTTGTTTAAACATTTTACCAGGAATAACTAGTGCAAGGTATTGATCCGATGCTATGATATTAAGACCTAAACAACTTGCAACAGTAGCTCCAAATAAACCAAATACAGTTGATGCTATTGACAATAATGCTTTTGTAATTCTAGCTAAAGCACCAATACCATCCATGATACCACCAAAAACCATCGCACAACAAATTAGGAATATGGTCCAAAGCATGCCTTTCATTCCACCAGAACTAAATAACTTTTTTAATCTTTTAATAGTTATGAGCTTTTCTAGATTTTTAGCTTTATTTCGTAATATAGTTGCGTCATTATAATCTGAAGAAAAGAATGTTTTTAAGCTTTCTAATGTATAGACACCTTTTAAATCATCATCAGAAAACAGCTTTTCTAGACCATCCTTATCATTATTAATTTTTTCTATGTCTGATTCCGATAGAACGGCTAAGTATTCTTCGTCTGCAATTTCAATGTTGGTATCAATTAAAATAGAATTAACTACTGTCCTAGATGAAGAATCTGAGATAGTACCAATTAGGTTAGGTTGAAACATAAAAGCAAAAATTATAGCTAAAACTACACCAGATGCTAAAGCAACTAGAGGTTTTGTTTTAAGTAATATCAGAGCTACAACAGCAACAGGAACTAAGAATAACCAAGGTGTAATATTGAAATAAGTGTCAATTCTACTTAGTATAAAATCTGTATCAGAACTTCCTGTAGGCTCAATAGAGGCACTTATAATTCCGAATACAATTAGTGTTACTATAATCGTTGGCACAGTAGTATATGCCATATATTTTATATGTGTGAATAAATCTGTTCCAGCCATTGCAGGAGCAAGGTTTGTAGTATCACTTAAAGGAGACATCTTATCACCAAAATACGCACCCGAAATTACAGCACCAGCAATCATTCCTGGATTAATTCCTAGAGCTGTGCCTATGCCAACTAATGCGATACCAACGGTTGCTGATGTTGTCCAAGAACTTCCAGTAGCAATAGAAATAACTGCAGCAATTATAACTGAAGCTGGTAAAAATATTTCAGGACTCAATACTTGTAATCCATAATAAACCATTGCTGGAATCACACCACTTATTAGCCAAGTTCCTGCAAGTGCACCAACTAAGAACAAAATCATAATTGGTATAAATACACTTTTAAGATTTTCCCAAACTTCTTTAATCATAATTATTGGTGTTACTTTATTGAGTAAACCACCAATAAATCCTACAAAACCACCTATTAATAATATATATTGATTAGAATAACCACCAAACATCTCTCCATTTGCAAAAAAGATATTATATGCAAGGAGTCCCATTAAAATAACTACAGGAACCATTGCCTCAAAGATATTGAGCTCCTTGTTATCTATGATTTTCTGATCTTCAATTTTGATTTCTGATAAGTCGTCGTCTTGCATTTTGTATAGTTTAGTTCTGTAATGTTACAATTTTGTGAAACCATTTGCAAATGGATTAAATGTGTACTTTTGCGCTTGTAATTATGGATTCATTAACTCAAATCGTTTTAGGTGCTGCTTGTGGTGAAGCTATCCTTGGTAAAAAAACAGGAAACAAAGCGTTATTGTTTGGCGCTATTGGCGGTACAATACCAGATTTAGATGTCTTTGTTGGTAGCTGGTTACATGGAAATGAAATTGATGCTATGCTCTTTCATCGTGGCTTTATGCATTCTATTTTATTTTCAGTTTTAGGTGCTTTCTTATTTGGTTGGCTAGCTCACAAATTATATAATACTGGTAAACGTTTACATACGACTTCTAAAAATGATTGGACTAAATTATTTTTTTGGTCTTTATTTACACATCCATTATTAGATTGTTTTACACCTTATGGTACACAACTTTTTGCACCATTTTCTAATTATCGTGTAGCCTTTAATAATATTGCAGTTGCAGACCCACTATACACAGTGCCATTTTTACTTTGTGTGATTATTTTGATGTTTTACAAGCGGAATACAAATAGGCGTACATTTTGGTTGAAGTTAGGAATAGGCATCAGTTCTGTATATCTATTATTCACTGTTTTTAATAAATTTTATATCGATACTGTTTTTAAATCATCAATTGAAAGTAAAGGAATTACAGAAGAACGTTTTAGTACACAACCTGCAATTTTAAATAATATCCTTTGGTATGGTATTGCAGAAACTAATGAGAACTATTATATTGGATTTTATTCTCTGCTTGATAGTTCTAGTCAATTTTCCGATTGGCAAACTATTCCAAAGATTAGAGATCTAACTAAAAACGATTATAGCGATATTAAATACTTAGCTTGGTTTAGCAATGATTATTTTAATGTAGAAGCTCTAGAAGATGGAGATTATTTATATAAAGATTTACGTTATCCTTTGGTAAAAACCAAGAGTGGTTATAAAGCTATTTTCAATCTTGAGTTGTTTCAAGATGGAAACCGATTAAACATGAAGCCATTCACTCCAGAGATGGACGATTTTGGTTTTGCTATGAATGCGCTTTGGATTCGCTTAAAAGGTAATTGATTAATCTAAAAAGTTTTATAAAACCATTTCTGCTTCAAGAATATTTAATTCGATCATACATGCTTTCATCATGTCGTAGGTACGTTCAATATCTGCATCCAGACCAATTGAAAATCTGATTAGCCCATCACTTAAACCCATTTCAATTTGTTCATCTTCGGGTATTTCTGATGAGGTAGAACTTCCTGGAGCACTAAATAAAGTTTTATAGAACCCTAAACTTACAGCTAAGTATCCAAGGTTACGTTCTTGCATTAGCTCCATTAAAGCATTGGCTTTTTCTAAAGAGCCAACATCTATTGTTAGCATGCCTCCATAACCATATTTTTCATTCATCATAGATTTGAATAACTCATGCGATGGGTGAGACGCTAAACCAGGATATACAGTTTTTAAGCCATCTTTTTCAAACTTTTCAGCCAAATAACTAGCATTATAACTATGTTGCTGCATTCTGATATGTAGCGTTCTTAAGTTTTTTAAAACGGAAGCAGAACGTAAGCTGTCCATTGTAGAGCCCAATAACATGGCAGCACCATCGTTGACATTGCGCAATTGGTCGATGAATTCTTGAGTACCGCAAACTACGCCACCGACAGTATCCGAAGACCCATTGATAAACTTTGTTAAGCTATGAATCACAATATCAGCACCCAGTTTAATCGGTGAAATAGATAATGGCGAAAAGGTGTTGTCTACAACTAATTTTAAATTGTGCTTTTTTGCTAATTGGGCTAAGCCTCTTAAGTCTGCAACCTCGAGCAAGGGATTACTAACCGATTCACAATACAACACTTTAGTTTTTGATGTAATGGCAGCTTCTACAACATCTAGTTTTGTAATGTCTACAAAAGTAGTATCAATACCTAAACGCGGAGTAAAATTTTTTAAGAATGCATATGTGCCACCATAAATAGTTCTACTACTTACTATATGATCTTCAGCATCACAAAGTTGAAGTAGAACTGGTGTAATGGCTCCCATTCCAGAAGCGGTTACTGTTGCGGTTTCTGTACCTTCCATGGCAGCTAGTGCTTCACCTAAATATAAATTCGATGGAGATGAATGACGTGAGTATAAATAACAGCCATCTGCATTACCCTCAAACGTATCAAACATCGTTTTAGCTGAAAGGAATGTATAGGTTGAAGAATCTGAAATTGATGGATTAACACCTCCGAATTCTCCGAAGTATTGTAAATCTTGAATATTGTTTGCAGGTTTAAATTTCATAACTATTGATATAATTTGTTACCTCAAAGATTAATAATATATGATTAATAGTCAATATAATTGTGGTATTTTAGATTTTAAATCTATTTTATGGTAAATAAATAGATATATTTTCTTTATTTTTAATTATTATTGACTTTTAACTGAAAAATGATAATTATGATTTTCGACGAAATTGACAGAAAACTACTGCAGCTACTCCAAGAAGATAGTAAGCAAACAAATAAAGCTTTATCTCTTAAGCTCAATTTATCAGTTACTGCCATTTACGAACGCATAAAAAAACTTGAAAATAATGGTGTGATTAGTAATTATGTTGCACTATTAGACAAGGAAGAAGTAGAGAAGAATTTCGTAACTTTTTGCCATATTAAGTTAGTACAGCATTCTCAAGATTATGTTATGAAGTTTGAAAAGGAGGTTAATCAACTAGAAGAGGTTCTAGAATGTTACCATATTAGTGGTGATTACGATTATTTACTCAAAGTTTTAGTCAAAGACATGAAGGCTTTCAGAGAGTTTATGGTTAAAAAGCTGACTAAAATAGATCATATAGGGAGCACGCATAGTATGTTTATGATTAATGAAGTTAAACATACTACTGCAATTACGTTATAATTATGAAGAGTATTAGGTATAGAGGTATTGAGATGTTTCTAGTATTCGTTTTAGCACCAATAAGTATGGTGTTAAACATTTCAGTAAGATTAAAAATGACAATAGCTGTAATTGGTTTTTTGTATGTGCTTTTTGTAATAGTTGGTGTAGAACGGGTAAAAATACATATAGCACAGCATATTGACTGGAAACGCTTTTGGAAACTCACATTTATAAAGTTTACAGGTATTGCAATTATAACTGCACTATATATGTTTGCTTTTCAGCGTGAGATTTTATTTAATCCAATAGTTAAAGATTATCGTGTTTGGTTAATATTCTGTTGTGTTTATACTTTTTTGTCAGTTTATCCTCAGGAGTTAATTTATAGAACGTTTTTCTTTCAGCGTTATCAAAACTTATTTAAAAACGATAACCTTTTTATTTTAGTGAATGCAGCGTTGTTTTCATTAGCACATCTATTTTTTAAAAATACACTTGTTATGATTCTAACTTTTGTTGGAGGACTCCTTTTTGCATTAACTTTTATGAAGACGAAATCTACACTTTTAGTTTCTATTGAGCATGCGTTTTATGGTTGTTGGTTATTTACCGTTGGTATGGGAGAAATGCTAGGCTTTCCTTTATAAATTGATGTTAAAGATGATGTTATATGATTAATTTATAAATACCTTTTCGGAAATCATGAATAATGAAAAGAGATCAGTTTATAAAATCGGCTAGCATAGGACTCATTGCAATTTCCGGGACTTCATTAATTTTTGCTCAAGACAAAGAGCAAAAAGAGCCACCACAATTAGATAAAGCATTGGTTAAAAAGTTTGTTGGTGCAGCTCATGGTAAAATGGATATTGTAAAGGAATTACATAAAGAACATCCAACACTAATAAATGCCGCACACGATTGGCGCGCAGGTGATTTTGAAACAGGTATAGGAGCGGCTAGTCTTGTAGGTCATAAGGAATTAGTGACTTATTTTTTAAATCATGGTGCGCAGGCAAATATTTTTACGATGGCATTGTTTGGACAGTTAGATATTTTAAAGTCTATGTTAGATTTCAACCCTAAACTTTTAAATGCAAAAGGACCTCATGTTTACACTTTATTACATCATGCAAAAAAGGGAGGAGATGATGCGTTAAATGTTAAAGATTATCTTGATTCTAAAGGTTTAAAAGAAGATATTATTCCGCTTTACTAAGCTTCATTTTTTTATGGTCTTCCCATAAAACATTTGTATTTTTGCTTTTCATTTAGCTTATATGAGAATACTCTTTATTCTTCTTTTTTTAGCAAGCTTAAATCTTAATGCTCAGGATCGCCCTGTTGGTATTAAAATTGGTAGTAATGTGTCTAATTTAGTAGGAGATGGAACTCAAAATATAGATTTAACTGTTAATCTTCAAGCAGGTTTTTATATGGAACTACCTGCCAGTGAAAAGGCTATATTTTTAGCAGAACTTTTATATACAGGATATGGTTTTAAAATAGAAAATACTGGTGAAACATCAGATATTATATTAAATTATATTGCCTTATCGGTTTCTTCTAAAATATTCTTGTTTGAAAAGTTTAGTTTAGATGCTGGCCCACAAGTATCTCTACTAGTTTCAGCTAAAGATAAAGAGGGTTATATTTCAAATTTAAAATCAGATTTTTATAATAGAGATTTTGGTGTTAATTTGGGTATGAGTTATGGTATTTCAGAGAAAATAATGGCATCATTTAGATACTATGTTGGTTTAACTGATGTAACGATAATAAAAAATAAAAATTTTAATAGAGCATTTCAATTAGCATTTCAATATAAAATAAATTAAAAATATGAATTCATACGACGTAGCAGTAATCGGATCAGGTCCTGGAGGATATGTAGCAGCAATTCGTTGTGCGCAATTAGGCATGAAAACTGCGATTATTGAAAAATATTCAACCCTTGGAGGAACATGTTTAAATGTAGGATGTATACCAAGTAAAGCTTTGTTGAGTTCTTCTCACCATTATGAAGAAGCTACAAAACATTTTGAAGAGCATGGCATTGAGATTCCTGGTGATATCAAAGTTAATCTCGAAAAAATGATTGCACGTAAGCAGGCTGTTGTAGATCAGACTACAGGTGGAATTGATTTTTTAATGAAGAAAAACAAAATCGATGTATATGAAGGTTTAGGATCTTTTATAGATTCTACTCATATAAAGATTGAAGGAAAAGATGCTGGTGAAATTGAAGCGAAAAACATCATTATTGCAACAGGTTCTAAACCATCGAATTTACCTTTTATTTCTTTAGATAAAGAGCGAGTTATTACATCTACTGAGGCTTTAAAATTGAAGGAAATTCCAAAGCATATGATTATCATAGGAGGTGGAGTAATTGGATTAGAGTTAGGGCAAGTATATCGTCGTCTAGGTGCTGAAGTTACAGTTATTGAATATATGGACAGAATCTTACCAACTATGGATGCAGGCTTATCAAAAGAGTTGAACAAAGTCTTTAAGAAAGCTAAATGCAAAATGATGATGTCTCACAAAGTTCAATCTGTAGAGCGTAAAGGTGATGAAGTTATTGTAAAAGCAGAAAACAAAAAAGGAGAGATTGTAGAATTTAAAGGTGACTATTGTTTAGTTTCTGTTGGTCGTCGCCCTTATACTGATGGTTTAAACGTTGAAGCAGTAGGCGTAAAGATTAATGATAGAGGACAAGTAGAAGTCAATGATCATTTGCAAACATCTACTTCTAATATTTATGCTATTGGAGATGTGATTAAAGGAGCTATGTTAGCACATAAAGCTGAGGAAGAAGGTGTATTTGTTGCTGAAACATTAGCTGGGCAAAAGCCACATATAGATTACAACCTAATTCCTGGAGTGGTTTATACATGGCCAGAAGTAGCTGCAGTAGGTAAAACAGAAGAAGAATTAAAAGTAGATAAAGTAGAATATAAAGTTGGTCAGTTTCCATTTAGAGCTTTAGGAAGAGCTAGAGCTAGTGGTGATATAGATGGCTTCGTAAAAATTTTAGCTGATAAAACAACTGATGAAGTTTTAGGAGTACACATGATTGGTGCGCGTTGTGCAGATTTAATTGCAGAAGCAGTTACAGCAATGGAATTTAGAGCTTCAGCTGAGGATATCTCACGATACTCACATGCACATCCAACATTTGCTGAAGCAGTAAAAGAAGCAGCTCTAGCGGCAACAGATAATAGACCATTACACGTTTAGAAAACTTAAACTATGATAATTGAACCAAGAACCAGAGGATTCATTTGTTTAACAGCGCATCCAGTTGGTTGTGAGCAAAATGTTCTTAATCAGATAGATTATATTAAATCAAAGTCAAAAACCGATGGGCCAAAAAAGGTCTTAGTCATTGGCGCTTCAACAGGCTTTGGATTAGCATCTAGAATTGCAAGTGCATATAAATCTTATGCTGCTACTATAGGTTTGTTTTTTGAGAAACCACCTAAAGAGGGGAGAACAGCTTCACCGGGTTGGTATAATAGTGCGGCATTTGAAAAGCAAGCGCATAAAGACGGTTTATATGCTAAGAGTATAAATGGCGATGCATTTTCTAATGAAGTTAAAGCACAAACACTACAACTGATTAAAGATGATTTAGGTCAAATAGATGTATTGATTTATAGTTTAGCATCTCCAGTCAGAACGCACCCAGATTCTGGTGAGCGTTTTAAGTCGGTTTTAAAGCCTATTGGTGGCACATTTACAGATAACACTGTCGATTTTCATACAGGTGAGGTGAAAGAAATTTCTATAGAACCAAGTTCTGGAGATGATATAAAAAACACTGTTGCTGTAATGGGAGGAGAAGATTGGAAAATGTGGATTGATCAACTAAATGCGGCTGGCGTTTTGTCTAAAGATTTTAAAACCGTTGCCTATTCATATATTGGTCCATCATTAACCGAAGCAGTTTATAGAAAAGGAACTATAGGAGCAGCTAAAGATGATTTAGAAGCAACAGCTTTCAAAATTACAGATACCTTAAAAAATATAGGTGGCAAGGCATATGTCTCTGTAAACAAAGCATTAGTAACTCAGGCGAGTTCTGCAATTCCTGTGATACCACTGTATATTTCATTACTGTATAAAGTAATGAAAGAAGAAGGTATACATGAAGGTTGTATAGAGCAAATAGAACGTTTGTTTAGCGAACGCTTGAATGCTGCAAACATACCTCTAGATGATGCAGGAAGAATCCGTATTGACGATTGGGAAATGAGAGACGATGTACAAGCCAAAGTATTAGAGCTTTGGAAAGAGGCAAAAACAGAAACTTTGCCACAGATAGGTGACTTAGATGGTTATAAAACGGATTTTTTTAATCTTTTTGGTTTTGAAGTTGCTGGAGTAGATTATGATAAAGATGCCAATGAAATGATTGATATTCCTGGATTACAGGCTTAAATTATATCATATTTAATATATTAAAAGCGAACCGTTTGGTTCGCTTTTTTTAGCTTATTGTCTTTAATAAATAAGTTTGGAAGATATTTTTAAGCTAAATTTAATTGCTCGACACACAATTTTAATAAATTAAAATAGTAGGTACTTACTGTAACGAAAGTATGAGGTAGTCGTCATAAAAGCATACAACTCATTTTACTATTCATTAAATCCATTTGTTATGTTCAAAAAAATCACACTTGTCTTCCTTTTAATGTCTTTTGTATTTTATGGACAAACTAAATCCCAAGATGTTGATAGTTTTACTAAAGAATTGGATCAAAAAATTCCAAAATTACTGCAAGATTTTATGGTGCCAGGTACAGCAATTGCAATTATTGAAAATGGTGAGTTGGTATTACAAAAGGCTTATGGTTATTCAGATCTTGTTAAAGGTGAGAAAGTAACAACTAAAACAGGATTTAATATTGGTTCTATTTCTAAGACCATTGCTGCATGGGGAATTATGAAACTGGTTGAAGAAGACAAAATAGACTTAGACGCACCAGCTGAAAATTATTTGACAAGATGGGAATTGCCAGAATCGGATTTTGATTCTAAAAAAGTGACTATAAGAAGATTGCTAAGTCACACAGCAGGACTATCGCTTCACGGCTATCCTGGTTGGACTCCTAAAGATCGCTTATCTACAATCGAAGAGTCGTTAAATGGTCGTAATAATGGACCTGGTAGAGTAGAAATGATAATGGAGCCAGGAACAAAATGGAAATATTCTGGTGGAGGTTATACAATCTTACAATTAATAATAGAGGAAGTAACAGGACAAAAATTTGAAGATTATATACAAACAGCAGTTTTAAATCCTATTGGTATGAAGAATAGCAGTTATAAAATTGACGAAACTATTCTTAAAAATTCATCTTTAGAACATGATGGTTTTGGAGAACAAATAGATTTTGAATTGTTTACTGCACAAGCAGCTGCAGGATTGCATACCACAATTGAAGATTTTACAAGATTTGCTTATGCAAGTCTTTTTGCTCACAAGGATAACAAAACATATAACAAGGTTTTAAAAGAAAGTACTGTTAAAAAAATGATGAAACCGGCTGCAGCTTCAAATGATAGTTATGGTTTAGGTTATCAAATGCATACTATTCATAATACATCATATAGCTTAAAAGGTCATGGTGGTGCAAATTCCGGTTGGCACGCATTTTTTAGGGTAAACCCAGATACTAATGATGGATTTATTATGATTACCAATGGTGGTGCTGGCCAAAACATTTACACTCAAGTATTTTGTGATTGGATTCAATGGAAAACTGGTGAGTCTATGGGAAACAGATGTGAGGTTAAACCTTCTGTAGCTGTAAAACTTAAAACTATTATTGATTCTGAAGGGATAATTAATATAGTTTCAGCTTATGAGGAGTTGAAAGTAAATAAGCCAGAAGACTATAGTTTTTCTGAAAGTATATTAAATAATTTTGGATATTATTATATGAGAAGAAAAGAGATTGCTAAGGCAGAGGCCGTTTTTAAGTTAAATGTAGATCAATTCCCTAAATCATCTAATGTATATGATAGTTATGCCGAGGCACTACTAGAAAACTCAAAAAAAGAACAAGCTATTATAAACTATAAAAAATCAGTAGTACTTAATCCTGCTAATACCAATGCTATTAATATTTTAAAATCTTTAAATGTTGATGTAGATGGCTTGCCAAAAACATTTGAAATTGACGCCGAAAAATTGAATGACTACCTAGGTAAGTACCAACTTGCTCCAGAGTTTATAGTTACCATTTTGCTAAAAGAGAATAAATTAATTGCTCAGCCAACAGGACAAACACCTGTTACCATTATTCCGATGTCTGAAGATAGGTTCTTTGTAGAAGAAGTTAAAGCAAAAGTCACTTTTAATAGAGACGCTAATGGTGTTATAGAAAGTATGACATTACATCAAAATGGAAGAGATACGGTTGGTCATAAGTTGAAAGAATAGGTGTATTTATTCAGAATATAAAACAAAAAAGCGAACTATTTGGTTCGCTTTTTTATACCTATAATTTATAACTCTTGCATTAAATCCTCAATGCGCATTCGTTTACTATAATCATATTCATTAATATCTCTTACAAAACAGTAAGGACTAATCTCTTCGTTTTTGACCTTTTCTGAAAGTTCTTCAACAGTAAAAGGTCCATACTCTTCTGATTCTGAGATATAATAAAACTCATGCTCGTAGATAATATTACTTACTTTCTTTTTGTACTTGTCTTTTAAAAAGGACTGAATATCTTCAACAGAGTTTAACTCGTCATCGTAATTAGTAGTGTTTATATATAGTGCAAACTCTTGCTTATCTTGGTGATTAAGTACCAAGATATCATCATCTTTAAAATAGGCTTTAACTGTTATTAAACCATCTTCAGTCTCAATGGAAAAAATATTCTGTATACTTAGATTCCATGATGTTTTAATGACATTATCTTTTCTAGTAATTTCTAGAATATTATCTTCTTTAAAAGTATAAATGGACTTTTTCTTAGAAATTCCATTTACTAAAACCCATTGTTGATTAATGAATAAAGTGTCGTGATGACGCTCAAAATCAAAAGGTTTAAGATTAGGAATAGTATTACGTAGGTAATCAGTCATTAAGCAGTTTTATAATAATAGTAAGGGCTATTATAACGTTAGATTTAGGCTTTTAATTATATAAAGTTAAAATTTTTCTAGACGTTTCAAAACTTCTTTCTTATAACTTCGACTAATGGGTAAAGCTATTCGATTAACTGTAATATCCTCATTAGTAAAGGATTGAATTTTCATTAAACAGACAATATATGAACGATGAATTCTTATAAATTGATTTATCGGAAGTTTGGCTTCAATTGCACTAATGGTTTCTCTTGTTACAATTGTCTCTTTATGAGTATGGATTTTAATATAATCACTAAAACTTTCAATATAGAGAATTGCATCAAAATCTACTTTTAGCATTCTGCGATTAGAGCGTACAAAAATAAAATTATTATTATCTGTGCTTTTTATCTCTTGTGCTTTTGAATTTGGGTTGACTTCAAAATAACGGTTGACAGCTTTTAATAAACGCTCAAAAGATATAGGTTTTAGTATGTAATCTACTGCCTGTAAATCAAACCCTTCAACAGCGTAGTCTCTATAAGCTGTAGTGAATATAATCTTAATGTTTTTGTTTATAGATTTTGCGAAAGCGATTCCTGAAATTTCAGGCATATTAATATCTAAGAATACCAAATCGACTTTATTATTACTTATAAAGTTAAATGCTTCTATAGCATTTTTGCATTGGGCAGCTACTTTAATAGTATCAATCTTTGATAAATGTGTAGCTACAATATCTCTTGCGATAGCTTCATCATCAACGATAATACAAGAAATAGATTTAGACATTAGGTAATAAAAGTTTTAGATGTACTTCAAAAAAAGTATCGTTTTCAACGATATTTAAATTATACTTATTTCTATAGAGTAATTCTAATCGTTTTTTTATATTTTCCAAACCAATTCCATGCGGTTTGGATAGTTGTTTTTCGTGCGAGTTATTAATTGTAAAGTCAATACGCTCTTCCGTACATTCAAACGTAACTGATATTGATAATTTTCCTTCAATAATTTTACCGTGTTTAAAGCTATTTTCAATAAATGGTAAAAATAACATAGGTGCAACAGAAAGTGTTTCAGCACAATTAGAATCCTTAAAACTGATGCTCAAGGTGTCATTAAACCGTATTTCTTCTAGACTAATATAGTCTTTAATATGATTGATTTCATCTATTAAAGCTACTGAAGGCTTATCAACTTGATAAAGTAAATAATCGAGCAGATTAGATAGTTTCAATATCATATCTGGAGTTTGCTCAGACTTTTTTAATGCAAAACCATAGATTGTGTTTAGAGTGTTGAACAAAAAATGCGGATGAATCTGCATTTTTAAGTATTTTAACTCTTGCTCTTTTAATTTGAGTTGTGCTTCTAATATTTTAGCTTCTAATTCAGCGTTATTTTTAGACTGTTTTAAATTTAATTTCAACAATTTAAATGCACTAACTACCAAAGTAACCAAACAAATACTGGTAATGATAAAAACACTGCTTTTGCCTAAAACAGTCATTTTTTCAAACTTAAAATCAGTAAGAAATGCTAAAGCAAAAAATATTGAAAAGACAGCACCAAATATTAAAATGATTAATGTGTAAATACTATATAGTCCAAATAAAAAGTAACGTTTTGTAATTAAATAATCAGGGAGTAGTTTGTATATAGAAACATATGTGGCACCAATAGTTACGGGCATTAAAAAGAGCGAAAAGTAAAGAACATTCATGTCAATGGTGTTACCGACACCGAAGATAGAAGTGAAGAATAGTAAAATAAAAATCCAAAATAGAATATGCAGAAGAGCACGTTTTAGATGTGTTGTTATTTTCGGATTTTCCTTCACTTCTATAAAATAATATTACAATGATAGCTTATTTTTTATAGTCATATATGGTTTTGTAGACGAATGACAGGTTTTGTAAGCGTTTTAACTTTTGTAGTTAAATCCGACTTAAAATTGGTTGTTGGTCGCAAAACAATTTTTTGAAGTTTAGTTTCATCTTAAATTTGATCAATTCTAACAATTTTAAGATATTTAATTATGAGATTATTAAACGATGGCGGACCAGTTATGTACATTATTTTAGTGCTATTTATACTATCATTATTTTTTATTATCAAAGCTTTTATAAGTAAAACTAAAGACGAAACACATTCTAAGAAAATGATTAGCCTTGCAGTAGATTCAAGTTTATTATCACTTGTCATTGGTTGTTTAGGGTCCTTATTAGGAATTATTGAGCTATTTGATATGGTCGAAGCACTAGGTGAAACAAGGCCAGACCTTTTTTCGGCAGGATTAAAAGTCTCTTTGTTAACTATAACTTTTGGTGTGTTTTCATTTATAATTGGGCGATTAGGGATTTTAGTTTATAAATGGAGTTTAAAAGCTTAAATAAATTAATAATAAAAAATTATAATCAAATGATTCTCCATTATGAAACACTTTAAATTAATTATTTGCTTAGGTATATTAATGTTTTGTGCCTCATGCAACGAAAATTCTTCACAGCAAAATTCTGATAGTGAATTAATAATAAAAGTCAATGCTGTTCAAGAACAGATTATGGTACAAGGAAATATAACTAAAGAAGAGGAGCAAGCCATGTTGAGCTTATGCGCAATTATATCACATGATGATGGTTTAGCAAATTTTAGTCCTGAAAATAGAATGATATTAAAAGATGTGGAAATAGTGCCCATCTATGAAGGTTGTGAGGGACTTTCTAAAGAAGAAACAAAAGAATGTTTTAAGAATAAAATAAGAGCATTTATTAAAAGAGAGTTTAACGTCAGTTTATCTAAAGATTTAAACCTTTCTGAACCAAAGCAGGTCGATGCTTTTTTTATAATTGATCAAACTGGAAATAGAACTGGTATGAAGGTTAGAGATTCAGAAGTAACCATTCAGGCAGAAATATTAAGAGTGCTTCGAAAAATGCCAGTGATGAAACCTGCTCGCCACAATGGAGAGGACGTTTCTGTATTATGTTCTGTACTAATAAAATATGGAAATAAAATCGAAGTTGATGTTGTTTATATTCCTGAAAGGCCTAACAATTAAAAGTTGAATTATTTTAAGTAGTCTGATTCTCAAAATAAAAGCTAGTGTTTATCATATGCACATATAGATATACCTCATAAGGTGTTAAATAATACAAAATAATTTCAATAACATATAAACTTAATTCTATTATGAAACAAATAATTTTTGTTGTCGTATTACTCGTCAACGCTCTAAATTTAACCGCTCAAAATTTAAACCAACTAGATGAATTCTTAACTATTCTAGAAGCAAATGATAAACTTATGGCTACCATGACCATTACTAAAGATGGAGTAGAAGTTTATAATAAAGCGGTTGGATATGCCAATGTAGAAGACAAAATTAATAATACTGCTGAAACAAAGTATAGGATTGGCTCTATTACCAAGGCGTTTACAGCTGTAATGATTTTTCAATTAATTGATGAAGGTAGAATAACTTTAGAGACACCACTAACTTTATTTTTCAATGAAATTCCTAATGCATCAAAAATTACCATAGCTCATCTTTTAAATCATAGTTCTGGGTTATATAATATTACAAATGATCTAAAGTTTGGTGAGTGGATGCTAAAACCATCATCTAGAGGTGGTATGTTAAAAAGAATAAAAGCTTATGATTTAGACTTTAATCCTGGCGAAAAAACTGCTTATAGTAATACTAATTATATACTCTTAGGATATATTATTGAAGCTTTAGATAAAAATCTATATTCTCAATCATTAAAAAAACGAATTGCAGATAAAATAGATTTAAAAGATACTTATGTGGGTAATAAGATTAATTCAAATGATAATGAAAGCCATTCTTATGCTATTGCTAATACTAAATGGAGTAAACAATTAGAGACAGATATGTCTAACCCAGGTGGAGCAGGCGCTATAGTATCAACATCAGCAGATTTAACTAAGTTTATGAATGCACTTTTTTCAGGAAAACTAATATCTCTAAATAGTTTTGAAACCATGAAAAAAACCAATGATGGTGAAACCTGTCATGGTATTTTTTATGCAAACATAAATGGTTTGGATATTTATGCAAGTGAAGGAGGTATAGATGGATTTCAGTCTATGTTAGTGCATGTGCCTCAGTTTAAAACAACAATAGCCTTAACAGCTAACGCATTAGATTATAGTAAAATGCAGATTATGCTATCTGCTTTTGGATTATTAAGTGGTCAACCGATTACAATGCCAGTTTTCTCAAAACTTGAATTAACAGAAGAACAAGTAAAATTATATGAAGGTGAGTATACTTGTGAGGAAGTGCCTTATAAGTTAATATTTAAAGCTAATGGAACTATTTTAATGGGCGCACCAGAACAAAGTACTTTAAAAGAATTAGCACCAACTAAACAACATCAATTTACATTTGATACATTGGGTGTCGTGTTAGATTTTTATCCTGGAATTGAAGCTGTGAAATTTACAAAAGGGAAAGATAAACCTTTAATGTTTAAGAAAGTTGATTAAAAATTTATGATTAAATGAAGGCATATAAATTCATTATGACAATGCTTGTATTAAGTCTTTGCTTTAAAGGAATAGCTCAGTCTAAAGAAGGTATTGGTAAAAAAATAATTATTGGTGAGATAGATAGTTTATACTCAGATATACTAAAAGAGTATAGGCATGTTTGGATGCTCAAACCCAATAACTTCGATGCTACTAAAAAATATCCTGTAATATATGTCTTAGATGGTTCTAAAAACTTCTCAACTATAGTTGGGATGATGAAACATTTAGCACCATTTAACATTCCAGAATCAATTATAGTCGGTATAACAAACACTGATAGAACAAGAGATTTTACACCTACCAATGTGAAATTTCAACGTGGTCGTAATTCTGAAACCTCAGGAGGTGCTAATAATTTTGTAAAGTTTTTAGATAACGAATTAAAACCTTTTATTAATAGTAAATATCCAACAGAAAATAATAACACAATCATTGGTCATTCTTCAGGTGGTCTATTGGTGCTTTATGCTTTTTTAAATCACGAAAATGTTTTTGATAACTATTTAGCAATAGATCCAAGCCTTTGGTGGGATAAAGAACAATTGGTTAAAATGGCTTCAGATCAAATTCGAAAGGGAAATCGAAAAGAGAAGTCATTGTATATAGCTGTAGCCAATAGTTTAGGTAAAGCTATGGATACAGTAAAAGTGAGAAAGGATAGAAGTGTGTCTACAGAGCAGATTAGAGCTAATCTAAAATTTCATGATATACTGGTAGACTATGATGAAAAACTCAATTTCATCTGGGAGTATTATGAAAATGAAGATCATGGTAGCATTGTTGTACCAGCGCAGTATAATGGGCTAAGATCAGTTTTTTCATGGTTTCCATTTCATGAAATGTGGAGATTTAATATACCTAAGAAGTATTCAGCTAAACAACTGACTGAGCCTTATTACAAGCATTACGGAAAATTGAGTAAACGTTTAAAACGTAAGGTAAAACCAGACTGGCAACTGATAAATGATGTTGGATCGTATTTATTAGAAGGACATAAGCTACATGAAAAAGCATTAGCTTTTTTTGAAATGAATTTAGATTTCTATCCTGAGCAATCAAAAAGCTATGTGACATTAGGGAATTATTATGCCTTACAAAAAGAGAAAGCTATAGCCATTGAATATTACAAAAAAGCAATTGAGATTGATGGTAATCTAGCAGCCCAAGCTAAGTTAAGTAAATTAAAGGAATAGTTATTTTTCTCTAAAGAATAGTTTTAATAAAGTAAGAATATAGATTTTAATTATAAATAATAGTAGATCAATTAAAAGCGAACTTTTCAAGTTCGCTTTTTTTATTCGGAGCTTTAATTCAGTAATTTTGTTAAAACTGTTTTATGGAAGCACTGACACTAACCACTCCAGCACTTTTATTTTCAGCTATTTCTTTAATTATGCTAGCTTATACGAATCGTTTTTTAGCTTATGCTGCTATTATAAGAAATCTAAAAGACAAGTATTTAGAGAGCCAAGATCAGACTATTTTACGTCAAATAAGTAACCTGAGATTACGAGTTAAACTCACAAGATATATGCAAATCTCAGGTATTAGTAGTTTACTGTTGTGTGTGCTCACTATGTTTTTAATCTATATAGGTGAAAATATCATTGCAATTTGGGCATTTGGCATTGGACTGTTATTGTTGATTCTTTCATTATTGTTTCTGATTTGGGAAATTCAAATATCAGCTAAGGCTTTACAGCATCATTTAGTTGATATTGAAGGTGATTTAAAAAAGTAAGAATTTTTTTCAAATTAATTGTGACTTCATAAAATGTTTGGTGTCTTAATACTAATAACTAACAAAGTTAAAACGAACTAATAAATAAATTGACACTAGAGGCTGTTCATAACCTAACCGATGAAATGCTAGTCGAAGCAATCGTAAAAACCAACGACACAATGTTGTTTGAGGTGCTGTACGATAGATATGCGACTATGGTATATAACAAATGTTATGGGTTTGCTAGTGGTGTTGATGAAGCCAAAGATTTAACGCAAGATGTATTTTTAAGAGTCTTTGTTAAACTAGCCAGTTTTAAAGGGAAGTCTAAATTTTCTACATGGTTATATGCATTTACTTATAATCATTGTGTAAATTATGTTACCCGAAATACGGCAAAAAAGGTTGAAAAAAAGTCGGTAAGTTCAGATAGTATAGAGAATATTGGTAAAAATATAGATTCTACTCGCGAGTTTGATAACATGCGTGTAGAAAAGCTGAAGAAAGTAATAGAGTTGATTTCGCCAGACGAGAAAATGATATTATTATTAAAGTATCAAGATAATTTATCAATTAAGGAATTATCAGAGGCTTTAGATATAGGAGAAAGTGCAGTAAAAATGCGCTTAAAAAGAGCAAAAGAAAAACTAGTACGTAAGTACGAAAATTATACTAAAGATGGAAAATCCATTTAAGCAAATAAATCAGCCTTTAAAGGAGGTTCCGCCGGAACTTAAAGGGAAAGTCATGCACGATATTGCTATGGCCAAGTTATTTATGGAATTAGCAGAGTTGTTTTCGTATAACATAGGTCATATCATTGATAGTGTAACTAGTAAAAGAAATAATAATACTTAAAACCCTAACAATAAAATAAATAAGTATGGAAAAAGTGAGCGAATTCTCAGATGTTGCCATGAAATCTTTAACTAATATTTGGTTAGAAATAACAAAAATATTTCCAAATATAATAGGTGCATTAGTAGTACTTATTATAGGATGGTTAATTACAAAATTGGTAGTAAGAATTATAAAGAAGGTCTTAAAATTAGCACATGCAAATAAACTTGACGATAAGCTTAATGAAATTGAGATTATAGAAGGTAAACAACTCAATTTTGATACGATAAAAGTAGTTTCAAAATTTGTAAAATACCTAATGTATATTGTACTATTAGTCACAGCTTCTGATATAATGGGTTTAGATATAATCACTGATCAGATTAGTGATTTAATATCTTATTTGCCTCAATTATTTGCAGCTTTAGTCATATTTATAGTTGGGTTATTATTTACCAATTTTGTTAAGAAAGGACTTAAGTCTCTTTTTGAATCTATGGATTTATCTGGTGGTAAAATGATTAGTCAAGTGGTGTTTTTCTTAATGCTAACTTTTATATCTGTAACGGCTTTAAACCAAGCAGGTATTAATACTGAGATAATTACTAATAATATTAATATGATTATTGCAGCTTTTCTTTTAGCATTTGCTATTGCTTTTGGATTTGGTGCTAGAGAAGTAGTGAGTAAATTGCTAAAGACATTTTATGCTCGTAAAACATATGAAGCTGGACAAAATATAACTTTTAATGATCAGGATTATGTCATAGACGAAGTGAAGAGTATATCAGTAATATTAAAAAACTCAAAAGGAAGATTAATAGTTCCAATAGAAGATTTAACAGAAAATCAAGTACAAGTGCAGGATCAACTATAAGGTTAGGGTTATAGATTTTATTTGTTATAATAAAATGTGATCCTGCGAGTACTTGACCTTAAAAAACCTCTTCATAGAAGAGGTTTTTTTATTTACGTTTTTTATTACGTCTATTATAATTTTTATCGCCTCTAGTTTTAGGCTTCTTATATTTCTTAGCAATCTCACGCCTGTAAGAACCGCCCAAATTTTCTTTCTGGTTTTTTCTTTTTTTTCATGGAATGCTGGTCCAGGAGCATCTACATCTCTTCGTTTTGTAGGATTATGTCGTTCTCTAATTTGAGGACGTTCTTCTTCTATAAGTTCAGTAGAAATTTTAACATTAGAAGGAATATCCAAAGTATCTATTTTGATTTGCATTAATTCTTCAAGACGTTCTCTGCCTTCTTGCTCTTTTTCTGTAGACAACAGTATGGTACGACCTTCTTTTTCTGCACGACCTGTTCTACCGATTCTATGCATATAATTTTCGGGATAATCAGGTGTGTCAAAATTAATAACGTGAGATACATCATTAATATCCAAGCCTCTAGCCATAACATCAGTTGCTACTAAAAGACGATGTTCACCAGCTCTAAATTGTTCGATACTTCTTAATCTGTAATTCTGCGTTTTATTAGAATGAATCACACATGTTTGATTTGGGTATAACTCTTCAAGCTTTTCAAAAAGCCGATCTGCCATTCTCTTATAGGCTACAAAAATCAATACCCTTGAAAATTCATTTTTATCATGAAGCAAGTATTCTAATAAATTTACTTTAGTGTAAAAATTTGGAACGTTGTAACGTTCTTGTTTTATATTCTCTAATGGAGTGCCAGAAACTGCAATTGAAATCTTTTTAGGATTAATAAAGAAATCTGTAATCAACTCATCAACATCCTTTGTCATGGTAGCTGAAAACATAATGTTTTGACGACGTTCTGGTAAGATATCAAAGATATTCATCAATTGATGTCTAAAACCTAAATCTAACATCACATCAACTTCATCAATCACTAATTTTTGAATAGATTTTAGCTGTAAAACTCTACTTACTGCTAAATCATATAACCGACCAGGAGTCGCTACAATAATATCTTGACCTTGAGCAACGGCTTGCTTTTGTGTATTAATATTAGTGCCACCATAAACTCCTAAAACACGATTGTTTATGTACTTTGAGAATTTTTCAATTTCACTAACTACTTGCACTACAAGCTCTCTTGTTGGCACCAAAACCAAAACCCTAGGATTATCTTGCCTAGAATATTTAAGATTTCTTAGTATGGGTAACATGTAAGCAAGTGTTTTGCCTGTCCCTGTTTGTGCAATACCAACGACATCTTTACCAGATGCAACTACATTAAACGATTCTTCTTGTATTGGAGTTGGAGTTGTGAAGCCCAAATCGTCTAAAGCGTTATATAATGGCGTATTTAAATTTAAGTCGTTAAAAGTCAAGATGTTTAATTTAGCTGCAAAGCTACCATTTATAATCTACTTACACTAAATGCCTTTTGTCAATTTCTATACTATAGCTAGCATTAAAAACTGAAGCTGCATCAAGAGCAATAATACCTTCTTTATCTTCAATTTTTTGGTTTGTTGTTTCAGAATCTGCAATGCCTATCCAAGGTTCAATACAAACATATGGAGCATTTGGCTTTGCCCAAATACCTAGATATGGGAAGTCCTTGAATTTTACAGTTAATATATTGCCTTTAGTTTTGTGTTTTAAAGTAACAGTTCTAGATTTTAAATCTTTAAAAATAAGAGCATCTTCATTAAATAAATCACCACGAAGTTGTATAGTATTATCGGTCGTAAAAGCAGGTTTTGTTTTATCGGTTACTAAGCCGTTTTCCATATTTAACAAATAGGACTGGCTGTTTTCAGCTTTTTCGAATTCAAGTATATAATCTTCATAACTTTCATTTTCATATAAAGGACAAGTGAACGCAGGATGTCCTCCTAAGGAAAAATAAATAGTTTTAGTGTCTATATTTCTGACCATATGATTTATGGTTAGTATATTATCGTTGAGTTTGTAATAGATATCAAGTTCAAATTGAAACGGAAACATTTTGTATAGATCATCGTTAGAAGAAATACGAAATATAATTTCAGTTTCACTTTTTGAGATCACTTTAAAATCATCATTCCTTCTAACAAATCCATGTTTAGTCATTGGGTAAGTTTTACCATCATAGGTATAACTATCATCTTTCATGCAGCCTATTACAGGGAATAGGTTAGGTGCATGGCCTCCCCATACATCTGGGTCTGCATGCCACATAAAACCCTTGTTATTTTTAATTGAATTTATAGCAGATAATTCCGCACCACGTGGCTTTATCTTAATTTCTAGTGAATCATTCTTTAAAATGTGCATATTAAAATTTGTTTTTAGAAACGAGAATGTAATTTTGCTTAATCACTAAATAATAAATATTTTGCGAATAGCATGTGACATTAAAAATAAATATAACCACATGAAATATACAAATTTGATATTATTAAAAAGTATTCTCTTTATTTTTACAACTATTATATTTTGCTATTGAGAACAACTATTCATCACCAATTTAAAAGTTTAGACAAATTTAAACAACAACTCTTATGTTGGAGCCAACAATATTATGATGTAGTTTGGTTAGATTCTAATGATCACAAAGACAATTATAGTAGTTATGATGCAATATTGGCTGTAGATGCTTTTACAATATTAAGAACAGATTATTTTGATGCTTTTAACCGTTTAGAGGAATACCAGTCATCTACAAAAGATTGGATTTTCGGCTACCTTACTTATGATTTAAAGAATACTACAGAACGATTAGAGTCCAAAAATTTTGATGGAATAGAGTTTCCAGATCTATATTTTTTTCAGCCAAAAAAGCTCTTTTTAATAAAAGGTAATAAAGTTGAGGTGCAATATTTGAAAATGGTAGATGATGAAATTGAAGATGACTTAAAAGTTATAGAAAATTGCCAGTTTGAGCCAGTCGAAAAAGAAAAAAATGAAATTAAAATAAAACTTAGGATTCATAAGGATAAATATTTCGAAAAAGCTAATGCTATGTTAGCTCATATACAAAGAGGCGATATTTATGAAGCTAATTTTTGTCAAGAGTTTTATGCTGAGGATAGTGAAATTAACCCATTAGAGACGTTTAATAAGTTAAATAAAATTTCTAAGCCACCTTTTGCAACTTTTTTTAAGGTAGAAGATAAATTTTTGATGTCAGCTAGCCCAGAACGCTATATTAAAAAAGAAAGGAATATGGTCATTTCACAACCCATAAAAGGAACTGCGAAGCGATCATCAAATAAAGAAGAAGACATTAAACTAGCTGAAGCTTTATCTAAAGACAAAAAAGAACGTAGCGAGAACATTATGATTGTAGATTTGGTACGAAATGATTTATCACATACTGCAACAAAAGGAAGTGTAAAAGTTGAAGAATTATGCAAGGTATATTCGTTTTTACAAGTTCATCAAATGATTTCTACAGTTTCTTCAAAAATATCTGAAGGCACTAAACCAGTTGATATTTTAAAAACGACCTTTCCAATGGGAAGTATGACTGGTGCTCCAAAAATTTCTGCCATGAAAATTATTGAAGATTTGGAGGAAACGAAAAGAGGCTTATATTCTGGCAGTGTTGGTTATTTTAATCCGAGTGGTGATTTCGATTTTAACGTTATTATTCGCAGTATTCTCTATAATCAAACCCTTAAATACATCTCTTATTCTGTAGGTAGTGCTATTACAGCAAAGAGTGATCCTTTGAAAGAGTATGAAGAATGCTTAATTAAAGCCAAGGCGATGCGTGAAGTTTTAGAAAATTAAAATTTATAATTATTTAACGCAACCATTTTACATTTTTGGCATCTACTCTAAAATAAAAGAAATGAAAAAATACCTCAAATTCCTGTTACTTGCTCCCTGTCTTTTGTCAGTTATATGCGACCCATTTGATGATGAAATTGCTTGTGGTTATTCTGATCCAGAAATTTATACGATTGATATAGAAAATACTTCAGAAATTTATACTGAGAATGAAACTATATTTTTAAACGCACAAACATCATCAATGCTTTTTGATGAATGTGATGAGACGGAAGAATTGATGGTTATAGATGATGCTACAGAGTTTAATGGAGGCTTCTTTTTACTAAAGTTAAATAATGAGCTTTCAGGTCTAAATGCTCAGTTAGTAGAAGATTATTCAGTTGAGTATAGTTTAGGTGAGCCATTTTTAGTTGGCAATTGTTTAAAATCTATAAGGTCGTTGCCAGTATTGTCAGATGACAATTTAACTTATAATTATAGGCTTGGGCTTTCGGTTAGTAATCCTGGTGATTACTGCATAGTCAATACAAATAATTTTAATTTTAATATTGAGGTTGAAAATAATGCACAAGTCTACAATACTTACAATACTTTAGATAATGAAATAAAGTTTAATCGTTGTGGTGATGTTTATACCAGAACAGGCACAGAAGGTCACTATTTTTTTAGAGTTCAATAATTCTCGTATTTAATTAGACTTTAATTGTAGCATAAACCTTAATTTCAATAACTTTGGTTTGTGCGAGAAGCGTTTAATCATCATATTAAAAATAAATTACCTTTTCTAAAAGAAAATAGGCTTGTTATTGCTATTTCTGGTGGAATTGACAGTGTAGTTTTGACATATTTATGTAAAACTTCTAATATTAATTTTGCTTTAGCACATTGCAACTTTAACTTAAGAGGTGAGGAAAGTAATGGAGACGAAGAATTTGTTATTGATTTAGCAGAACAATTAGAAGTAGAAGTATTTATACAGAGTTTTGATACGCAGACTTATGCAGACGAGAACAAGTTGTCAATCCAAATGGCTGCACGAGAATTACGGTATAACTGGTTTGCAGAGTTGGCAATACAATTACAATTCGATTATATACTCACTGCACATCAAGCAGATGATAATATTGAAACGTTTTTAATCAATTTTATGCGAGGCACAGGCCTTAATGGATTAACTGGCATTCCAATAATTAATCAAAATATTGTTAGACCATTGCTGCCATTTTCTAGAGATGAATTAATGCTTTATGCTATACATGAAGAAATTAATTGGAGAGAAGATAGTAGTAATTCTTCAAGAAAATATTTAAGAAATAAATTAAGACACGAGGTAATTCCGATTCTAAAAGAAGTAAATCCAAACCTATTAAATAACTTTAGAAAAACGGTTGATAACTTAGGTGATACATTTTCTATTGTTGAGGATAGCATCAAATTGTTAGAGAAAAAGGCAACTATAAGTCATGATAAAAATGCTATAACTTATAAGATATCAAAATTCAAAAAGATGAATAATCCTAAGGCATATATGTTTGAGATATTCAAGGGTTTTGGTTTTACCGAGTGGAATGATCTAGTAGGCTTGTTGAATGCACAATCGGGTAAGCATGTGTTATCTAATACGCATCGATTAGTGAAACATCGTGAACATTTAATTTTAACTGAATTATCTTCTTCGGTACATAGTGAAGAATCTCTTTTGGTGAAAGAAATAAATGAATCAATAAATATTCCGATTGGCCGATTAAAATTCGAACTAGTTAAAACCATTACTACTGCATCTAAATACGAAATTTACATAGATAAAGACAAACTTAAGTTTCCTTTAGAGTTGAGACTTTGGAAAAAAGGAGATTACTTTCATCCGCTTGGAATGAAAGGGAAAAAGAAAATTAGTAAATACCTAAAAGACGAAAAATTATCCTTAGTTGAAAAAGAGAGTGTTTGGGTTTTAACATCAGAAGGTAATATTGTTTGGGTCATAGGAAAGCGTGCAGATAATAGGTTTAGAGTTAAAGATAAAACCATTGATATTTTAAAAATTGAATTAAGTTGATCTTAAAAGGAAATATAGTAGACATAACTAATCGCAAAATATTCAAGGGAGAAATTACCATTGCAAGCGGTATTATTAAAAGTGTTGAAAAAAAAGACTGCGAAGAAAACCACTTTATTTTGCCAGGTTTTATTGATGCACATATTCATATAGAAAGCTCAATGCTTGTACCTTCCGAGTTTGCGAAAATAGCTGTTAAGCATGGTACTGTAGCTACAGTTTCAGATCCTCACGAAATTGCCAACGTACTTGGTGTAAAAGGTGTAGAGTTTATGATTGAAAACGGTAAGCAGACACCATTTAAATTCAATTTTGGTGCACCTTCATGTGTGCCAGCTACAAATTTTGAATCTGCCGGAGCAGTAATAGATTCTGATGATATTAAATCATTAATGGCTAATACAGAAATTAAATACTTAGCTGAAATGATGAATTATCCTGGAGTTATTTATGATGATGCAGAAGTTTTGAAAAAAATAGAATGGGCAAAATATTATAATAAGCCTATTGATGGTCACGCACCAGGACTAGGAGGTGATGATTTAACAAAATATATTTCTGCAGGTATTTCAACGGATCATGAATGTTTTACTTATGATGAAGCTTTAGAGAAACTTCAAAAAGGGATGAAAGTGATTATTCGAGAGGGTAGTGCAGCTAAAAATTTTGAAGCTTTAATAGATTTATTAAATGTACATTATGAAAATATGATGTTCTGCAGTGATGATAAGCATCCTGATGATTTATTGCTAGGTCATATTAATCAACTTTGTGCTAGATCAGTTGCAAAAGGTATAGATGTATTCAAAGTTCTTAAAGCAGCTTGTATAAATCCTGTAAAGCATTATAATCTAGATATTGGTTTATTAAATAAAGGAGATGTTGCTGATTTTATTATAGTAAAGGATTTAAAAGACTTTAAGACATTACAAACCTATATTAATGGTGAATTAGTTTTTAATAATGGTATTTCAAAAATTGTACCTGTAGAATTTGAAAATCTAAACAACTTCAATACATATAAGAAGCAAGTTTCTGATTTTAGATTTGAATCTAGTACAAGACAAATTCGAGTTATTGAATGTTTAGATGGTCAGTTAGTGACAAATGAAATTATAGCGAATAGTACTATTGAAGAAGGTAATCTGGTTTCTAACACAAAAACTGATATTTTAAAAATGGTGGTAGTTAATCGCTATCAAAATGATAAACCAGCTATTGCATTTATCAAAAACTTCGGACTTAAAGAAGGCGCGATTGCATCTTCTGTTGGGCACGATTCTCACAATATTATTGCTATTGGAGTGTCTGATGAAGCAATTTGTAAAGCTGTAAATCTCTTAATTGAAAATGAAGGTGGTATTTGTGCTTTAAGTAATTCTGAAGAGAAAGTGATTGCACTTCCCGTAGCAGGTATTATGAGTGACCAAAATGCAGAAACGATTGGAAAACAATATTCTGAATTAGATAAAATGGCAAAAGTATTAGGCAGTCAACTACATGCACCATATATGAGTCTATCTTTTATGGCATTACTTGTTATTCCGGCTATAAAGTTGAGTGACAAAGGGTTATTTAATGGAAGTGGTTTTAAATTCACATCATTAGAAATTAATTAACACATGCCAATTCTAGAACCAACTTATAAACCACCATTTTGGGCTAAAAAAAGCTTTGTGTCTACAGTATTTTCTGGTTTGGTAAGGAAGGTTAGTGGAGTGGAACAAACAAGGGAACGTATCACCTTACCCGATAATGATTTTTTAGATTTAGATTGGAGTTATGCAGAGAAGAAATCTAATAAAATCATTATTCTTTTACACGGACTAGAGGGACATGCACAACGCCCATATATTACTGGTACTGCAAAGCTGTTTAATGATAATGGTATTGATGCTATTGGTGTTAATTTTAGAGGCTGTAGTGGTGAACCTAATGTATTATATCGTAGTTATCACTCTGGTGCTACAGAAGATTTAGACTCTGTTGTAAAACATGTATTGACTAAAAATCAGTACAATGAAATTTATATAAAAGGTATAAGTCTTGGAGCAAATATGGTTTTAAAATATGTAGGCGAAGGCAATGAGCTGCCTAAGGAAGTTAAAGCTGTAATTGCAGTTTCTGTACCTTGTGATTTAAAAGGTTCTTGTGATGAATTGCTAAGTTTTAAAAATAAACATTACGCAATTAGGTTTTTACAACATTTAAAAGATAAATTAAAACCTAAAATATTACAATTTCCTAACAACATATCTGCTGCAGATTTAAACACAATTAAAACTTTAATAGATTTTGATCATATATACACATCAAAAGCACATGGATTTACAGATGCTTATGATTATTATGACAAGGCAAGTTCATTGCAATTTCTGCCAAATATTAAAGTACCATCTTTAATCATCAATGCACTAAACGATTCTTTTTTATCTCCTGATTGTTTTCCTATAAAGGAAGCAAAAGAGAATCCAAACCTATTCTTAGAAATGCCAAAATATGGTGGGCACGTTGGATTTATATCTAAGAAGAATATTTATTATAACGAACTAAGAGCTTTGGAGTTTGTAAATTAAAAACAATCAATAGCCTTGAATCAATTAATCCAAAGCTATTATGTGTTTTGTAATACAAGCGTTAGTTACACTCAATTCTATGGACTTCTCTAGTCAAACTTCCAACAGGAGGAATTGAATAATCCGTTTCAGGTTGACATTGAACATCTTCACGATTAGTTTCTAAATGTTCAAGTAGCCACTCATTAGTTGTCTCTTCTTGGTATTTAGATTCAACATAAGTGACTTTGTCGCAATCACAAGCACTTTCTTCTAGGGCTTCAGATTCTGGCGAACAACCGAAAAAGGTTACACTAAAGATAAGTGCCAACACTAACATTAGGGGTAGTTGTTTTTTCATATTGAGTAAATTTGGGATGGTAAACATAGAATTAATTTTAATATAATCCACAAAGCGTATCAATTATTCGATGAAATGCATTCTTTGTTTATGCCAAACGAATTGATTTTAAGTCAGTTTTTTATTACAATCCTTTTCCATACATTTAAAGAAAATCAATCTTTTTATGCTCAAAAAAGTTTTTGCTAGTGCCGTTTTTGGTGTAGAAGCTTCAACAATAACAGTGGAGGTTAACATAGATAAAGGTGTTGGGTATCACTTAGTAGGATTACCTGATAATGCTATAAAAGAAAGTAATTATCGTATCGCAGCTGCACTTCAGAATAACGATTATAGAATTCCGGGTAAAAAGATTACAATCAATATGGCGCCAGCTGATTTACGAAAAGAAGGTTCTGCCTATGATTTAACTTTAGCTATTGGTATTCTAGCGGCTTCTGGACAAATAAAAGCTGAAGACCTCGATGATTACCTAATTATGGGTGAGTTGTCCTTAGATGGAAGCTTACAACCTATAAAGGGTGCTTTACCAATTGCTATTAAGGCTAGAGAAGAAGGTTTTAAAGGGTTTATATTGCCAATGCAAAATGCAAAAGAAGCTGCAATAGTGGATGATTTAAAAGTCTATGGTATTGATAATATAACACAAGTCATAAACCATTTTGATAAAGGGGAAACTCTAGAGCAAACTATAATAAATACACGAGAAGAATTTTATAAGAATCTCGACTTCCCAGAATTTGATTTTGCGGATGTAAAAGGACAAGAAAGTATTAAACGCTGTATGGAAATTGCAGCAGCAGGAGGCCATAACATCATTCTTATTGGGCCACCAGGTTCAGGTAAAACCATGTTAGCAAAACGATTACCTTCTATTCTTCCGCCAATGACACTTCATGAGGCTTTGGAAACTACAAAAATACATTCAGTAGTTGGCAGAGTAAAAGCACATGCAGGATTAATGGCTCAGAGACCGTTTAGAAGTCCACATCATACAATTAGCAATGTAGCATTAGTAGGCGGAGGAAGCTACCCTCAGCCAGGCGAAATCTCATTATCTCATAATGGAGTTTTGTTTTTAGATGAATTACCAGAATTCAAGCGCGAAGTTTTAGAAGTAATGCGTCAGCCGCTTGAAGATAGAGAAGTTACGATCTCTAGAGCAAAGTTTACTGTGACTTATCCGTCTTCATTTATGTTGGTGGCAAGTATGAATCCGAGTCCTAGTGGTTATTTTAACGATCCAGATTCTCCAATTACATCTTCACCAGCAGAAATGCAGCGTTATATGGGAAAGATTTCTGGACCACTTTTAGACCGAATAGATATACACATTGAAGTGACTCCTGTACCTTTTGAGAAGCTTTCAGATGATAGAAAGGGGGAATCTTCAGTAGATATTAGAAGGCGTGTGACTAAAGCAAGAGAAAATCAAACTGAGCGCTTTAAGGATTTAGAGAATATTCACTACAACGCACAAATGAATACTAAACAGATCCGTGAATATTGCAAATTAGATGAAGCATCATTACAACTATTAAAATCGGCCATGGAACGCTTAAATTTATCTGCTAGAGCTTATGACAGAATATTAAAAGTATCTAGAACTATTGCAGATTTAGGAGGGTCTCATGATGTGTTGGGAGCTCATATTAGTGAAGCGATTCAGTATCGTAGTTTAGATCGTGAGGGTTGGTTGGGTTAATCGTCTTTTAAAAAGTAATTAGAAACGTTTTCGTTACCAATGTTATGTCTCCATTCAAAAGCTAATTCTTTTCCAATAATATAGCTATAACTTTTTGAGGCTATTTTACCAGATGGATCTTTTTCAAAAGCCATAATCGTACCTAATCTGGTTAAATCCATATAGCGATTTTCTGAGATTGGTAATAATTCAACCTTTGCCAATTCAGTATTATTGTCTTTACGTTGATAGTAAAACTTTTCGTCTTCTACCCAAAATTTTCTTGGACCATAATCACCCGAAAATGTTATATTTTGCATTTGTATAGAATCTTTACTTTTTATATAGCTCAAATATCCAAGAGCATTAGATAAATAGGCATGCTTTGGGTTTTTATTAAGAGCAATTTCATATAACCTTAAGGCTTCTTCGGAATTTCCATTGTCAAAGGCCTTATGAGCTTTTAATATAGTATCATCTTCTTTCCAATACCAATAAGAGTTAATATTATCACGATTATTGATTTCTTGAAAATTAATCCCTATTGGTTTTCCAGATTCATTTAACACCAAATTATGTTTATATGTTTCATTATTTATAAATCCAGAAACAAGACAATTTTCACCAGCAGGCAGAAGCGCATGCATTCTTTGATTTTTTATATATTGTATGAGTCTATTATTTTCAATCCAATAGGTGTTTACTTGTTCATTAAAACTAGCGCGATAGGAACCTTCAAACTTTTTAAATTTCGAAATATCATAACCATTCTTTTTTAAATATTGAGTAGCAGAATCATAGACTTTAGTTCTGTTTTTATAATTTGGGTAAGGAGAATTTATATCTTCTAAGAGTGTTTCAGCTTTTTTGAATTCTCCTTTAAATAATAGTGGCTGAAGCCTAAAAATCTTTAAGTTAGGACTGATTATTTCATATTTTTTAATTTCATTGATTAACATATCATCATTACCACTCACCATTGCTGCTATGGCAAGATTTGTTCCTGTATCAGGATTCTGATCCATGTCAAATAATTTCCCAGAAGACTCAAAGAATTTATCTGTTTGTTTGGTTTCACCGTAAATGCTGAATAAAACTTGATTATAGAATGAATTGTGCGGGTCGACTTCTAATTGAAGTTTTACTTGCTCTGCTGCATCATCAAAATTTTCATAAGCTAAATTATGTTGTATATGTACTTCTAACTGTTTTTGAAGTGGCAATCTGCTTCTGTTATCAAATGCTTTATCTGCTAAGTCTTGAACCTCTAATTTGCCACGGCTAACTCTGAGAGATCGTTTTGCATATTCTAGGTAGGCTAAAGCAAAATTTTTATCAATAGTAACTGCCTTGCTATAATTTCCATTGAGATATTCTTTAATAGCGTCTATAGAGTCACTCATAAACTCATTAATTGGGTAATCTAAGTAACGTAATTGTTTCGTTTCAGTAAAGCCTGAGTTTTCGGTAATAAAAACGGTTATTTCATCAATTAACGGTAATAAATCTGAGCCTGAAAACAATTGTTCTTTGAGTATTTTTCCATTTGTAGATTTTCGTTTATAAGCAGTAATATGATAATTATCTCCATCTTTTTTATAACTACCATCGATGTAAAAGTCATTAAATAGAGAAGACTCCTCAATTTTAGTTGATGTATTTGTATAAAAACCAAAATCAGGACTTAAGCTCTTATTCTGATGTAAATCTTCTTCTAATAACCGTCCTATTCCATATCTTAACCAATCTAAAGACTTGTCTTTATCTAAATTTTTAAAACCATAAATAGGTACACCAATCCTAAATTCTTCTTTAGTAATTGTTTCACTTTTTGCTAGACCTTGCTCATCTGTATATTGAATTTCTTTTGTAGTAGCGCCAAGGTCACTATTCCCAAACCCAAAGTATAATGCAATAATGAGAATGATGATATTAAGAGGGATAATAATCTTTTCTCTAAGTTTTAATATGCGTTTACTCAAACGCTCTTGATGATAAAAGTAAATTAGAAGCGATGGAGTAATTCCTAAGAATAACCATAATAAAATGTCCACCCAATGAGGTGAAATATTATAACGGTTAAGAATCCAATCTACAAATTGAAGAAATGTCCAGGCAGCTACTAAATATGCTGCTAAAAACTTAAGTGTATTTAACCATTTTTTTTGCTGCTTTTTTTTCTGTCATCTTCTATTTGAGATAATAACGATTGAATTTATTCTGAAAGATAAATAATATTGAGGAATTAGAAGTGTAGAGTCGAAAAAAATGAAATGTAAATATCGTATTTTTGAGATATACGAAAATGATTAACCAGATGAAAAACTATTACCTATTATTTTTTGGAATTTTAATTCTTAGTTGTAATGAAGTAAAGAAAGAGATAACAGAGTCTAATGTTGAAGTTGATATTGTTAAGATACCTATCCTCAATTTAGAGGAGGCAGATAGACTTACTCAACTACCACTGCATTGTATGAATACTGAATATCCGAATAAACTTAATCAAACTATAGGAGGAGATTCTGACTTAAAAACACCTAAAGAGTTACATCCAACTTTTTATGGTTGTTTTGATTGGCACTCGGCCGTTCATGGTCATTGGAGTTTGGTGAGTTTGCTAAAGAATTTTCCTAAATTAGATAATAGAGCCATCATTGAGCAAAAACTACTTCAAAATATATCTAAAGGGAATATAAAACACGAGCTTTTGTATTTTGAAGGACAGTATAATAAATCTTTTGAACGCACTTATGGTTGGGCATGGTTACTAAAACTTGCTGAAGAATTACACACGTGGGATAGCGAAGTAGCTAGAGAATTAGAGGCTAACCTTCAACCATTGACAGATTTAATAGTCCACAAATATATTGAGTTTTTGCCAAAGCTTAATTACCCGATTAGGGTGGGAGAACATCCAAATACAGCTTTTGGATTAAGCTTTGCTTATGACTATGCAGCTACATTAGATAACGAAGAATTGGCGACTTTAATTGAAAATCGAGCAAAAGAGTTTTATAGTAATGATAGTGATTGTCCAATAAGTTGGGAACCTAGTGGTTTTGATTTTCTATCACCTTGTTTAGAAGAAGCAGCTTTAATGAAACGTGTCTTAGAGTTAAACGATTTTAAAGTTTGGGTTAACGATTTTATGCCTCAACTAAAAGATGAATCATTTCAATTAGGTGTAGGTGAAGTATCAGATAGAACCGATGGAAAGCTAGTTCATCTCGATGGTGTCAATTTCTCCAGAGCTTGGAGTTTAAATTATATTGCTAAAGATTTACCAGAATATAAACATCTTGGTAATGTGGCTAACCAACATATCAATTATTCCTTACCAAGTATAGTTGGTGATAGCTATGAAGGTGGTCATTGGTTAGGTAGTTTTGCTATTTATGCGCTCAATTCTATAAATGACTAATGAAAAAGTTTTTTAAGAATATTGGCCCTGGGCCTTTAGTTGCTGCAGCTTTTATTGGGCCAGGAACTGTTACAGTTTGTACACTTGCAGGTGTTAATTTTGGTTATGCATTGTTGTGGGCAATGGTGTTGTCAATATTTGCTACTGTTGTGCTTCAAGAGATGGCTGCACGCTTAGGTATTGTGTCTCAAAAAGGGTTGTCAGAAATTATAAGAGCTGAAATTAAGAATCCTGCAATACGTGGTTTCGCTATTATTTTAATATTGAGTGCTATCGTTATTGGTAATGCTGCATACGAAGCGGGAAACATAAGTGGTGGAGCATTAGGAATGCAAACATTATTTGGTAATCCTATTTTGGAATTAGGAAGTTTAAAACTTAATATAATGAGCTTAACTATTGGCTTTTTTGCTTTTGTATTGCTTTTTATAGGTAATTATAAAGTATTGGAAAAGGTATTAGTTTTTCTTGTTTTATTGATGAGCCTAGCATTTTTAACAACAGCCATTATTACAAAACCGAATTTATTAGAAATTGCTAAAAGTATAATTGTTCCAAAATTTCCAGAGGGAAGTATTTTAACAATAATTGGTTTGATAGGTACTACTGTAGTGCCATATAATTTATTCTTGCATGCTTCGCTTGCAAAAACAAAATGGAAAAATAAGAGTGATTTAAGTTTTGCAAGAAAAGACACGATTATGGCTGTTGTTTTAGGTGGAATTGTGTCTATGTGTATTATGATATCAGCTTCGTCAATTACAAATCAAGAGATTTCTAATGCATCAGACTTGGCTAAAGGTTTAGAACCTTTGTTTGGTGTTAATGCTAAATATTTTCTTTCTATTGGATTATTTGCTGCTGGTATTACAAGTGCCATAACTGCACCTTTAGCTGCGGCTTTTGTCGCTTGTGGTTGTTTGGGGTGGTCTGCTAATTTAAAGTCAAGAAAGTTTAGAGCGGTTTGGATGTTTATATTAGGTTTAGGAGTTGTATTCTCTACAATTGGTTTTAAATCTATTGAAATTATAAAGTTTGCTCAAGTTGCTAATGGCTTGTTATTACCAATAATAGCTGGTTTTTTACTTTGGGTAATGAATAAATCTTCAGTGTTAGGATCTTATAAAAACTCAAAGCTTCAAAATATATTAGGTGTAGTGATACAAGTAATCAATATATTCTTGGGAGTAAAAGGCATTCTTAGTGTCTTTAAATTAATATAAATGACTGATACATTACAAATAGATATTAATGCAGATGTTGGTGAGGGTATTGGTAACGAATCTAAGCTTATGCCTTATTTGTCTTCATGTAACATAGCTTGTGGTGGTCATGCTGGTGATGAATTAACAATTATGGAAGTGGTTAAACTTGCTAAGAAACACAATGTGAAAGTTGGTGCACATCCTTCATTTCCTGATAAAGCTAATTTCGGAAGATTGGAAATCGATATCTCTGCAGAAGATTTATATAGCAGTCTAAAACAACAAGTTAGCAGCTTGCAAAGAGTATTGCATAACGAAACTGTGCAATTGCACCATATTAAACCACATGGTGCACTCTATAACCTTGCTAGTAAAGACGAAAGAATTGCAAAAGTTGTGATTGAGCTTATAAAAAGTTTGTCTTTTCCTATTAAACTTTATGCGCCATTTAATTCTGTAATCACCAAATTGGCAATTGCTGAAAATATAGAGGTTGTTTATGAAGGTTTTGCTGATAGAAATTATAATGAAGACTTATCCTTAGTGTCTCGAAAAAATCGCAATGCAGTACTAAATGATAATGAAGTGATTTTGAATCATGTTTTAAGAATAATAAGATATCAAAAAGTCAAAGCTATAAGTGGAGTAGAAGTGCCTCTAAAAATAGAAACTTTATGTGTGCATGGAGACGCAAAAAGCGCAGTAGATATTTTAAAGTATTTGAACCTAGAATTACCGAAAAATAGAATTAAAATTCAATAATAAATTATGGAGTTTAAACTTCAATATTCGCAATTAAATGAGTACTCTATTTTAATAGAATGGCCAGTGATTATTGATGAAAAAATGCTAAAAAACATTTTAAATTTTAAAAATGCTATTCATAAAAAATACTCTAAACAAAAAGTTGAAGTAATTAACACATATAATTCAATATTAATTATTTATGATTTCAATATTAATGATGCCACTAGTGAGTTTGAAATGTTAAAAAGCCTATTTTTAGATAAAACTAACTACTCTGAATCAAAACCTCATATTTGGGAAGTACCTGTTTGTTATGACGATGAATTCGGAGTAGATTTAGAGCATTTTTCTAATCTTAAAAAACTGTCTATTTCAGAAATTATACAATTGCATTCAGAAGCAATTTATACTGTTTATTTTATTGGTTTTTTACCTGGCTTTTTATACTTAGGTGGATTAAATTCTAATCTATTTTTAGACCGTAAAACTGCACCAAAACTTAATGTGAAGGAAGGTTCAGTTGCTATAGGTGGACAGCAAACTGGGATCTATCCACAAGATAGTCCTGGTGGCTGGCATATTATTGGAAATTCCCCAATAAAATTATTTAATTCAAATCAAAATCCACCTTGCAATATTAAAGCAGGCGATAAAGTTAAGTTTGTACCCATTTCAAACACGGGGTATAAGCATATCCAATTAGATATCATGCAATCAGAATATCAATTAAAGTCAATAAAAATAGATGCTTAAGGTTTTAAAATCTGGATTTTATACAAGTATTCAAGATAAAGGCCGTTTTGGACAGCGTAATTATGGTGTTCCGGTTTCTGGTGTAATGGATTCATATTCTAGTCAGTTTGCTAATGCGATCATTGGTAACTCTAAAGAGGCAGCTGTTATAGAGATTACAATGACTGGTCCTAGCTTGCAATTTTTGAAACCAACAATAATTGCGATCTCTGGCGCGAACATTCAACCGCAACTTAACAACGTTGATGTAGAAATGAATTTATGCATTTCAATAAAAGCTAATGACATATTAAGCTTTGGAAGATTAAAGACAGGTTTTAGAGCCTATTTAGCCGTTAAAGATGGTTTTCAAAGTCCATTAGTTTTAGGAAGTAGAAGTATGTATAAAGCGATTACTATTGATAATAGAATTCAAGGCGGTGATATCATAGAATATGAGAGTTATGATGTTAATAATCAAAGTGCCAATGCTACCATTAAATGTATTAACGAAATAATTGAGCTTTCTACATTAGAAGTATATAAAGGCCCTGAATTCAATAAATTGGCAGATGATAAACAAAAACAACTTTTAGAAATAACTTTTAAGGTCTCTAAACTTAATAGTAGAATGGCTTATCAATTAGAACCGATTATTGAAAATAACTTGGAACAAATTTTAACGGCTCCAGTTTTACCAGGAACTTTACAGTTAACTCCTTCAGGGCAATTAATTGTATTAATGAGAGATTGTCAAACTACAGGTGGTTATCCTAGAGTATTGCAATTAACTGAGAAATCAATAAATATCTTAAGTCAGAAAACGACAGGAAGTAACTTAAAAATCAGACTAAAAGTTTAGTTTCGTAAGAAAATTTGTAATAAAATTTGTAATCGGCAATAAAATTTTCTAATTTTAAATATTATTCTTATAACCCTTAATTAGTAAACTAAATACTAATTATTAAATTAACTAAAAATGAGCAATCCTAAAGGCTTAATTTCGCCAGATCAGGCGAAAGAACTAAACAATGCATTTACTGAAAGATGTGAACTTATCAGCAGTAAGATTACTAATAGACCAGATAATAGGTCGTCATGGTATTCTTTGGATGATTTAAGAACTTTTCTGGATTTAGCCGAAGCACAGGCTAAAGATCTAGGTTACGAAATGGATGGTGTTAGAATATATTGTGGTGCTTATCCAACACAAAATGGTCAAGCTGGTTATTCTACTTCTTTTTTAGTCCCTACTTCAAGTAATAAGATCGGGGATGCTGAAGGGGATAATAGTCATGACATACAAGGTGCAAATGGCTTAAATATTGGATCTGAAGGGAGACCACCAGGAGCTAATTATCCACAGTAGGTATAACTTGTTTTTTTAATGGCTATGATATGAAAATATTATAGCCTAATTAAAGTAAATTAATTTAATTATAAAAAATTCAGTACTGCTAATTGTTGGTGTTATTTTTGGTGCATTAGTCATGTATTTCTATTGTTCTCAAGAAAATGAAGAAATGATTATGGAAGAAGTATCTATTCCTTAAGGTATTATAACACCAAAAGAAGCCAAGACTTTAGATCAGGCCTATAATTTGAAACATAAAATAATTAATGATTCATTATTTCGTAAGTCCACCACTCGTGGTGATAATAGATCATCTTGGTGGTCGATTGAGGATATACAGAATTATATTAATTATGCAGAGAATCAAGCAGGTGAACTTGGTTATACGATGGATGGTCTTAGGATTTATTTGGGGTCCTATCCAAATTCAAAAGGAGAAACAGGATTAACTACGTTGTTTTTATACCTACTGGTAAAAAGAATATATCAAAAGGAAGTATAGTACCGTTTTTTCAGGGAGGCGCAACTGATATCCCAGGAGGATATGGACTGAATAAAGGTGAAAATGGAAACCCTCCTGGAGCTAACTATCCTAACTAACTTAATTGTATCAACTAATTTAGAATGACGAATTTCGATTTCCTTTTTCATTTATTGGAATTGGTTGCTGCTTTAACTTCATCTCTTTATTGGTTGAAAACAAAAGATGATACTATAAGGCCTTTTGTTTGGTATTTATGGTTTATTGTTTTTGTTGAGACTTTAGCTATGTATCCATATTTATATGATATTACTGACAATTCATTTATTGCAAGTGTCAAAAATTCTAAATTTTATCGAAATTCTTGGCTCTATAATTTATACAATCCTGTAACTATATTTCTTATTGGAAAGTTTATGATTAAAAATACAAATACAGCTTTTTCTCATAAAATTATTAAATATTTAGTCTTTTGTTATACTCTATTTTGCGTTGGCTTTTTCTTAGTTGGAGACAATTTTTTTAAAATGGGACTTCCATACGATAGCGTTATCTATACCTTTATTATTTTTACTATGGTTATGCTCTATTTAAGAGAATTAATGCAAAGTAATGACATATTGAATTTTTATAAATCTCCAGTTTTTTACGTTAGTATAGCATTATTGTTATGGTATATTTGTTTAACACCATTATTTATTTTTAATGCTTTTTATTTAAAGGTTAATAAAGAATTTATTTTTTTTAGAAGTTTGTTCTTAGATATATCTAATATAATTTTGTATTCATGGTACACATTTGCATTTTTATATTCGCTGCGGTTCAAGATGAAATTAGCCAAGAGCTAATAGCCCTAATAGCTTACGTGGCGTTTTTTGTTTTAGTTTTAATAGTCGTATTTGTACTTTTTTTTACAATTTTCCAAAAACGAAAAAACCAACTAATTATAGATCGAATCGAGCAAGAAAAAAAGTTCGAGGAAGAACTAGTTAGAACTCAGCAAGAAATACAAGAAGAAACCTTAAAACACGTAGGTAGAGAGTTACATGATAATGTAGGGCAAATGCTCGCTTTGGCTTCAATGCAAATGAAAGCAGTTTCAAGGATTGTTGATGATGAGGTTAAGACTAAGGTTGATAATGCATCTGAAGCTTTAAAAGAGACCTTAACTGAAGTAAGGACTTTATCTAAGTCTCTAAATAGTGATGTGATATTTAATTTAGGTTTTGAAGCTGTAGTTAAAAATGAAATAGAACGTTTAAATAAAACAGGTTTAATACAATCTAGTATAGCTATTACTGGGAATAAGGTAAATTTTGAGAACGAAAAGGATGAAACCATTTTATTCCGTATTCTTCAAGAATTTTCGTCTAATACACTCAAATACGCTGAAGCAGAGCATTTAAACATTAGCATAAATTATTTTGAGGACAAACTTGAAATTAGTATTGAAGATGATGGTTCTGGATTTGACTTGAATACTGTAGAAAAAGGTTCAGGTTTAATTAATATGGAAAAAAGAGCTGAGCTTATTAATACTAATTTTCAATTAGAGTCTCAACTAAATAAGGGCACAATCCTGCACTTAGTTTATCCATACAGAACACTTTAATTATTACAAGCATTCCAAAGTGGATCTCTGGGTAGAGGTGCCACTATATTAATATCCTCTTTTTTTACTGGGTGAATAAATCGTAAGGTTCTGGCATGTAAACTAATACTTGCGTCTTTATTACTGCGATCAAAACCATATTTCAAATCTCCTTTAATAGGACATCCAATAGAACTTAATTGCGCACGTATTTGATGATGCCTTCCTGTTTCTAAGTCAATCTCTAACAAATAGAAATTTTCAAGTTTTTTAATGATTTGATAATGGAGTATAGCCTTTTTACTTCCTTCCACTTCTTTATCGTACGCTTTTGATTTGTTGTTTTTTGAATTCTTTTTTAACCAATGAATGAGTGTATCTTTTGTTTTAGGTGGTGTCTTCTTTACCAAAGCCCAATAGGTTTTTTTAGCTTTCTTTTCGGCAAAAAGTTTGTTTAGTCGAGGTAAAGCCTTGCTAGTCTTTGAAAAAAGTACAATACCAGTTGTAGGGCGATCTAAACGATGTACAACACCTAAATATACATTACCAGGTTTGTTATATTTTTCAGCAATATATTCTTTTACAACTTCACTTAAAGGCTTATCACCAGTTTTGTCTCCTTGTACAATATCACCAGCACGTTTATTTACAACAATGATATGATTGTCTTCATGTATGACTTGAAGATTATATTTGTTGGATAAAATTTTAGACATACCCGAAAAATTTTAATACAAATAAATTTAGGAAAGCAAAAATTGCAAAAATGATGAGATTCCCCACTAAACCGATAGACTTTTTATAATCATTTTGCTCTTTCTTGATAAAGGAGACTATTCCAAAAATTACACCCAATAAAATTGTGAAATGATATAAAAATGTTATCAGGCTGTTATCAATAATAAAGGATAAAATTATTAAAATTAGAGAATAGATGAATAGTCTGTAGGACCAATTTTTATAAATCACAATTTATTTTTGAATATGCTTTAATGTATTTATTATTCTAGTATTGTTCCTTATCATTAGGAAAATCACCACGCTTAACATCTTCACCATATTGAGAAAAAGCATTCGTCATTTCTTCATATAAATTCATGTAACGACGCAAAAAACGTGGATTAAATTCATGAGTCATACCAACCATATCATGTGTTACTAAAACTTGTCCATCAACTCCATTACCTGCACCAATACCAATCACAGGTATAGAAACACTTTCTGCAACCTCTTTTGCTAAAGTGGCTGGAATTTTTTCTAATACAATACCAAAACAGCCGGCTTTTTCTAACATTAGTGCGTCTTCTTTTAATTGTTTGGCTTCTTGTTCTTCTTTGGCTCTTACAGTGTAGGTACCAAATTTATAAATGGATTGCGGTGTTAATCCTAAATGTCCCATTACAGGAATTCCAGCATTTAGAATACGTTTAATAGATTCTTTGACTTCTTTTCCTCCTTCCATTTTAACTGCATGTCCACCAGATTCTTTCATAATTCTAATAGCAGATCGTAAGGCTTCTTTAGGATCACTTTGATAACTACCAAAAGGTAAGTCTACAACAACTAAACAGCGATCTATGGCTCTAACGACAGAAGAAGCATGATATATCATTTGATCTAATGTAATTGGTAATGTGGTTTCATGACCAGCCATTACGTTACTTGCAGAATCACCAACTAAAATTACATCTATACCAGCACCATCAACGATTTTTGCCATGGTATAATCATAAGCAGTAAGCATAGATATCTTTTCACCTCTAGACTTCATGTCTACTAATGATTTTACTGTAATTCTTTTGTATTCATTTTTTGCTACAGACATTATCTTTATTTTAGTATTCGTAAAAATAATGAGTTTTGTTAAACTTTTGTTTATTTAACAGATAAATACTGTTGAATTCCTATTTTGAAATAAAATTATAATAATCATGAAATACCTATTACTTATGTTCATCTTATGCTTAGGTATAAATGTTAACGATCAAAAGTCTGAATCAGAAAATGTAAAAGCAAAGATTATTGAGTTCTTCGATGCATTCCATAAACAAGATTCTACGGCTTTAGAATCTATGGTTATGGATAATATTATATTACATCAATATCAACTAATAAAGACGGTAAGACAGTATTAAAGGAAGACGATTTTAATAAATTTATAAAATCTATTGCTAGTATTCCAAAAGACAGAAAATTTGAAGAAAAACTCTTAGATTTTAGTCTTCAGGTCGATGGTAATATGGCTAATGCTTGGACACCCTATGAATTTTGGTATCAAGGTCAATTTAGTCATTGTGGTGTCAATTCTTTTCAGCTTATTAAAACCGATGGAGAATGGAAGATTATTTATTTAGTAGATACAAGACGAAGAAAAGGCTGTCAAGATTAACAGTCTGCCATATTAACTCCAATTGCTAAGCCTCCTTCCGAAGTTTCTTTATATTTAGTGTTCATATCTTTTGCAGTTTCCCACATGGTATTAACCACTTTATCTAAAGGGACTTTTACATTATTTGGATCTGTATCTAAAGCTAACTCTGCAGCATTAATTGCTTTTACCGCTCCCATAGAATTGCGCTCAATACATGGAATCTGTACAAGGCCTCCTATGGGATCGCATGTTAACCCTAAGTGATGCTCCATAGCTATTTCAGCAGCAACTAAAACCTGTTCTGGCGTTCCTCCAAGTAATTCACATAAAGCTCCTGCTGCCATAGCTGAAGACACTCCGATCTCTGCTTGACATCCACCCATCGCAGCACTAATAGTAGCTCCTTTCTTAAAGATACTGCCAATTTCACCAGCAACTAATAAGAATTTCTTGATATGATTAAAACCTGCATCGTGATTTTCAATCACTAAATAATACATCAAAACAGAAGGGATAACACCAGCACTTCCATTTGTTGGTGCAGTAACAACACGTCCTAGAGAAGCGTTAACCTCATTTACAGCCAAAGCAAAACAACTGACCCATTTTAAAATCTGACGAAATTTTACTTCAGTTTTTCTAATTGTTTCTAGCCAATTTTGAGGACTATTATATTGGTGTTCACCAATCAAATTCTTATGCATGTCAAAAGCACGACGCCTTACATTAAGTCCACCAGGTAAATTACCTTCTGCATGACAGCCTGTATACATACATTCTAGCATTGTATTCCAAATTCGATTTAATTCAAAATCTATTGATGCTTCTTCTCTAATCGATTTTTCATTTTCTAAAACGACACCAGAAATAGGAAGATCTAACTGATTACAAAACTTTAAAAGCTCATCACCATAGGATATGGGATAAGGAAATGTACAGTAAAAGATGATCTTATTTGCCTTAGAAATTTTACGCTCTTCTTGCACTACAAACCCTCCTCCAATAGAGTAGTAGGTAGATTTGTAGTTTCTGCCATTAATTAAAGCGCTAAATGACATTCCATTTGAATGAAAAGGTAAGAATTTACGGTTGAAAACTATCTGTTCTTTAATGTTAAAAGGAAGCTCCCTTTCTTTATTTAAATAAAGTGTATTAGTCTCTTTTATTTTTGCAATAGTTTCATTGATACTATCCACTGGCACATATTCAGGGTCTTCTCCACTGAGTCCTAATAAAACTGCATAATCTGTAGCATGACCTTTTCCGGTTAGAGATAGTGACCCATATAAATCGATCGTAATTTTTTCAACCTTATTAAATCGATTTTTGTTTTTAAGTTCCTTTATCCAACGTTCGGCTGCTCTCCATGGCCCTAAAGTGTGAGAACTAGAAGGACCAACACCAATTTTAAGCATGTCGAATATAGAAATACACTCCATTCAATATTTGATTTAGTTAGAGACATCAAATATACATTTTGTTTCAGATTGAATACAAAAAAAGCAGCTTTGATATCTATTCAAAACTGCTCTATTTATTTCTTTAGTTAAGCTATGTTATCGCTTAGGAAAGCTTTCAATATTATATTTAGAAATCACATTATTGATATCTGTTATGTCAGTACGCCCAACATTGTCTGCTGGTACTACAACTACTCTAAAAACTTGAGCAAGCGTAAAAGCATCATCTAAAGTTGTGAAATCTGTTGTGCCATCTAAAAAGAAACGGACATCTGTCTGAGTAAAATCATAATTGTAAACTAAGTTGCCATCATTAAACTGAACGGTTTGTGGCACAAGTCTCCATACATCTTGTCCATTTAAAGTTTCCCACAAAATGTAAACTAAAGTAACATCAGTAGGTAATACGTCAAAGCCATAAGCTTCAATAAATTCATAATTGTCTGCTTCGATAAAGTCGAGTTCAATTTCAAAAGCAGATGAGGCGATGATTTCACCATCTAAACCATCAAAACCATCAAATCCTGGTGGCCCTTGTGGTCCTTCACAAGCGGTTAATAATAAGGCGAATACTGTAAGAAAGGATACTATTTTTTTCATAATAACTAATTGTTTCTGTTAATACATCAAAGCATGTACCAAAGTATTAGGTATAGTAAATAAATTTAAAATTATTTCATCTGACATCATGTCACATTTATTGTCATGGCATAATCATTGACTTGTAAATTGTGAGTTAAAATTAAAACGCAACAAAACATACATATAAATTATGAGTAAGATTATTGGAATTGATTTAGGTACAACAAACTCTTGTGTTTCCGTGATGGAAGGTAATGAGCCAGTTGTAATCCCAAACGCTGAAGGTAAGAGAACAACACCTTCGGTTATCGCTTTTGTAGAAGGTGGTGAAATTAAAGTTGGAGATCCAGCAAAAAGACAAGCAGTAACTAACCCAACAAAAACGGTTTATTCTATTAAACGTTTTATGGGTAATAAATATTCTGAATCTAAAAAAGAGGCAGAGCGCGTACCATATACAGTAGTAAAAGGTGACAATGATACACCAAGAGTAGATATCGATGGTCGCTTATACACACCACAAGAATTATCGGCTATGATTCTTCAAAAAATGAAGAAAACCGCTGAAGATTATTTAGGACAAGATGTAGCTGAAGCTGTAATTACAGTACCAGCATATTTTAACGATGCTCAAAGACAAGCTACAAAAGAAGCTGGTGAGATTGCTGGTTTAAAAGTTCGTAGAATTATCAACGAACCAACTGCAGCAGCATTGGCTTATGGAATGGATAAAAAAGGTACTGACCAAAAAATTGTGGTATTCGATTTTGGTGGTGGTACACATGATGTATCAATTCTAGAATTAGGAGATGGTGTATTCGAAGTATTATCTACAGATGGTGATACGCACTTAGGTGGTGACGATGTTGATGAAAGAATTATTGATTGGTTAGCAGAAGAGTTTATTGCTGATGAAGATATGGACTTACGTAAAGACCCAATGGCTTTACAACGTCTTAAAGAGGCTTCTGAAAAAGCTAAGATTGAATTATCATCTTCTGCACAAACAGAAATCAATTTACCTTATGTGACGGCTACTGCTAGTGGACCAAAACACTTAGTACGTACTTTAACACGTTCTAAATTTGAACAATTAATTGACGATTTAATTAAGCGTACAATTGAGCCTTGTCAAACAGCTTTAAAAGCTGCAGGTTTATCTAAATCTGATATTGATGAAGTTATCTTAGTAGGTGGTTCTACAAGAATTCCAGCAGTGCAAGAAGCTGTAGAGAAGTTTTTCGGTAAGGCACCAAGTAAAGGTGTAAACCCTGATGAAGTTGTGTCTTTAGGGGCAGGAATTCAAGGTGGAGTATTAACAGGTGATGTGAAAGATGTTCTTTTATTAGACGTTACACCGTTATCTCTTGGTATTGAAACTATGGGTAATGTAATGACTAAGTTAATTGAAGCAAATACTACGATTCCGACTAAGAAATCTCAAGTATTCTCAACTGCAGCAGATAACCAACCATCAGTAGAAATTCATGTGTTACAGGGTGAACGTCCTATGGCAGCAGATAATAAAACAATTGGTCGTTTTCATTTAGATGGTATCCCACCAGCAAGACGAGGAACACCTCAGATTGAAGTAACTTTTGATATCGATGCAAATGGTATCATTAAGGTTTCTGCAGAAGATAAAGCAACTGGTAAAAAGCAAGATATCAGAATTGAAGCATCATCTGGATTAACAGAAGAAGAGATTCAAAAGATGAAAGCGGAAGCAGAAGCAAATGCAGATGCAGATGCTAAAGCAAAAGAAACTGCTGATAAATTGAATAGTGCAGACGCTATGATTTTCCAAACAGAAAGTCAATTGAAAGAATTTGGTGATAAATTATCAGATGATAAGAAGCAACCAATTGAAGAAGCACTAGAAGAGTTAAAGAAAGCTTATGAAACTAAGGATATCGCAGTTATCGATCCTGCTTTAGAGAAAATCAATGAGGCATGGAAAGTAGTTAGTGAAGAGATGTACAAAGCACAAGCGGAAGCTCAAGGTGGAGCCGCAGGTCCTGATGCAGGAGCTCAAGGCCAAACAGAAGAAGAAGGGGATAATGTAGAAGATGTAGATTTCGAAGAAGTTAAATAAATAATAAATTATTATTCTGAACCTGTTTCAGAACCCAGAATATTGAAAACGCAATCATTAATTTGATTGCGTTTTTTTATTCGAAAACAATTTGTTAATTACAAGCGTATGTGGAAAAGTTACTGCTGCTATAAATGAGAAAAATATAGCGTAAAATAACTTCTCATCTTTAAAAATAAAATATACTATTAACATACCTATGATAGATATTAACCAATAAGGAAAGGCGGTCTTGCAATATCTAAGAAGATTTCTTTTGTTGAAATTACCATAAATAAATGATACTTGCTCATATAGAGAAGGTATACTATGCCACAAAATAAAATATATTGTAAAGCCCCAAATAAGACTAGAAACGTTAAATATGATAGCAAAAACTATTAAATAAAATAACTCAATAAGTATATAAGATTTAAATGTTTTTGATTTGTTAGCAATAAATAAAGCAATTAAAAAAAGCATAATTCCAAATACAATCAAAGACCAATTAATCGTTTTACTACCTAATTCATAGTTTGTAATAGAAGATACCACTTCAATAACTTCTGTTGTATTATATACAAATAATAGCTCAAGGACTACCATGCCATAAAGAAAATAATAGATGTTTTTAACAGTCATGGAGATTTCTAATTCTTTGTATTCCCAATGCTGTTGTCCAAAGTGAAATGCACTAAAAACAACAAATAATACAAGGGCTATCAGGGGAAAAAAGTAAAATACAGCTACAGCTATAAAAACAGTTAGTAAATACGTAATTAAAACACGTATAAAGGGGTGGGTTTTCTTTTCATTTGATACAGTATCTATTAGTAATATATCGTTAGATCCATGTAGTATCCCAAACGTAAATATTAAAATAAATCCAAAAAGTACCTCTACTTCTTTTGAAACCATAGAAGTAATCCATAGCCCCACAAAACTTAGTGGAATTAATATATTGTAGATATTTCTCATAAAAAAATATAAGATTATTAAATAAAAACTAAAAATATTGTTAAAAAAATAATTTTTTTGTTTACCAAATTGTAAATTTGTTTAAACATAACTAATTAACTAAATATAAGTTTTATGAAATCTATTTTATTATTTTCGGACATTACGTCTAAAATGGACCCAACTGATTATGTTGGATTTACTTTTTTTGTTGGTTGTATGGCTATGATGGCTGCATCAGCATTTTTCTTTTTATCACTAAATCAATTTGATAAAAAATGGAGAACCTCCGTATTAGTCTCTGGACTAATCACCTTTATTGCCGCAGTGCATTACTTCTATATGAGGGATTATTGGGCTGCAAACATGGAATCACCCACATTTTTTAGATATGTAGATTGGATATTAACGGTTCCTTTAATGTGCGTAGAATTTTACCTAATACTCAAAGTAGCAGGAGCAAAACAATCATTAATGTGGAAAATGATATTCTTTTCAGTAGTGATGTTAATTACAGGATATTTTGGTGAAGCTGTATTTAATACTGGCAGTGGACCTGCAGTTTGGGGAGCAATTTCAGGCGCGGCTTATTTCTATATTGTGTACGAAATTTGGTTTGGAAGTGCCAAAAAGTTAGCAGTTGAAGCAGGAGGTGACGTACTTCAAGCTCACAAAATATTGTGCTGGTTTGTTTTAGTGGGATGGGCAATCTATCCATTAGGATATATGATGGGCACTGAAGGTTGGTATAATTCAATTTTGCCACAGAGTGGAATTGATGTGGTATATAATATAGCAGATGCCATTAATAAAATTGGCTTTGGATTAGTGATTTATGCTTTAGCTGTAAAAAAGCAAAATGTTATTAGTTAATAATAAAGTACTCTAATTACTTTTTTAAAGCAAAAAAGCGCAATCATTAATTTGATTGCGTTTTTTGTTCCGTTTAACAGGTAAAATTATGAAATGTTAAACTTTTTGTTATAATTTTGGCTAAAACCTTAACTATTTGAGGTTTAGTAGGCTATTAATTATTTTAAATGAAAAGAGGATTAAATCTTAGACGAAAGATTTTTTGGATTAATGATGCGGTAAATAAAAATCGTATTAAAAACCAACTCAATAATACTCAGAGGTTATTAGATAGTTCGGAAAGTCAAAAAAAATCATTGAATGCTTCATTAGATCACTTAATACAACATGCTATATCTACTACTGAATTTTATAAGGAAGCATCAAATAATAATGGATTAGACAATTTTCCTATTATTAATAAAAATATCATTAGAGATAATCTAAATGCATTTGTGTCTTCAAAGTTTGATGTTAAAAAATGCAGAAAAGTATCAACAAGTGGTTCTACTGGTTCACCTTTTAGTACCTACCAAAATAAAAGCAAAGTTTTAAAGAATGTTGCAGATAATATTTACTTTTCATCTCAATCAAATTATAATATTGGCGATTTTTTAGTCTACATAAAAATATGGTCAGACAAGTTTAGTTTGCAGAATAAAATGAGTTTTAAAATGAAAAACATGCTTCCTTTGAGTGTTTTTCATTTAACAGACTACGAAATAGATGCATTTATAACTAAATTAAATGTTCAATCTTCAAACGTTAGTTTTATTGGATATGCCTCTTCTTTCGAAAAAATATGTAAGTACCTTGATAAGCTTGACGAAAACCCAATTAAATTTAAGACTAAATCTATTATAACAATTTCTGAAGCTTTAAATGACTATACTCGAAATGCTGTTAAAAGATATTTTGATATAACTCCACTTTCGAGATATTCAAACAATGAAAATGGAATTATAGCTCAACAAATTGGTAATGATGATTTGCGTTTTAAGATAAATGACTCAAGTTATATTGTTGAAATTTTCGATCTCAAATCTGATAAAAAATTAGATTATGGTAAACGCGGTAGAATAGTTGTTACAGATTTATACAATCTAGCTACACCTTTGATAAGATATGATACAGGTGATGTAGGAATTATAGAATTAGATATAAATGAAAGACCATTTTTTTCTGAAATATCTGGAAGACGATTAGATTTACTTTATGATACGCAAGGGAATTTAGTGCCTTCCCATTTATCTGCAAAACTATGTAAATATGGAGACTATAAACAGTTTCAATTAGTTCAAAAAAGTATGAGAGATTATGAAATAAACCTCAATACAGATAAAAAGGTTAATGAAGTTGAAGTGCTAAAAGAGTACAAGAGTTATTTTGGGAATGATGCTAATATTAAAATTAATTATATTGATGATATTCCTTTATTAGACTCTGGAAAAAGACGTGAGGTTGTTAATGAGTACTATGTATAATCATTTAGCATTATGAAGACATATAGAGCTTATAATTAGTAATTATATGAGTACAAGATTAGTCTATTTTATTTTTGGAGTGCTTTCATTCTGTATAAGATTCTTTTTTGAATCGCAATCTAATATTATTACTGGTATTAATGGTGGTTATATATCTGTTCAAATCATGAAAATATATGAGCATGGACATTTAGCTGTCAATGATATGCCATTAGTCTTTTATATTAATGCGTTATTAGTGAAAACAGGAGTTTTTCTATTCCCTAACCATTCTATTGAATTCATAGTATTAATTGTGGTTAAAATTACAGGAGCGATTAGTATACCTCTAATTTTATTTCCACTATATAAAATGAATCATAAGCTAATAGATTTTAAGCTTCCTAAGATTTATGAGTACTCTATATTAATCTTTTGTTTATTTTCATTTTCATCACTGTACTTAGGAGCAGAAATGATGAAAAATGCCTATGGATTGGTAGGTTTTATGTTTTTTATTTATTTCTTTTTTCAATTTGTTAAACAAAATTCAAAGAAATATACCCTAATGATGGGCTTAACGCTTGTATTGATTGCAGTCACTCATTTTGGTGTTTTTTCGATATCTATTATTTTTCTAATAATTTCTTTGATATGTATTTATAAAAAACATGCCTTTTTGCCTGTGGTATCTGTTGTGGCAATTGGGTTTTTGATGGTTTGTATATTTGATTCATTTCGAGCCTATAATGCAATTAATATTTTTGAAAAATGGTTTGGACTACCATGGAGGATTGTTTATTACCCTGCTGGTATTGTTAATTCTATTGTGAATCTATTGATAGTTATTCTTTTATTTTTTAGTTTAAAGAATAACACAATTAAAAAACCTCAAAGGCAGATATTAATAATTCTATTGGTTTTTACTGTTTTATTAGCCTTACCAATTTTAAGATTTGAATTATGGAGACGATTTAGTTTTATGTTATTTGTACCTCAAGCTGTAGTATTAGTCTTAGTTTTTCCTTATCTAAAAGATATCATTAAGCGTAAAATCCCATTAGTTATAATTTCGATATCTTTTATAGCTTTGCTTTATAATATTGTGCGACCTAAAAATTCAGTAATTAATGAAGCCGCATACAATGATTTGGCAAATATTTCTAGTAAAATAGAAAATTCTGATAAAACATTAATTATAGTAAGGCATGGTTTAGATTGGTGGATGATATGGCAATTACATGTAAAAATGTCTCAACCACAGATACTTATCGATAAGGCTACAATGGATAAATACGACAATATTTTAATTCTACGCCAGAAAAAAGGAAAGATTAGATTGTATCCTGGACCATATAGTCCCTTTGTAGAACCAAAAGTGCCTGCAGAAAGTTTACTGCTGTATTCATCCAATTATTTCGATTTGTACAAATGGTCAAATTTGCAGTAATTTAGTAATTTATAATATGAAAACCATTAATTAATTTGTTTGGTATTTTATTCTTAAAAGTTTGATAATGTTCAATTTATACTAATAGAAACTCTTTTCGTCGAAATATTTATGGATTTACTAATATTTAAACTATGTTTCGGCTCATTAAAACCCAAATCTAATGAACAAGTTAATAATTAACTTCACTCCTACAGGAATGATACCTACTAAGGACATGACACCTCATGTACCTGTAACTATTAATGAAATTGTTGAAGATGTGCATCTTGCTTATGAATTAGGTATTACGATGGCTCATATACATGCCAGAGATGAAAAAACAGGTGTTCCTACTTACAAGAAAGAGGTTTATGCAGAAATGATTGCTGGTATTCGTAAATACGCTCCAGATCTTGTTATTTGCACCTCATTAAGCGGTAGAAATTTTAATACACTAGATAAAAGAGCAGATGTATTGTCGCTAGAAGGTGATCTCAAGCCAGATATGGGAAGTTTAACGCTGAGTTCTTTAAATTTTAATAAAGTAGCTAGTATGAATGCACCAAGCATGATTGAAGATTTAGCAAATACCATGAAAGCAAAGGGTATTGTCCCAGAATTGGAAGTCTTTGATGTTGGTATGATAAATTTCGGAAAATACCTAGTCAAAAAAGGTTACATAAAACCACCTCTATATTACAATCTTTTATTTGGAAACATAGCCTGCGCACAGACTAATTTGTTGCATACAGGTGTAATGTTAAACGATATTCCTGAAGATGCTTTAGTTAGTATTGCTGGTATTGGTAACAAACAATTGATGATGAATTCTTTGGCTATTGCAATTGGAAAAGGTGTACGCGTAGGCTTAGAAGATAATATTTGGTTTGATGCCGAAAGAACTCGATTAGCTACAAATACTTCACTTATAGAAAGAGTCCATACTATTGCAAAAGCCAATAATAGAGAAGTAATGACTCCAGCTGAATTTAGAAAGCAGATGAAAATGGAACCAGGTAATGGCAGTTATGGTCGTGTTTATAAATAATATCAGTTATGGAAGGAGATAAAAGAGGTATATCCTATCGTATAAAATGGATATCAAATATTATTAAACATGGTTTGTTTTTGCATGGAGTACGAAATAATCTTGCTAAGATTGGATTAGATTTTATGCCATACTATTGGGTGAAGGAAGCTACATCTGCAATTATACCTCCAGTAATTAGGGGTGAGGATGAGGATTTTGAAATTTCTTTATTCGGAGAGTCAGAAATCAATCACATCAAGAGCACAATAATAGGAATTGAGCAAAAAGATTTATTAGCAGATTTAAACAATGGTGAAATATGTATTGGTCTGAAAAATAAAGGTGAAATAGCAGCTTATATGTTTATTAAATGTAAGCCTTTTACATTTAAAAAACGTTATTTTGATTTACAGCCAACAGAAAGTTATTTGCATAGCATGTATACTTTTGAAGCTTTTAGAGGTAAAAATTTGGCTCCATATTTACGTTATCATAGTTACAAACTTTTAGAAGAAAAAGGAGTAACAACCTATTTAAGTGTAAGTGAATATTTTAATAAATCTACTATTAAGTTTAAAAAGAAGCTTAATTCTAAACCAGTGAAACTCTATCTTAGTCTAGTACTTTTTAAAAGATGGACAATGAACTTCACGATAAAAAAGTACTAATGGCTATATACCATTCAATTAAGGGTTTATTTACGGGTCAGGTTTTAAACTATCAAAAGCGTTTGGTAGAATTTAATGCTAAGATGAATTCCCGTAAGATGATAAAAGAAGTCCTACGAAATAGTAACATACCAAAATTAGAGCCACACGAAATAAAGGAAGCTAAATCTTTTTATAAGTCGAAAGGATATAAACTTAATAACACATATTGGCACAGATTCTATAAATTTGCTAATGGTAAATTTTATAAAGACTATCTTCCCTTAGATATCTTTAGGCCAATAATGGAGCCTAACTTAAATAGAAAATTATATTGGCCAGCTTTAGTAGATAAAAATTTAACGTCTAATTTATTTGTAGGGTTTAATCAACCCGAAACTGTTCTAAGTAATATTAATGGGTTTTATTATGTCAATCATACTATAGTCCCTGAGATTATAGCTATTGAGGTATTTGATAAAATTAAAACTGAATTTATAATAAAGCCAACTGTAGAATCTGGCCAAGGAAAAATGGTTAAAAAATTTACAGTAGATAATGGAAAAACGTCTATAAATAATTTAGATATTATTGATTTATTAAAATTATATCATAAAGATTTTATAATTCAAAAAGTAGTTGAACAGAGCGCAAAACTAGCCACTTTAAATTCAACAACACTAAACACACTTAGAGTTGTGTCTTATTTAGATAAAAATGGTGTAGCTAATGTTTTGACTTCATACTTAAGAATAGGAAAGCCTGGTAGTGATACAGATAATATTTCTATTGGTGGTATGGCATGCGCTGTTAAAGAAGATGGATCATTACATAGTAAAGGATTTATTCATAGAAATGAGGGAGGAAAATCTAATTTACATAAAGCCCCATCTGGAATTTTATTAAAAGATTACCAAATTCCAAATTATGCTGGTGTAACTGAAATGGTTAAACAGATGCATCCTGTAATTCCTATGTTTAAGTTTATTTCATGGGATATTGGTATAGATAAAAATGACATGCCTGTTTTAATAGAGTATAACACATTTTATCAAAACATTGACATGCAAATGTTTACAGGTCCGTTTTTTGGTAAATTTACAGATGAAATTTTTGCTTTGGGTAAAGTGGGGAAATAAGGAACCGATTATTTCACATTTTAAAAAAATTAAATGAAGTTTTATTATTTTTTAAAATCAGTATTTACCAAACGTATAATTTATTTTCAAAGACGTTTTGATGAGCTCCGTATTACTATAAAAACAAGGAGATATATGAAATCTCTTATGTATAAAATGAATCTTCCCAAATTAAGCTCAGAAGAGATAAAAGAGTTAAAATCATTCTATAAATCTAACGGCTATAAATTAAGAAATACATATTGGCACAGATACTATAAAGGTATTAATGGTGAATTTCATAAGAACTATATGCCTTACGATTTATTTAGTTCTATTATAAACCCTAGATTAAATCAAAAAAGACATTGGCCGGCATTATTAGATAAGAATTTAACTTATAATTTATTCAAAGACTTTAGCCAACCAAAGCGTGTTGTTCAAAATATAAATGGGTTTTATTATATAGATAATAAAATTGTTGATTTACAGAAAGCAATTGATGCTTGTAAGATATTGAAGGATAAGATGATTATTAAACCAACTGTTGGCTCTGGTGCAGGAAAAATGGTTAATGCTTTTATAATAGTTAATAATAAAACAACATATAAGAATTATAGTTTAGAAAAATTATTCAAAATATACAATAAAGATTTTATAATTCAAGAGTTTATTGAACAAAGCAAAATAATGAAATCCCTTAATCCATCAAGCTTAAATACACTGCGTATAGTATCATATTTAAATGAAGATGGAGTCCATATCGTTTCTTCTGTTTTGAGAATTGGAAAGCTAGGAAGCGATACAGATAACTTCTCAACGGGTGGATTGTTTTGTGGTGTTTCTAAAAATGGAAATTTAAAGGGTAAAGGCTATAATCCTAATGGTGATGTACTAACAGAAACTTCTACAGGTGTAGTTTTAAAAGATTGCAAAATACCTCATTATATAAAAGTATTAGATATGGTAAAGTCAATGCATTATCTTGTACCTTATTTTAAAATTATTTCTTGGGATATAGGAATAGATAAGGATGAATTACCTGTCTTAATTGAATATAATACACATAGGCAAGGTATTGATTTGCAAATAGCTGATGGTCCTTTTTTAGGTGACTTTACTGAAGAAATCTTAGCTTTAAGTCTTAAATAAGGTTGACTTATTAAAGAGTTCTATTAGTTTTAGAAATCTATTAATCGTTTTGTTGCTAAAGTGGAAAAAAATAAAAATCGTATTATATTTTTTATAAGATGGACAATGAATTTAATTCTAAAGGCTTATTAGATGTTAGTTTATCATTTTATTAAGAAATTAATTACTAAGCGTGTTTTGAGTTTCCAAGAACGTTTAATAGAGTTCAATTCAAGGATGAACTCACGAAAATATGTAAAAAAATCGCTTAGTAAAGTTGAGATTCCTAAATTAACGCGCAATCAAGTTAGGGCTGCTAAAGATTATTATAAAGCCAGAGGATAGAAGTTGCAAAACACATATTGGCATCGATATTATACTGGTATAACTGGAGTTTTTCATGAAGATTATATACCATTAGATATTTTTCGTTCAATCATTTCTTTTAGATTAAATCAAAAAAGACAATGGCCATCATTACTAGATAAGAATTTAACTTACAAACTGTTTAAAGAATTTAAGCAACCGACTAGAATTGTTCAGAATATAAATGGGTTTTATTATGTTAATGAAAAAATAGTAGATATTAAGATTGCAGCTGAAGCTTGTAATGATAAAAATAAACAATACATTATTAAGCCTACTTTAGAATCTGGAAAAGGTAAAATGGTTGAAGTTTTTACTGTAGTTAATAATATAACAACCATAAAAAACCTAAATATTTTCGAACTATTTGATTTGTATCATAAAGACTTTATTATCCAAGAGCTAGTTGAACAAAGTAATTCATTAAAGATTCTTAATCCATCATCATTAAATACATTAAGAATAATCTCTTATTTGAATAATGATGGAGTCCATATATTGTCATCTGCAGTTAGAATAGGTGAGCCAGGAAATAGAACTGATAATTTTAGTGGAGGTGGCATGTTTTGCGGTATTAATGATTTAGGGAATCTTAAAAGCATAGGGCACACCAAAAGTGGGGAAATCAAAGAAAAAACACTTGCAGGCACTCTGTTAAAGGGTTGTGAAATACCAAATTATGATAAAGTCCTTAAGATGGTTTGTGATATGCATATTAAAATCCCGTATTTTAAAATAGTATCTTGGGATATTGGTATTGATAAAAGTGATATGCCAATGCTTATTTAGTATAACACGCGTTATCAAGGAATAGAAATCCAAATTCCTAATGGTCCATTTTTTGGTGAATTTGCCGATGAAATTTTGGCTCTTGGCTTAAAGCCATATTAAGACTTTTTATAATTATTCATTACTTTCCTTCTTTTTCCTGAAGATAAGGGGGGAATTTCATCAACATAAGTAATTATTACTTTTGAGTCTTTTCCAAAATCAGATTTAATGTCATCTATTAAATCTTTCTCAAACTCAAAACTTTCACCCTGAAGATTTAATTTTATTTCGTATTCTTTTTCTCCTTGTTGAATAAACTGATATTGTTTTAATAGGCTATAATACTTGTAGAATTTTGTATATACAACAAAAGAAGAGACTAGGTTACCTTGGGAATCGTAGATGACATCCATCTTTCGACCCTCAATCTGTTCTAATTCCATTGCACCATCTTTACTTAATCCTAGCTTTGCAATATCGCCCGTATCATATCTAATTATTGGCATGGCATAATTAAATAAATCAGTTACAACGATTCTTCCAAACTCACCAGGTTTCACGGGAGTATTATTATCAAGCCCTAAAATTTCTACATAATAACTAGCATGGTTAATAACAAAGCTATTTGGTGATTTTAAAGTTTGTTGAGCTATAATTCCAATTTCTTCACTAGAATATCTAGAAAGTATAGTAGTATCTAAATATTTTCCTAATGTAGCTTTAGTGTAAGGATTAAGGTATTCTGAATTTGCAATGGCAGAATTTATATTCAAATTCTTAAGAATTTTATTGGTTTTCTCTAAATACTGAGCAATCATCTCGTAAGAAGAAGCAAAACCAAGCATATTTTTATTTAGTTGTTTATCAGCTTTTAATAAATCTAAAAAAGCTTCAATTCTCTTATCAGTTAATCTCGAGATATCAAATTGAACGGCGTTTTGTAGCCAAGATTTTAATTTCCCTTTTTCATTATGGCCTCTCCATACTTCTAGTTCGTATAATCTATTTCCTATATGAAAACCAGATTGATTAAAAAAGAAAATATTATCGGCATGATTTCTATAACGTTTAGCCTTATTTTGAAACAAGAAAAAAGGGACTCCTGTGGATCCGCTAGTTGATACTTTAAAATTGTTCTTATCTTTAAATTCATATGATTGAAAAGCTTCAAAGTCATTTTGAATTGTTGTCTTTCTTATAACGGGAAAGTCAGAAATTTTATTAGCATCATTCAATTTACTGTAGAATGGCGTGGTTTTAACAGAGTGTTCTAATAAGCGCTTTATATGTAAATCTTTAATTTGCTTCGCCTTGCTAGAATTTGCATTATTAATACTGAATTTGATTTCCTCAAAATGAGTTTTTACGTTTCCACCTTTTATACCATCTATGGTCCAAAATGATTTATTTCTAATTTTGTTAAGAAGCATATATAATTATTTAGCCTAAATATTTAGAATCAGCATTTCTTTCTTTTATAATATTAATAGGAACACCAAAAGCAAGTTTATAATCACCAATAGATTTTAGTACTAGCGAAGCAGCACCTATAACTGTATGATCTCCTATGGTTATATTTTGTATGATAGAAGCACTAATACAAATTGCAGAACATACACCAATTTTTACATTGCCACTTATGATAGCGCCAGAGGCTAAACTAGAAAAATTTGCCATTTTAGAATCATGCCCTAAAGACGACTTAGTATTTAAAATACAGAATTCTCCAATTTTTGCATTAGCATTTACCACAGCATTAGGCATAATTACAGTACCTTTTGGTATAATAATATCATTAGCTAATACAGCAGTAGGATGTATTACTGCTACAAATTCTATCTGAGGAGCAATTTTAGAAATTTTATTGAAGGCATTTTGCCTTGTGAAGTTATCACCTATAGCTATAATAATTCCTTCAATATTATGTAATTTTATAAGGGCTGTGAGATCATCTAGATTTCCTATAATCTTATAACCGTAAATATCTTCGTTATTGGGTTTAAAAGAATCTAAAAACCCTATTATTTTGTATCTATTATTCTTATGAATAATATCTACAATCATCTTGGCATGACCAGAAGCACCATAAATTAAAATATTTTTCATTTCTTTTTAAAATAGGTTATGACAAGGATTTAATACTTTATGTAATAAATACATATCAATGATAGAATTGGGATCTAATAATCAAATGTAATATTATTTATCATCATTAACCATTTAAGTAGATAAAACAGCAATTTTAAGCTATAAAATGACATATCATTGCTTTTTTAAGATAAATTTGCAGCTCATTTAATATAAATGAAAGTTTAGAAGTTTAAAAGTAACTATGTCATTTCACATTGAATTTAATTCATCTCCAAACCCAAAAAATTTAGCGGTTAAACTAAATGCAAAAGGAGAACAATTTGTGGTTAAAGGACATCCTTGGGTATTTTCAAATAGTATTGAGAAGATTAACGATAATCCAAGTACAGGTGATTTAGCTATTATTTTTAGTAAGAATAAAAATAGGGTAATAGGTATTGGTTTATATGATGCTAACTCACCAATTCGTATTAAAATTATTCATAATGCCGAGACTAAAGCAAAAATTAATTCAGAATTCTTTCACTATAAAATAGAATTAGCTTTTGAGAAGCGTTCAGAATTGTTAGATACTAATACAAATAGTTATCGCTTAATATTTGGTGAAAATGATGGTTTTCCAGGTTTAATAGCAGATGTATACAATTCAGTCTTGGTAGTTAAGTTGTATTCCGAAATTTGGTTGCCTTATCTAGAATCTATACTTCTTAGTTTACAACAAATTTCTAAAGTAGACACTGCTATAATGCGTTTAAGTAGAAACTTACAAAATAGTAAAAATCATACTTTAAAAGATGGTGAAGTCATTTACGGAACACTAAATAATGAAGTTGTAGAATTTATAGAACATGGTGTAAGATTTACTGCTAATGTTATTAAAGGACATAAAACAGGTTATTTTTTAGATCACAGAGATAATAGACGAAGAGTAGGTGAGTTAAGTAAAGGTAAGTCAGTTTTAGATGTGTTTTCTTATGCTGGTGGATTTTCGGTACATGCATTAGCTAATGGAGCTAAAGAAGTTACTAGTTTAGATATTAGTAAGCAGGCATTAGATTTAGCTAGAGAAAATGGAAAACTAAATTCCTATTCAGGAATTCATAAAACTATATCGGGTGATGCTTTTGTTGAACTTAAAAATCTTATAAAAAAAGGAAAACGTTTTGATGTTGTAGTTATTGACCCTCCAAGTTTTGCTAAGCAGCAAGCGGACATTGAATTAGCAAAAAAGAAGTATGCTCAACTGGCTGATTTAGGAGTGCAACTTACCGCAAAAAATGGTTTATTAGTTTTGGCATCATGTTCATCGAGAGTCATGTCTCAGTCTTTTTTTGATTTAAATACAAGAGTACTTAATTCTCAGCCAAAACTTTATGAAACACTATTAAAAACAAATCATGATTCGGATCATCCCATATCATTTCCAGAAGGCGCATATCTAAAATGTGGTTATTATCGTTTGCTAGAATAAAACTATTATGCGTGCATAATATATTTTAGTATATTTGTAATTCTAAACTATTACAAATGACAACCAAGCTCACTCAACTTCTAAATATTAAATATCCAATTATACAGGCACCAATGTTTTTAGTGTCGAATGTTGCTATGGTAACTGAAGCCATGAACGCTGGTATAGCTGGTTGTATTCCAGCATTAAATTATAGAACATTTGACGAACTTAGAGTAGCTCTTAAAGAATTGAAAGCTAATAAAGTTGATGGTGGTTCATTTGGATTTAATCTCATCGTAAATAAGTCTAACATAAAATACAAAGGACAATTAGAAGTTATTTGTGAAGAAGGCTGTGATTTTATAATTACTTCCCTTGGAAGTCCTGAAGAAACAATTAGACAAGCACATGCAGTTGGTATCAAAGTATTTTGTGATGTTACTGATTTAAAATTTGCTAAAAAAGTTGAAAACTTAGGAGCAGATGCCGCCATTGCTGTTAATAATGAAGCTGGTGGTCACAGAGGAAAATTATCACCAGAAGATTTAACAGGCATATTAAGCAAAGAGTTATCTATTCCTGTGATTTCTGCAGGTGGAGTAGGTTGCAAAGCTGATATAGATGATATGATAAGTTATGGTGCGTCTGGTGTTAGTGTTGGAAGTCCTTTTATTGCGTCTTTAGAAGCCGGAGTTACAGAAGAATACAAACAAGCTTGTGTAGATTACGGCGCTGAAGATATTATAATGACAGAACGTATTTCTGGCACACCATGTACAGTTATAAATACTCCATATGTTCAAAAAATTGGAACAAAATCTACTTGGATTGAAAACTTACTAAACAAAAACCGTAAATTAAAAAAATGGGTAAAAATGGTACGCTTTTCTATTGGTATGAAAGCAACTGAAAAGGCTGCTAAAAAAGCAACTTATAAGACGGTTTGGGTTGCTGGCCCTAGTATAGAGCACACTAAAGAAATTCTACCAGTAAAAGACATTATAACTAAACTTACAAATTAAGCGAAGCAAGTTTTGCTTCTTCTTTTTTCTTCTTACGTTTACCTGTAAATATGTTAAATGCATAACTAGCAGTAAGTCCACCGGCTCCAGTAGCAAGAAACTCACTAGTGTCAAATCTGCCATTAATAATATAACCATCATAGACTTCTTTTGCTAAACCAGCAATAGTAGATACACCTAAGCTATACCAAAATGCTTTCTTTTTATTTTTTGTTTTACCATATACTAAGGCGTAAGTAGTTCCAGAGATAAGAGCTCCAGCACCAAAATGTAGACCATCGTCACTAGATGTTTTTTGAGAAAAGCTAAAATTAAAAATGAGTAATGAGAATACTAGAAGTAAATATTTCATAATAGGTTAAGTTGATTATCCGAAAAGTATAGTATTTAAAGTTAACCTACGTCTATTTATCGTTTGGATTTATATTTATACGATAAGGTGTAAGATTAAAAGTATTTTTAATCTTATTCCTAAAGCTAAAAGTTCATGTATTTAAGCATAAGAAAAATAATTTTTGAAAATTGTCCCCTTATTTTATTAGGTGTATTAAAGTCGAAAAATTTTCAACAGAAATTAATAAAGTATATTACATTGTTAATTCTAGCCTTCATACAAAAAACCTCGCATATTTTCTATTCGGTTTTTATTTGCTAAATTACGTGCTCAACCAAGCAACTAATTTATACACAAAAATGTTAGGTGTCACTAACAAATAAAGTCTATATATTTTATAAATACAGATAGTTAAATACATGGAAATTATACCAAAAAAAGGCTTTAGGGGTTTAATTGAAAATTGGAAAAGTGATTTAATTGCAGCAGTTAGTGTCTCACTTATTGCTTTGCCACTTTCATTAGGTATTGCTTTGGCTGCTGGTGCACCTGCAATGGCAGGTATCATTTCAGCAATTGTAGGTGGTGTTGTAACAACACTGTACAGAGGTGGTCATATATCGGTTAATGGACCTGCTAAAGGCGTTATTGCAGTCATACTCTTGGGTATTGTATTGATGGATGATGGTTCGGGTCAAGCATTTAACTATGTTTTGGCAGCTGTGGTTGTTTCTGGTGCAATTCAAGTTCTATTAGGATTATTGAAATTGGGTCGATTAGCAGATATATTCCATTCTTCTGTAATTCATGGTATTTTGGCAGCCATTGGAATTATCATCTTTGCAAAACAAATCCATGTTGCCTTAGGTACGCATTCAGATAGTCCCAGTATTATACAAAACCTTGTAGATGCATTTAAATACCTGCCTCAAGCGAATCCTTTTGTTGTTATTATTGCTTTAGTAGGCTTACTTTTATTATTATTTCATTCCAAAATTAGCTATAAGTTTTTTCATATTTTACCTACACCAATGTGGGTTATTGCGCTTTCCATTCCGTTTGTTTATTTTTTCAATTTCTTTGACCAACATACGCTTTCATTCTTTGGAAAGTCTTACGAAGTAGGTCCTCATCTACTATTGGATATTCCAGATAATGTTATGGATTCAATAATGCATCCTAATTTTGGTAAAATTGGTACTATTGAATTCTGGACAACTGTTGTATCTATTTTAATCATAACAAGTATTGAATCATTAGCTATTGCCAAAGCCGTAGACAAAATTGATCCTTATAAGCGAAAGACAGATTTGAATAAGGATTTGACAGGTATTGGATTAAGTACCATGGTCGCTGGTATGATTGGTGGTTTGCCAATTATTGCAGTCATTATTAGAAGTACAGTCAATATTCATAATGGTGCGAAAACAAAATGGTCAAATATGTATCAAGGACTTTTATTATTACTTTTTATTGTGGTATTAAGTCCAATAATGAGGCAAGTGCCATTATGTGCTTTTGCAATTTTACTGGTTTATACAGGTTTTAAATTAGCTTCACCTGCCGTTTTTAAACAAATTTATAATCAAGGAATAGAGCAATTAATATTTTTTGTTGGCACTATGGTTTTGACGCTTTATACTAATTTATTAATTGGATTAATTGGTGGATTATTATTAGCAATGGTTAGTCATATGCTATTGGCAAAAGTGTCCATACCTCAATTTTTTAAAATGATTTATCGTTCAGGTTCAAATTTAGTTAAGAAACCTGACGGAAGTTATGATATAAAAGTAAAAGGAATTGCAAACTTTTTAGGCATTTTAAAAATCGATAAAATGGTGACCCAAATTCCCTCTGGAGCAGATGTTAATATTGATTTATCTGAAACAAGATTAGTCGGTATTACCTATATGGATTACATAGTAGATTATCTTAAGATACAGAAGACCACAGGAGGTAAAGTGATAATTAAAGGACTAGAATCTCATGTGTCATCCTCAACTTATAATAGAGCTTTAAAAATCGCATTGAATAATCAAGTTGTAAAATTATCATCAAGACAAACGAGATTACAAAATTTAGCTAATGAAAATGATTATCAATATGCAAATCAAGTAGATTGGAATACGACATATTTAAAGAAATTTCACTTTTTTGAAATTAGACCTATTGAGCGGAAATCAAATTGTCTTAAAGGAACATTTAAAGGTTTAGATGTGTCTTGGGAAATTGCGGATGTTACTTTTAGTGAAGGTGCAGCTTTTACTGCTGAGACTTTTAATACGACACTTATGATCTTGAAATTGCCTAAAAAAATACCCGTTTTTACTATGGAAAAAGAAGGTGTGGTTGATAAAATAATTGACCGTGTGAGAGCATATTCTGGTTATAAAGATATTGATTTTGAAATGTATCCAGATTTTTCTAAAAAATTTCTCATTTTAGGAAATAAGGAAGCCGAAATTAGATCATTCTTTACGGATGAAATTATTCGCTTTTTTGAAAACCATCAGATTTATCATTTAGAAAGTAATGGTGAGGCGTTGGTCATTTATGATAAAATAAAATTAGCAAGGACAGATGAAACCATAGCATTTATAGATTATGGTAAAGAATTGTCTACGTTATTAAATGAGATTGTTTAATTAGACAAGTAGTATAAAAATATAAAAACCCCAGATAAGCAGTTTTTCTTTAATCTGCACTTAAGTAACTACTCTACAAACAAACACAATAAGTGTAACTGTAACAATTCTCATTAAAAGTTGTTTCTAGGTTAAGTTTAACCTGTAAAACAATTAAAAACCAAGCTTTTACGTTTTTATTAAAAACCTAGCCATCATGAGAGTTTTAAAAACCATTAGCCTTTTTGTATTAATATCAAGTATTTCATTAGTATTTGCCCAAGAGCAATCAGAAATAGAGCACACTATAGATTCTAAAATCTTTTGGAAAGAGCGTATAGTTAAAGTGTTTTTGCCAAATTCGTATGCGACTGATTCTACAGCTACTTATCCTGTTACTTATGTCTTAGATGGACAGCACAAGGTGTTTTGGGATAGTGTAAAAGGTAATATTGGTTATTTGTCCTATAACTATTCTATTATGCCAATGATTGTAGTTGGTGTTGTCTCAGACAACAGAGGTTCTGAGTTTAACCCAGAAAACAAAGAATTACAAGAGCATTTACAAAAAGAAGTATTTCCATTAATACAAGCCAATTACAGAACCGATGGTTTTAGGTCTGTAATAGGACATTCTTGGGGAGGAGCTTTTGTTGGTAATACTTTATTTAGTGACAAACGCGATATGTTTGATGCCTATATTGGTATTAGTCCATCGTTTGGTGATACAGACAATGTGATTGTAAAACATGCAGATTCCCTATTAAAGTTAAATACCAATTTCGGCAAATATTTATATTTATCTCATGGAGATGTTGGTAGGCGCGAAGTAGAATTTAAAGGTTATGTAAACACTATAGATTCGTTATTAAAAAAATATCCAAACAAGACCATAGCTTGGCAACCAAGACGAATAGAGCGTGTAGGACATTGGCAAATTGTAGGCCCTTCGATTTGTGATGGTTTAATAAGTATGAGTCGTAACTATTTTGCAGACCAAAAGGTTATTGAGGATATGATAAAAACATCTAATGGCAATCTAAAGCAACGTATTTCAGATTTTTATGCTGAAAAGAAAGCCATATTTGGTTATGCACATGAGGCTAGTGCTGGCTACCTTAATTTCGTAGCCAATGACATAAGAGATTTAGAAAATTATAAAGGAGCAATAGAGGTATACAATTTGGCTTTAGATAAAAAGCCTAATAATGTTAGAGTTTATGTAAACATCTGTGATCTTTACGATAAAATGGGTGATAAGATAAAAGCTAAAGAACTATTTACCCAGACTCAAAAACTTTTAGAGAGCCAAAAATCTGAAGTTAGTGATAACTACTACAAAAACGTATCGGAATGGATTCAAGAAAAGCTAGATGGTTATAATTAAAACTATTTAATAGGTTTAGGCAACCAAATGCATAAACTTTCGTCTTTATAATAAAACGATAGAACTAAAGCGTAAAATTACCATGCTCAGTATTGCCTTCCTTTTATTTTTTGAGTCTTACTGTCAATTAGCCATAGAACAATTAAGTATTATAAATTCGGTAACACTTAAGGCTACTGATTTCTATGAAGAAATTCCTTTTCAGAATAAATTTGGGCACTTCATTATACCAGTAAAAATAGGTGATAAGACCTATGACTATATTTTTGATACTGGTGGCTATAACACCTTGATTTCTGAGATTATGAAAAAAAATAAACTTTCAAGTTTAATGGAGGTTAATGTAGGTAGTTCTAACCAATAAATCTACTATAGCACTAACAAAAATACCTTCATTAACTATTGTTAGTATTGATTTTAAAGATATATGAGCAATTAATTTTGACTTTGACCAATCACCTCAAATTACTTGTTATACAAATGGCAGGTTAATTCACAAGACCAAAGAATGATTTTAACTGATAATATTTCTAAGCTTAATCATTTAGACAATGCTATAAAACTAAACGATGTTGTTAAGACTATTAATGGAAAAACATTTAATGAAACGACATACTGTGAGTTTTATGACAATATAAACACTCTTCTACAAGAAGATAAAACCATTGTGCTAATTGTTGTGCGAAATGGAAAACCTATTCAATTTTCAATAGACAAAGCATTGTTGTTTTAACTATAATTATCTGGCACTGAATTTGTTTGTAACAAACAACAAAGTTTTACTGATTATTTACAAAACTATGACGATCCAAAAATGAAGTTAGCGATGTACTTGTGAGATGCTCAATTTATTAGAATAGTGTGAGTCTTATCATTTTATCTGAAATTTATAATAAAAGGCTACAATATCTTTAGCTCACAACTTCAATAAATATTAAACTTAATTTTTTTAAAAATACGTATATATACGTATATCCTTTTAATGATTTTAATACTACTTTTATTTTCTACATGTTATAAGCCCTATAGGTCCAAAGTTGTTAAAACAAATGCTGCTGATGTTTAGGAGCTTATAAGTTATGCATCTTTTAATGTAATAAATTTTAGAATTAATAAATGAGAAAAATTTTACTTTTTAATGTACTTTGTTTTGTTATCAATAATGTTTTTGGACAGATAAGTTTAGATGACAGGGTCAATATTTATGACTTTGATTCATTAAGTGTAAATATTATTTATGACGATTTTGATAACGATGGGGATTTAGATATTATGAAGTTTAGTGGAACGGACTCATTTAATGTTTTACTGCAAAAAAATAACAATGGTGACTTTAATTTAAATCAGCCAATATTAGTGAGCTCTGGAGTAAGACCAATAGTGTCTTTAGATTTAGATAATGATGGTTTTTTGGATTTATTAACATATCATTCGTTCACTACAATAGGTGTTTTATATAATCAACAAGATAATACCTTTAGTGAAGAAGTAACGGTACAAACCTTTAATGGTTCTTATGATATACATCCAATGAAATTTGATTATAATAATGATGGTTTTATGGATTTAATTGCTATAGATGATTCCGAAGATGCTTATGTGTTAATTAATAATCAAATGGGAGGTTTAGAACCTCCTCAGTTTTTGGTATCAGTTGGCACTTTTGATTTTTTGTATGACCTTGATGATTTTGATAATGATGGTGATTTTGATTTTTATATAAGGGATGGTGATAAATTAATTATTAATATTAATGGTAGCGGTGTTTTTGACCAACCTGGGTCACAACAAACACAATCTTCCCTTAGATCATTTGAAATATTAGATATAGATGGCAATGGCTATAAAGACGTATTATATTGGAAGAATGATGCGATTTGGGCAAAATATTATGGTTACAATGCTACTACCACAAGATTTATAGTTATTAATGATGTAATGGTGGTAAATAATATTCCAAAGTTTTCTAACTATGTAAATGCACGTTCAATTCATATTGAAGATCAAGATAATGGAAGTCATGATGTATATGTTACATTGGCTACAATAGAAAATCAACTTGATATGCACAAATTCAACATTCAAAATAATGTTTTTAGTAATGCACAAATTGTTTTATCAGATTTTCAGGTTAATGTATTTGGTGTTGATGAATTTAGTTTCCTTGATTTAAATAATGATGATAATTTAGATTTTTCATTTGTGTCAAACTTTAACCAAAACAAATTTATTTTCATTAATAATAATATAAATGATACACCAGATAAGACAATTTGCATTCAACAAGCCGTTAAGCCAAACGATTTTTATGTTATTGATATGAATGGTGATGGAGAAAATGATATTTGTGTGGGCACTCAAAATGGTTTAGGGTATTTTGAAAAAACTGCTAGTAACGAATTAAGCGGTCTTAGAAGTTTAATTGGTGTAAGTACAAATCCTAACGCATCTGCATATACGCACATTAATATTACGGACATAAATAATGATGGCTTAGGTGATGTTATTGATTACACAGGATTTGATAATGAAGCAAAGATATTTAAGAATTTAGGAGATGATAACTTTGAATTTGTTCAATCTGTATCTATGACAGGTATTTTTAATGGTACTCATTTATCTTTTGCAGATATTGATGGAGATGACTTTAAGGACTTAGTTATATTCGACCAACCTAATTTTTATTGGGCAAAAAACAATAATGGTCTTAGCTTTCAAAGTCTTCAGCAATTGGTTGTAAATAATGTTGATAATGATGATCCATTATCAATAATGTATGAGGACTTTAATGATGATGATGAAATAGATATACTCGTATTAAGATATTTTTATGAGTCTGGTCAATTTCACACTGAAGTCAATCTATTGGAGAACGATAATGGCGAATTTACTGGTAATATTATCGCAGATTTTAATGGAAATTATGGTAGAAGTCATTTAAAAATAGACGATTTTGATCAAGATAATGATCTAGATTTTTTTGTTCATAGTACTAGACTGGATCAACCACTTCTATTTTTTAAAAATGATGGGTCAAATAATTTTATATCTACAACTATAGATAATATTGATATTGAGGATATTGAGTTTTATGATGGAGACGGAGATGGATATAATGAGATTTACGCTTGGAATTATGAATCATTTGCCAATCATATTTTTTATTACGATACGACTGATTATATAAATTTCACAAAAATTCCGATCGATTCTTATTCTGCATCATACGATAATTTGGATGATTATACCAGAGGAGATTTATTCATGTATGATTATAATAATGATGGTAAGGATGATTTGTTTATTAATAATTATTCAAGTTTTCAAGCTTTAATATCAGTGTATGAAAATACTTCTGAATCTTTAGGTGTTGAAGAAATAGACAATAATAGCTTAAGTCAGATGCGTCTATATCCTAATCCTTTTGTGAATTCTGTTAAATGGACCAAAAGAGGAAATGAAACTTATAGTTTGCAATTGTACTCTCAAGATGGTAAATTAATTTTCGAAAAAGTTATTTCAGAAAATAATATGGATTTTAGCTCTTACGATAGCGGAGTATACTTTTTATCCATTAGTGAAGTTATTTCTGGTAATAAAAAGACTTTTAAGATAATCAAGAATTAGCCTTTTCGTATTAAACGTTGTTGTACTTCTATTAATGTTAATACTTTAATTATGTCTCTTAGTGAATTTTTGATTATGTAAATTTATCTAGAAATGAAGATGTACCAATAAAATTTACTATTAAGAATAACGGAAAGCCTATTCAAGTTTCAATAGATAAAGCATTGTTGTTTTAACTATAATTATCTGGCATTAAACTTGTTTGTAACAAAACAGTAAGTTTTACTACATATAAGTAAAACTAGTTTAATTAAAAAAGAAAAAGATGATTCAGTATAAAGGAGCACTCGTTTTAGGCGCATTAATAGGAGCAGCAGCAGGTGTATTATTAGCACCAGAAAAAGGAAGTGTTACAAGAGACAAACTTAAAAAAGAAGGCAAAGACATAAAGGATCAATTAGTTGATGATTTTACAGAAGTTAAAGACGATTTGTCTAAAGCCGCTGAGTCTGGTAAAGATAAATTCAAAGAAGATTTAAAAAACTTTGCTTCTAAGACAAGCTATAAAACAGAACAAGCAATTACTTTTTTAGAAAAGCAATTAGCTATTCTTAAAGAAAAGAATAAAACGCTTCAACAAACAAGTTAAGTGTATGCATAAAAAATCGTCATTGTCTTTTCATGACGGTTTTATTTTACTAGTCTATTAATATAATCTACATTAACCACATGTTTTCCTTCAAAGGGAAGTATAGTAACTCTGTTGCCAAATAATTCTTTTGCTCTTTTAGATTCTAATTTAATTCTGGCTTCATCTAAATATTCATCTGCAGTGCCATATATCAATTTTACTTTAGTTTCTTTAGATAAATAGTCAAAATCATTGGCCTTTAACTCTTTAGGAATACCACCTGAATGTAAGACTAACTGATTACATTGTAATTGACGTTTAGCCATATAGCGCATTGCTACACTAACACCTTGAGAATAACCTAAAATGATTAGGTTAACATCATTTTGAATTTGTTCTGCTTCAAAGACACTATCAAAATAACTCATAATATTTTCCATTCCAGATTTAGTTTCATCTCGTGTTAACCAATTAGCACCAACATGCATTTTTGGCTGAATATAATATTTACTAGGAGCTTGGGGAGCGATGATATAGTTCTCTTCAGGATTTAAGTCTTTAAAATATCTAAGAAAATAACGACTTAAATAACCCATACCATGACAAACAAACCAAACCGTTTTGGTTTGAGATGTATGTGTGTTTAAAGTAGAGTAGGAGTTACTCGTTTTATATGTGATTTCTTTTTCTTCTGAATTCATTATTCTTAGTAGTTTCAGTATTTTTGTAATCGACAATAAAACTACTGATTTTCTATGCAACAATCTAAAGAAGAATTCTTGGCTAAAGTTAATGCTGTGAGTAAAGGCACATTAATGGAAACCTTAGAAATTGAGATGGTAGATTATGGTGATAATTTCTTGGTTGCAAGAATGCCAGTGACACCAAAAGTTCATCAACCAGATGGCGTTTTGCATGGTGGAGCTACTGCAGCTTTAGCTGAAAGTGTTGGTAGTTTTGCATCTCATATTTTTACAGATATTGAGAAGTATTTCGTTAGAGGATTAGAAATTACTGCTAATCATCTTAAAAGTGTAAAAGATGGTCATGTCTATGCAAAAGCCACTTTTTTACATAAAGGACGTACAACTCAACTTTTAGATATCAGAGTCACTGACGATGCAGATAATTTAATTTCTATTTGTCGTCTATCTACAATTTCACTTCCCAAAACGAAATAGAATGAATCTAGATTCATTTTTTGAGGCTTTAGAAACTCAGTATGCCAGTCAATTACCTTTTGTGGTATATAGCAGACCAATTAATTCAATAATTAAATGTTGGTTGCAAGAAGATGACTCTTTGTATACAACAGAATCATTTTCTGAAAGCGGATTTGTATTTGCACCTTTTGACTTAAAAGAGGAAAGTATTTTGTTGCCAAAAAACCATTGTCAACATAATACTTTGGAAGTTTCTGAGCTCAATTTAGAAGATGATAAGAGTTGCTTATCAATCAATAATATAGGCAAAGAAGATCATTTAGCTCTTGTTTCTAAAGGTATAGAGACTATAAAAAATGGTGATTTAGAAAAAGTTGTATTGTCAAGACAAGTTTTAAAACCTTCAGACTCTGAAAACCCACTAAAGGTTTTTAAAAGATTGTTTAATACTTATAAAAATGCGATGGTATATTGCTGGTATCATCCAAAAGTTGGCTTATGGTTAGGTGCTACTCCAGAGTTACTATTCAAAGTAGAAGGGAAGCAGCTCACTACAATTTCATTAGCAGGAACTCAGCCTTATGCTGAGAATAAAGATGTTTCTTGGACCAATAAAGAGTACGAAGAACAGAAAATAGTTACTGATTATATCGTAACTCAAGTGGAACCATATTCCAATCAGATTAATATTTCTGAAGTTGGAACAGCAAAAGCAGGAAATCTATTGCATCTAAAAACATATATAAGAAGCCAGATTAAAGATTCCGTGAATTTAAAATCTGTTATTGAAGCTTTACACCCAACACCAGCTGTTTGTGGCTTTCCTAAGCAGAAAGCAAAAAAATTTATTCTTAGCAATGAAAATTATAATCGCGAATACTACACAGGATTTTTAGGCGAGCTTAATTTAACCCAATACAAAACAAGAAATACCAATAGACGTAATGTAGAGAACAACGCTTATGCTGCTGTAAAAACACAGTCTAATTTCTATGTAAATTTACGTTGTATGCAATTAAAAGATAGTACAGCTTTTATTTATGTTGGTGGTGGAATAACCAAAGATTCTAAACCTGAAAAAGAATGGGAAGAGACGGTTAATAAAACCAAAACAATTGGCAATGTACTTTATTAAGAACCTATAGATTTCCATATATTTGTAGGTACATGAAGCATTCTAAAATTCCCTTATCTCAAACGGTAGTTACTTTATGCAAAACGCATAATATTAAACACATTGTTATATCTCCAGGTAGTAGAAATGCTCCTTTAACCATTGGTTTTACTTATGATGATTACTTTAACTGCTACAGTATTGTAGACGAACGTTGTGCTGCCTTTTTTGCTTTGGGAATTGCACAGCAGTTGCAAGAACCAGTTGCAGTTGTGTGTACTTCAGGAAGTGCTTTGTTAAATTACTATCCTGCAATTTCAGAAGCTTATTACAGTAACATACCTTTAGTAGTTTTATCCGCAGATAGACCAAAACATTTAGTAGATATTGGTGATGGGCAAACCATAAAACAAAAGAATGTTTACGGAGAACATGTATTATACAATGCCAATCTAAAATTAGATTTAAAAAATAAAGAGAATGAAAATGAAGAAGATGAACTTCCGATTTTTAAAAGCATAGAAAATAAGCTTGAACAATTTTTGGGATTGCAAAAAAGTATTCAAGAATATAATGAATCAGAAATTCATGATGCATTTTCAATAGCAATGCTAAAATCTGGCCCAATTCATATTAATATTCCGTTTGATGAGCCTTTATATGAAACTGTTGATACACTTTCTATAAACCCTAAGCCTTCTAAGCTTGAAAATAGAACAGAAAAGATTGATAATTTTGAAATTCAAAGCTTGCTAGATATTTGGCAAAATGCTAACCGGAAAATGATTTTAGTTGGTGTATTACAACCGAATTCTATTGAAGAACGATGGTTGGAAGAACTAGCAGATGATGATAGTATTTTGGTGTTTACAGAAACGACTTCAAATTTACATCACCCAGATTTTTTTCCAGGTATAGATAAAATAATAGCACCATTAGAGCATGAAGACTTTAAAATGCTTCAGCCAGAAATAATATTAACTTTTGGAGGTTTGGTAGTCTCTAAAAAGATAAAAGCATTTTTAAGAACATATAAACCAAAGCATCATTGGCATGTGAGTCCTTTTAGAGCTAATGATACGTTTTTCTGTTTAAGTAAGCATATAGTAGTTTCACCAAATACATTGCTTAGTGAGTTTTTACCACAAGTAAAACACTACACTAAAAGTGATTATAAAGGAAATTGGCTAGCCATTAGAGAGAAACGACGAAAACTTCATGAAGCTTATTTAAAAACAATACCGTTTTCAGACTTTTCGGTTTTCAATACGGTTCTAATGGAAATTCCGAAGCAAAGTATATTGCAAGTTGGCAATAGTTCTGCAATTAGATACATGCAGTTATTTCAAATTAGAAAAGATATTGAAGTGTTCTGTAATAGAGGTACAAGTGGAATTGATGGAAGTACAAGCACAGCTATTGGAGCCTCTGTAGTTCGTCAGAAACGAACTACATTCATTACTGGTGATTTAAGTTTCTTCTATGATAGCAATGCGCTATGGAACAATTATATTCCTAATAACTTTAGAATTATAGTTATAAATAATCAAGGTGGTGGTATTTTTAGAATTTTGCCAGGACATAAGAATACGGATAACTTTAACACCTATTTTGAAACGAAGCATCATTTAACAGCAAAGCAATTATGTGAAATGTATGGCTTTGAATATGGAAAGGCAGATGATTCTAATACTTTAGAAACTCATCTAACATCATTTTATAATACTTCTGAGCAACCAAAATTGTTAGAAATATTTACTCCATCACAAAGTAACGACGAGATATTATTAGACTATTTTAAATATGTGAAGTAAAATTAGCGTTAAAAATTATTAGAAGTGACTTCTCCACTTTTTGTGTGTCTAAAAAATACTTACCTTTAGTAAGACTAATTTTATTTAACCTAAAACAAATAACAAAATGAGTAAAAGAGATGACTTAATCGCAAAGTATGCGGCTGATTTAAAAGACAAGTGCGGCGTAAATGCTGATATGGATTTATTAACTAAAGTAACAGTTGGCTTAGGTCCTTCAATTTATAATGCAGATTCATCTACAGTTTCTGGTTCTGATGATAAAGAATTAGCTACGGTAAAGAACAATTACTTAATCAAAAAATTAGGATTAAAAGATGGTCCTGAATTAGATAGTGCTATTGCTTCAGTAATGGATACTTATGGACAATCTAACAGAAATAAGTATAGAGCTGTTGTATATTACTTATTATGTACACATTTTAACAAAGCATCTGTTTACTAGTAAATAGACTCTTTTAAAAATATTAAGGCGTTATAATTAAATAATTATAGCGCTTTTTCTTTGTACTAATATGAATACCTTTGCAGCATGATACATATAGGTGAATACAATATACTCGAAATTTTAAGAGATACAGAACCAGGTCTATTTTTAGGTGATGGAAATGATAATGAAGTTTTATTACCCAATCGTTATGTACCTGAAGTATTTGAGATAGGTGAAAAGATTGAAGTATTTGTCTATTTAGATAATGAAGAACGACCAGTCGCAACTACAGATAAACCTTATATTAAAAATGGGGAGTTTGCTTTATTACGCTGTAATCAAGTTACCAACTTTGGTGCTTTTTTAGATTGGGGTTTGGTAAAGGAATTGTTTTGCCCTTTTAAGGAACAAGCTTTTAAGATGAAATCTGGAGGTTGGTATTTAGTACATTGTTACTTAGATGACGAATCTGAACGTTTAGTGGCTTCTAGTAAAACGAATCGTTTTTTAGATAATAAAGAATTGACTGTTGCGCAATTTGATGAGGTTGATTTAATTGTGTCACATCCATCAGAATTAGGAATGAATGTTATTGTTAACAAAACACATTTAGGCCTAGTTTTTAAAGATGATATATACAAAGATATTAGTGTAGGTGACCGACTAAAAGGCCTTGTTAAAAAAGTCCGTCACGATAACAAACTAGATATTTCTTTAAATCAAATTGGTTATAGAAACATAGAACCTAATGCAGAGCATATATTAAATGAGCTACATGATAATGGGGGCTTTTTACCATTACATGACAAATCTAATCCAGAAGAGATAAAAGATATGCTTCAAATGAGTAAGAAGAGTTTCAAAAAAGCTATTGGTTCACTTTATAAAGAGCGACAAATTACAATTGAAGCTAATAAGGGTATTAGTTTAGTTCAATGATGTTGTATTGTTTACTTTTACTTTTTTAAATATTGAGTAAAATTTAAGTGTGTATTGTTATATCTTCTAAGAACTAGTTAGAAGAGTTTCTTCAACCCATTCTGTTGCATTTTCTATATCTTTAAAAGCTGCTCTATTAAATTCGAAAAAGTGGTTTTCTATTTCAAAAACACGCTGTGTTAAAGCATTATAAACAACAATTGCATACGCTTTTAAATTTGGGAAATGTGTATTAAATTTTTTTGCATCTGTAAGATCAATAGAATATGAGTTTAGCCGGTTTGCAATAAAGCCAAATGGTCTATTTGAGAATTGTCTATTTATAATTTCAGCGACTTCTTTAAAGTTTTCAAAATTTATATCTACCCCTTCTTTAAATTCAGTAACAATGTAATTTTCAAAAAGATATACACTCCCTAATTTTACATTAAGGAGTGTATAGTCTCTGCTATTAAGATAAGAGCTATTAATCATTTTAATTATAAAAACGGATGCAAATATATTATGTATGCATAATAAAAACTAATAAAAAAATGATCATAGTACATTATTATTAATTCCTTATTTTTGCCTTCTAAATATTGAAAAAAATGAACCATATAGATTGGATTGTTGCCAAATCTTATGAAGATATAACATATTCTAAATGCAATGGCGTTGCAAGAATAGCCTTTAATCGACCAGATGTACGAAACGCCTTTCGCCCAAAAACCACTTCGGAGCTTTATGATGCATTTTATGATGCAAATGAGGATGTAAACATTGGAGTTGTACTATTAAGCGCTGAAGGTCCATCTTCTAAAGATGGTATTTGGAGTTTTTGTTCAGGTGGAGACCAAAAAGCAAGAGGACATCAAGGTTACGTTGGTGAAGATGGTTACCATCGCTTAAATATATTAGAAGTTCAACGTTTAATTCGTTTTATGCCTAAAGCTGTTATTGCTGTAGTTCCAGGATGGGCAGTTGGAGGTGGTCATAGTTTGCATGTGGTTTGTGATTTAACCTTGGCCAGTAAAGAACATGCTATTTTTAAGCAAACTGATGCAGATGTCACAAGTTTTGATGGAGGTTATGGTTCTGCTTACTTAGCAAAAATGGTCGGTCAAAAGAAAGCTAGAGAGATCTTCTTTTTAGGGAGAAACTATTCTGCTCAAGAAGCTTATGATATGGGAATGGTTAATGCCGTAATTCCTCATGCTGAATTGGAAGATAAAGCTTATGAATGGGCTCAAGAAATATTAGCAAAATCACCAACATCAATAAAAATGTTGAAATTTGCCATGAATCTTACCGATGATGGTATGGTTGGTCAGCAAGTTTTTGCTGGTGAAGCTACACGATTAGCATATATGACAGATGAAGCAAAAGAAGGTAGAGATGCCTTTTTAGAAAAGAGGAAACCTAACTTTCCGAAGAAATGGATACCTTAATCTAAACTACTTTTGAATGAAAAAAATTAAACCATGGCTTTCAGCCATGCGCTTAAGAACATTGCCACTTTCAGTTTCTGGAATTATTCTAGGAACTTGTTTCTCTTATTTTAATGGTCAATTTAGTTGGTGGGTTTTAATACTTGCTATATTAACTACGATGAGTTTGCAAGTACTTTCTAACCTTGCTAATGACTATGGAGATGGTGTTAGAGGAACTGATAATGAAGAACGTGTGGGACCAGAGCGAGCTATTCAAAGCGGTGAGATTTCACCAACAGAAATGCTTGACGCTATAAAGTTTAATATAATCGTGGTTATTTTATTAACCTTAGCTCTTATATGGGCTGCCTTTGGACCAACTAATTTTCTATTTCTATTACTCTTTGTTTTTCTTGGTGGCTTGTCGGTTTATGCTGCTCTAAATTATACAATGGGTGACTCGCCTTATGGCTATAGAGCTTTAGGTGACGTTTTTGTTTTTATATTTTTTGGATTAGTAAGTACTATTGGTAGTTACTTACTTTACATGCACAGAATAGATCATATAGTTGTATTACCTGCAATAGCCTTAGGCTTTTTAAGTGTAGGAGTATTAAACCTCAATAATATGAGAGATATTAATTCAGATTCTAATGCAGGAAAAATAACTTTAGTCGTAAAATTAGGATTAGATCGTGCTAAAAAGTATCATTATTTTTTAATTATTGGTGCCATGACAATGATCGTCTTATTCTCTCTTCTATACTATGTGGAGCCTTATAATTTCTTATATGCAATCGCTTTTATACCTCTTATAATACATGTTAAGAAAATAAAGGCAGCAAAAGAGCCTAGTGATTTTGATAATCAGCTAAAAGTTTTAGCGTTATCAACTTTCTTATTCGCTTTGCTTTTAGGAGTTGGATATATTTTACATTAAATTTAAGGAGAATTTCATTCCTTAATTTTAATATAATAGATGAAAATTACATTCTACGGTCATGCCTGTTTAGGTATTCAAATAAAAGACATTCATATCCTTGTTGATCCTTTTATTTCTGGAAACGAAAAAGCATCAGCTATAAATATAGAAAATATAAAAGCAGATTATATTCTCGTAACTCATGCACATCAAGATCATACATTAGATGTGGAAACTATTGCGAAACGCACAGGAGCTGTAATTGTATCAAATTACGAAATCGTTGTGCATTATCAAACTTTAGGATTAGAAGGTCATCCTATGAATCATGGTGGCTCTTGGGATTTTGATTTTGGTAAACTCAAATACGTTAATGCTATACATACTTCGTCCTTCCCGGATGGCAAGTATGGTGGACAACCAGGTGGTTTTATTATTGAAGGTGAACATAAAAATATCTACATAGCTGGGGATACAGCATTAACAATGGATATGAAACTCATCCCATTACAAACCAAACTTGATTTAGCAATTTTACCAATAGGAGATAACTTTACAATGGGAATCAATGATGCCATCTTGGCTAGTGATTTTGTAGTGTGTGATAAGATCTTAGGTTATCATTTTGATACGTTTGGTTATATAGAAATTGACCATAAAGAAGCCAAGCACAAATTCTTTGAAAAGGACAAGGATTTGATGTTATTAGAAATTGGCGAAAGTATAGAATTATAGCTTGTCAACTATTTTTAATAAATAACTTATTTAATTTCAAATTGTTAGTTGAATATTAATTTTTGAAAAGCTAACTTCGCTTAACAAACAATATAGTCAATATCAACTGACCATATCTAAGTGTTGTAAGTAATGTGAATTAATTTACAGGTATTTAATCATCTTATTATTTGTTTTAGGTATTTGTTTTCGCAGAAAACTAGTAATTAAAATAACATTGACTTTCATTAATGTAATAAATGGACATAACAAATCAATAAAAATCATCCATGAATATATTCGCAAGCCTAAGACAAAAAATTTCTCATTATAGCATTAAAGGAAAAATAATAACCGTTTTATGGATAACCTTAATCTGGACTTTAATACGATTATTTAGATTTTTTGAAACCTATGCCAGCAATAAGGATTCTATAGAATTTAATGAAGGGATAGTATCGAGTATTCTTATTATAATTGTTGCAGGTTTATTTGTTGGAGTCAGTTTAGTATTTCTTTGGGAGCGTTGGCTGAGAAGAATGGCTTACTTCAAAGCCATGTTTTTAATTATGGTATTTTACTCCTTGATGTTTTTTATTTTATTCACTTTAGAACAAGGAATGATTAAGCTGAGTAACACAAATCAAACCATGGATGTAGAGGTCCTTGCGCTTAAATTTAAAGAAGGATTTAATCTGGTTTTTTTGACTAACTATATCTATTGGCTTGTTATTACTTTTATGACCATTTTATTCTTATTTATCAGAGATAAGTTTGGCCCTATTACCTTCGTCAATTTTCTAAAAGGAAAATACTTAAGACCAAAACGCGAAGAACGTATTTTCATGTTTATGGATTTGAAGTCGTCTACTACTATTGCTGAACAACTTGGTGAGGAGCGCTACTTCAATTTTCTGAATGACACCTTTAGTATAGCGACTCCAGGAATATTAGCTGCTCAGGGAGAAATTTATCAATACGTTGGTGATGAAATTGTGATTACTTGGTTGACACAGAACGGTATTAATAGAGCACATTGTATTAGTTGTTTTTATAAAATGACAGCGCTACTAAAAGATAAATCTAATTATTTCGATGAAAAATATAACGCACAACCTCAGTTTAAAGCTGGCTTGCATTTTGGTTATGTTATTACTGGTGAAATGGGAATTGTAAAAAGAGAAATTGTGTATTCTGGGGATGTTTTAAACACGGCTTCTAGGATACAATCACTTTGTAACGAAATGAACACTGATATATTAATATCTAATAATTTAATGAAACAAATTGATCAAAAATTTCTAGATACAGAATTTAAGTCTGCTGGTAATATTACTCTAAAAGGGAAACAACAAGAAATAGAGTTAGTAACCCCTCTAAATAATGATTAAGTATTAACTATAATTTGATCCATTCATCCATATTTATAATTCAATAATAATAATAATAATACGGTGTCAAGTGTTCCTACTTAATCATGGATTATTTGGTTTTTCTTTTAACTAGAAAACACTACTTACAACAATGTATAACCGCAATTACAGCGGATACGACTACGTCCAAATCCACGCGGAATTACGAGCGTCAGTGGTTAATCGAAAAACAGTAACTTTAAAACCGTAACTGACGGTTATACGAGGCCGTTTTTTTGAAACATTAGCAAATTATAACCTTCGATTAGACTATTGATAACTTTAGAAAACCGATGCGTTTGTCTTGAATCTTTAAAGTCATGTCTATGACATTTTAGAATCTGTAATGTAATACAATTGTGGAATAAGTTTGGAGGCTTGGTAAAAGCCGAGAATAGCTTAAAGTAAAAAAATATGGAATACATATTTACTAGTGCTATCATTTGTAATTTAAAAAAACACCTAATCTTAGTTTAGAAACTAAGATTAGGTGTTTATTTAAAGGTTAGTGCGTACAGTATGTAATATATTTAACTATAAGAACGAATACCCTAGAAGTATTGTAAATACTCTGTTTTTACCATTGTCAAAATCTACAATATCTGAAACATCAGAAAGTCCAAATACGTAGCGCGCTTCTAATCGTAAACCCAGGGGCACATCAAGGCCTAATCCAACAACTCCTGATAAATCAAACTTTTTAGTATCGATGCTATCGACATCAGGTATTACGGTTTTTTTATCAAGTTGAAAGCCAAATTGAGGTCCCACTTGAAGATGTAGTTTACTAAACAATCTACGTTTTATAACAACGGGGATATTGAGGTAACTTAAATCAAAGTCTCCATCAGTTATTTTGGCACCTTGTTTTGAATATAAGGCGTCTGCTCTAATACCCCATTTATCATTAAAATTTATACCAGCAAAAATTCCTCCCACAAAACCAGCTTTATTATCAAAAGCAGCAGCATCGCTCAATGTAGAAAAATTCACCCCTGCTTTTATTCCAAAATCTATACCTTGGGAGTGCATTCCGTAAGACATAAATACTAATACAATAATAAATATTCTTTTCATAATGATGTAGTTTATTCAAAAATAATGGTTTTATAAAATATACGCAACTTACTAAAAGTGTCCTTTTAGTCTACTTTTTTAAATCGTATCACCTCTTTGTTAGCGTTATCAAAAAACATAAGTTCTAATTGGTCTAGTTTATAGGATGTAACACCTTCAAAAGCTGTATTAAATGCATTAGGCGTCGTCATATTAGGACATAACTTTTTTGTACCTAATAAAGGGCCAAAAGAGATCGCATCATCTGTAAGTGTTTTTATAGATCCACGAATATTATTACAGCCATCTGTACCCATTAATTGCATTGTTTTTAATGATAATTCTATTTGAGGCATTGGTTCTACGCGTGATAGTTCTTTGTTTTCAATATGTGTAGCGACCCAAATATCATTCAGGCGTAATTTAGCATCTTGTTTTTTTGAAACAACATTAAGTAATTTGTAAACATATATTGATTTGTCTGCCGGTAAATTGGCTTTGTCTAAGGTGTCAACTTGAACTTCTAATTCATATACGAAACCTGGTTGATATTCAAAACCTTCAATAGCATCATAAAAGTTGCTCCAGTTTTCACTAGCATTAAATTTAACTTGTAAACATTTCATGGGCCCAACGCCTACGCAGTCTACTTTTGAACTGTTTATCCAGAGCGTTTTTTTATTTACTGCTGATTTGCATGACATAAGACTTACAAGAGTTAAAATAAGATAAATATTAGTTTTCATAGTATAATGGAATCCTTTAAGTATTCATTTATGGCTTGAGTTCTTCAATTTCAGTAACGATATAATTGGTATCTCCTAACCATGGCATTGTCTTATATCGCTCCTTATAGTGCACTTTAACTTTTTTGCCTTCATAGGGCTTAAAGACATTAGTCAATTCGTCATCTAAAACTGTAAAAGACCAAATATTTCCTTCTAAGCCTTCGGCGATACTAACTCCACCAAGGTTTAACTCTCCTTCAATAGTTTTAAATACAACGCCTTTTTTAGAGACTTTAATCAGATTTCCAGAACGAGTACCTTCAGAATAAGTCCATGAGCAGATCCAAAGTACGACACAAAATACAATACCGCTAATTATTAGAAAACGAAATAAAATAGTTATTAACCGACTTTTAATTGTTTTTTCTTTCATAAAAATAGTGTTGCACCAACTCTAAATGTATTGATATCGTTGGTGAAATTAGGAAAATACCCCGCGTTTACTTTAAATTTATTAGGAGTAATCATGTAATTGAAATTGAACTCACCACTCCATATTGTATCTGATAAAAAAGTAACAATAGGATTAATAAAAAGAAAAGCTCTCTGGGTAAAACTAACACTCATATTCGTTTGTAAATTAATACCATTTTGAGAATTCCCAGGGTAATCATTTGGTTTAGTGACATGTACGTATCCTATTCCTGGAAACATGGCAATTTTAGGCGATACTACATAACCAGCAACAACACCTGCCGAGAGTGACCAAACATCAGCTCCAAGACCGTTAGAAAATGATCCTGTTGGTATAGTTATATCAGCATATGGAGCAATAGCTATTAAACGCTCAGTAATATTTCTTTTTAGCGCATGAAAATAACGTACTCGCGTATCAGAAATTCCAAAATTTTTGGTAGCCTCATTGTACAGAAATGGGACCTCAACTAATAATAGATTATCAGGGTCAAAGGCGTATTGCACATTTATACGTGTACCGTACAAATCTGATGCATTTTTGTGGGCTTGATATTCAAAAGCAGCGTTGACTTGCGTATATAAATTGGTTGGTTTCGAGGCATCTACCGTACTCGCATCAGTATCTTGAGCAGACATAGTCATGCTCATAAAAAAACACACTAATAATAGAGTGTTTGATAAAATTGTTTTATTTAACATAGTTTAAGATTTTGTGTAGGACATTAACGTCCTAAAAGTTCAATTTTCGCTCGTTTTGTGAGTACCATATTGCCAATGGCTTCATAGGATAACTCAATTTTATCTGGTGTTTTATTTTTATCAATTGAAAAGGTAAAGGAACTCATATTTTTATTAATAATACCTGTTCCTTTTGGTTTTTTTTCGTCTCTTGACTTATCTTTATAAATTACAACGACTTTTTTTAATTTCAAGGTACCTTGGGTGCATCGAATTTTGAATTTTTTGATATCTTTCTCTGAACCGCGAAGGTTGACAACATCTTCTTCATGTTTGTAGGTAACATCTTTTTTTCCTAATACTTTCCAATCACTATTTTGAGCAATCATTTGAAGCGACAAACATAGGGTAAATAAGAGAGTTAGTTTAGTTTTCATTTGACAATATCTTTTTTAGTTAGTCCTCTATTTTTTTTCTAGCTTAGTGACGCTTTTTTCTTTCTGTATATTCACATAGACTTGAGCAGTCCAAAGTTCTCCGTTTTCGAGTAACATATCGAATTTATAGTTTTTACCGCTAACTATTTGAGTTGAGGCATTTGACAATTTTTTTAATGGACTTGTGATTTGTTTGTCAGCTATTACAAAATTTGCTAAGTCTTTTACGGTGTCGTTGACGTCTATTGACTGCCATCCACCCACGCGATGTTGTTTTTGTTCCACTATTTTTTCTGTATTCTCTGTTGGTGTTACTTTTTGATCCTCTTTACATTTAACAAACACTAATACGGCAGTTGCTAGAAGTGATACTTTAATAATATTTTTAATCATGATTTAAAATGTTTGAGATTTGTTGATAGTTATCGAAATCAAATGTGATGGGTTGGAAATCTGGAATCCATTCAATATTTGTTGCTTTTGATGGGCTTAAAAATGCCGCATTACGTCCAATCTGCTCCCAGTGAATTAGTGATTGTTGTCTTGCGACCTTAACATAGAGGTAAACGCAGCAGGAGTCTGAACAACCATATAATGGGGCAATATGTGTTTCGCCGTCGTTGGGCAATGCTGAATTTAAGTATTCGTTTTTACTATGATAGAGATCTTTAAGTGTTCTCCCTAAGTAGAGCATGAAAAATTCTTTAAAACGCCCTTGAGCAAACAAGTCGGTATAATTTGTTTTTAACGTGTGTTGTAGAGATAAATCGTCAATAAAGACGTCATCAACCATAATGTCCGCTTGAGCACTGGGATAGGATACTTTTTGTTTACTTAATTGTTGAATGTTCTCTGACATGGTATTGTAGAGGCTTACTTTTTTATTTAAAAAGTAAGCCTCGTTTTATTATTTATTGTAAATGGCTTTACCCCCTTTATAGGTAGCAACAACGTTAAGGTTTTCTAATTCTAAAGGATCAATTTTTAGCGGATTTTTGTCTAAAATCACAAAATCAGCAACTTTCCCTTTCTCTATGGTGCCTTTGGTAGCTTCTTCAAAATGTTGGTAAGCTGCCCAATCTGTAAGTGCCTTAAGCCCTTGATATGTGGTAACGCGCTCTTCTGGACCTATAACGGCGCCACTACGAGACATTCTTGTTACTGTTGCAGATAGTACGCGAATAGAACTTGGTAAAGCAACAGGTGCATCGTGATGACTTGTAAATTTAAGTCCTTTTTTCAATGCCGTATTTGTAGGCGATATTTTGTAAGCACGTTCTTTTCCTAATACTGAATTTACGTGATAATCACCCCAGTAAAAGGTATGCATCGGGAAAAATGAAGGCCATATTTTTTCTTCTACAAAACTATCTAATTGGTCTTCTCTAGCGGTTTGTGCGTGTATGATTATAGTTCTACGATCATCATTACCAAATTCGGCATTTGCTTTTTTAACGGCTTTAATGTATTGGTCAATAGCGGAGTCCCCGTTGCAATGTGACATAATTTGCAAGTTGTTCTCATAAGCGTCAGCAACATGTTTGTAGGCTTCCTCATCGGTCATACTTTCATACCCGTGGTAATCTTTTGGTTCTCCACTAGGTACAATGTGGTAAGGGTGAGATAACCAGGCGGTTTTTCCTTGTGGTGAGCCATCAAGGTTCAATTTAACACCACCCACTCTGTATTTATTGGTATACGTTTTTCCTTTGTATTTAGAATCTGCACCCTTTCTATTACTTAGTATATCTACGTACGAGACAACATCTAGTATTAAGGCGTCTTTTTCTGCCGCACGTTCCATAGTAGCGGAACCATCTGGTGTACTACGACCTTCTTGAGCAGTAGTATATCCAAATGAAGCATAGAGATTTTGACCTTTAACAAGCATATCGTCTTGCAATTCTGGGGTCATATTAGGTAGCACACCAGTAAGTAATACCATAAAGTGAGCAACTTCTTCTAAGACACCATTAGGCTCATTACTTCCATCAACACGTCTTATTTTACCGCCTTTGGGATCTTTAGTCTCAGCATTATATTTTACCATTTCAAGTCCTTTTGAATTTACAACGGAAAGGTGACCCGATTGGTGTATAATAATGATTGGGACTTCCGTAGAAATAGCATCTAAATCTTCTTTGGTAGGGTAGCGGTCCAGTTGTGAATCGTCATATCCAAATCCAATAACCCAACCGGTAGTCTTAATAAAGTTTTCATTTTCAGAAATCCATTTTTTGAGAATTTTTTGTAAGGCTTCAACACTGTTTGCGTCACCATCTGGCGCCGGTAAAAGGTTGGCAGAAACAGCCTGTAAGCCTACATTAAAAACGTGACCATGGCCATCTATAAATCCAGGAAGCATCGTTTTGCCTTCTAAATCGACTAAGTCTGCTTTACCCTCGAAACGCGCCATAGCATCGGCTTTAGACCCCGTAAAAATAATTTGGCCTTCGCGTTGTACAACTGCTTCTACATAGTTTGGCGTCTCTCCAGCCATAGTGACAATATCACCACCATAGTAGACAGTTTGTTGTAATTTGTAGGGTTCGGCAACGGCAGATGTTCCATCTTCTGAAGATGTTTTTGAGTTGTCCTTACAGCCTATAAATAGCACAGCCAACAGCAGTACTAATGTGGATAAGTCTTTCATTTTTTTCATTTTTATCTGTATTTATATAAAATTTAATATTGTTAGGTTGAATTTTTAATGGTTTTTACATCAACAAATAAGTTTTATTATTTGCACTTGTTAAATTATTTATCTCGCTCTAAGGTTATTCGATTTAATGATATTAAAGCGACCTTCAAAAATTGTTGCTAACACTTTTATATCTTTAATTTCCATAGGGTCTATTGTAAAAGGACTTTTATCTAAAATCACAAAATTAGCGCGTTTCCCTTCAGCTATAGAACCGATTTGCTTTTCTAAATTAAGCGTACGTGCCGCATCTATAGTTATGGCACGCATTGCATCATAGACTGAAATACGTTGGTCTTGAGAAAACGCATTGTTTTGAGAGGTTACTCGGTTTACAGCGGTCCAAGCAAGTGTTAATGGCTCCATAGGCGCCATAGAAAAGTCAGAGTGAAATGATACTGGCACATCACGCTTCACTAAACTATTTATGCGTACTAAGTTCTCTCCTCGGTCTTTTCCTAAGCCCACTTCACTGTACTTATCGGCTAAAGCCCATAAGTAATAGGGGTTTACAGAACCTTCAATGCCCATTTCTGCAATTTGTGCGGCCATATCGTCTGTAAAGTAACCCATGTGGTGTAGGGTAAACCGATGATTCTTTCTCGGTTTTCTTTTTTGATCTTCAACTAAATAGTCTAAGACCTGTTGAATGCCTTTATCACCGTTAGAATGTACGTGAATTTTATAACCATTGTTCCAGTACATGCTTATTTGTTCTTGGAACAAATCTAATGGGGTCATCCATTCACCATTATGTCCATCGTCATAATTCTCTTTCATTTGCATGGCTTGGCTATAAATTGCTCCATCAGAAAACAATTTCACTTGTTTGGGTAAAAAATGGATATTGTCTGTGCTGTAGGCACTTTCTAAAGTTTCCATAAAAGCCATAGCCTCTTTATTACCGCCTTTCATTCCAAATAATTGCGTACCACTTGGAATGAGATACACGTCATATGGTGGTTCTTTTGACATTTCCTTTTTGAGAAGCGTTAACTCACCATCGAAATCAGAACTTGGGAAACCAGGTTCAGCGACAGTAGTAATTCCATTTTGTTGGATTAATTGGGTCATCATGCCTAGACCTTTCATGTAACGTGTAGGCTCAAGCATGATTGTGGCCATTTTGGGAACCAATGCTAACCAGCCACCTTCGTAAAAATGACCTTTTTCCCATTCTACTTGAGGATTCCCCTTAAAGTCGGCTTCTGTAATACCTAACAAGGCAATTGCGGCATCATTAAGATAAATTTCATGAAACGAGCGGTGGATAATCCCAACCGGCTTGTCTTTAGTTATGGTATTGATCATATCTCGTGATAATTCGCCATGCCATAACTGATGATATCCCCAAATAAAATACATTTCACCTTCTTTTGCATTCTCATTAATGGAGTTTGTAATACGTTCCATGTAGGCATCATGTCCTGTGACCCCTTTTTTGGTTCCGTTTGGCAGTACCCAGTCATATGGCGCTATAATCTCATTAGGTAGCATCGTAGCTGCTAATGAAGGATGTACGTGAGGCTCTACCAAACCAGGCATTAGGGTGTTGCCCTTGAGATTGTGTTCTGTTGCCTTTGGAAATTCTGTTTTAGCCTCAGCGAGGGATCCCACATATACAATTTCATCATTTTGCGCCACTACAGCTTCTGCAAGTTCCAATACTTTACCATCCATGGTTATGATATCCCCACCAAAATAAATCGTTTGTTGTGTTGACAATTTTGTTTTAGTTTGGGATTCATCAGGTTCAGAACTCTTTGTGTTTTCCTTACATCCCAAGACTATAGACAAAATTAGAATGATTATAACTAAAAACTTATTCATTATTTATTAGCCTTTAACAACGTTTTCGTAGATTCTTGGTGTCTCTGACTCTATCACTAACATTTGGCCATTAGCTTGATCTAAGATATCTTTTAACACCAATTTCTTTACATTTTGGTTTTTATACGTTTTATAATAGTACACTGAATTTTTGGTATCCACAGCCGATGTCCAAACGGTGTAATCTGTATGGACGCCAGTTGGGGTAGGTTGCCTTACTGCGCCTTTTGGAATATCGAAAGCGTTTAATGTATGGAAAGCACGAAATATGCCTTCTTCTATATTCTTGCTTGGAAGTGTTGTATTAATAAAAGCAGTTGCTCTTACAAATCGAGAAGGAGAGGTGTAGTCTCCTGGTAAGCCAAGCATACCTGTGCCTTCACCAAGCGGGGTATAGTTTTCTCCATTCAAAGTAAATCCTTTAGCGTTATTTGGCGCTAAATTCACGTAGTTTCTTAAATTGGTTAAATGCCAATCATAAGTTGGGTTGTTGCAGACTACATTTACCGTGTTTTCGTATACTTGTAGTCCATCTTTCGTATATTCAATAACCACAGAACGACCCGTTTTATCAGTAACTGCATAATGAAATGGCGCTTCACCTTGAATATCTTCGATGAATGACCCTACAAGCGTTATATCTTGAAGTCCTTCTATAACTTCATCTACAGTTGCGAAACTTCCAAGCACATAATTTCCTAATTCTTCGATAGACACTGCTGTAGACTGGTTTTTCGGAGTTAGTTTTTCATAGTTCGCAAATCCAGCAAAATAAAAACAGCCTAAGTAAAGTCCTGCTTCATTTACACCATCAACTACAATATTCTTTTCTACAGCATTCATACCCGCAAAACCATATTTGGTTTTCATAGTATACCCATCTTTACCATCAATCGAACTCAGAAATTTTATCGTCGTTCCTTTTGAAATGACTAATAATTTAGAGCGAACGTCAAATCCAAACTCCATTGTTCTTGCTGGGATTGTGACTCCGTTTTGTGTTTTAACAACAATTCCTGTACAGCCAAAAGACGTTGGCATAAAAATCATTTGTAGTGCAAAGGCTATAGCTACTACTTTTTTTACTTTTTAAAATTCATAATATTTGATTTAATAAATTATTAACTTTTCGCGAGTTCTACTTATCGTATTCTACCACCGTTAAAGAGATCAACATCCACGTGTGGTCGTACACGAGGACCATTAGGACCCCAAGTCATACTGACACCAGCATTGGTTCCCCATCTTGCGTTACCACAGCTAGATAACATTTCAGACCCTAAGATTATAAGACATACGAGAAGGCATTTTTTTACTATTTTCATGATGTATTAACTATTTTTAATTGAGTGATTTGAATAAGTATTAAAGTGTTTGTACAGCGAATATGGCACCTTGAGGATCTTGAAAGATACCAATTTTTCCATCTCTGATGTTTTTATTAGGGTTCATTAGGATATTAGCTCCTGACTTCTTTAATGCAGGCAGCATAGCGCTAATGTCGTTTTGCTGAATATACGGTACCCACTGTGACCCTTGATTGGTTATAGGGTTCTGTAACATTCCTGCGACAATTTTATCATCTGCATTAAACGTCCAGTACGGTTTGTTGTCGTAAGTACTCTTTGTTGTTGAAACACCAAAGGCATTGTCATAAAATGTAGAGGCTTGTGCAGGATTATCTGCCCATAATTCCATCCCAATCCAATTTCCATTTTTAGAAGAATCGTCTAATTGTACTGTAAACTCGTTCTCAGAAATTAAAGAAAATTCTTCACCCGAAGGTCCTTCGAAAACTACTTGCTTACCTCGCCCAGGAAGTTTTATAGGAGGGAGTATGGCTTTAGCGCCAGAGGCGATAACTGCTTTTATTCTTGTACTTAGAGTAGTATTATCAAGCGGTAGAGCACTGATCCACGTCGCATTTTTAGCGGATTTAATTTCAATCATACCTCCAATGACATTTCCTCCGTTATAAATAATAGTATAACGCAATCCTTTAAAGTTAGTGTCTGAAAAGGTCCATCCTAAAAGATCACCATAAAAGGCTTTTGATGCTTCGAGATCTGGCGTAATTAAGTCATGCCAGATTCCTGCTGACTTCGATTCAGTTGTAATTTTAGCAGTCTCCTGTTTTGAGGCTTTTGCGATGTCTTTTGATACAGGACTCGCGAACAAATTTGCGCTAAAAAAGAGTAATAATAGTAATTTCATTATAAAAGTATTTGTTAAATTAATGTTTGTCTTTAAGCCATAGTCTACTGATAGTAATGGCAAGTCCCCAAGAATTGTAATAATTCCACTTATTATCCCAAACAAGGGCGGCTCCAACCTCCCATTTATTTGGTAAATGAAAACCATATTCAAGACCTAATCGAGTTAATGTCAAGGTTTTCTCATGTGTAAATTCTGCACCAACACCTGCTATAATCATAAGCCGTTTAGCTGGCTTGTATAATAAAACTGGAACCGAAGTCACAGGATAAGAACGTTCTAAAATTTCATCCTCTCCAGTTTCGATAAAAAAGGATTCTAGAACGATATCGTTTTGTAAACCTATCGCCCAATTATTGGAGAGCCAATAATCATAATTTAATACCCATGATGGTAGTGTTAACCATTCAGTTTTCCCATCAATCTTCCCCTCAGATACGTGCGTATGGCCAATACCGATGGTCAACCTACTCGTCCCTTTTAATCCATTATGATATTCTATTTCTTCATAATTATGTTGACTCCAAACATTATTTTTTGAAAAAAAAAAGTAAAGATAATAGGATCAATACCCTTATACTTTTCATAAACTAGTCTAGTTTACCGCTTTTTGCTTCGCCAACCATGGCGTCATTTGCATAAATAGCGAGTTCAACACGTCTATTCTTTTCTCTACTAGCATCATCATTTGGATACTTTGGCTGTGTCTCTCCAAACCATTTTGTTGTCAACCTTGAGGCACTTATGCCCTGTGAAATAAAATAGTTTGACACTGATTTCGCTCGCCTTTCTGATAAGGCGTAGTTGTACTCTGCAGCCCCTGAATCATCAGTATGACCTTCGATAAGTATATTCGTGTCAGGATAACTCTTAAAAACTTGTGCTGCCGCTGATAAGTCCTGTAAATAGCTACTACTAAGCTCGGCCGAGTTTATTTTAAATGCTAAACTCGAATCAAATGTCATGTTGATGCCCTCACCAACTCTATTAACCTCTGCAGTTGGAACTGCTTGTGTTAATTCTCTCGCTTGCGTATCCATCTTCTTCCCTATTAAATTACCCGCAACTCCGCCTACGGCTGCACCTGCTAAAATACCCCAAACACTACCTTTAGAAACCGCAGCTCCTAGTAAGGCACCTCCAGCTGTTCCCGCAAGGGTCCCTTTTTGTTGCTTCTTCATATTTTGTATTGCTCCACATCCAAAAAACAAAGACATGGATAAACTTAAAACTATTAATTTTTTCATAATATATGATTTTTATTGATTACATATTAAGGCTAAAAATAAATCCTTGTTCATATCATTAAGTCCGAGTGCTTTAGAAGTGTTTAAATCTGCACAAATAAGAGATTTCTCGTCTACTGTCATTTTATTACGTAATTCTTGTGCTTTTGTCGTTCCATACTTAAATTCTAACATGCGGAGTCGAGAATTTACACGAGCAGTAGCCAATTCTAAATTATTCGGATCTAGGACCTGAGCTGAATCATAGATTTGAAAAGCCCGATTAAAATCTTTAATAGTAGAATACATTGTGCCTTCTTGTATTAATACATTAATATTCTTTGGATCTAGCTGCTTCGCTTTATTCAAATATTCTTGGGCAGTACCAATATCATTTAACTGACGTTCGTATAATGCTGCTATGAGCGCATAGTTTGATGCTCTTTCTGATATATTTTGATTATTTTCTGTCAGTGCCATAACACGCTCTAAGGAAGTTTTAGACCCCTCGATATCTCCTGATTTATTCTGTGCTAATGCTTTTTGAAAATGACCATTTAAACTTTTATCTTTTGTAATCTTTAGGGCTTTATCTGCTTCTACAATTGCATCCGAGTATTGTTCTAAACCATTAAAAGCCTCTGCTTTACCTATGGCAGCAGCTTCTTTAGCATCTTTTGTTTTACATTTTGAGGAAAATGCACCAAATAATTCCAGTGCTTCATTATACATTTCTGACTTTAAGGCTGAATGAGCCGTCTCTAGGGAGGCTCTACACTTTTTTCCCATAGTAAATGTTTGGGAAAAACTCATACTATAAAAAAACAATAAAACAAGGCTTAATATAAACCTTGTGGTATATAGCTTATTTTTTTTGGCTAATTTACTATACATCATATTTAATTTTAAGATCAAATTAATTATTCAATTTCTCATTTATTTCTTCATTAATTGCATCCCATTTAATCCTAAGTTCTGAACCAATTTTATCAGAAACAGCTCTTAATTTCCTCAATTTAAAAGATATAAAAACACTTAACACTCCTGTCGCTACAAAAGCGATCCCAATCCAAAATGCAACTGTTTTACCAGCAAGTTTAGGGTTATTAATTAAAATGTAAGAAAGCGCAATACCGATAAGCCCCATAAGAAGTGCAAGCCACCAGTCATTTACGCCAACAGCTTTTAGGTCGAAGGAACGAAATATGGTGTATATAGAGCGCACAAACACAACCATAGCTATTAGAATGGAAAGCACAATAAAGCTAATCTGAGGTCTCGAAATTAGAATTAGAGCAATAGCTAAATCAATAAATGCAAACATTAAGCTTCCTTGAGAAGTAACTTTCTTTTTTTTATGAGCTAGAATTACGTACAATTCTATAAGACTTGAAACCAAAACAGCGTATCCAATGATCTTCGAAAGAGTTAAAAACGTGTCCTCTGAAAAAAAAGTGCAATATACTCCTAAAAAAACAAAAATAAGGCCAAAAATTAAGGGTATATACCATGTATCTACTGCGTCTTGTATTAATTTAATATTCTTCATTAATATAACTGGTTTTAATTGTAATCTAATTAAGAATTTTTTAAAAGACTAGGGAAAGTTAGCTAAAATAAATTAACTAATCATTCTGCAATTTAATTAATTCTTAACGAAAAAGAAAAATATTAGCGCTATTATTTTTAAAAAAGTATGCAAAAAACTGAACAAACACTCCTAATAATTTTAATACAAAATCTCTCAAATTTGAGATATCTAGTTTCTTTAGTATTTAGCGTTAAAAATGATAATACTAAATTTAGATTTTGTAACAAATAACGTTAAGACTTTTTTACAATTTTATGTTACAATAATAATTTTTGTGAATTGGTATAACGGAACTTCAAGCAAAAAGACACCAATCACAAAAAAATAATTTTGTTGAAATTATAAGCTAGATAATCCAAAAGATAAGATTTTATTATCTAATAAATTATAAATGGTTGACCTAATTAATTATAGCTCAAATAGTCCTTTGCAAATCCTATCACAACACATCAAAGTCTCGACAGAATCACTTGCCTAAAACTTTTATGTAAATTACTAAAGAACTGATTTTTCATTCAGACAGAGTAACTCAATATGCTAGCTGTAAATTCACCAACATTCTAAAAAACTATAATGGATTGGTAAAACAAAGTATGAGTAGAAAGGGTAATTGTTGGGATAATGCAATAGCTAAAAGCTTCTTTAAAAGCCTGAAGATAGAATGGACATATAAACATAATTATGACCAAAAGAATCAAGCAGAGCTGTCTACTTTTATTTCGATAGAAACTTAATATAACAAGAGAAAAAGACACTCTTACATAAGGTATAAATGAATTTGAAGTAAATATGTATAACAACAATCAAGCAGCATAGTCATTCAACTTAAAGTCTAAAATTTTATTGCATATCCACACAAATATTTATTCCTCTTTATTAAACGTTTAGGTCACTATTGATTTTCGATAATTTTATTAGTCCTTTACTTTGGTATAATAAGCAAAATCACTCTTACCTCCTGAGAAGTAAAACTCTATATTTTTTGATTTAGTAAACTTGATATTAGACATTACTATGTTAGCACCTAACATACCTAAAAAAGTATTTTTATTATGCCAATAATATTTAAATTCAGGATATTTTTCTGAAAAAGCAGTCAATATGTTGCCATTCACACGAAGTTCTATGATTTCTGGAGCTTTAGGACTAGTTGATTCCTTTAATTTGTAAATTCCAAGAATATTTTTTTTGTCTGCTAAGTCTAGATAAGATTCGAAACTAGGGAAGTTCGTTATATCATCGTCAATATTCAGAATTTTTGAAATTTCATTGTGTATAGAAATAGCTGTTCGTTTGTAGATTTCAGTAGCAATAAAAACATTTCTAATACCATTCATATACTTTAAAAATCAACCTTCTATATCTTGGGGGATATTTTTAAGCTTGCTTTTCTTGTCCAAAAAGGAGATAATAAAACTTCCAGCAATTTTAGGAATAAACCATCAGTTTGATTTATAGATTAAACTTTTTAGCTCTCTGCTACAATGTATTGTAGCCATTTTGCTTGATGCAAAAGTCTAAGACATCGAATAAAAGCGTATCATTAGTTCTGCAAGGAAAGAAGGAATATCAGGAAAAATTATTCAATAATTTTCGATTCGGTGATTGAGTGCCTACACCCAATTTTACAGGTCATTAAAAGAAGTTTTATTCTTAGATAATCTTTATTGTTTTACTAAGCAATTTTATGGATCAAGCAGACAAAAGAGTATCGATCCTGATGAACATCCCCGTATTATTTGTAGATTAATATTTCGGGAATACACGTAGATGCGGCTTTGTCGTGCTGCTGAATCGCACGCTGGCTCACGCCAGCTTCCCAACATTTGCTACCGCAAATTTGGTTCTGCCGAATCACAGCCGCCAGACCGTCACAAACGTTATACAAAACCGTTATGGTGCATTAAAAAGAAACATTGAAAACAAAGAAGATTCGCGGACATAAAAGAAGATATAATGACATTGACCATTGGGTTGAAACGCATAAGAATTTCAACTTGGACAATTTAAAAGAATACCAAATAGATTATGCAAAGATTCGAGTCCACCCTTGGAGCGGAATTTCTTTAACCAGCAGCCAAAAACCTGAACCAACAAGACAAACAAAGTCCAAAATTTTAAGTGGACTAATTGCAATTAATGATTCTTGGAAAAATGAATTAAACAAACTTGGAGAAAACTATTATTTGAAAATATGGCTGTTTGAACCAAGGTTTGCGAGTTCTCAAGTTGTTTGTGCTCTTGGAAACTATTTGGACTTTTATGAAAACACATTTTACAAACCTGATAAGTTTAAGAAATTGAACCCCGTAAATTATGGCCAGCTAAAAGTGAAATTGAAAATTTTAATTGAGAGTATAGACTTGACCAAGACAACTTTGACAATAGTGAACCAGGCGCCCCAGAAGTATACGCAAAATCAGCAGACTATGAAGAAGATAAAAAGGCGGTATGAAAAAATGCTAAAAAACCACACAGGACAACGAAATTTAAAGACCCTATTGTAAAAGCCACAGAATCATATTCATTCAAAAAGGGAAATGTTTGGCTTGAAGAAAAATAAAAAACGACACCACAACAACACCTAAACTGCATTAAAACGCAGCTTAACTAAAACGTTTAAGTGCTAATGAATCTCAATAATATTGATTTGTACACGTTTAATCTGTATTTCTAAATATTAGCAATAAATTCGCTATATTTAAAATCCAAAACGAGGCTTCACATAGCCCTGCGTTGTGCTTCATTAATTGATCAACGGCCGAAAGTAAAATATAAATCAAAATTGAAACTAGTAACAAATAAATATTCCAAATAATTGTGCGTCTAAAGCTTACCTTAAAATAACAGAATAGACACATTTGAATAGTCCTTGAATTAAAGTATTGTATACACAATATTCTTATTTTTACTCAAACTATTTTTTTAAGATAATGGTAATTAATAAAAACAACATCTTACGAAAACTTATAACATCAGTTATAATATTTATAGCATTAGTTTTTATGGGAATGTTAATCATTCCTTCAATTTTTGAAGATAATATTTCAACAAAGATAAAAACTGCTGTGAACGACAATATCAATTCTCAATTTAGTTTTGATGACTCTAATATTTCTTTCTTCACCCATTTTCCGGACCTCACACTTTCCTTTGAAAATGTAACTATTCAAGGTAATGCACCATTTTCAGAAACATCACTAATTAAAGCTAAAGAATTGAGTTTTGGTGTTAATATTTTTAGACTCATTTTCTCACGGGCAATCGAGGTCAATAAAACTTATGTCACTGACTCTGAAATAGAAATAATTAAGGATCAGTTTAGTCGTGTTAATTATAATATTGCTAAAACTGCAGATAACATTGAAGAAGAAATAGAGGCTAATTCTAACATAGACTTAAGTTTTGAAGGTCTGGTGCTGACAAATACCAGTATCATTTACAGAAACCTAGAAAACGGCGTAACTGTATATTCCAAAGGGGTTAATTATGATGGTGACCTTAAGCTTCTTGAGAGAAAGTTAGAGCTTGGGTCTAAACTAACTATAGACAATATTGATTTAGTCTTTGATAAAATAGAGTATCTTAAAGGGAAGAAATTAAGGGCAAAATCATTCACCGTATACGATACCAAAAATTTATCGGTAGAACTGGATAAGAATTCGATATGGATTAATGGCTTAGACCTTGATTTTGAAGGATTGTTAAATATATTTGAAGACGGTATTGCCTATGATTTAAATTTTAAAACCAACAATGGTGACTTCAAAAAGTTGGCGAGCGCATTACCCCCAAAATATGTAGAATGGTCTAAAGATTTAAAAGTTTTAAAAGGAAATTTAAATGCTGATTTGCATCTAATTAGTTCTGTTGGAAATGTGCCTTCCGAATATAGAAAAGAAGAAGCCATCCTAGACCTAGAAATTACAGAAGGTGCCATTACTCATAACACTTCCGAGTATAACTTAGAAAATCTTCTCATAAAAATACAAGGAAGGTTTAAACCTAATTGTTTTAATGTTAAGGTTGATACTTTGAGTTTTACAATCGACGACGAAAAATCCTATGGTAACCTTTACCTTGACGGAAGCTCAGATTCGCTATTCATTAAATATAGTATAACCTCAAAAGTAAATTTAGATAAGCTTAACAAAGCCCTTACACTACCTAATGTGAAGTTTTCAGGTGTTTTAGAATCCGATTGGATGACCGAAGGTGTGTATCAACCCAAAACGTCAAAGTTTCCAAAATCTAAAGGGTATTTTACGTTGAAGGATGGAACGCTATTAACAGCACGTCATCCAGAACCTTTAAAAAATATTAATATTAGTGCAAAGATTAAAAATGATGGTGATAGTTATGCATCGTCTACTTTAGATATTGATACTTTGAGTTTTAGCTTCCTAAATAATCCATTTAAAGCCAAGGGAAAGTTTCAGGATTTTGACAATCTAAAATATAATATACAAGCCAAAGGTAAAATTGACTTTACCACACTTAATAAAGCTATAGCTCTACCTTTCTTATTTTCTGAAGGAAAGATGGATTCGAATATAAGTATGGTAGGACAGCTCAATGATACATCCCAAGAAAAAAAACATAGCGGAACATTAAAGTTGCAGAATATTAATTTAGAATCAGATGCGCTTCAACAACCATTGTATATTGATGAAGGTAACTTTATATTTTTAAATGACAGAGTAGGCTTTACAGACTTAAAAGTACATTACGGTAGGTCTAATGCAACTTTAAATGGTCACTTTAAAGATTATTTAAAATATTTCCTTTACAAAAAAGATGTTCTGCGAGGCGATTTAGACTTATACTCTAAAAAAATTGATATCACTGAGTTCTTTCCAAAAGTAGAGGTAATACAAACAAACTCGGATAGTTTAACAACCGCCTACACTAAAGCCGGAGTGACCAACGGTGTTTTACAAGTGCCATCTAATTTAGATATTTCTCTTGGATTAAACATCGATAGCTTACAATACAATTCACTAGAAATTTCTAAACTCACAGGAAATCTGGGTATAAATAATAGAGCTCTAATCCTTAAAAAAGGACAGTTGAATATGGTAGATGGCTCAGCTAAGCTAGAAGGTGCTTATAATGCATTATCACCTGAAAAGGCCTTGTTTTCTATGAAAATTAAAGCGCAAAACCTTAATATAAAAAAGGCTTATAATTCCATGGTTTTATTTGAGGAACTTTTGCCTGCTGCGGAGAAGGCTTCCGGAAGTATATCTACAAATTATGAATTATCAGGAACTTTAAATAAAGAAATGATCCCCGAATTACGGTCATTAAAGGGAGGAGGTGAACTTACAGGAAGTAATATTCAGTTTGAGGATTATAAGTTGATGGGACGATTATCTAAAAAATCAGGATTTAATGCGCTTAATGATCCTAAAGTCTCAGAAATTAAAATTAAATCTACTATCGAGAGTAATGTATTGGAGTTAGAACGATTCAAATTTAAAGTGCGGCCTTTCCGCTTAAGAACAGAAGGTCAAATTGCACTAGATGGCGAGCTTAGTCTTAAGATGCGCATAGGGTTACCTCCTTTTGGTATTATTGGTATTCCAGTAACGGTAAAAGGGCCTAGTGATGATTTTAAAATCAAACTCGGCAAGAAAACAAAAGACCTTAAAGCTGTGGATGCTGAAGATCCCGATTATACAGACGAGGACCTCTTTCGCTTAAATATGCTAAAGGATTCTATACGAGAAGGGATGACATTAAAAGAAATAACCGCTATGGAAGAGCACATTAATAACATCACACCAAATGATCCTATTAGACTTAACGACATTTGGTTATTGGAGTCCGTTTGGATTAATGGAGAAGAAGTTGAAATTGCACAATACACCTTTGAAAAAGGCAATCCCGTTCTAGAAATAAACATCAGGAATATGTCCTTTTTGGGTCACGAGGGTTGTAATAACATAATAGGAGAAGTATTGATAATAGCGTTGGGAAAAATAACTTTTGGACCAGTGACCAGCACAGATATGATGTGTCCAAATCCTGAACTTACTAAAGCTTATATTGAAAATCTCGGACAAGTTAATCGCTATACCTATGAACAACTTCAACTTACACTATACAAAGATGAAATACCTTTACTTAAGTTTAAAAAAAATTGAATAAACATAAACTAATGATATCTTAATTACGATGAAAACAAACAAATTTTTATTGAATATTTAATGTTGAGCGCATTATTAATAGTACCATGTGGCGAAAAGACAAAGGAATGCTCCCAAAATAGAAAACAGTACCGAAGAAAAAACAGAATCTAAAACTGCAATTAGCCCAGCTACAGCGGATAATAATAAGAACTCTTTAGATTGGTATGGTATTTACCAAGGTGTTGTACCCTATGCCGATTGCGAAGGTATAAAAACAAAAATCTCATTATTTAAGAGCGGTGAATTTTCACGCTCACTAGAGTATTTAGGTAAGTCGGAAGTACCAATGACTGATTCTGGAACGTATACTTGGAATCCCGAAGGTGGTAAAATCAAACTCTCTTCTGCTGATGGATATACACAGTCCTATCAGGTTGGTTAAAATGTATTGTTCTATTTAGACAAAGAAGGTCATAGAATAACAGGTGAATTAGCCGAAAATTATAAACTTATGAAAAACACAGCCAATTCTAATTTAGAAAATAAAACATGGGTATTGATAGAATTAATGGGTGAAGCCATAGAGCAAGCAGATAGTGATAAACGATTCAGTTAACTTTTAATAGTGACAAAGGAACACTTCCTGGACATAATGGTTGCAATCTATTTTCAGGAGGATATGACTTGATGAATGGTAATAGTTACAAATCAGGCCCTTTTGCAAATACACTTATGGCCTGTAAGTATATGGAACGCTCTACAAAGTTTATTGGAGTTATAGAATCCGGAAATAATTATTCTCTACTGGATGGTATGCTCAATATCAATAAAAACTGTATGGCGACACTGGCTAAATTTAAATTAAAGGAATAAAGGACGACTTATGCGAAAGTTCTTAATTGTTTTTTTGGTAATCATTGGGTGGGCTTTTTTCTTTATACGTCTTTATGTGAGGTTAAGTACACCCAATGTACCTATTACAGAATCTCTAATACAATACTTTAGTTATTTTAGTATATTAACAAAGCTTATCGTTAGTATTTATTGCACCTATTTATTGTTTCAAAAGGAAGATAGTGAATCAATTAATATTTATGCTCATGAATAAAATAACTGGTTACAACAATGGCTATAAAGCATAGGCCTAACCAACCAAACCGTTCCTGCGCTTCATAGCCGGAACGATGATGTCGAATACGCCTGCGGCGCACTTTTGTCTATGCTGCTGCGCAGACTCGATATCCAAAAGCAGTTCGACATCATCGCTGCGCTATACCAATTGCATTATAATATACATGATATAACTATCAGCTAGATTACCCGCTTCGGCGCATTTACTCAACATATCAGATCGCTAAATGCAATTGGTTGCTCTTTTTTTGTTCCCAATAAATCAAAAATCAAAGCAAACCCTTGCTGCGCAAGCTAGCTTAAAGTTGATAATTGCCAATTAAAATTCATAACTTAAGATGAATATTGCCAAGCATCAACACGATTTTTTAATTATCTTCACAAAAAAATAGACAACTGCACATAGCGCAGCGTTATAAAACATTTGATACGGATATCTACAATAACATAAAAATAAATTAAATGAGAAAATTAAAATTAACTACAATGATTTCTGAAGGTTGGGATTTGGTATTCGTAACAAGTGCTGTAGAAAGTGATGCAGGTAAAAATGACGGAAATGGTACTTTTATTACACGCTATATCTTAAAAGAAAATTGAATTAAAAAAACGTTTTACAAAAACTTGTATAGCACATACCTCTGAATACACTAAAATTTATTTATCTTTAAATTATTTAAATTTTGTGTAACTCACTCGAACCGAAAATCGTTGCCAGCCATACACAAACACGTTATAAACAATGTTAAATAAAATGATAAAGCCATCTATAATTATATTTCTGGTATCTACTTTAATTTTGGGTTGCAAAGAAGAAAGAAAAGATCCTTTTTCTGTAATCGAAGTTAATGTCACTAATCATCAATTACTGGACAGCTTAATTATTTATGACAAAGATATGTCATGGGAGATAAAGTCTGTTCTTCGATTTAAAGAATCAAATATAGTTATAGATACAATGAATATTCTAGAAAATAAACTTTATCAAATTTATTCATTTATAGACGGGAAACAGGGTGAATTGGGTGAATTAGTAATTTCCAAAAATAGCAAAATAGCTCTAACTTTAGATGAGAAGAAACTTTTCGAGTCTAAAGAATATTCTGGCAACTTTAACTTGGCTAATAATTTCTTAGCCTATTCTAAAAAACATCAACACCAATTATCTGAAACGGTTCGCAATGGAATAGAACAAGAGGAGCTTGAAATACTCATTGATGAAAAAGGTGTCTTAATTAATGAAAAAGGGATTTCACTAAACATAGTTGATAGCTTAAGGACTTATGTGAAATTGAAATTTAGGGAATTCTCTGATATTCTTAAACAGAAGAATACAAAATACTTGTATAAAGAATCTTTAGTAAGTACAATAGGGAACAACTTTTCTTTCATAGATATTGATAACAATAATATATCTTTAAAAGACTTTCAAGGCAAATACCTTTACATCGATGTTTGGGCTACTTGGTGTAAACCCTGTAAAGTAGAATATGTTTTTCTAAAACAACTAGAGGAACACTTTTCTAATAATAATGATGAACTTCAAATTATCTCCATTAGCACGGATAGAGAATTTGATAAATGGGAGAAGTATATTACTAAAAGTTCAATTGAAGGAATACAACTTTATTCTGGAGCAAAATCAGATTTTGTAAAGTTTTATGATATTGGTGCTCTACCTAGATTCATATTTTTAGATAAAGAAGGTAGAGTTATTAGTCCTGAAGAAATAAGACCATCTAATCCTGAATTATTAAAAAAACTGGAATCAACTGTTTATAACAATGGCTATAATTAATACGGGTTTTGGAGCTTAACCCAATGTTAAGAGCTTTTAACCAAGACCGCCAAATCTTTTGATTTGGCTTTAGAATAAAAAAGATAAAACAAAATAAAAAGTTTTGGCTAAGTGCTTAATCGAAAGTTCACTACTTTCAATTCCCGTACTAACCATAGCCGAGACGTTAAGCGACACAATATATTACCGTACTTTACTTCGCATAACTAAATTATGAATAAGTCTTGGTGATAAACGTTTAACAAAAACACCAAACTTTTCAAACTTACCAATATAGGCCTCAAACTTTTCTTTGCGAATGGCTTTAATCATTTTCTTTACAAAGGCATTGACTTCTAATCCATTTTCGGTCATTTCATCTTGATGCACTTGTTTACTACCATCTGCCGTTAAGGCATTACGAGCTACATTAGTATTTACAAAACCTGGACATATCATAGTAACCTTAATATTGTCTTTATCATGCTCTAAACGTAGTGCATCAAAAAAGCCATGTAAAGCATGCTTTGCTCCGCAATACGCTGATCTATAATGCGAACTGAATTTACCCATAAGACTTGATACAACGACGTAATGTCCGGATGAATGAGCAACAAAATGTGGTAAGATAGCTTTAGATAAAGCAATCGTTCCTAAGTAGTCAATTTCCATTAATTTTTTATCAACTTCAATAGATGTTTCAATAATAGGAGAGCGTTGACTGATTCCACCATTATTAATAAGAATATCAACTTTGCCAAATAAAGCAATAGCACTTTCTGCAATAGGTTTCATATTGAGATAGTCTGCTAAGTCTAAAGTTAGAACCTTTACTTGTTCTGGAGACGAGCATTGATTTTTTACCTCCAATAGCTCAGTTTTTCTTCGCGAAGATAAAATGAGTTTACAGTTTTGTTTAGAAAGCTCTATTGCTAAAGCTTTACCAATACCACTAGACGCTCCAGTAATCCATACTACTTTATTATTAAATGTCATTTTATTGTTTTTGAATTGAGCCACTCTTTCCTTAAATCATCAGAAATTTTTCCTGTACCATCGTGTTTCCAACCGGGTGGTTTTATTAGATATAGAATTCTATTTTTTAATGATTTTTCACCAGTAAAAGTATCTTTAAACATTCTCCACCACTCAATAAATGCAATTTTAACAGGATTGTATGTCTCGATATTCTTTACTAAGCCATAAGTCACTTTTTCATCTCCCAGTTCTGGTTGAAATGTCCCAAAAAATCGATCCCAAATAATTAAAATACCTGCATGATTTCGATCTAAGTATATAGGATTGCTCCCATGATGAACTCTATGGTGAGATGGTGTATTAAAAATAGCCTCAAACCATTTTGGCATTTTATTAATGGCTTCAGTATGAATCCAAAATTGATACAATAAACTAATAGACATCTGCAACAAAATCATAGCAGGATGAAAGCCTAATAATGGCAACCATAACCAAAAAAATAAAGGTGTAAAAGCCACCAGACCAAGTTTGTCTTAACGCTGTGCTTAAGTTATAGTGTTGCGATGAATGATGAACTACATGAGATGCCCAAAATAAACGACACTCGTGCGATATGCGATGAAACCAATAGTAAGCAAAATCGTCTGCGAAAAAAAGTAATACAAAAGACCACCAAATTACAGGAATTGTGAATAGTCTAAAATTGTCATAAACCCAAAAGAATACAAACAAGACCAATGCCTTGCTCGCAAATCCTAGTATTACATTTCCTAATCCCATAGCAATAGATGAAAAAGCATCTTTGGTTTCATAAGTCTTTATATGCTGCTTTGCAGTAACATATAACTCTAATAACATTGCCAAAACAAAGAAAGGAATGGCATATAAAATTATATTAGGAAAATCTGGCATTTATTTTTCTTTAAAAATATACTTTTTTTAGATAAATACTCGGTTAAAAATCTGCAGATGCGTATTTTTATATTTTAAAATTGAAAACTATAATTATGAAATTGAAGCTTTTCGGACTTCTATTATTTTTTGGATTAAATAATGCCTTTTCACAAATAGATCAATCTCAAACTGGTGCATGGTATATGTATTTTTTTAATCATCAATTTAAAGAAAGCCAATGGGGAATTCAAGGTGATTTTCAATATAGAGATTGGCAAGGTTTAGGAGATAAAGAGCAATTATTATTACGTTCGGGAATTACATTTTCACCAAAAAATGCTGGTGTAAAGTTTACATTAGGTTATGGAAATGTTACTACCGGACAATTTGGTGACAGTGATGACACATCTGCTGAAAGTAGAATTTATCAAGAAGCATTAATTCCACAAAAATTAGGGAGTCGTTTTTATGTAACACACAGATTCCGTTACGAGCAACGCTTTGTTGAAGATCAAGAATTTAGAACACGCTATCGTTACAACTTATTTTTAAACGTACCGCTAAACAAAAAAGAAATAGCACCAAAAGCAATATATGCCGCTTTATATAATGAGGTATTTATAAATGGAGGTACTGATATTGGTGATGGTAGAACTGTTCAAATATTTGATAGAAATAGAACCTATTTAGGATTTGGTTATGTGCTGAACCCAAAAATCCGCTTTCAGTTTGGTTGGATGAATCAAAAAACGGTGAGTTGGGGAAAAGGACAGCTACAGTTTAGTATGCATCACAAAATTTAAGATGATAAAAGCAAGCTATCATAGATACATTTTAAATTTTAAAAGACCAAGTGGCACATCGCGAGGTGTCATAAAAATTAAAGAAACTTGGTTTATTACGTTACAAAGAGATGGTATTGCTGGAGTTGGAGAATGCGGAATCTTAAGAGGTTTATCAATAGATGATAGATCAGATTATGAGGATAAATTGATATGGACTTGTAGTAACATCAATTTAGGTTTAGAAACGCTATTAAATGAACTTACGGAGTTCCCAAGTATTCAGTTTGGACTAGAAGCTGCATTTAAATCCTTAGATAGTGTTGATAAATTTCAATTGTTTCCTTCTGCATTTACAAAAGGATTTGATAGTATTCCTATAAACGGTTTAGTTTGGATGGGAAGCGAGGATTTTATGCGAGAACAGATTAAGGATAAGATTAATGCTGGTTTTGATTGTATAAAACTAAAAATTGGTGCTATAGATTTTCAAACAGAATTAGATATTTTAAAATCTATTAGAAAAGAATTCTCAGTTTCTGATATACAATTGCGTGTTGATGCTAATGGAGCATTTTCAGAAAATAACGCTTTAGAGAAACTAAAGCGACTTTCTGAATATCAATTACATTCCATAGAACAGCCAATTATGCCCAAGCAATTTGAAAGTATGGCTAAGCTTTGCGAAGTCACACCATTACCAATAGCCTTAGATGAAGAATTGATAGGTGTTTTTTCAGAAAATGAAAAGCAAAAGATACTCAAAACCATAAGTCCTCAATATATTATTTTAAAACCTAGTTTAGTTGGTGGTTTTAAGGGAAGTCAACAGTGGATTGATTTTGCTGAGAATTTAAATATTAAATGGTGGATTACAAGTGCATTAGAGAGTAATATTGGTCTAAATGCCATAGCACAATGGACGTATACACTAAAGAACAGTATGCCCCAAGGATTAGGTACAGGGAGTTTATTTACAAACAACTTTGATTCGCCATTAACTATAAAAAATGGTACTTTGCACTACGATTTAAAAAAGAATTGGAAATTTAATTTATAATTATGAATTATATACAACAAGCATATAAAGGGCAACGTGAATTATGGATGTTTATACTAACAACAATTTTAGTTGCTGGTATTTTTCTTGCTAATTTTGTAGTTTATTTAACTTCTGATCCAGGTGAATTAGATGCTGCAATGGAACTATTTAAGGATTGGCCATCCAGTATATTTTTAATCATTAATTTATTACCGTTTGCATTTTTGCTTGGACTCTTATTTGTATTGGTGAAATTTATACACCAACGTAGTATTTTATCGTTGACTACAGCACGGTCAAAAGTAGATTTTAAGAGGATTCTATTCTCATTTTTAATGGTTTGTACATTTACATTAGTCGCTTTTGGAATAGGTTATTATATGGATTCTTCTGAGATTGTTTTTCAATTTAATGCAGGTAAATTTGCCATACTATTTTTGATAAGCATTCTACTTTTTCCATTGCAAATTGGTTTAGAAGAATACCTTTTTAGAGGGTATTTAATGCAACATGTTGGTGTTTTGGTTAAGAATAAATGGTTTCCTTTAATATTAACTTCTGTATTATTTGGAATCGCACACTCAGCTAATCCAGAAATTGGAGCTATCGGATTCTGGAAAATGATGATTTTCTATATAGGTACAGGCTTGTTATTGGGTATAATGACTTTGATGGATGATGGATTAGAACTTGCTTTGGGATGGCATTTAGGTAATAATTTATTAGCATCTTTATTAGTCACAGCAGATTGGACAGCTTTGCAGACAGATGCAGTTTTTAAAAGTACAGCAGATCCTTCGATGAGTATGATTTCTGAAATTATATTCCCTGTGCTAATTATTTATCCAATTATGCTACTAATATTGTCAAAAAAATATGACTGGAAAAATTGGCAAGATCGTTTATTCGGAAAAGTTACAGCACCACCAAAAGAAGATTACAAAATAATAGAATAATGACACCTAAGTTCAATAAAGTTCATAATCGCTTTAAGTTTAATGGACTTCATTTTAATCATGAAGAGTTAAAAGAGGTTGCTTATAGCCTTATTAAAGAAGGTGAACAATATGAAAAAGTTACAGGTAATTTTTTAATTGATTGGTTAAACGAGAAGAATTATTTGCATATGAATTCTTCAGGTTCTACAGGCCAACCAAAACGAATTAAATTATCTAAACAGGCTATGGTGAATTCTGCTATTGCAACAGGTGATTTTTTTGGATTAAAGCCTGGATATAAAGCGTTACATTGCCTGCCAAGTCATTATATAGCTGGTAAAATGATGTTTGTGCGTGCCTTAGTACTTGGACTAGAAATTGATTTTGTAGAGCCAAGTGCAGATCCGATTTTCGACTATAATAAGCGCTATGATTTTTGTGCTATGATTCCTTTACAATTAAAGCACACAATTGATTCTACAAAGAATATCAAAACCATAATCATTGGTGGATCAAAAATAACCAAACCATTATTAGAAAAGATTAAAGTAAGTAGGTCAAAGTTTTATGAAACTTATGGTATGACGGAAACTGTGACTCATGTTGCTGTGCGTTCATTACAATCTAAAACGACTAATGGAGAAACTTATTTTAGCGCGTTAGCTAATGTAAATTTTGAACAAGATGAAAGACAATGTTTAATTATTAATGCTCCTAAATTAGTAGAAGGAGCTTTAGTTACTAACGATATTGTCGATTTAAAATCTGAAACTAGTTTTAATTTATTAGGACGTTTTGACAATGTTATTAATTCTGGTGGAATAAAATTATTTCCTGAGCAAATAGAAGACAAATTACAATCTGTAATAGATGAACGTTATATAGTAGCAGGAGAATCTGATGTCGATCTTGGCGAAAAACTCATCTTAATAGTTGAAAATCCAACAGGCTCTATTGAAGTTATAGAAGACAGAATTAAGCAGTTAAAAGGCTTAACAAAATATGAAATCCCTAAGAAGATTTATAAAGCAGATAAGCTAATTGAAACTGCAAGCGGTAAAATTCAGCGTAATAAAACCATAAAAGCAGTTCTTGGATAGTTAACTCACTCAGAGACTTACTTCACTCATTATAAGTTTAAAAAAATGATGTTTGTTTTTAGGTTTACATAAACTTATAACTCAAACATTATGAAAAATTTAGGACTCATTTTATTATTTGTGCTGACAGCTCTAAAGATTAGTGCACAAGAAAAAACCATTTCAGGAACTGTAACAGCAGACTTTGACGCCATACCTATACAAGGTGTAAATGTTATTGTTAAAGGTACAACTAGAGGTACTCAAACTAATATGGATGGTAAATATATTATTAAAGCAAAACCAGAAGATGTACTTGTATTTAGCTATATAGGTTATAAATCTGTAAGCAAAAAAGTTAAAAACGCTCTAGAAATAAATGTCGCATTATTAGTAGATGATAATACTTTAGAAGAAGTTGTAGTTGTTGGTTATGGCACTACGACTAAAAAGGCTTATGCAGGCACAGCAAGTGTAGTAAGATCAGAGCAAATTAAAAGTAAACGCTTTACCAATGTATCTCAATCTCTAGCGGGTAAAGCTGCAGGAGTTACAGTTATTAATACTTCTGGTCAGCCAGGAACTAAGTCTACAGTAAGAATTAGAGGTTATGGTTCAGTAAATGGTAATAGACAACCGTTATATGTTATCGATGGAGTTCCATACAATGGTGACCTAAGTAAGATTAATCCAAATGAAATTAAGAGCACAACGGTTTTAAAAGATAGTGCTGCAACGTCAATTTATGGTTCTCGTGGAGTAAATGGTGTTATTTTAATTAAAACTCATAATGGTAATCATAAAATTGATAATAATGATGAGTATGCAAAAATTGTAGAGAATCCATTTAAACGTGCTAGTCAAACACCATTATCAACCTTTTCAATTGATGTAGATAAAGCATCTTATAGTAATGTTAGACGAATGATTAATAATGGTGAGCGTGTAAGACCAGATGCAGTTAAGGTTGAAGAAATGGTTAACTATTTTAATTATAATTATCCACAACCAAAAGATGAACATCCTTTTTCTATTAATTCAGAAGTGGTTACAACTCCTTGGCATGATAAAACGCAGTTAGTTAGAATTGGACTTCAAGGTAAAACGTATAAAAATGAAGAATTACCAGCATCTAACTTAACTTTTCTAATAGATGTTTCAGGTTCTATGAGTTCTTATAATAAACTAGACTTATTAAAGCCAGCTTTTAAATTACTCGTTAAGCAACTAAGAGCAAAAGATAAAGTATCTATTGTTGTATATGCAGGAGCTGCTGGAGTGGTTTTAGAACCAACCTCTGGTGATCATAAAGAAAAGATTTTGGATGCGTTAAATAATCTACAAGCTGGAGGTTCTACAGCAGGTGGTGCAGGAATTGAATTAGCATATAAACTTGCAGAAAAGCATTTTAAGAAAAATGGAAATAACAGAGTAATATTAGCTACTGATGGAGATTTTAATGTTGGTGCATCTAGTGATAGTGAAATGCAAACTTTAATTGAAGAGAAGCGCAAGTCTGGAGTATTCTTATCCGTTTTAGGCTTCGGGTATGGAAACTATAAAGATTCAAAATTAGAAACCTTAGCAGATAAAGGAAATGGTAATCATGCTTACATTGATAACATGCAAGAAGCTCAGAAAGTCTTTGGAAAAGAATTTGGCGGCACACTTTTTACTATTGCTAAAGATGTTAAGATTCAGGTAGAGTTTAATCCAAAGAAAGTACAAGCCTTTCGTTTAATTGGTTATGAAAACAGATTATTAGCTGACGAAGATTTTGTAGATGACACAAAGGATGCAGGCGAATTAGGAAGCGGACATACAGTTACGGCTTTATATGAAGTTATTCCGACTGGTTTAGAAAGTGATTACCTAAAGAAAATCCCCAATTTAAAATACACTAAATCTGAAGTTAACTTAAATTATGATGATGAATTATTTACTGTGAAATTTAGATATAAGAAACCAGACGGAACTAAAAGTATAGAAATGGTTCATATTCAAAGCACTGACATTTCTGAAGCATCAAAGAGTATGAATTTTGTATCAGCAGTAGCATTATTCAGTATGCAACTTAGACAATCTAAATATTTTAATAAAGCTTCTGTATCTAAAGTCATTGAATTAGCAGAACATGGTAGAAGCGAAGATAAGGAAGGTTATAGAGCCGAGTTTATTAGACTTGTGAAGTCTTATGATAATTTAAATTAGGATTTATTATCACCAAACAAAAAAGCCAATGCATTTGCATTGGCTTTTTTTATATCTAAATCCGCTATAATTAATTTTCAGCAGATAAATTTTTCATTTCTTCTTCAATCATTTCGTAGAACTGATCAATCTTTGGTAATACAACAATACGTGTACGTCTATTTTTAGCTCTATTTTCTGCTGTATCATTTTCAACTAATGGTACATAAGAACTTCTTCCTGCAGCAATTAATTGTTGTGGATTTACATCTAAACTTTCTAAAACTCTTACAACAGAAGTTGCACGTTTTACGCTTAAATCCCAATTATCTAATAAAGGTGGTTTGCTATATGATTTGTTATCTGTATGTGATTCTACCATAGCTTCAAAATCAGGTTTGCTATTAATAACTTGTGCAACTTTGCCAAGAATTTCATTTGCTCTATCAGTTACGTCATAACTACCGCTTTTAAATAGTAATTTGTCAGCAATAGAAATAAATACAACACCTTTCTCTACATTAACCTCTATGTCTGGATCGCTTATACCAACTGCTTTTTTAAGACTAGTCACAACAGCTAGAGTCACACTATCTTTTTTAGTCAGGGCATCTTGTAGACGTGATATTTTTAAATCTTTCTCTTTTAAGCTTTCTAACGATTTTTCAAGATTTTCTGCACCCTTTTTAGTCAATGTCGTTAAGTTACCTTTAGTATCAATTAAGTCTTGATTAGATTTACGTAAATCAGCTAATTGATCTTTCATCGTTTCGACTCTTGCATTTGCTGCTGCTGCATCAGAAAGACATGCATTTAATTTTACTGTTGCTGTGTTTAGTAAATCCTGAGATTTTTCATATTTTTCTTGAAGTGCAACATGTTCTTTCTTTGCTACACAAGATGATAACAAGAACATTCCACATACACTCAATAACATTAGTTTCTTCATAATTGAATCTTAGTTTTAATTTTTCATTATAATAACTCAAAATTATAGAAAAGAAAACATGACTCAACAACGATTAACAAATCTTTTAACAGTTTTATAAACAATTAAAATTTTGTTCGTTTTTTAATGAAGTAGGACCAAACAATAGATTTAGATTCAAAGTAGTTGGATTGTTTTGGTAATAGTCTACGCTGTTTTAAAATTCTACCTAAATTTATGTAAAATGAGCCATGTGCTTTTATAATAGCGAAAAAATATTGTGGTTTTAATTGTAATAAAAATCTAATTCCAGCAATACCATCTAATGACATTCGGGTTATAGTTCTAATAAAGACATTTGAGTCTGTGTTTTTTACTAATGTAAAAAGACTATTCCTAAAATTTAAATACGTTTTCTTTGGATTGGTATTACTTAATGTTGCACCACCAACATGAAACACGGTAGATAAACCAACATATTTTGCTTTGAGATTAGTATTAAACGCACGCCAACACAAATCAATTTCTTCCATGTGTGCAAAGTAAGATTCATCAAAACCATTGAGATTCTTAAAAACTGAGTTTCTAATAAAAAAACAAGCACCAGAAACCCAAAAAATTACTTCAGTATCATTGTATTGTGCTTTATCTTCCTCAATGGTATTAAAAATGCGTCCACGACAATATGGATAGCCATACTTGTCTATATATCCACCAGCTGCGCCAGCATATTCAAAAAGAGATTTGTTTTTGTAATCGAGAATTTTAGGCTGAATAATAGCAGTGTCAACATCAGAATTGAATGTGTCTAAAACTGGTCGTAACCAATGTGCGGTTACTTCAATATCGCTATTCAATAAGCAGAGCAGAGGTTCTTCAACAGTTTTAAGTGCATCATTATATCCTTTTGCATAACCACCGTTTTCAGTATTTTGAATAATTTTTACTGTCGGAAAATGCTCGGAAATAAAAGTAACAGAGTCATCAGTTGATGCGTTATCTGCAACATAGATATTTGCATCATCAGAATATTTAATTACAGAAGGTAAAAACTGTTGAAGCAATTTTTGCCCATTCCAGTTTAAAATCACAACTGCTATATCCTTTGTTTTATGCATCTATTCTAAAGTGTAATTAGGAATGTCTTTTAAAAACGTATAACGTTTTGCTAGCATATCCATTTCACAATAATAATGATTTAAACCATTAGTAACCATTAAATATGAAGCATTTAAGACTAAATTGTAACGTGCTATTTGATCGAAAGTCGTTTGGTTGATTTTAACTTTATGTGATTTACACTCTACGATGAGCTGAATACTGCCATCAGGATTAAAAACAACAATATCATAACGTTTCTTCAGACCATTAATAGTTAATTCTTTTTCAACGTTGATTAAAGACTTAGGAAATTTCTTGTCATTAATTAAATAGTTTATACAGTGTTGACGCACCCATTCTTCAGGTTGAAGAATGATGAATTTTTTCCGAATGACATCAAAAATAGAAACTTTATTTTCTGTACTTTTGAATCGGTATTCAAACTTAGGAAAGTTGAGTTCTTGCACTACACAAAATTAATGCTATAAAGTCACTCAGACAAACAATTTAAGAGATTGGACGACGTAAAACAATTAGTTTCTGCAATAAAGAAAGGCGATATTAAACCTATCTATTTTTTAATGGGTGAGGAGGCTTATTATATTGATAAGATTTCGGATTTTATTGAGGACAATGTTTTAGAAGAAGCTGAAAAGGGATTTAACCAAATGGTATTATACGGCCGCGATGTATCAATTGATGATATTGTAAGCAATGCTAAGCGTTATCCAATGATGGCAGAACGCCAAGTTGTTATAGTAAAAGAAGCACAAGATTTAAGCAGAACAATTGAAAAGTTAGCTAAATATGCTGAAAATCCACAACCATCGACTGTTCTGGTGGTTAATTACAAATACAAAAAAATAGATAAGCGTAAAGCTTTGTATAAAGCAATTAATAAAGTTGGTGTTGTATATGAAAGTAAGAAGCTTTATGAAAACCAAGTTGCTGATTGGATAAGACGTGTACTTTCTGGTCAGAGTTATAATATTTCACCTAAAGCATCTCAAATGTTGGTTGAATTTTTAGGAACTGATTTAGGGAAAATAGATAATGAACTCAATAAATTAAAAATCGTTTTACCAAAAGGCACTCAGATTACACCAGAACATATTGAAGAAAATATAGGTATTAGTAAAGACTATAATAATTTTGAGTTACGTAAAGCTGTTGGTGAACGGAATGTCATAAAAGCACATAAAATTGCGAAGTATTTTGCTGATAATCCAAAGGATAATCCAATGGTGGTCACGGTGTCATTATTGTTCAATTTCTTTTCTCAATTATTGCATCTTCATGGGATGTCTGACAAGAATCCACGAAGTGTAGCTTCAGCACTAAGGGTTAACCCTTATTTTGTGAATGAATACCTAACTGCTGCGCGAAATTATCCTATGAAGAAAGTAAGTTCAGTGATTAGTTTATTACGCGAATTTGATGTAAAAAGTAAAGGAGTAGGATCTAACGCTGTGGCTCAAGGTGACTTGCTTAAAGAATTGTTAGTAAGGATTTTAGGCTAATGTATTATTGCTCTTCAATTATGGATTCACCTTCAGAATAATCTCCAGAAGTCCATTTCCATTTTTCGTGCAATCTAATTTTTCCATTAGCAAGTATTTCAGGTTTTGAAATACAAACTCCTGTCATTAAAATTCCATCTAAACTTACTTGATGGTAACGCATATTTATAGTTCCATCTTTATCTACAATACCAATAAGGTGTCCATATTTTATGTTTCCTCTTGAATAATGAGAAGTAAGTATATTACCATTTTGCTTATATTAAAAAAACGTATCACCAGAAGTTTCACTATTACTAGTTGTTTGTATCAGTTTAAATATTTTTCTGTTGTAATTCAATTTAGTTGATGATTAAGCGTTTTGTTACAGAAAATCCACTATCATTTACTTCAATGTTTATCAAGTAAATTCCAGTTGTTAACTCAGAAATATTAACTCTTTTCTTATTTGTGGTCTTAACCAAACGTCCTGTAATACTATAAATTTTTGTAATGCAACCCTTATGACTTAATGTAATATAGTCTTTAGCTGGATTAGGATAAAAAGAAAAAGATTTTATATCAGATGACCTAAGACTTAATGTGGAAACATTGAAACTATAAAGTCCTGAAGCATCAGGAGTATTTTCCTCTGCTGATACATAATATTCATTTGCACTAATAGGAGTTATGCCTTCAATCTGAGGCGAATAATTTGTAGGTACAGAGACAGTTGTTTTAATTACAGAACCATTTGAAAATAAACCTGAACTAAAATCACTCAACTGGATAAGAAATGCTCCATTAAAATCATAACCACTTAGTATAACACTGTTATCTAAGGCATTATAAGTTGCTCCAGATATTAAACCTTGAGCAGCAATCGTATCTATACTAGTAATACTATAAGTTCCTGGCGTTTTAGAAAGTTCATAAATGTCAGTATTTCCATTTAGCCAATTTTTAGAAAAGACATATAGTTTGTTATTAAAGTGTATGAGTCCTTCAGCATCAAAATTTGTAGCTGTTGGACTTGGTGTAAAATCAGTCTGGTTACTATAGCTAAAATTTATAACATCTGCAGTTACACTCGTATTTGCAAAATAATCAGTAATTAATATGCGATAGACCCTTAGGTTTGTCCTTGAGGCATCGTAATTTCCAAAATCACCTATGTATATATAAGTACCATCATGTGTAAGATCTTCCCAATCACCATTTGCAGCATTATTTACGATAACAGTTCTTGTAACTGCTCCTGTCGATGTATCTACATCATATAATTCATTGGCATTAGATGAATCATTATGAGTAATCAGTGTATTGTTGAGATAGAGTAGACCAGAAGTTTCATTGATACTAGCATCTAGAGCTGTTTCTAAATTCAATTGCTGAGCAGAACTACTTATAAATGAAAACAATAAAATAAAAGTATAATAAATAGACTTCATAGTTAACAGGTCTTAAACAAGTATAAATGTAGTTATTCTATTTATTTGAATACTAAAAAGTATTTAAATCTACGCTTATTTAAGTTTAATTGTAAAAGACTTGTCTAAAAGTCTAATAAGCGATAATAATGCAATAATTCTTCATCACTGCTTGGCAGTTTTCCAATTCCTTTTAATTTGAATCCTAAACGTTCTAATAGTTTTCTAGATGCTAAATTTTCCTTAAGTGTATAACCACTTAATTCTTTTAAATCATAGTCTTTTTTTGCAGCAATCATGATTTCATTTGAAGCCTCAAATGCATAACCCTTCCCTATGTATTCTGGTAAAAAAGCAAAACCAATATCTGCATCGTCTCTATCTTCTCTGTGATATAGTCCGCAAGTACCGGGTTTTATGTTATCATCTTTTCTGATGATGACATTGTTACCATAACCATGAGTCTTTAATTGCGGAAATGCTTTTTCTTTAATATAATCTGCAGCAGCTTCAACTGTTCTCACATTTCTATCTCCAATATTTTTAATCCATTTTGGAGTATTCATTAATTCTAAAATGAATGGAGCATCTTCAACATCAACTGGCCTGATGTTTAGTCTTTTGGTTTGTAAAGTATTATCTCCTTCCATTTGACATAAATTACGCAAAAATTGAATTTAAGGAAGATTATTTTAAAAGAAATTGCTTTAATTCTTCATAAGAACTAACAGCAACAGCAACTTTTTCTTTATCCATAACCGCTTCAATTTGAGAAGGTAAAGGAACGGTTTTTTTAATAACGTCTTCAACCACATCTAAGAATTTAGTGGGATGCGCTGTTTCTAAAAATATCACATGAGCTTCATTATTTTCTAAATAAGCTTTAGCTCCTAAATAACCAACTGCTCCATGAGGATCTGCGACATAATTATGTGATGCGTATAATTCTAAAAGTGCAGTTTTAGTTTCTTCGTCTGTGTAGCTATATGAGGAAAGATTTGCTTTTAAAGTTTCAAAATCATTATCATGTAACTCTTGAATACGTATAAAATTACTTGGATTGCCAACATCCATGGCATTACTGATGGTTTGCACAGATGGTTTTGGTTCATAAGATTGGGTAGTCATATAGTTAACAACCGTATCATTGGCATTATTAGCAGCAATAAAATGCTTTACAGGTAATCCTAATTTTTGAGCTACCATACCAGCACAAATGTTGCCAAAGTTTCCACTAGGAATAGAGAAAGCTATGTCTTTGTATTTAGATTTTAATTGTTTGTATGCAAATAAGTAGTAGAAGAGTTGTGGTAACCAACGAGCAATATTTATAGAGTTTGCAGAAGTAAGTTGCATTTGGCTTGTTAACTCCTCGTCCATAAAGGCACGCTTTACCATGTCTTGACAATCATCAAAAACACCATCAACTTCTAATGCTGTAATATTTTGACCTAAAGTAGTGAGTTGCTTTTCTTGAATATCACTTACTTTTCCGCTTGGATAAAGTATTACAACATTTACACCTTTAACACCTAAAAACCCATTAGCTACAGCACCACCTGTATCTCCAGATGTTGCTACTAAAACAGTAACTTCATGAGTATTAGATTTATTGAAATACCCTAAACATCTCGCCATAAATCGAGCTCCAACATCCTTAAAAGCCATTGTTGGTCCATGAAACAATTCTAAAGTAGAAATATTTTTATTAATATTTACAACAGGGAAATCAAAATTTAAAGTGTCTTCAACTATAGTTTTTAAAATAATCTCAGGAATCTCGGGAACAATGAATTGTTTAATTGCTTCAAAGGCAATTTCTGCGTTCGTTTTGTTTTCAATCGTCTCAAAGAAATATGTATCTAAAGGTGTTATAGATTCTGGAAAATATAATCCTTTGTCTGGTGCAAGCCCTCTGACTACAGCATCTGCGAAGGTGGTGTTTGGCGCTTTTCTATTTAGTGAGTAATAGTTCATTATAATGTCTTTATACCTTCGGTATTAATTTTAGAAACATAAGTTTCGAATTCTATATTTGTTTTAGAATATACATTCTGCATGGCTTCTTCTACCTTCTTAGCGGTAACTTCTCCATGACTCAAAGCAAAAATTGATGGACCAGAACCAGAAATTGCACAACCTAATGCACCAGTATCTATAGCTGCGCTTTTTATGTTGTCAAAATTTGGTATCAATTGTTTACGGAAAGGTTCAATAACAACATCATTTAGCGCATTCTTTATCAAATCATAATCTGATGTATGTAATGCATGCACCAAACTTCCAACATTTGCCCATTGTGTTATTGCATTTTGCAATGGAATATCTTTTGGCAAAATTGCTCGAGACTCGGAGGTTTTGATTTCAATTTGAGGGTGAATTAAAGTTGCATATAAATTTGATGGAGTAGGAAGCTCTAAAACATGTAATGGACATGCGCTTTTTACGAGTGTAAAGCCACCAAAAATAGCTGGAGCCAAATTATCCGCATGTTCACATTGACTTGCTACAGCCTCACCTTTCATGGCGTAATAAGTGAGCTTTATTTTATCTAAAGGTTTTCCTAGTAACTCGTTCATGCCATAGACACTGCCAGCTGCACTTGCAGAGCTACTTCCAATTCCGCTTCCAGGTTTTATATTCTTATAGATTTCAATCTCAAAACCACAATCTGGTTTTAAGTCTTCAGACATCGCTAAAGCAGAAACACCAGCTACATTTTTCTCTACTTCGTAAGGCAAATCGTGACCTACAATTTTAGTTATGCGTATGCCTTTTTCTTCAGTTTTTCTAATTACCATGTTATCTCCAATGGTATCTAAGCAAAAACCAAGAACGTCAAATCCGCAAGCCACATTGGCTACTGTAGCAGGTGAAAATATTTTAATTTCCTTGCTCATTTTTTAATTATTAGCGATTCTTATAATATCAGCGAATAAACCTGAAGCTGTAACTTCTGCACCAGCACCAGCACCTTTAATAATCATTGGTTGCTCAGGATAACGTTGCGTATAAAACATTACGATATTATCTTTTCCTTTTAAATTGTAAAACGGATGACCTTCAGGAATTTCTTGAAGTCCAACTTTTGCTTTTCCATTTTTAAACTCTGCAACAAATTTTAATTGAGAATTTTTTTCCTCTGCTGATTTAAATAAACTTTGATAATAGGCTTCATCTTCAGATAGTGTTTTGTAAAAATCATCAACAGTATCAGAATTCATAGCTTTTTCTGTTAAGAAATTATCACTTTCTAAATCAGACAATTCAATCTGATGACCACTTTCTCTTGCCAAGATTAATACTTTACGAGCGACATCAATTCCGCTTAAATCAATGCGAGGGTCAGGTTCTGTATATCCTTCATCTTGTGCTTGTTTTACAACGTCATAAAATGTTTTATTAGCATTAAAGTTGTTGAATATAAAGTTTAGACTGCCAGATAAAACGGCTTGTATTGTGTTCACTTTGTCACCAGATGCAATTAAATGACTTAATGTGTCAATTACAGGTAAACCAGCCCCTACATTGGTCTCAAACAAGAATGATGCATTATACTTTCTTGAAAGTTGCTTTAATTCATTGTAATATTCAATGTTGCCAGAACAAGCAATCTTATTACATGCAACAACTGATATACTTTGTTTTAAATAATCACCATATTTATTAGATACTGCTTCATTAGCTGTGATATCTACAAAGACAGAGTTTCTTAGGTTTAAGTTTTTTGCATTCTCAAAGAAACCCTCTAAGCTTGCTTTTTCACCAGCTTCTAATTCTTGTTTCCAGTTTTTTAAGTTAATGCCTTCATCGTTTACAACCATTGTACGAGAATTAGATAAACCTGCAACTCGTAAGCTAATTTTAAAGTTTTCTTTAATGTAGGCCTTTTGTTGTTTAATTTGCTCAATAAGACGCTCACCAACATTTCCGACTCCAGTGATAAAAAGATTAATCTGTTTGGTTTTAATTTCAAAAAATTGCTCGTGTAAACTATTCAGTGCTTTTTTAACATCGTTTTTATGAATCACAGCGGAGATATTACGTTCTGAAGCACCTTGAGCAATCGCTCTTATATTAACATTATTCTTACCAAGTGTGCTAAACATTTTCCCACTTATACCTTGATGACTTTTCATTTTGTCACCAACAACTGCAATAATTGATAAATCATTTTCAATGACTATTGGGTCTATTTTCTGGAGTGCAATCTCATATTCAAAAACATCATCTATAGTTTCTTTAGCGCGTTGGGCATCATTAGCAGAAATTCCGAAACAAATAGAATGTTCTGAAGAAGATTGTGTAATTAAAATGATATTGATTTTCTCTTGCGCTAAGGTTTCGAACAAACGCTTACTAAAACCAGGAACACCAACCATACCATTACCTTGCAAGGTTAATAGTGCAATGTTATCTATATTACTTAGCCCTTTAACTGGAGAACCATTAGGTGCAACATCGTGAGTAATTGTTGTACCAATAGCATCATGATCCATTGTATTTTTTATCACAATTGGAATCTGTTTTTTTAGTACTGGCATAACCGTAGGTGGATATAATACCTTAGCTCCAAAGTGCGATAATTCTACTGCTTCTTGATAAGATAACTCCACAATAGGTGCAGCTTGCTTTACTAATTTAGGGTTAGTAGTAAACATACCACTGACATCCGTCCAAATTTGTAATTCGTTAGCATCTAAAGCGGCAGCAATAATAGCAGCTGTATAATCAGAGCCACCACGACCTAAAGTGGTGATTTCTCCATTTGCAGATTTTGAAACAAAACCTGGCAACAATACTATTGATTTAGAATTTGATTTAAAAAATGACTGAATATTAGCATTAGTTACCTCAAAATTCACAACCGCGTTATTGAAATTAGAGTCAGTTATAATAAGCTCTTGCGAGTTTTTTAAAACTGAGTTTAATTTACGAGATTCGAGTGTATGGTAAATGATTGTTGAAGATAACGCTTCACCATAACTTAAAAGTTTGTCTTTAGTTTTTGGTGATAATTCATTAATCAAATAAATGCCATCTAATAGACTTCTGAGATCTTTAAGTTTTTCTGAAATTAAATCATGTAATTCTTCATGATCTTTTTGAAGACTTTTATCGTTTTCAGAATTTTCAAATAGCCCTTCAATTACTTTGTTGTGTCTAGACCAAATATCATTGTATACATATTTATAGTCTTTATTTTTATTGCAAGCCAAATTAGCGGCTTCTAGTAATTTATCTGTAATGCCACCAACAGCAGAAACTACAACTGTTATTTTAGAATTATTAGATTGTTGATCTAAAATTGAAATGACTTTATTTATATTTTCGGCTGAACCTACTGATGTTCCACCAAATTTGAGAACTTTCATGTGTTTATATTATTTAATAGAAAAAAATGTCTGTATAGACAAATAGGGACGGATAGCATATTAGAAATTACCCCAAAGGGTAATAATAGTTGAAATGAAAAACATAGAAATAGTCATACGAATTGTATGTAAGATTGTATTTGCTGTTATGTTTGTTTTTTTAGACATTCCTCGTCAAAAGTATTATTTTTACGACAATAAAAAAACTAATATCTCACTTTTAGGGAATTGGTAATAAAGGGCAAGTCTTTGTATTAAAAATGAAATATAACTAGAGATTTGCATCAGGTTTTAAATTATTCACATGAAGCTATTTTCTAAAGAACAAATTTACGAAGGAGACAAACTAACAACAGAGCGCCAAAACATATCTTCCACCGACTTAATGGAACGTGCTGGAACCCAAATTTTTAATTGGATACACATGCGCATGCAAGGTGTACAAGTGCCAATTCATGTCTTTTGTGGTATTGGTAATAATGGTGGTGATGGATTAGTATTAGCAAGGCATTTAATTACTCACGGATATAACGTTATTACATATATTGTAAACTGTAGTGATAAGCGCTCTAAGGATTTTCTGATTAATTACGATCGTATAAAGAATGTAACCAAAGATTGGCCAAAAATGTTAACATGTCAGGCTGATTTCCCAGAGTTTCATCCTGATGATATTATTGTAGATGCAGTATTTGGAATAGGATTAAATCGACCACCAAATGATTGGGTTACAGAATTGTTTCAAAGGTTTAGAGCGTCAAAAGCATTTACTTTAGCTATTGATATTCCATCTGGTGTGTATACTGACAAAGCTGTAGAAGACGAGAATGCAGTTGTACATGCGAACTACACATTGAGTTTTCAATCTCCTAAGCTGATTTTCTTTTTACCTGAAACTGCAAAATATACAGTACAATGGGAAGTATTGGACATAGGAATTGATCGTGATTACTTAATGCAAACAGATACTGAAGTTGAATTGATTTCTAAGTTCGAAGTTTTACCATTTTATAAACCAAGAGAAAAGTTTTCTCATAAAGGTGATTTTGGACATGTAATGATTTTAGGTGGAAGTTATGGGAAGATTGGTGCTGTAAATTTAGCGAGTAGCGCTGCATTAAGTTCTGGTGCCGGATTAGTAACAGCGTATATTCCTAAATGTGGTTATCATAGTATGCAAGCTGCATTGCCTGAAGTTATGGTGATTACTGATGAAAATGAAAAAACAGTATCTCATATTAATTACGATATAGAACCTTCCGTGATTGGTGTTGGAGTAGGACTAGGAACATCAATTGAAACTGCTAAAGCATTCGAGTCATTTTTAAAGGAATATAAAACACCTTTAGTTATTGATGCTGATGGCATAAACCTATTATCTAAAAAGAAAGCTTTATTAAAGTCATTACCAGAACTTACTGTTTTAACTCCACATCCTAAAGAGTTAGAGCGATTAGTAGGTAAGTGGTCTGATGATTTTGAAAAGCTAAAAAAAGTAAAAGCGTTCTCAAAAAAGTATAATGTTATTGTACTTATCAAAGGTGCAAACTCTATTACGGTTTATCAAGATAAATTATATATAAATACTACTGGAAACCCAGGTTTGGCAACTGCAGGTAGCGGTGATGTTTTAACAGGAATAATATCTGGTTTAATAGCTCAAAAATATGAGCCTTTGAGTGCTACAATTTTTGGAGTTTATTTACATGGGAAATCTGCAGATATATCAGTAGAAGATTATGGCTATCAAGGCCTTGTAGCTAGTCATATTATTGTTACTATTGGTGAAGCTTATATAGATTTATTTAAAAAGCCAGAGCAACCAGCCCAACAAGAAGAAGCACAAAATAAATAATAAAAAAAGCCTTCACTATTGAAGGCTTTTTTTTATCAGAAAATTTCTTTTTAGAGTTTTAGCTCATTAAATAACTCAACCAGTTGAGGGTTTGAAGGTCTTGGTGCATCTGCGTTCACAATGTTTCCTTCTGGATCAATCAAAATGAATCTTGGAATTCCATTGATTTTATATTTTTGTATAAATTCCGATCTAAAGCCATTATCTGCTAAGAGTTGCATACCACCTAATTCTTTTTCTGCTACCATTTTTTTCCAACCTTGGTAGGCTGCAGCTGCATCTCCTTTATAACCACGACCTTCGTCAACAGAGATACTAACAAACTCTATATTTCTATCTTTAAACTGGTCTTCAATTTTTTTAAGAGATGGAATTTCTCTTATACATGGACCACACCAAGTTGCCCAAATATCCATATAAACGTATTTACCCTTTAGATCTGATAAGGATGTATTACCACCAGCAAAGTTTTCGTAATTAACAAATGAAGGTGAAGCTTGACCTTTCGGAAATTGAGCACGCATAGCAATTTTTGACGCCATAAACTTTTTCAATTGCTTAGCTTGCATTTCAATATTATTGTCCATTTGTGCTGTATGTGTTGAATCTACATCTACATACTTTTTCTTTAAATTTTCATATGCTAAATTATAATTTTTAATAGCTGTATCTAAATTTTCTTGGTTTCCATTAGAAATAAGCTCTTGCGTAAAATACTCACTAGAAATTAAGTAAGATTGTAGTGAAAAGTTGTTTATATCTGAAGCATCACCACCAAACACCATAGATTTTGTAAAGTCTTTAAAATCAGTATTGATAGTTGATTCATTATCATTTTTCAAAAATAACACACCATATTGGTCTCCATGCTGCATGCTGTAATCTCCTTCAGTAATTTTTAGAGTGTCTTTAAAAGTACCATGATCTGCTAATGTGATAACTTTTTCATATGCTCTACCTTTAAAAATCTTTAGGGTTTTACTTTCGTGAGGGTTTTCAATTTTACCAGAAATAGTGGCATAATCTTTTGGCTCTTCTTTTTTGCAGTGAAATACTGAAAGTAGAATACATAGTGCTAATAATCTTTTCATGAATAGAATTTTTGATGCTGTCAAAAATAACCATTCTATAATTAAGAATTTAAATGAAATGAATTATTAACAATGCCTTGTAGAGTGCAAAATTATTCTCAAATTTGAAAGCCTATAAATAATCAAAAATGAGTAAGTATCATATTATATCCTCAGAGCCTTTAGATATTGTAACGATTTACAATGTTTTTAATGACAATAAGAAGTTAAAACTCTCAGATGAGTTAAAAGCTAAAGTAATCACTTGTAAGACATATTTAGATACTAAGTTGGCTAATAACAAGAAGCCTATGTATGGAATTAATACTGGTTTTGGTTCATTATATAATGTGAAGATATCAGATAAGGATTTAACTCAACTTCAAGAGAATTTAGTAATGTCACATGCTTGTGGTACTGGGGATCGTGTTCCGGAATCTGTTGTTAAGGTGATGCTACTTTTAAAAATCCAATCCCTAAGTTTTGGACATAGTGGTGTACAATTGAGTACTATAAATAGACTTATTGACTTTTTTAATAATGATATTTTTCCATTTGTATACACACAAGGTTCCCTTGGAGCTTCTGGCGACTTAGCTCCATTAGCACATTTGGCTTTACCTTTATTAGGAAAAGGAAAAGTTGTACATAAAGACAAAGAGTATGAAGCATCTGATATTTTAAAAGAGTTTAATTGGAAGCCTATTCAGTTAGAAGCTAAAGAAGGGCTAGCACTTTTAAATGGTACACAATTTATGAGTGCTTATGGTGTCTATTTATTATTAATGTCTCATAAAACGTCCTATTTAGCTGACATTATAGCTTGTGTTTCCTTAGATGCTTTCGATGGTCGTATAGATCCTTTTCATGATTTAGTCCATGCTGTGAGACCACATCCTGGACAAAGAAAAGTAGCGAGACGTTTTAATGAATTTCTCAATGGTAGTGAATTGATTGGGCGTGCTAAAGAACATGTGCAAGACCCTTATTCTTTTCGTTGTATTCCTCAAGTACATGGAGCAACAAAGGATACGCTCGATTTTGTTGAAAAAGTGATTTTAACAGAAATTAATTCAGTTACTGATAATCCTAATATTTTTCCTGAAGAAGATATGATTATTTCTGGCGGAAATTTTCATGGACAACCTTTAGCGTTAGCTTTGGATTATTTAAAAATAGCAATGGCAGAGATTGGTAATATTTCTGAAAGACGTGTGTTTCAGTTAGTGTCAGGATTGAGAGGTCTTCCAGCTTTTTTAGTAGATAATCCAGGACTGAATTCTGGGTTTATGATTCCGCAATATACTGCAGCTAGCATTGTTAGTGCCAATAAGCAAATGGCAACTCCTGCAAGTATTGATAGCATTGTTTCAAGTAATGGTCAAGAAGATCATGTGAGCATGGGAGCTAATGCTGCAACACAAGCTTTTGATTTAATTAGAAATGTAGAACGTATTATCGCAATAGAATTAATGAATGCTTCGCAAGCGATAGAATTTAGAAAACCTTTAAAGACTTCTCCGTTTTTAGAATCGTTTTTAGAGCAATATAGAAAGGTCGTTCCTTTTATAAAAGTTGATGAAGTTTTGCATGATGATATTGAAGCTTCAATTCAATTTTTGAAAGATGTAGATATTGAAATTGAGGAATTGTTTTTGAATGACTATGGTCTAAAGTAATTTTACTTTACTAATTCATTAGCCCAAATAAATGCTTCATCTAAGGTTGCGAATATTTCAAAAGGTTTGTTAAAGAACATTTGTTCTATTTGAGCATTTATCTTTGCTTTATAATTACTAGAGACTACAGCAAAACCTCTTAAGTTTTCAATTTTTGAAGTTTCAAAATAGATTTTAGGATCTACAGAATATGAGTTTACTCTGTGCGTTATATATACGAAAGGTTTATTAGAAAAATGATTATTAGTTACTTCAAGTAAAAACTTATTATGTTCTGGTGTGATATTTACACCTTCTTTCATAACAACTACAAGGTAATTGTTATGAACTGACATTTCGCAAAAGTCGAATTTGAGTAAGGTTTTCATCATTTAGCTAATCATAATCCTTATGAAGATAAAAAAAACTCCTTCATTTTGAAGGAGTTTTAGTTTTAATAGTTGAAGTGACTTAAGATTCTGTTGTTTTACTAGATGATTTAATCTTAATTTTTAATTCATCAGTTTTCGAATCTAAATCCATAGTTATGTTATCACCTTCATGAATTTTTGAATTAATGATTTCTTCAGCTAAGGCATCTTCAACATATTTTTGAATAGCCCTATTTAAAGGTCTTGCTCCATATTGTTTATCGAAACCTTTTTCAGCGATATAGTCTTTAGCTTTATCCGTAAGTTTAAGTGTATATCCTAAATCTTTTATTCTGTCAATAAGCTTAACTAATTCAATATCTATAATTTTATTAATATCCTCCTTCTCTAAAGCATTGAATACAATAACGTCATCAATTCTGTTTAAGAATTCTGGTGCAAATGCTTTTTTAAGAGCGTTTTCAATCACAGCTTTTGCATAATCTGTTTCTTGTGCTTCTTTTGCAGAAGTCCCAAAACCAACACCAGTTCCAAAATCTTTTAGTTTACGGGCTCCGATATTTGATGTCATAATTATGATTGTATTTCTAAAATCAATTTTACGACCTAGACTATCTGTTAGATATCCGTCATCTAGAACTTGCAGTAACATGTTAAATACATCTGGATGCGCTTTTTCAATTTCATCTAAAAGCACAACAGCATAAGGCTTTCGTCTTATCTTTTCTGTAAGTTGACCACCTTCTTCGTAACCCACATATCCAGGAGGTGCACCAATTAAACGAGATATAGCAAATTTTTCCATGTATTCACTCATGTCAATTCTTACTAAGGCATCATCGCTGTCAAATAACTCACGAGCTAAAACTTTAGCTAACTGCGTTTTACCAACACCAGTTTGTCCTAAAAATATAAATGAGCCAATTGGCTTGTTAGGGTCTTTAAGTCCAGCTCTGTTTCTCTGAATAGCTTTGACAACCTTTGCAACAGCTTGATCTTGACCTATTACTTTGCCTTTTATTAAATCTGGTAACTGAGATAACTTATTAATTTCGGTCTGGGCAATTTTGTTCACAGGAATACCAGTCATCATAGAAACAACATCTGCTACATTATCTTCTGAAACGACCTCACGATGTTGTTTGGTTTCTTCTTCCCATTTCTCTTGAGCACTAGCTAATTCTTTTTCAAGTCGTTTTTCATCATCTCTAAGCTTTGCAGCCTCTTCATATTTTTGTTTTTTAACGACACTATTTTTAGTTTCTTTAACCTCTTCAAGGTTCTTTTCTAATTCAAGAATTTGCTTTGGTACATCAATATTAGTAATATGGACACGTGATCCAGCTTCGTCTAAAGCATCAATAGCTTTATCTGGAAGGAATCGCTCTGTCATATAACGATTAGTTAATTTCACACAAGCTTCAATAGCTTCGTCTGTATAATCAACATTATGATGCTCTTCGTATTTACTTTTAATGTTGTTAAGGATTTCAATAGTCTCTTCAACAGAAGTTGGTTCAACAATTACTTTTTGAAAACGACGTTCTAAGGCACCATCTTTTTCTATATACTGTCTGTATTCATCTAAAGTTGTAGCACCTATACATTGTATTTCGCCTCTTGCTAGAGCTGGTTTAAACATGTTTGAAGCGTCTAAACTTCCGGTTGCTCCACCAGCACCAACAATGGTATGAATCTCATCTATAAAAAGAATAATATCGTCATTCTTTTCAAGCTCATTCATTACAGCTTTCATGCGTTCTTCAAACTGACCTCTATATTTAGTTCCTGCAACTAAGCTTGCTAAATCTAAGGTTACCACACGTTTATTAAAAAGTGTACGAGAAACTTTTCGTTTTACAATACGTAAGGCAAGGCCTTCAGCTATTGCAGATTTACCAACACCAGGTTCTCCTATTAACAAAGGGTTGTTTTTCTTTCTTCTACTTAAAATTTGAGAAACACGTTGTATTTCTTTTTCTCTTCCTACTACAGGATCTAATTTTCCTTCTTCGGCAAGTACAGTTAAGTCTCTTCCGAAATTATCTAAAACAGGTGTCTTAGACTTCTTATTTGTTTTGCTAGACTGACCACCAAAAGGGTTTTGTTTTGCATCATCATCTTGTTCATTTATATCATCATCAGAAAACGACTCAGCTTTTGGAGTGTCTAAAAAATCATCTTCGCTAGTAATCATAGATTTAAATTCTTCTTTTACGTTATCATAATCTACTTTAAGCTTATTTAAGAGCTTGGTCGTAGGATCATTTTCATTTCTTAAAATACACAATAATAAATGTGCAGTATTTATGGACGTGCTTTGAAATAGTTTTGCTTCTAAAAATGTAGTCTTTAGAGCACGTTCGGCCTGCCTTGTTAAATGCAGGTTCTTCTTTTCGTTAGATGTCGTTACTATATTAGGATTTGCAGGACTTAGTATCTCTACTTTCCGTCTTAAGTGATTGAGATCAACGTCCAAGGAACTTAGTATGTCAATTGCTTTGCCATTACCGTCTCTTAAAAGACCTAGCATAAGATGTTCAGTACCAATAAAGTCATGACCTAAACGTAAGGCCTCCTCTTTACTGTAAGCTATAACATCTTTAACTCTTGGGGAAAAATTATCATCCATAATAAATTGCTTTCTACATTAAAAATAATAAAAACATATTAGTATAAGTCAAAAATCATACCTTAATTAAATGTCTTAAACGAAGAGACTAAAAAAGCATTTTATATCAAAGCAAATTTAGATATACTTATTAACTAAAAAGATATCAAAAATTGTTAATAAAAACTCTTAAAAACGACTTTATATTTCTCTTTAAACACTCCTAAATTAGCTATATTAGCACGTTATGAAAACCTACAAAAAAAACTAATTAATTTTATATATGGCAGAAGGAGAAAAACTCATTCCAATTAACATTGAAGATGAAATGAAATCGGCTTACATTGACTACTCAATGTCGGTCATTGTGTCACGTGCTTTACCAGATGTAAGGGATGGTTTAAAGCCAGTTCACAGACGTGTACTTTATGGTATGCATGAATTAGGTGTTAGAGCAAATAGCGCACACAAGAAATCAGCAAGAATAGTCGGTGAAGTTTTAGGTAAATATCATCCACATGGTGATACTTCGGTTTATGATGCAATGGTACGTATGGCTCAAGAATGGAGTTTGCGTTACATGCTAGTGGATGGTCAAGGTAACTTTGGTTCTGTAGATGGTGACAGTCCTGCAGCAATGCGTTATACGGAAGCACGTATGCGTAAGATATCTGAAGACATGTTGGCAGATATTGATAAAGAGACTGTAGATCATAAACTGAATTTTGATGATACTTTAGAGGAGCCAACAGTATTACCAACACGTATTCCTGGATTGTTAGTTAATGGTGCTTCTGGTATTGCAGTAGGAATGGCAACTAATATGCCACCACATAACTTAACTGAAGTTGTGAATGGAACTATAGCTTACATAGATAATAATGATATAGAGATTGATGAGTTGATGCAACACATCAAAGCTCCAGATTTTCCTACAGGTGGTACTATTTATGGTTACGATGGTGTAAAGGAAGCATTTCATACGGGTCGTGGACGAATAGTGATGCGTGGTAATGCTATTATAGAAGAAGTTCAAGGTAGAGAATGTGTGATAGTCACTGAAATTCCATATCAAGTTAATAAGGCAGACATGATTAAAAAGACTGCTGATTTGATTAATGATAAAAAGCTTGAAGGTATTTCTACTATAAGAGATGAATCTGATAGAAACGGGATGCGAATTGTTTATGTTTTAAAACGAGATGCAATACCAAATATCGTTCTAAATAAATTATACAAATACACAGCATTACAATCGTCTTTTAGTGTTAATAATATTGCATTGGTGAATGGTCGCCCGCAATTATTAAATTTAAAAGAACTGATTCATTATTTTGTTGAGCATAGACATGAAGTTGTTGTAAGACGTACAACCTATGAATTACGTAAAGCAGAAGAACGTGCTCACATCTTGGAAGGTTTAATTATAGCTTCAGATAACATTGATGAAGTCATTAAAATAATTCGTGCATCATCTAATGCAGATGAAGCTCGAAGTAACTTAATTGAACGTTTTAAGCTTTCGGAAATACAAGCTAAAGCGATTGTTGAAATGCGTTTGCGTCAGCTTACTGGTTTAGAGCAAGATAAGCTGCGTAATGAGTATGAGGAAATAATGAAAACAATTGAGGACTTAAAAGATATCTTAGACAAAAAAGAGCGTCGAATGAATATCATTAAAGAAGAGTTGGAAGTTGTTAGAGATAAGTATGGAGATGACAGACGTTCTGTAATAGAATATGCAGGCGGTGATTTAAGTATTGAGGATATGATTCCGAATGAAAAAGTTGTAATTACAATTTCTCATGCAGGTTATATTAAACGTACATCTCTTACCGAATATAAAACACAGAATAGAGGAGGTGTTGGTCAAAAAGCAACAACAACACGTAACGAAGATTTCTTAGAACACTTATTTGTTGGTACTAACCACCAATACATGTTGTTCTTTACACAGAAAGGGAAATGTTTCTGGATGCGTGTGTATGAAATTCCTGAAGGCGCAAAGACTTCAAAAGGTAGAGCAATTCAGAATCTTATAAATATTGAACAAGATGATAAGGTTATGGCTTTTATCTGCACGCAAGATTTAAAAGATGAAGATTATATCAATAGTCACTATGTAATAATGGCAACTAAGAAAGGACAGGTAAAGAAAACTTCTTTAGAGCAGTATTCTAGACCTAGATCCAACGGTATTAATGCCATAACTATTAAAGAAGATGATGTTTTACTAGAGGCAAAGTTAACTACAGGTGAAAGCCAAGTGATGCTAGCATTAAAATCTGGTAAAGCAATTAGATTTGAAGAAGCCAAGACAAGACCTATGGGTAGAAACGCATCTGGTGTTCGTGGAATTAGACTTCAAGATGAAAAAACGGATGAAGTTATAGGAATGATTGCTGTCGATGATATGGAAAGCAATATCCTAGTTGTATCTGAAAATGGATATGGTAAGCGTTCAAGTCTAGAAGACTATAGGATTACTAATCGTGGAGGAAAAGGGGTGAAAACTATTTCCATAACAGAAAAAACAGGTAATTTAGTATCGATTAAGAATGTAACCGATGAAGATGATTTAATGATTATTAATAAATCTGGTATTGCTATTCGAATGGCAGTAGCTGATTTAAGAGTTATGGGAAGAGCTACGCAAGGAGTAAAACTAATTAACTTGAAAGGCAGTGATTCTATTGCAGCAGTTGCTAAAGTGATGAAAGATGAAGAAGGGGAAACTGAGGATATTGAATCAGAAGCAGCTGATAGTCAGGATTCTAGTGAAGATGGCATGGCTATTGATAATAATGATAATGAAACTGAAAATTAAAAATTAATAACAAAAATTATTTATTAAGAGATGAAAAAATTAATGACATTAGTGCTGCTTTTAGCTATAACGTCTATGTCTTTTGCGCAAAAAAGCGAGATAAAGGCTTTAGAAAAAGCACTTAAGAATTCAAATTTTGCAGATGCAGCTTCCGCTGTTACTGCTGCAGATGCCCTTGTAGGTAATATGGATGATAAGACTAAAGCAAAGTTTTATTTTCTAAAAGCCAAAGCACTTTTTGCTGACGGAAAAGGTTCAGATGCAAATGTTGATACCGCTATTGAGACTTTAGGTTTATTAACGGACCTTGAGACTAAAATGGGTAAACTTAAATACACTAACGAGGCTAATGAGATGAAATCTGGAATGGTAAATTCGTTTTTAACTAAAGCGAATAATGCATTTAATAACAAAGATTACGCATCCGCAGCTAAGCGTTTTGAGAAAGTATATAAAATGTCACCTAAAGATACTTTATATTTATACTATGCAGCATCATCTGCAGTTACCTCTCAAGATTATGATACTGCTTTAGATTATTACGTGCAATTAAAAAATATGGGATATTCTGGTATTCAAATGAATTATTTTGCAACAAATAAAGAGACTGGTGTAGAAGAAGCTTTTCCTAACAAGGCTAATAGAGATTTCTCTGTAAAAGCTAAACTTCATAATAAGCCAAGAGATGTAAAGAGCGAATCAAAGACTGCTGAAATTGTTAAGAATATTGCTTTAATATATGTGTCTCAAGGAAAAAATGAAAAAGCTTTAGGTGCAATGGCTGACGCTAGATCTCAAAATCCAGACGATTTAGGTTTGTTATTATCAGAAGCTAACGTTTACCTTAAAATGGGTAATAGAGTAAAGTTTAAGGAATTAATGGAGGATGCAACCAAAAAGGATCCAAATAATGCTGAATTACTATATAATTTAGGTGTTTTAGCTGCTGAAGGAGGAAATAGAGAAGAGTCTGTTAGTTTTTATGAAAGAGCTATAGCAATAGATCCTGCTTATGTAGATGCTTATAACAATTTAGCTGTTGTTATATTAGAAGGTGAAGCTGAAATTGTAGAAGAAATGAACAGTTTAGGAACTAGTTCTGCTGATAACAGAAAATACGATGAGTTAAAAGCAAAGCGTTCTGAGTTATATGGCCAAGCAATTCCTTATCTAAAAAAAGCTATAGAGCTTAGAGGAACTAATGTTGATGCAGCAAGAACCCTCATGAATATATACAGTGCTTTAGGAGAAACAGATAAGTTTAAAGCTATGCGAGCTAAAATTGAAGAAATGGAAGCTGCAGCTGGAGGTAATTAGAATTATATTTGATAAATTATATAAAAAAAAGTGACTTTTTAAAAGTCACTTTTTTTATATAATTTTTTTAATAACTCTCAGTTTGTGAGTATGAGTATTTTTCTCAATATTATATATACCACTATGATCTAAACGGTCTATTCTTACTTTACCATGTGCATGTATAATGTAATTATCTTTCATTATAATTCCTACATGTATAATGTTACCTTCAGCATTATCAAAAAAAGCCAAATCACCAGGCTCACTTTCTTCTATAAAACTTAGTGCTTCCCCCTGTGCTGCTTGTTCTGATGCATCTCTAAACAATTTGTAACCATTGAGTTTATATACCATTTGTGTAAAACCAGAACAGTCAATTCCAAAAGGTGTTTTACCTCCCCATAAATAAGGAGAATTTAAATATAAGAATGTAGTTTTTATTATTTCAGATTTATCACTCTTTGAAGAAATAATTGATCCATCAAAATTATGATTAAGTAATTCTAATCCATTTAAATCTGAGCCAATTGGAATAGGGTATAAGTTATTTTTAGTATCAGAAACATATTCAATTAAATCTTTAGAAAGTTTAAAATCAGAATTATATAAATTTTTATAATCCAATTCTTCAATTTCTGTATACTGTTTATTATCTATCCAACCTTCGTATTTATCAAAAGCAAAACGGATACGACTCCATTTTTTTCGACATTCTAAAACCTTAAAAAAATCACCATACAGGGCCTGCGTTACCATTTCACTGGTATCGGTAGGTTCTAATCGTATTGGTACAATTCCAAGATTACAAATGCCGTATTGCATATATAAATTTTAAGCGCGCTCTAATACCATTGCAGAAGCACCACCACCACCATTACAAATTGCAGCAGCACCGATTTTAGCGTTGTTTTGATGAAGTACGTTTATTAGAGTAATTAAAATTCTTGCTCCAGAACAACCAAGTGGATGTCCTAAAGAAACCGCACCACCATTTATATTCACATTACTATCGTTTAATCCTAAAATTTTCATATTAGCTAAACCAACAACTGAAAATGCTTCGTTAAACTCAAAATAATCTACATCATTTATATCAATATTTGCTTTTGCTAGTGCTTTAGGTAAAGCTTTAGCAGGAGCAGTGGTAAACCATTTAGGTTCTTGTGCTGCATCAGCATAACTTTTAATAGTAGCTATTGGCGATAAACCTAATTCATTCGCCTTTTCTCTACTCATTAAAATCATTGCAGCTGCTCCATCATTTATTGTAGATGCATTTGCAGCAGTTACTGTTCCTTCTTTTGTAAATGCTGGGCGTAAAGCTGGAATTTTTTCCATTTTCACGTTTGAGTATTCTTCATCTTTATCTACAATAACAGGTTCACCTCGTCGTTGAGGGACTTCAACAGCAATTACTTCTTCTTTAAATTTTCCGGCTTCCCATGCTGCCTTTGAGCGTTCATAGGATTGAATTGCAAAAGCATCTTGATCTTCTCGACTAAATTCATACTCAGTGGCACAAGCATCAGCACAAACACCCATCGCATTTTTATCGTAAGCATCTACTAAACCATCTTTTTGCATACCGTCTTCTAACGTTGCTGGTCCAAATTTCTTTGCACTTCTGGCATGGTAATAATGAGGAATTGAACTCATATTCTCCATACCTCCAGCAACAATAATATTTGCATCACCTAGTTGAATAGCTTGAGCGGCTTGCATGATAGCTTTCATACCTGATGCACAAACTTTATTAATTGTAGTACAAGGAACAGTGTCTGGAATACCAGCGTAAATTGCAGCTTGTCTAGCTGGTGCTTGTCCAGTACCAGCTTGAACGACGTTACCCATTAAAACCTCTTCAACCATTTCTGGGTTTAAATTAATTTTATCCAAAGCACCTTTTATAGCAGCAGCTCCAAGTCTAGGGGCTGGTACAGAAGAGAGACTTCCTAAAAAACTTCCTATTGGAGTTCTAACCGCAGATACGATGACGACGTCCTTGTTCATTATAATTGTCTTTAAATTTATAGCTGCGAAATTAATCAATTTTTGAGAGATTTGAGAATGTATTAATGATATTAGCCGTCTAAAATTCTAATATTTATTACATTTGATTGTATATGAAACATCAGTTACTAATATTTCACTTGATAACGGATATAATTTTATGGATGTTCCATGTGACAGTTAAAAAATGATGAACGTAACCACATGAATGCATTTCTCAATAAATGGTATAAAAACCATGCTTTAGTCTATAAGATTTTACTATTCGTAGTAACTACACTCTTTATAGTATATCTATTTCCTAAAACAGGAAAATTTAGATATTCTTTTGAAAAAGAGAAGCCGTGGCAATCCGAAAATTTATATGCCCCATTCAATTTTGCAATAAAAAAGTCTCAAAGTGAATTAAATGCAGAAAAACTTGAAATTGAAACTAATAGTTCTGTTTATTTCGGAGCAGATAAAACAATTGAATCTAAAGTATTATCTAATTATATAGAGCTATTTAATCAATCATTTAAAGATTCTAGCTACTTAAATCTTCAAAATTCTAGTTTATATAATAAAGGGAAGTCTTTTATAGATAAACTATATACTAAAGGTGTTTTAGATCAGGATTATAACTATTCTGATAATAGACCAGTAGTTATAGCTACAGCAAATACTATTGAAAAGGAATTGCTATATGGAAGTCTCTACGAGTTAAGTGAATTGCGACAACTTATAGAAACTCATTTGGGTAGTAATATTTCTTCAGAACAGCGTAATGAAATGATATCAATATTCTTTGATGTCATAAAATCTAACATTCAGCTTAATGAAAGTTTAACACAAAAGGCATTAGAAGAAGAATTATCTAAGATATCCTCAACAAGAGGAAGTGTAGAGCAAGATCAACTTATAATTTCTAAAGGACAAGTGGTTGAAGACGAACAGTATACAATTCTTAATTCGTTGAAGTCAGAGTATGAGTCTCAAGTATGGAATACTGCAAATTATAATTGGGTTGTAGTTGCATATGCATTATTGGTTGCGTTAGCGCTCTTAATGTTATTGTTGTTTTTAAGAAAATATAGAATGGATGTGTTTCTTAATAATACCAAGGTAACTTTTATCTTTTTCAATATAGCGTTAATGGTTTTGTTAACGACTTTAATAATAAATTATAATTCGCAATACATTTATGTTGTTCCATTGTGTATTCTTCCACTAGTTTTAAAAGCTTTCTTTGATGCTAGACTTGGTTTATTTGCTCATGTACTTACTGTTTTATTATTAGGGTTTATAGTGCCAAATAGCTATGAGTATATGTTTCTTCAAATTATTGCTGGTATTGTAACCATACTAACAGTTTCGGAATTATATAAAAGAGCCAATCTTTTTATATCGGTCGGACAAATTACCTTTATATACATTATCGCTTATTTTGCTTTTTTTGTAATCCATGAAGGTCAATTAACTGGATTGAAATGGGAAACTTTTGGGCTATTCATTTTATGTGGTTTGGCAACATTATTTGTACAGCCCTTGATTTACATTTATGAAAAAATCTTTGGTTTAGTATCTGATGTGTCATTATTAGAGCTTTCGGATACAAACACAAAACTTCTAAAAGAATTATCTAATAAGGCTCCTGGAACTTTTCACCATTCTCTAAATGTAGCCAATTTAGCCGAGGCTTCTGCAAATGAAATTGGTGCTAATGCCATGTTAATTAGAGTAGGAGCGTTGTATCACGATATTGGTAAAATGAAAAACCCTACTTATTTTACAGAAAACCAAAGTACCGGGATTAATCCTCATGATGAATTATCCAGTAGAGAAAGTGCTAGGATTATTATAGATCATGCAATTAATGGAATAGAAATTGCAAAAAAGAACAATTTACCAGACAGAGTTATTGATTTTATCAGGACGCATCATGGTACAAGTATTGTGTATTACTTCTACATTAAAGAAAAAGCAGCAAACGAAAACGTTGATATTAATGATTTTTCTTATCCTGGTCCAAAACCATTTAGTAAAGAAACAGCAATTTTAATGATGTGTGATAGTGTAGAGGCAGCATCAAAGAGTTTAAAAGAGCCTACAACTACTAAGATTAATGAATTTGTAGAGAATATTATTAATAAGCAAATGGAAAATGGTCAATTTCTTAATGCAGATATCACGTTCAAGGAAATTCAATCTATAAAGAAAGTGTTGAAGCATAAGCTTGCAAATATATATCATTTAAGAATTGAGTATCCTGAATAAAACAAAAAAGCCTTACTAAAAATAGTAAGACTTTTTGTGAGCCCGATAGGATTCGAACCTATGACCGCCTCCTTAGAAGGGAGGTGCTCTATCCAGCTGAGCTACGAGCCCGTAACTCCATAATTCAATAAAGTCGGGGTGGCAGGATTCGAACCTGCGGCCTCCACGTCCCAAACGTGGCGCGATAACCGGGCTACGCTACACCCCGAAAATGATTATCTAAATATCACTAACAAATAAATTACAGTAAAATTTTGCGGAGAGACAGGGATTCGAACCCTGGGTACCTATTTCTAGGTACGACGATTTAGCAAACCGCTCCTTTCGGCCACTCAGGCACCTCTCCAGTAAAAAATGAACGTATTTCAATAAAAATGCGGATGCAAATGTAACTTTTCATATTAAAGAACGCAACATTTTTTTTGAGTTTTTTATAATTAAAATGCTACTAATTTAATCTAAGACAAATACATAATTGCTTTTTCAAATTTTAGCACTCATTTTTTGGAATAACTTCTTTTTAATTACTTTTAAAAGATGCAAATCAATACTGTTAAGAAATTTAAGTAAATGTCAAAATATCAAAAGGATAGAGCATTTTCTGATTATATTCACAAGCATTTAGCAATTCCTTTAATCTATAATCTTTTAGATTGGAAAGAAGTACAATTGCGAAAAGACTACGCAGAATATATAGATATGATGGATGGTATTGACTATGTATTTAGAAATGGTGATGCAATTATGAGCGTGCAAGAACGGTTCAGAGAAGTTCAATATAAAGACTTTTCAGACTTTACGATTAGATATAGACGCGATGATAATAAAGTAAAAGAACGGCATAAATCTGAATATTTTAAAATTAAGGCGCATTACTTTACTTATGGAATCATAGATAGCTCAAAACAAGATAGAGCTATTGCAAAAGATTTTATTAAGTATGCCATAATTGACCTAAATATGGTATATGAAAAATTAGATGATAAGTCAATTATAATTTCAGATAATGGTAAAAACAAATGCAGAATAATTGATGGAAGTCGCATTGAGTGCCCTATAAAATACAATAGTGATGGTTCTTCATCATTTTTTCCTATTGATATTTCTTATTTGGTGCAATTGTGGGGAAATGATATGGTGATTACTCAAAAAGGATTTCTTTAATTAAATATTGATTTTTGAGCAAACTAAAACAATTTTTTCTTCATTTAAGTTTGTAGTAAAGAACAGATAATGATTACCACCATCTTTAATTTTTAATTTTTTACGAATTTCTGAAACTGAAAGCGGAAAATTTCGAGTGGTTACATTGGCTTTAGAAATTTTCTCTTTTGCAAAGACTTTTTTGTTAAAAGGCAATTGATTTTCAATCTTAAAGCACCTTCCAGGAAACACAATTAAATCTTTAGACGTGTAAAGATGTGAATGCTTTTGAAGCTTAGGTATATTAAGAATATTACTAACTGAATTAAATGCTCCAGATTTTAATATAGCTGAATTTGGTTCATACAAATAGGTGAGTGGTTGACTATATTCGGCTTTTGAATTAGACTCTTTAAAAAAATTAAATTCAAAATGTTGATTACTGTCTTTTTGTAAATTCACAGTTTTTATAATGACATTATCTTCATAATTACGTTCTAAAATCCAAAGTAATTCTTTGACTTCATTGTTTACAGCCACAATATGAATCTCTTTAACAGACTTTAAATCTGAAAGTGTGGCAGATAAATCTAAAATTGGTGATGTTTTTATCATCACATGTTCTGAATATTTTAAAAATAAATTTTGAAAAATCTTGATATTTGGAGTGCAATCTGAAAGTAAAAATACTTTCTCCTTTGTACTATCACGTCGAGAAGGATCGATATAAATCCAATCAAACTTTTTGTCTAGGCGTTTAAGAACGTCTATTCCATTTTCAGAAATACATTCAATATTAGAAGTATTGAGTACTTTGTAGTTATGTTTTACAATGTTAGAGAGGTTAGAGCTGATTTCGCAATGGGTAATTTGTTCTATATTTTTAGAAAAGGAATAAGAATCTATACCAAAACCACCTGTTAGATCAATAAGAGAATTCCCTTCAACTAAACTTGCTTTGTAATTTGCTGTTACTTCAGAAGAGGTTTGTTCTATATTAAGTTTATTGGGATAATATATGTTTTCAGAATTATACCAGGTTGGTAATTTCTTTTTAGATCTTCTTTTGGACTCAATCTGTTCAATTAATGCTTTGGTTTCAATACTTTCAAAATCAATGCCTTTTAATAACAATCTAGTAATATCAGATTCTAAGTTTGAATTGATGAACCTTTGAATTTCAATATTGAGAAGATTAGTGTTCAAACTAAAATTATAAACCTTTTGTGAGTTTACTTACCAATTTATATTCAGATAAAAACTCTTTCAGGATTACTTTTATTGCTGTGTATGCTGGTACAGCGACTATCATACCAACGATACCGAATAAAATTCCAGCAATTATTATAATTAAGAAAATTTCTAGTGGATGTGATTTTACACTTTTAGAAAAGATATAGGGTTGACTAAAAAAATTATCAACTAATTGAGCAATAACAAAACCTATCATTACATAAGTTGTTTTTGGTAAAATGATCTCACTAAAGCTTTCACCTAAATTGCTCGACATGCTTAAAAGTAGCATTAAGAAGCCGCTCACAAGTGGACCAACATAAGGTACAAGATTTAATAATGCACATAAAAAAGCTATAACAACCGCATTATCAATACCAAAAATCAGTAAAACTATAGTATAGATAATAAATAGAATTAATATCTGAAAAATAAGACCAACAAAATAACGAGACAGCAAGTCTTTTATCTTTGTAAATGAACGCTTAGAACGCATTTCGTTTCCTTTAGGGACTAAAGTCATTATCCCATCTTCAAACAATTTGCTGTCTTTTAAAAAGAAGAATGAAATAAATAATACAGAAAACAATCCAATACTAAAACTACCTAATCCACTTATAAAACTATTGAGGAAGTTTGGAATCACAGCAAAATCTAGTTTGGAAAGTAAGTTAGATTCTTTAATCGATTGTTCTACATCAATATTCTGAAATTCAAAATACGTAACAATTTGATTGTATAAATCCTCAACATTGGTTTGTAACTGGTCTATATTTAATAAAGCCAGGTTGTGTCCTTGTTCAGCTACTAATGGGATAAACATACCAACCAAACCGACCAATAATCCAATTAGCAATGCCATAGTTGATACAACAGCAATTGTATTACTAAACTTTAGTTTTCGTCTTAGAAACAAAACAATAGGTCTGCCAATTAATGATATTACTGCCGCGACTGCTATATAAACTATAACAGACTGAATCTTATATAAAAAGAACAATACTAGCGCAACTGCAAGTAAAATGGCTATTGCTCTTAAAATACCGTTTGCTATTGTTTTAGAATTCATTGGTTGTATTTATTCAAAGATGCTGAAATAAACTCAGCATGACAAATTTAGGAATTAAGTTGTTTTGTAAGTTCGTAAAGCGTAATACTAGTCGCTTGTACTACATTCATACTACTATTATTGCCAAACATGTTTATGTGAACGACAGCATCCACTTGATTTAAAATAGATTCTGAAACACCAAAACTTTCATGACCAAGAATCAAAGCAGTAGGTTGATTCGTTCTTTTGAGTTTAAAATCATTAAGTTCTGTGCTAGACTCAGTAATCTCTAATGCAATTAAATAATAGTTGTCATTTTTTAAATTCTCTATAACATTAGCAATTTCTATTTCAATTTTATGATTAACATATTTTTCAGTAGAACGCGATGTTTTAGTTATCCGTTTACCAAATGAAACATTTTCACCACAAAAGATGATTTCTTCTACTCCAAAGGCGTCAGCTATACGAAATAAACTTCCAATATTTGGAGTATTAGTAATATTATCACAAACTAATGTGATTGGATGTTTTTGTTTTTTGAAGTTAGAATTGTGGTGAGTGAGTTGCAAGCTTAAAAATTATTGACAAGAAATTAAATTATATTTTAAATGTGAACAATCTTGATGTCCATAAAAAATATAAACTTCATTATAATTAAAATTGCTACTATCAATTTTTGCAAGGGGAATTGAGACAAAGATTCCGATTAGAGAAACCAATAGTATTTTAGTCCAAATAGAATTTGGCTTTTTTTCTGGAATTTTAAAGTTAAAAAGATCAAATGATTCAATATCCATATTTTCTAAATATAAATTAATTCTCAAAAGCATGCTTAACAATATTTGCTCCCATTTGTAGGGCTTTCTCTCGAACATCCTCAGGATCATTATGCACTTCCTGATCTTCCCAACCATCACCTAAATCACTTTCAAACGTAAAAAGTAAAACTAATCTACTTTCATGAAAAATCCCAAGAGCTTTTGGTGCTTTGCCGTCATGCTCATGGATTTTTGGTAAGCCATTTGCAAAAGTATATGCCGAGCTAAAAATTCCGTGATCTTTTGGGATTTCAATCAATTCATTATTAGGGAATACTTTCTTTAATTCTTTGGTGACATATGGTTCCATTCCGTAGTTATCATCAATATGAAGAAAGCCTCCCGAAATTAAATAGTTTCTCAAGTTCTCTGCATCATCATCACTAAAGAATACATTGCCATGACCTGTCATGTGTAACAACGGAAACTGAAAAATATCTGTGCTACCAGCTTCAACGGTTTGAATATTCTCATTGATATTAGTATCTATATTGTCGTTACAGTATTTAACCAAATTTGGTAATGCTGTTGGATTACTATACCAATCCCCGCCACCTTTATATTTTAGAATCCCTACGTCTTGAGAAAATAAAAGCATAGAGAAAAGAGAAAAGAATAGAGAATAAATTAGCTTCATAAAACATTATTCATTTGAGAATGCGATAGAATGACAAGCAGCAATGGCAGCAGTTTCAGTTCGTAAACGTGTTTCACCCAAAGTTATAGGAATAAAATTATGTTGCAAAGCTATTTCGATTTCTTTAACGCTAAAATCACCTTCAGGTCCAATTAAAATAATACAGTCTTCATCAGTTTTAAGTAATAATTTTAAAGATTTTCTATCAGTATCTTCGCAATGTGCAATAAATTTTTGGCCAGAAAAATCCTGATTAATAAAATCTTTATATGCAATTGGAGCATTAAGTTTGGGCAAATAACATTGCAAGGATTGTTTCATAGCTGACTGAATAATTTTTTCAAAACGTTCCGTCTTTACTACCTTACGCTCACTATGATCACAGATAATTGGTGTAATGGTTTCAATCCCTATTTCAGTAGCTTTTTCTAAAAACCATTCGTAACGATCATTTATTTTTGTTGGTGCAACTGCTAAATGTAAATTATATGAACGTTTAGTCTGTAACAGTTTTGAGATAATATTTACAGAACAATGCTTTGGTTCTGCTAAAGTTAATTCTGCTTCAAACAACCAACCATTTCCATTGGTAATATATAATGTATCTCCTGATTTTTTACGGAGGACTTTTTCAATATGACGACTTTCATCTTTATCGAAATTAAAGTTAGAGTCGTTTTCAGAAATATTTGGGTTGTAAAATAATTGCATTATTTGGTGGCTTCTGTAAATTTTAAAACCGTTATTTCTTCAATAGGAGTACTATTCTGGGTTTTAATGACAATGTAATACTTTTTTAGTTCTACGTCGTCAATGGTGACCAAAGTATTCACTGAGCTGCTAAAAGCAGATTGGTCAAAAGCAGTAGTTAGGTCACCTGGTTTTATCCAACCTGTATCACCTCCCATTTTTGCAGTGGGACCAGAGGAATAATATTTTGCTAAGTCTTTAAATTTATAGCCTTCATTGTACTTAGCTAAAACTTCATTACCCTTAGCTTTATTAGCTTCATTGAAAACAATGATATTGAATCTGTAATAGTCAACTTCTTCTTTATTTATGATCTTATAATATGTGGTCTTAAAATCTGTTTTAACAACCTTTTTTCCGCCTTTTGAGAGTTTAAAAAGGTCATCAGCTAATCGCGTTTTATGTTTTTCTTTATTAAAAGTGAATACTTTACTCTTATTTACTTTTTTGTGAGACTTGGCAAATAATTTAGCATCTTCTGATGATGAAATTAAGTCCAATTCTTGCTCCAAAGATTCTTGAGAAAAACATAGAAAAGGAACTAATAGTAAAAGTGTTAAAAATGTTTTCATGATAATTTAATTTAGTTTGATTTGGGTTATTACAAAACAACTAAATTTTAAAGCGCAATAGAAACAAAGTGCTTTAGCTTATCAACAGATGTTTTAACAATTTTAAAGCCTACATTATTCTCTTTTAATTAGAAATTTCACTAAACTAATAGTTAAGTTAAAAAACAAAATTAGTTGTGCGAATATAAAAACAAAACATATAATTATTGAGAAGCCAGTTAAACTTGATGTATCATCAAACAAAGGAAATTTTGAATGCTTTTTTATTCCTATATTAAAATACCCAATAAAAAATACTGGTATAATTGCCAAAGTTATAATCGAATGAATTTTAGTAAGGCTATTTATGAGATGTCTTTTTGTGAAAAAATAAATAATTCCAAACATGATATAAATGATTGCTATTAAAATACAAACATGAGAGTTGTGAATTACATAATAAGTGTCATGAACATTTATATCGATAATAGCATCTTCACTATTTAACCAATAAATTCCTAGTAGCATAAAAAATATTGCAACGATCCAATAATAAAAATATATTTTAAGTTTATTCATATTAAATCTTCAACCGAGCGCTTGCCATCACATCAAAATCAGAAAAATCCTTTTCTAAATATTTTAAATAGCCAACAATAGCAATCATTGCGGCATTATCTGTAGTGTATTCAAATTTTGGAATGTAGCTTGTCCAACCGTGTTTTTGTTTAGCGTCTTTGAGTGCTTTTCTAACGCCGGAGTTGGCCGAAACACCACCACCAATTGCAATATGATTGATACCAGTTTGCTTTACAGCAAGCTTTAATTTATTCATTAAAATGCCAATAATTGTATATTGAATGGATGCACAAATGTCATTTAAGTTCTCTTCAACAAAATTTGGATTGGCTTTAACTTCGCGCTGAACAAAATAGAGAATGTTAGTCTTTAAACCTGAAAAACTAAAGTTAAGCCCATCCACTCTTGGTTTAGTGAACTGATAGGTTTTAGGATTACCAAGTTGTGCGCGTCTATCAATTTCTGGTCCAGCAGGATAACCTAAACCTAATACTTTTCCACTTTTATCATAAGCTTCACCTACAGCATCATCAATGGTTTCACCAAGAATTTCCATTTCAAAATGACTGGTTACTTTTACAACCTGTGTGTGTCCACCAGAAATGGTCATCGCCAAAAATGGAAATGGAGGTTTTGAGTGTCCTTCCTCAGTAATAAAATGAGCTAAAATATGAGCTTGCATGTGGTTAACATCAATTAACGGAATATCTAAACCATAAGCTAAAGATTTTGCAAACGACGTACCTACTAATAAAGAACCCATTAAACCTGGTCCACGTGTAAAAGCTACAGCATGTAATTGGTCTTTAGTAATACCAGCCTTTTCAATCGCTTGGTGTACCACAGGAACTATATTTTGTTGATGTGCTCTCGATGCTAATTCGGGCACAACACCACCATATTCTGCATGTATTTTTTGATCCGCAACAACATTACTCAAAATACAGTCGTTACAGAGTATAGCTGCCGATGTATCATCACATGAGGATTCAATACCGAGTATATAAATATTTTCTTTTCCCATAGTTGATGATGGCACTATAATTGTTAATTTTACCAGATATAGTCTAATATGAGGTTTTCCCACGTATTATACTAGGCAAAGGTAATGAAGATTTCATCAATTCATAAGTGTAAATTCTATCAAAAGAGTACTCAAAATAATAGGTAAATTAGTAGGCATCATTTTGCTGCTATTTCTTATTGTCTTTCTAATACTTGGTATTCAGGCTGTACAAACTAAACTAGGTAAATATGCTACCGAAAGATTAAATAAAGATTTCAAAACAGATATTAATATTGGTAAAGTTGGTCTTCAACTTAATGGAGATATTGAATTTAAAGAGATTTTAATTAGAGATTATAAAAAGGACACACTTATTAGTATTGGGGAGCTTAATAGCTCAATTATTAGTTTTAAAAACCTCTATAATAGCAAACTAAATTTTGGAGATATAGATATACAAGATTTGGTGTTCAACCTCAAAACGTATAAAGGAGAAGTAGACACTAATTTAGATGTTTTTGTTGATAAATTTGATGATGATAATCCAAGAGTTGGTCCAAGTGAATTTTTGTTTTCCTCGAGTGATGTTTCTATAGAGGATGGTATATTTAGATTAGTAGATGAGAATCTAGAAACACCAAAAGTTTTTGAATTTTCAGAATTAAATGCCAATACCACAAACTTTTTAATTAATGGACCTAATGTAAGTTCTCGAATTAATACCTTTAGTTTTAGAGATAGTAGAGGTATTAAGGTTAAGAACTTAATGGCAAATTTCGATTATGCTCTAGATCATATGACCTTTGGTGATTTGAATATTAAAACGGAACAATCTGAACTAAAAGGGGATTTAAGATTTAATTACAAGCGAGAAGATTTAAAGTATTTTACAGATAAGGTTAATGTAGATGCCAGTTTTAAGGACTCTGAGATTTCTTTAACTGAGCTTAATGTGTTTTTTGATGAGTTCGGTATTAACCAACGTGCTAAATTAAATGCAGACTTATCAGGAACACTTAATGATTTAGTAGCAACTAACCTTAATGTAAGTACAACTAGAAATACTAGAATTATTGGTGGTATCACTTTCAAAAACTTATTCAGCAGAGAAGATGACAGTTTTGCATTAGATGGACGCTTTAATAATTTGGCTTCAAATTATAATGATTTAACAGCTTTATTACCTAAAATATTGGGTAAGTCTATACCAACAATTTTATCTAAAGTTGGAAATTTCAGAATTAATGGAACATCATATATTACTGCAAAACGTGTTGATGCAGATATTGAAATCAATACTGAATTAGGTTTTATAAAATCTGATTTAGAATTAACAAATATTGATGATATTGATAATGCAAATTATATTGGGAATGTTGTTTTAGATGAATTTAATATAGGTGAATTAATCAATGATTCTTTGGTTAAAAACACTTCATTAAATCTCGATTTGGATGGAAAAGGATTTACAATTGATAATCTTCGAACTGATGTAAAAGGGGATGTCTTTTCATTAGATTACAATGGGTATGTTTATGAAAATATAAATGTCTCAGGAGATTTAGGTAATAAGATTTTTAACGGTTTATTAAAAGCAGATGATCCTAATTTACAGTTAAATTTTAATGGCTTAGCTGATTTTTCTCAAGAAGAAAAGAAGTTTGATTTTAAAGCTAATGTTGGTTATGCTAATCTAAAAGTATTAAACTTTGTGACGCGAGATAGTATCTCAGAGTTTAGAGGCATGGTTAATATGACAGCTACGGGTTCAACTTATGACAATGCAAGTGGTGCGATTAAGATAAAGAATACAACATATAAAAACCAAGATAGTAGATATAAGTTCCAAGATTTTGATATTGTGTCATCATTTAAAGATACTGAACGTACTATTGCTATTAATTCGCCAGATATTATAAATGGTAAAATAACGGGTCAATTTAAGACTAAGGACTTATTAAAATTAGTAGAGAATTCAGTCGGTAGTATTTATACCAATTATATTCCTAATGAGGTTGAAGAAGGTCAATACATAGATTTTAAGTTTAATATTTACTCAAAAATTGCTGCTGTACTTTATAAAGATTTAACGCTGGGAAAAAACACCTTTATTGAAGGTAGAAAGGAAACCGATGAAAAGGGGTTTGATTTTACTTTTAACTCACCTGAGATTAAATTCCAGGAGTACTTTGCTAAGAATATTAATATAAGTGTAGATAATAGTAATCCGCTTTTTAACACATTTATAGAAATAGATAGCCTTAATACTGGCGTGTATAATGCATCTCAGTTTAGCTTAATTAATGTAACAAAACGTGATACACTTTTAATTAAATCTGAATTTAAAGGAGGCAAAAATAATAAGGATAATTTTAACTTAAATCTATTCTATACTATAGATGATACTAATAAGTCTGTTATTGGTTTCAGAAAATCTGATATTGAGTTTAAAGGTTACGATTGGTTAGTTAATTCAGAAAAAGATACTTTAAACAAAATCCGTTTTGATAGAAAGTTTAAAGTCTTTGATATTTTCCCAATTAAAATAAATCAAGGTAATGAAGAGATTTTACTCTCTGGCAATATTAAAAATGACGAAAACAAAAATTTAAATGTTGATTTTAAGGATGTACAATTAGTTAAGATTACTCCTCGTATAGATAGTTTAGCATTAAAAGGTATCGTAAACGGTAAAGTAGATATGGTACAAAACAATGGAGTGTACTTGCCAAAATCTGATGTAGAGGTTAGTAATCTTTTTGTTAATGATTATGATTTAGGAAACCTAACAGCTAAAATTGAAGGAAATAATTCTATTACAAACTATACAGTTGATGTCTCTCTAACCAATGATAATCTTACATCATTTGCTGCAAATGGAACTATTGATGTTGCCCAACGAAACCCAACAATAAATTTAAATGTTGATTTTGAAGAATTTTTGCTAGACCCTTTGAATCCTTTGGGTGAAGGAGTAATTAACAATATTAGAGGTTTAGTTTCTGGAAATGCTAAAGTTACGGGAAGCTTAAAGAAACCAAGTATTGATGGTGAATTGTTGTTAGATAGGGCAGGTTTATCTATACCATATTTAAATGTAGATTATGGTTTTGATTTTGATTCTAAAGTGTCTCTAAGAGAACAACAATTTATATTTAATAATGTAGCTATGACAGATTCTAAATACTTCTCTAATGGAAGTTTAAATGGCTATATTGAACATGATAATTTTTCGGACTGGAAGCTTGGACTAAAGCTAGATACAGATAGATTATTGGTGTTAAATACCGAAGAGTCTGAGAACGAATTGTATTACGGTACAGGTTTTATTTCGGGGACTGCGGAAATCAGAGGGCCTACAGATCAGTTAATTATAGAAGTAAATAATGGTAGAACAGAGTCTGGGACAGAGTTTTATATTCCTCTAAACGATTCTGAAAGTTTTGGCGACAACTCGTTTATACATTTTTTAAGTCCAACAGAGAAATTGGCTAGAATAAATGGGGAAGTAACAGAACAAATTGAAGTTAAAGGTTTGGTTTTAGATTTCGATTTAGATGTTAATGAAAATGCAGTTATTGAAATAGTAATTGATAAGGAAGCCGGTAGTACAATAAAAGGAAAAGGTAATGGCGGATTAAATTTTTTAATTAACACTAATGGTACATTCAATATGTGGGGAGATTTTATTGTAAGTGAAGGTACTTATAATTTTAAATACGGAGGTTTTGTAGAAAAGAAATTCGAAGTTGAAAAGGGTGGAAGCATAGTTTGGGAAGGTGACCCTATGACAGCACTAATTAATCTTAATGCAGTTTATAAAACTACAGCTAACCCTTCAGTATTGTTAGATAATCCAATTAGCCAAAGAATACCAGTAGAAGTAGATATAGCATTGACAGGTCAATTAGAGCAACCAGAGCCAGATTTTAATTTAAGGTTTCCAAATGTAACATCTACCTTAAAATCAGAGCTCGATTATCGTTTGTCATCAAAAGATGAACGTAATAATCAGGCCTTAACATTATTAGGTACAGGAAGTTTTTCTAATGGTATTAGAGGAGTTAATTTCACAGGTACCATTTCTGAGCGTTTAACAGGCATAGTAAATAATTTATTGGGCGGAGATAATGGAGGTTTACAAGTTGGGGTAGATTTAGAACTAGGACAAGATACACCAGATGTCCAAACGGATAATAGAGTTGGATTAACTCTTCAAACAAAGATTAGTGAAAAGATTTTAGTTAACGGAAAGTTTGGTGTACCATTTGGAAGTGCCCAACAAACCACAATAACAGGTAATGTTCAAGTAGATTGGCTTCTTAATGAAGATGGGACATTTCGTGCAAAAGTATTTAATAGAGAAAATACAATTAGAAACTTTGGTGAAGAAATAGGTTACACCCAAGGAATTGGTTTGTCATACAGTGTGGAATTTGATACGTTTAAAGAGTTACTTCAAATTATCTTTTCAGGCAAAAACAGGAAAGATAAAAAGGTAAAAAACACACCAGAAAAGAAAAGAAATGAAGATGATGAAATGATGCCAGATTATATGTCAATGAAGAAAAAGAAGATAAAAACCAAGTCTTAGAAGTACCGTTTTTTCTTTTTTATCAAAATACTTATTAACGAAAACGTTTGAATTGTTTTTTAGGTCATTATTTTATTAAAATAGTGACTTTTTTAAATGTATTGTTTAGTAATTTTACTCAAAATTGTTTATTTAAATGGCAGATACAATCAAAAAAATAGGCGTTTTTACTTCTGGAGGAGATTCTCCGGGTATGAATGCTGCTGTTAGATCTGTAGTTAGAGCATGTGCTTTTCACAATATAGAATGTGTTGGTATTTATAGAGGCTATGAAGGGATGATTGATGGCGACTTTATTACTATGAATGCTCGTAGTGTAAAAGGTATTATTAATAAAGGTGGTACAATTCTAAAATCTGCACGTTCTAAAGAGTTTAGAACAAAAGAAGGAAGAAAGAAAGCACATCAACAATTAATAAAAGAAGGTATTGACGCTTTAGTTGTTATTGGTGGTGATGGAAGTTTTACAGGTGCAATGATTTTTAATCAAGAATATGGCTTCCCAGTTATGGGAATTCCTGGAACTATAGATAACGATATTTTTGGTACTACACATACTTTAGGCTACGATACAGCTTTAAATACTGTTGTAGAGGTTATCGATAAAATTAGAGATACTGCAAGTTCACACAATCGTTTGTTTTTTGTTGAAGTAATGGGACGTGATGTAGGACATATAGCTCTTAATGTTGGTATTGCTGGTGGTGCAGAAGAAATTTTAATTCCTGAAGAAGATTTAGGTCTAGATAGGTTAGTTGAATCTTTACGACGAAGTAAAAAGTCTGGAAAATCATCGAGTATAGTTGTAGTTGCAGAAGGTGATAAAATAGGAAAAAGCGTGTTTGAGCTGAAAGATTATGTTGACCAGAATATGGAAGGATATGATGTAAGAGTTTCGGTACTTGGGCATTTACAGCGTGGAGGCTCACCATCTTGTTTTGATCGTGTATTAGCGAGTAGAATGGGTGTGAAGGCTGTTGAGGGGTTAAAAGAAGGGAAAAGTAATTATATGGTTGGTCTTAAAAATGATGTTATTGATTTAACACCATTTGATCAAGCTGTAAAAGGAAAATCAAAAATTAATATGGAACTCTTAAGAGTTTCGGATATAATGTCAATTTAATAATAACGAAAATTAATTAATAGTAAATATGTCAGATTTAAAATTAGGAATCAATGGATTCGGTAGAATTGGAAGAATTGTTTTTAGAGCAACAGTAAAGCGCAGTGACGTAGATGTTGTAGCGATTAATGATTTATTAGATGTGAACCATTTAGCTTACTTATTAAAGTACGATTCTGTTCACGGAAGATTTGATGGTACAGTTGATGTTAAAGACGGAAACTTAGTAGTTGATGGAAAAACAATCAGAGTTACTGCAGAAAGAGATCCAAAGAACTTAAAATGGGATGAAGCTGGAGCTGATGTAGTTGCAGAGTGTACAGGTATTTTCACAACTTTAGAGACTGCACAATATCATATAGATGGTGGAGCTAAGAAAGTAGTGATTTCTGCACCAAGTAAAGACGCTCCAATGTTTGTAATGGGTGTAAATGATGACAATTTAACGGCGAGTAATACAATTGTTTCTAATGCATCATGTACAACGAACTGTTTAGCACCTTTAGCTAAAGTTATTGAAGATAATTTTGGTATCGAAGAAGCTTTGATGACTACAATTCATGCAGCAACATCTACGCAATTTACTGTAGATGCACCATCTCGTAAAAATTATAGATTAGGACGTAGTGCAATTAATAATATTATACCAACGTCTACTGGAGCTGCTAAGGCAGTAGGAAAAGTAATTCCTAAATTAGATGGGAAATTAACAGGTATGGCATTCAGAGTACCAACTGTAGACGTTTCTGTTGTAGATTTAACTGTAAAGACAAAAGATGCTACATCTTTAGAAGCAATTAAAACTGCTGTTAAGAAAGCTGCTGCTGGATCTATGAAAGGTGTAATGGGCTATACTGAAGATGCTGTAGTATCTCAAGATTTTGTAAGTGAAGTTAAAACAAGTGTCTTTGATGCAGATTCTGCAATAGAATTAAACTCAAAATTCTTTAAATTAGTATCTTGGTACGATAATGAATTCGGATATTCTAACAAATTAGTTGATTTAGCACAAAAAGTGAACGATTTATAAGAAATAAAAGTAATTCCAAATTCCGTAGTGTTGTGAATTTTCATACCTACGGAATTTTCAATTTATTGTTTTATGATTTTAATTACAGATGGAGGTTCGACAAAGTGTGACTGGATTGCTATTGATAATCAAGGTAATCAAGCTGTAGACAAAATAAGAACCAAAGGTTTAAATCCTGCTATCATTGCGGAAAAAAAGCTAAAGAAAATTATTAGAAAAAGTGAAGAATTAATGGCTCTTTCCAATGAGGTTACTCATGTTTTCTTTTATGGTGCTGGTTGTGGAACTGAGAAGCCAAGATTGTCGTTAAAATCTATTATTGAAGAATACTTCCCAAATGCCAAAGTTGAAGTTAGAGAAGATACCTATGCAGCTGTAAGAGCATCAATTAATAAAAATGACGAAGCTGCTGTGGTTTGTATTTTAGGTACAGGATCTAATTGTAGTTATTTTGACGGTAAAGATTTGCATCAACGTGTAGATAGTTTAGGTTTTATATTAATGGATGATGCAAGTGGAAACTATTTCGGTAAGCAATTAATAAGAGACTATTATTTTAATAAAATGCCAGATACTATAAAGGTAGCATTTGCTCATAAGCATAATTTAGATGCTGATTTTATTAAGTATAACGTATATAAGCAACCTAATCCTAGTGCATATTTAGCAGATCATGCAGAATTTATGTTTATTAATAAAGATTCTGATTATGTAAAAGGGGTAATGCGTAAAGGTATTAGTCTATTTGCGGAAAATATGATTCTACAATTTAAAGACGAATTAGATAAAGGAGTCCCTGTGCATTTTGCAGGATCTATAGCTTATTTTGCTCAGAATGAGATTAAAGAAGTTGCTCAAGAGTTTGGATTTAAAGTAGGTAATTTTGTGAGACGACCGATTGAAGGTTTAGTAGGTTATCATGTTAAGAACCTAGTAATTTAGAAATTGTAATTATTGCATACGACGATAAAAAGTATAAATGATTTAGTTTTTAATAAGCTGTTAATAAATGTCAATTAGACTATTGTAAAACTTATAATTTGGTTATATCTTTGCAATAGAAATAAAAACGAAACTCAATTATGTTTGAATTTGATCAATATTTAGGATTTTTAGCTTTTTTAACCATATTAACTATTGGATTTTGGTTAATGATTTTCCTTCTAACATTTGTAATCCCTTATTGGGTATTTGGTTCGGCTATAGAGCGTTTTAAAGAAATTAGAGAAGAAAAGAAAGCTAAACGAGCATAAGATAGATTTAGCTATATATAAATAAAAGAGAAGGGGCACTGATGTGCCCCTTTTCTTTTATTTATACTTTTCTATATTGTTTGTAACCAGTATTTGTTTCAATTTTAATTGAGTAAGCACCAGTTCTTAATATATTTAAGTAAATAGTGTCATCAAATTTATTTGTTGACAATACTTTTCGTCCATTTCTGTCGAAAATATCTAATTGCTTCAAATCTTTTGAAAGACTTTTTGTATTTATACCCTTTGATGCATCATAAACTATAGTCTTATGATTTGGCTTTTTAATTGTATTAGTTATAGTATACAAAATGTTATTATTATTAGAGCCAAAACTCATAAATAAAAAACAAAATGTAAATAATACAAAAAGTCCTGCTTGGGTTAATGAAGCTTTTTTCATAATCATTTGTAGGTTAAGTAGATGTCAACATATAAAGGTTACTAAAAATAATATGAAATATTTGCCACTTTTCGATGAATCACACAATTTGTTTAGGTGTATTCCTACAAATTAGTGTATTTTATTGTTGTAAATGGTGTTTTAACCGTATGTCTAAATGTTTATAATGACACCTATTTTTCATAACTTTATTCAATTATAATTCTTAAATAAATGAATTTTCTTAGAGTTTTATTTTGCTTAGCTTCTATATCAATATACAGTCAACAAATACTACCTGAGCGGCAACGTGCTGAAGTAGTAGATACTATTTTAAAAGATAGATTTGATAATCTATTACCCAAGCTTATGGACGATACAGGTTTTGATATGTGGATTTTAATTTCTCGCGAATACAATGAAGATCCAGTTTTAAAAACAATGTTGCCAGCAACTTGGCTTAATGCCAGACGCAGAACAATCATTGTGTTTTATAGAAATAAAGAAGAAAATACAATAGAAAAACTTGCTGTAGCACGTTATAATTTTGGTAAAAATATTATTTCGGCATGGGATAAAGAAAAAGAACCAAATCAATGGAAGCGCTTAATGCAAATAATTGATGAGCGCAAACCCAAAACCATAGGTTTAAACTATTCTGATAGTTTTAATATATGTGATGGTATTGTCAAAACTGATTATGAAGCATTTATGAATAACCTTTCTAAGTCTTATAAATCAAAAGTAAAATCTGCCGAACAATTGGCAATAAGCTGGATAGAAACGCGCACTGGAACGGAGATTGTGATTTATAATCAATTAATTGATATAACTCATGATATAATTTCTGAAGCATTTTCTGAAAAAGTAATTACTCCAGGAATTACAACTACTACTGATGTTGAATGGTGGATGCGAGATAAAGTAACTTCGTTGGGTTTAGAAACTTGGTTTCATCCAACTGTAGATGTACAGCGAACAGCTGAAGAATTAGGAAATCACTTATATGCTTTTTCAAATCGACCTGAGGATATGGTAATTCTTCCTGGTGATTTAGTGCATTGTGATTTTGGCATTACATACTTAAGACTAAATACAGACTGCCAAGAATTAGCTTATGTATTAAAACCAGATGAAACAGAGCCACCAAAATATTTAGTGGATGCTTTAAAGGATGGGAATCGTGTTCAAGATATATTCACTTCTAATTTCAAAACAGATAAAACGGGTAATCAAGTTCTAAGCGAATCTTTAGAAGAAGGTAAAGCTGAAGGTTTCAGACCAGCAATTTACACACACCCTTTAGGAAATTATGGCCACTCATCTGGTACAACATTAGGTATGTGGGATTCTCAAGGTGGTGTTCCAGTTACAGGCGATTATCCTTTGCACGAAAATACAGTTTATGCTATAGAGTTAAATACAACCGTTACTATTCCTGAATGGAAAAGAGACATAAGAATTATGTTAGAGGAAGCAGGTTTTTGGGGAGAAAATGGATTTAGATATGTAAACGGTCGCCAAACTAAATTATTGACAATACCTAGAATTAAAGATCATCAAGGGAATTAAATACTACTAGATTTAGAATGTTTGTATAATTTGTATGACGCTATAAATCCAATTAAAGCAAAAACAAACATAATTCCGAAGGTAATTTGATGTCCAGTAACTTCATTGTATTTATCTAAAAAATAACCATTGACTAGACCTGTGAATATATCTGGTGTATAACCTACAACAGAAATAAATCCAACTGCTGTACCAGTAACAGCCAATGGAATTTTAGCCTCTTCTAAAGTAGCAAAATATAAGACTCTTGCTGAATAAACTCCAATAGCCATAGTGCCTATGGACATAATAAACAATAGCGGAGTGGAATCACTTATAATGCCAAGTGCAAAAATTAAACTCGTTAGAGCCATTAAAAGGAATCCAATAATAATCCAAAGACTAGCTTTAGTTCTATCGGCTAATAGACCTATAATTACACCTATAACTGGTCTCATATATAATAGGTAAGTTCCGACTTTTGCAGCTTCAATTTTGTTGTAAAGTACGACCTGTTCTGCATATTGACTAAATAGGTTAGTCATTTTATAGCCATAATATGCACAAAGAATAATAATCATTAGAAGCCAAACTGCTTTAAACTTCATAACTAGTTTGAAATTTTCAATAGTGATGAGTTTAGCGGCTTTTTCTGATGATTCAGTCTTTTCGATATTTAATTTTAAAAAGAAAAATACAATAATCCCAACCGCAATTACAGCATATGAGGTGTATGTGATAACTTCTTTGAAAGCAATACGTCGTTCTGCAATAGAAGTCAATTCAATGTCTTTAGTTATGAAGAACGAAAAAATAAGAACTCCTGCGGAACCAAATAATGCAGCAACTAATCCACGACCTCCATCTAAAAAACCAAAAGCGATGCCTTGTTTATTTGTTCCTCCCCAAATACGAGTAGCTTTTATCATTGCTGCCCAAAACAAGAAAATAGTAGTAAACCCCCAAAAACCATATAGAACGTGAAGATTATATAAACTTGGATATGTGGCTAAATATATGCCACCCAAACCTGTAATTATGAGAGCGACTGACATTAAAATATTTGGTCTAAATCTATCGGCAAGTGGACCACCAAATAAATAGGATATTAAAGCAACAATGCCATAAACTGAGCCGCAACTTCCTATTTCCATTTGGGTAATAGAAAAGGATTCTAAATACGTGGTTCTAAAAATACGAGGTAATACAAAAGGCAAAATAAAAACAGCCTCTGCTGCTAATATTAGTAGTAATATTAAATAGAGCGGCTGTTTTTGAGTTGCTTCTTTATTCAAATTTATACTTGTAATACTCCCATATTAAAAGGTTTTTCAATAGGTGCATGATTTGCAGCTTCTATTCCCATACTAATCCATGTTCGTGTATCTAATGGGTTTATAACACCATCTGTCCATATTCTTGCAGCAGCATAATAAGGAGATACTTGGTTGTCGTATCTCGATTTTATCTCATTGAATAATTCATCTTCTTTCTCTTTTGTTATTGTTTCACCTTTCTTTTTAAGCGAAGCTTTTTCAATTTGGAGTAATACTTTTGCAGCGGAATTTCCGCTCATAACTGCGAGTTCAGCACTTGGCCATGCAGCAATTAACCTTGGGTCATAAGCTTTTCCGCACATGGCATAATTTCCAGCTCCATAGCTATTTCCTAAAACTATTGTGAATTTTGGAACGACGGAGTTACTTACTGCATTTACCATTTTGGCACCATCTTTTATAATACCAGAATGTTCGGATTTACTACCAACCATAAACCCTGTCACATCTTGTAAAAACACCAAAGGAATTTTTTTCTGATTACAATTGGCTATAAAACGTGTAGCCTTATCAGCTGAGTCATTATAAATTACACCACCAAATTGCATTTCACCTTTCTTAGTTTTTACTAATTGGCGTTGATTAGCTATAATACCAACTGCCCAACCATCAATACGAGCGTAAGCAGTAATTATAGTTTGGCCATAACCTTCTTTATATTCATCAAATTCAGAATTATCAACCAAACGTTTAATAATTTCCTTCATATCATATTGGTCAGCTCTACTTTTTGGTAGAATACCATAAATATCTTCAGGATTCTCTTTTGGTTTTGCAGCTTTAGTTCTGTTATAACCGGCTTTATCAAAATCACCGATTTTATCTACTATGTTTTTAATGCGATCTAAAGCATCTTTATCATCTTTGGCTTTATAATCGGTAACTCCAGAGATTTCACAATGCGTTGTAGCTCCACCTAAGGTTTCATTGTCAATAGATTCGCCAATAGCAGCTTTTACTAAATAGCTTCCTGCTAAGAAGATACTGCCAGTTTTATCAACTATTAAAGCTTCATCACTCATTATTGGTAAATAAGCTCCACCAGCAACACAACTTCCCATAACAGCAGCAATTTGGGTAATTCCCATACTACTCATCACAGCATTATTTCTAAAGATGCGCCCGAAGTGCTCTTTATCAGGAAATATTTCATCTTGCATAGGCAAAAATACACCAGCACTATCTACAAGATATATAATAGGTAATCTGTTTTCAATAGCAATTTCTTGAGCTCTAAGGTTCTTTTTTCCAGTAATTGGAAACCATGCACCAGCTTTTACAGTAGCGTCATTGGCTACAACTATACATTGTTTCCCTTTTATATAACCAATTTTAATAACAACACCACCAGAAGGACAGCCACCATAGTCTTCGTACATGCCTTCACCAGCAAAAGCACCAATCTCAATACATTTAGCTTTTGAGTCTAGTAAATAATCTATACGCTCACGAGCAGTCATTTTACCTTTGCTATGGTGCTTATCAATACTTTTTTGACCACCACCAAGTTTTATTTTAGCAAATCGCTTTTTTAAATCTGAGAGTAGGAGTTTATTATGATCTTCGTTTTTATTGAATTTTATATCCATTAAGTACAATTCTTTTGCACGAATTTACAAAAGAATAACCATAGATGTAATGACTAATTTCAAAATGAAATGTTAAAAATATATTACATGGAAGTATATTCCTTGGAGTATAAATATTTTTATCTTACATTTGTACTATTAATAATTAAAACATAAGATATGAAACATATAATAGCATTTGCGGGTAGTAACAGTAGTACATCAATAAACAAACAATTAGCGACTTATGCTGCATCATTAGTTGATGGAGTAGAAGTAAAGGTGTTAGATTTAAATGACTTTGAATTACCGTTATATGGAATGGATCATGAATTAGCAAATGGTATTCCAGATAACGCTAAGAATTTTTTGGATATAATAAAATCTACTGATGGCATAGTTCTTTCATTGGCAGAACACAATGGTGCTTATGCAACAGTATTTAAAAACTTATTTGATTGGATGTCTAGAATTGATGGAAAATTGTGGAGCGATAAACCAATGCTACTTATGGCAACATCACCAGGTGGAAGAGGTGGAGCCACGGCTTTAGAAATTGCTCAAGGACGATTTGGATATATGGGAGGAAATATAGTTGGCAGTTTTAGTTTACCATCTTTTGGAGATAATTTTTCTGATGGAAAGATTACGAATCAAGAATTAAATAGTCAATTACTAGAAGAAGTAGAGCAATTTTCAGAAAGTCTTTAAATGGGTGATTTAGCAAAAGATATCAATTCAAAATTTCCAAATAATAGAGTAAAAGCATTACTCAATATTATATATACAGCCAATTGGATAACAAGTTGTCAGAACGAATTCTTTAAAGACTATGGTATTTCTCCACAGCAGTATAATATATTAAGAATATTGAATGGAGCAGCTGAACCTTTAAAGGTTCAAACTATAAAGGATAGAATGTTAGAACGTTCTCCTAATGCCACACGATTAATGGATAAACTTTGTGCTAAATCTTATATAGAACGTTTACCATCAGAACATGATAGACGTGTAGTTAAGATTATTATTACCAATGAGGGAAGAGACTTATTAAAATCTATTCCAAGAAATTTGAATTATGATTTATTGAAAAACTTAAATGAAGAAGAGGCAGGGCAATTGAGTAATCTGCTAGATAAAATGCGCTAATAAATTTCCTGCGTAGTAAGAATCTAAAAAGAATACAGACTAGCGTATTTTTTTTAGCTAAATATTTTCCATGGAAAATATAATAACAAAGTTAATATGAAATATCCTATTGAACATATTAAAACATTCAATATAGTTTAAAGGGATATTCCATATGACAATAATAAAAAATAAGTAATAACACATGAAACTAAATACAATACATAGAGTAGGACGAAGCGATTTCGTTAATATGGGGCCAATACGATTACGTCAACCGTTACCTACACAACAAATAGAAATGGTTGACCCATTTATTCTATTACATCATTATGGACCTTATGAAATTCATGAAAAAAGTAATCCCTTTGATTTAGGTCCTCATCCACATAGAGGTTTTGAACCTGTAACCTTTTTAATTCAAGGCGAACAATTACATCGTGATTCTTTAGGAAACGAAAGTGTTGTAAAAGCTGGGGATGTACAATGGACAACTGCTGGTAGAGGTATTATCCATGCAGAAGGACCATCAAAAGCTTTTGTTAAAAAAGGAGGAACTATTGAAGGCATTCAATTATGGTTAAATCTTCCAGCTGAGAAAAAGATGATGGAAGCAAATTACCAGCATGTAAAACACGAGGATTTTAGAATCGTAACATCAGATGATGGAAAAATTGAAACTAGAATCATTGCTGGAAAACTCAACCAGACTTTTGGAAGAATTGGGACACAAACTGCAATTAATGCTTTTATGATTGAAGCAAAGGCTGGAGGAAAACAGACTATCAATTTCGATAATTCACAACAAGGTATGTTGTACTTATTAAAAGGACAGACTAAAGTCAATAGTGCAACTACTTTAGAATTGAATAAAAATCAAATTATTCAGTTTAATCAAGATGGTGATGGATTTTCAATTGAAGCAGAGGACAATAGTCTGTTGCTATTTTTATCTGGTGAACCTTTTAATGAACCAGTAGCTACTTATGGGCCATATGTAATGAATAATCAAACTGAAATTATGGAAGCCATGAGAGATTACCAAATGGGTAAAATGGGATTTCTTCCAACAAACTAGTTTTTTCTGCAAAGGCAGAAATCTAACCTTAAAAAATAAAACTATGCAAACAATAATTCACAAAGCAGACACTCGAGGTTATGCAGATCATGGCTGGTTAAAGTCACATCACACATTTAGTTTCTCAAGCTATCAAAATCCAGAGCGTAATAATTTTGGAATGCTACGCGTATTAAATGACGATTTAGTTCAACCAAAAATGGGATTTGGAACACATCCACATCAGAATATGGAGATTATTTCAATCCCGTTAAAAGGAGCACTCTCACATAAAGACAGTATGGGAAACAAACGTGCTATTGAAGTTGGCGAAGTACAAGTAATGAGTGCAGGGACCGGTTTAACACATTCTGAATTTAATGATAGTAAAATGGACGAAGTTAACTTTCTTCAATTATGGATTATTCCAGAAGAAATGAGTGTAAAACCCAATTATGAGCAACGGGAATTTCCTGTTGAAGATAGAATAAATAAACTTCAAACGGTTATTGCACCAAAAGACAAATTAGAAGGAGATGCTCTACCAATTAGTCAGCAAGCGTATATTTATAGGTCGAATTTAGATTCGGGTAAATCCATAGATTTAAATATAAAATCTAGTAATAATGGCTTATACATTTTTGTTGTTGATGGTAATATTGAAGTAGATGGAAACTTACTGAATAAAAGAGACGCTATTGGTATTTCTGACACAGAAAATATTCAAATAAAATCTAATGGAAATTCAGAACTAGTTATTGTTGAAGTTCCTATGGACTAAATCTATAATCGGTTAATAGCGGAAAAGCATCCTAATTATGGATGTTTTTTTTATTTTTAATAACATCGTTCACCAAAGTTTGAAACGTTTCTCGTAAAAACAATTGTCTATAAGGTGATATCTGAATCATCATAATATAAGCTAAGTCTTTCTCTGGATCTACTCTAAAATAAGTTCCAACGGCACCTCCCCAACCATAAACAACAGATCCATTATCTTGCTCTGCAATAGAAAACCCCAAACCAAAACCAGTCTCATTTGGTAAAATTCGTAATCTTGGTGTATGCTCTCTAACTGAAGCTAAATGATTTTTAGTCATTAAATCAATGGTCTCAGGTTTCAAAAATTGATGACCATATAGAGAGCCTTTGTTAAGAAGCATTTTACAAAAATTAATATAGTCATTAGTTGTAGAAACCAAGCCGCCACCAGCTCTAATAAAGTTAGGTTGGTTTATAAACATACTTTCTTCTGGTAATTCTGCAATTTCCAGACTTCCATTGTTACCGGCCCGATAACCTGTTGTAAAATGTTTTATTTTCTCTTTAGGAAGTTGAAAGCGTATGTCTTTCATGTTTAAGGGATTTAAAATGTGCTCTTGAAGATAATTTTCTACAGGCTGTCCACTTAAGACCTCAATCAAATAACCACAAATTTCAGTTGAGTGCCCATATTCATAAGCAGTTCCTGGTTCAAAGAGAAGAGGGAGCTTACTTATTTTATCAATAAAATTTTTAAACCTTGTGAGTTTCCTAAGTTAGCTGTTGCATACAAATTATTTAAGTCTGAGTTTGGACTTCTGCCATAACTAATGCAGAACTATGTCTAAGTAAATCAATAACTTTTATAGCATTCTTAGTAGGTACAATTTCATTATCTTCATTAAATACGGTCATGTTTTCAAACTCTGGTATATAAAGGTGTAAAGGATCATCAAGTTTAAATTCACCTTGTTCGTATAATTGCATTAATCCAACTGACGTAATAGGTTTGGTCATAGAGAAAATGCGAAAGATACTTTGTTCATTCAAAGGTTTCTTTCTTTCAATATTAGCATAACCATAAGAATCGTAATGTATGAGTTCTCCTTTGTGATGTATAGCAGTTTGTAAACCTGCTAATTGTTTACGATCCACATAACTATTAAGTACAGATTTTAGACTATCTAAATTATATTCAGAATGGTTTATAGGCTTTAAGCTAGTGTTTCTATACTTTTCTTGTGCGCAAGCCGTAAATGCTAATACAAATACAACTATTGAGTAAATATTTTTTATGCTTCTAAAAATCATTACTTAACAAAATTTATATTATTTAAATATAGCCTTTTATGTTGGTAATGAGTTACACATTTATTTACGATATTTGTGTTTCGACTAACTATCAAAATTAAATAGAACTAAATTATGGCAATGAATAAAAATACAGTGTTGGCTTGGGCTACTACAATTATGGTTATTGTTGGATTAGGACTGATTGCTTTAGGAGCATTTAGGTATGATGACGTTGCGGGTTGGGGATTTGCAGCAGTAGGAATTGGCTTTTTTGCTATTGCATGGGTGTTTAATGCTTTAAAAGGACGCGTATAATGAGTGATGATAAAAAAGTAATATTTGCAATGTCTGGTCTTACAAAGACCTTTCAAGGTGCTAATACGCCAGTTTTAAAAAATATTTATTTAAGCTTTTTCTATGGAGCTAAAATAGGAATCTTAGGTCTTAATGGTTCTGGTAAGTCCACGTTATTAAAGATTATCGCAGGTGTTGATAAAAACTATCAAGGAGACGTTATTTTTCAACCTGGCTATACAGTTGGTTATTTGGAACAAGAGCCACAATTAGATGATGAGAAAACAGTAATGGAAGTAGTTCGTGAAGGTGCTGCAGAAACTGTTGCAATATTAGACGAATACAATAGTATTAATGAACAGTTTGGTTTAGAGGAGGTTTATAGCGATGCAGATAAAATGGAAAAGCTAATGAACAGACAGGCCGAACTACAAGACCAGATTGATGCAGCAGGTGCTTGGGAACTAGATACAAAGCTTGAAATTGCTATGGATGCATTACGTACTCCAGATGGTGATAAGAAGATTGGTGTACTTTCAGGTGGTGAACGTCGTCGCGTTGCTTTATGTCGTTTATTATTAAAAGAACCAGATGTTTTATTATTAGATGAGCCAACTAACCATTTAGATGCGGAATCAGTTCATTGGTTAGAACATCATTTAGCACAATATAAAGGTACTGTAATCGCAGTGACGCACGATAGATACTTTTTAGATAATGTTGCTGGTTGGATTTTAGAACTCGATAGAGGAGAAGGCATTCCTTGGAAAGGGAATTACTCATCTTGGCTAGATCAAAAGTCTAAGCGTATGGCTCAAGAAAGTAAAACAGCCTCTAAACGTCAAAAAACTTTAGAGCGAGAGCTAGAATGGGTAAGACAAGGTGCGAAAGGACGCCAAACTAAGCAAAAAGCGCGTTTAAAGAATTATGATAAGTTAATGAGTCAAGATCAAAAACAACTTGATGAAAAACTTGAAATATACATACCAAATGGTAAACGTTTAGGAACTAACGTCATCGAAGCATCAGGTGTTGCTAAAGGTTACGATGATAAATTATTATATGACGATTTAAATTTTAACCTTCCTCAAGCAGGCATTGTTGGTGTTATTGGACCTAATGGTGCTGGTAAAACAACTATTTTTAGAATGATAATGGGTGAGGAAACACCAGATAAAGGCGAATTTAAAGTTGGTGAAACGGCTCAAATCGCGTATGTAGATCAGAAGCATTCTAATATAGATCCTGAAAAATCAATATGGCAAAACTTCAGTGATGAGCAAGAGTTGGTTATGATGGGTGGGAAACAGGTAAATTCTAGAGCATACTTGAGTCGATTTAATTTCTCTGGAAGTGAACAGAATAAGAAAGTTAAATTGCTTTCTGGTGGTGAACGTAACCGCTTACATTTAGCAATGACACTAAAAGAAGAAGGTAATGTATTGCTTTTAGACGAGCCAACTAATGACTTAGATGTCAATACATTAAGAGCGCTTGAAGAAGGCTTGGAAAATTTTGCTGGTTGTGCAGTTGTGATTAGTCATGATAGATGGTTCTTAGATAGAATATGCACACACATCTTAGCTTTTGAAGGAGATTCTCAAGTCTATTTCTTTGAAGGTGGATTTAGTGATTACGAAGAAAATAAGAAGAAACGTTTGGGCGGAGATTTAATGCCAAAACGTATTAAGTATAGAAAATTAGTTAGGTAGTAACAACGAGAATTATACTAAAATATAAAAGCCAGCATTTGCTGGCTTTTATATTTTAGTATATATGTTCAGAACTTAATTTATAAGTATCTATAATATTTAACTCTTCTAGTTTTTTATAGTTGGAATCAAATTTATCTAGTTCATCTTTCCATTGTTCCTCAGGAGGAATAGTATATAAAAATCGCTTAGTTTTAAAAGCGATAAAAAGAACAATAGTGTTAAAAAGAATTATTAAGATTAGAATTTGCAAACGTTATTTATTAGTAGTTATTTTTTACTTTCTTCTAAATCTTTAATTCTCGCTTTTAATTTACGAGCTTTAAATAGTGATAAAATCAATAAACTTATTATTGTAACTATTGCAATTGATAAAATGATAATTATTCTTTCAGAAGAATCGTCACGCAATAGATCCATAAAGATTAGGGACATTGATTTCATAAAATATAATAATTAATTGTCACCATAAAGGTGACCACTTGTGAAATCTTTATAGGATTCATCAACTTCTTTAAAAGCATTAGTTTCCATTAATTTTTTATTCTCAGCTTTTAATTTATACATCTTAATGATGGCAATAATTATAAAAATGAGAAATATGGAAGCTACTGCAATTAGAATCATCGTAAGTTGAGTAGTAGTCACGACTAAAGGCTTAGAAAGTAGTTTGTTAAGCATGTTTATAATATTTAGATTTGGGTTCTGTGGTACTAATATATAAAAAAAACTGAATGTAAATACTTAATATTTAATAATTTACCGTTTTAATGTTAACAATTTTATCGTTTAAAGGATCTAAAAACACGACAAAACGCACTATTTTAGGCTAAAGAGCACAATCTTTGAAGTTGTTAACAACTCAAAATTTTAACATAATTATTTATCTAATACCAGTCTAAAAGTAAAACTTCGATAGCAGAGTTCCCTTCATTTACCAATTTCTTAAATAATTCCACATCATTCATGCTTTCTGAACCTCTGTAATGATAAGGATACACAGATTTTGGCTTAAACTCTAAAACGGCATTTGCAGCATTTTTTACAGTCATTGTCCATGGAAGATTCATGCATATAAATGCTTTATCTATGTTTTCCAAATTTCGCATTTCTGGGATATCCTCAGTATCACCTGAAATATAGATGCGTTCATTATTTACTGTTAAAACATAACCATTTCCTCTTCCTTTACTATGATATTTTAAGGCTTCTTCCCGTAAATTATACATTGGTATAGCCTCAATATTTATAGTATTATGATTATAGCTGTCACCATTATTAATAGTAACTATAGTTTTACTTGTGGTACTTGGAATTTTGTCTGTAACAGCTTTTGGACCAATAATAGTAACATCATTAAGCTTTAATGCTTCAAGTGTACTTTTTCTTAGATGGTCACCATGTATATCAGTAATTAAGACTAAAGTTGAATTTTTTTGTCCTTTAAAAGCTTCAGCACCACCAGTTGGGTCAATATAAATAACTTCGGACTCTGTTTCTAAAACTAAAGTGCCATGCGTTATGGGAATTACCTTAACATTCTCTTCTTTGGTTATACTATCATTATTTATTGCAATTTCTGAATTCTCTTTTTCACTTTTACAATTAAATAACGCTATAATAAGTATTAATACTAATGTGGATTTTAAAGCTTTCATTTTTCAGATTTTTCTTTAAAGATATTCAAGACTGATTCATTATTGAAATTTTGTAACATTTTTATTACAAATGCTACATATATTTAGCAAGTAAAGTTTTTATAGTCATAAAAAATTCCCGAAATTGCTTATCCAAAAATTGTTCAACTAAAACACATTTTATAATATGTCTGATGATTTTGATTTATTAGAGACTAACTCTCAAGAAAGAACTGAAAAAGTAGATGTCAACTGGGGAAAAGCCATAGACCAAATGAAGTCAAAATTGGCGCAAGAGGATGATCCTGAAAGTCGTCAGAAAATATTGAATGCCACATTAGACAATGTGGTTGATATGGCAGAGAAAGATAGAACTACTTTGCTTGATGCGATTAAAGATTTAACAGACTATCAAGATGAAGTAGGTATTATGTTCGAAGGTTTTTCTGCATTAAATGCAGCTGAGCAGAAAATCATCGATGATGCGATAAAACGTCTAGAACGCGCTAAAGTTGAACTTGAAGATGCTAAAAACAAGCCAGATACATGGTGGAATAATCTTTGGGGAAGAAAAGGAAAGATTAGAGATGCTGAACAAGAATTACAAGCAGCCCAAAAGGAGCGTGATGCTTCAGATAATAAAGCAAAAGCAATGTTTCAGCAACGTATTGAAACGGCAGATGTTCAAACGCTACTAAATGAGCTATCATTTAAGAGCCAAGCAGCAATTAAACGTTTAAAAGATAGAGAGCTAGAGATTAAAGAAGTAGAGGAAAGCCTTAAAACTGCAATTGTAGAGGCAAGTAATAATCATACTAAGGCATTACAAAAGAAAAAAGAAGTAGAGGCTAAACTCGAAGAGCAATATGCATTATTGAAACAAGCACGTCAAGCCTTAGAAGAAGTTGCTGACAAACAATCGACAGAATATTCTGAAGCTTTAGAAAAAGTAACTCAGCTTGAGCAAAAAGTAGAAGAGCTTGAAGGTCTTAAAAATGCCTACACAACGCTTGCTGCTTCAAAAGATAGTTTTGTACACAAACATAACTTAACAATTAAAGTACTAACATCTTTAAGAAGTAATTTACAAACACATAGAGCTAAATTAAAATCAGATACTGATGAACGTCTTAAGTATTACGATGGATATGTCGTGGCATTAAAGGCTAGAACTGACCAAGAATTTGCTGCAATCTTAGAACACTTAGGTGTTAAAACTGATGAGCATATTGGTGAAACTTTAGCAGCGATGCATACAGCTAGTGCTAAAGCACGTCAGGAAATGATGGATAATATTCCAGTTCACGAAAAGGTTATGCAAGGTGTTTATGGAAGTTATGCCGAAGCTTTAAAAGAAATCAGAACTAAGGATGAAGAAATTCAGAAAAACTTCGCAGACCGTTATGGTATTGATATGAAAGAGATTTTTGATGAATATTATAAGGCTGATCCTAACGCACCATCTGATGGAGGTGAGCCAGAAGGCGAACTAAAACCTGAGGCTAATGATGATGATTTACTTGGATAAGTTTTGAAAAAGTACTTTACAATTAACAGTTTAAAATTATTTTTAGGCTATTCCTTGATTTTTAGTGTTGTAATTTTTTTTGTTCATTGTAATAATGACTTTACAGGTTCAATATTATTTGGTTTTATTCTTGGTATTTCATTATTTACAATTCATTCTTTTTTTCGAGAAGCTAAAGAAGATTCAACCAAATGATTGTAACTCCATTAGATTCAGCTGAATTAGACTCTAAAGAGCAGTATGTATTTTATCACAAGATGATAGATTTCACACTAAAAGAGCTTATTGTCGCGGTACAAAACAAACAAATTCTAAATAAGCAAGAGGTTAAACTCTTTAAACAATACAGTGATTTGTTATTGTATTCTATTGAAGCCATGCGTGTTAAATACATGTATGATGACGAGGAAAACATGAAAGTAGATTTAACCGATTCTGGTTTTCCAAATTATCTTGAATTCCGATATTTATTCAATGATTTAGAGTTACGCGAAGAATATCTTGGTAAATTAACAGATATAGATACACTGAAGGATGAGTTTTTAGATACTTTGATGCGTAAAAAAGAACCGATTGCTAAGCGTAAGCTATTTCAAGCATCATCAATAGTATATTATACGTCTGCAAAAAAGGAATATATTTTTAATCGTTTCGTACAAGGCAAAATCATTAATACACCAGAAGAATCTGAAACTGAATATTTAGTAAGTTGGAGTTTCTACGATGTTACCCATAACAGACCTTTTGTTTGTTATATGTATTTTGATTATGAAGGTAGAAACGTCAATGATTATAAAGACGAAATCTATACGGTTTTAAAAAACACATCTGACCGTGAAATGCCATTAGATACAATGGCCTATGCAATTGATAAACGTTTACCAAAGGTATTACCAAAACTTATTAAGCGTATTGATTTAGGTCCTATACATAATGTATTCGCAAAAGACGAGAATAAAGTGACGCATGCTATTTTGCAAGGGATTACTCAGAAAGAAATTCCTTTAGAGTCTTATGCGATCTCGTTTAAAATAGATGAATTAAAATCTAGTAGTGAATTTAAAGAAGGCAGTTTTTTTAGTAAGCAAACCTTTCAGCGTTGGGACGCAATGTATAGACAACGTTATGTCTTTGCTCCGCATCGCATCATACAATTACTATATAACAAAACACCAGAAATAATGAATAAGTTAGCGCAAGCTCCAATTCAGGTTTCTGAATTGAAAACAAAATAAATAGTAGTCATTAACAGTCTTAGTATTTTGACTTTACACTTAGGCTATAAACTAATAATATGGAACACAACTCAACATTCCCTATAAAACAAAATGAGCTCGATATGCTTCGAGATGAGGCTACGTCTTATTTAAAATCTATTCAATGGGAGCAAAGTCAACGTGCTAAGAATAAAGATAATGATGGTAAAGATGAATCTATTCTTTTGTATTTGTCCAGAGCAAATAATGGAAGTAATGTAGCTGTAACTTCAGTATCTAAAACAATTTTAGCACTAAAGAAACGATTATTGCCAGAGTCTGTAGCACTTCCTGTTTATTTAAACCAAACCTTATATGCTGTACAAGAAGCATTAACGCTAGGTATTTGGATTAAGGATAGTTTTTATGATGCTTCTGGTTTATCGACGCTAAGTGAAAATAAATCAGCATTAGATAGTTCTGGTAAACGCGAGTACGAAAGTAAGATGCACACATCTACAGCTTTTATGTTGTTTGCAACTGCATATAAAATTCTACATGATTTAAAACCAAATGCTTCAGACGATTTATCTGTTATGAGGCAGAAATTTGCAGGGATTCCAGAAGTATCCTTTTTATCTCCTTTAAAAGGGATTTCTTGCCAACTGTTTTATTATGATAAGTATTTAGGGCATCCAGATATTATAAAAACAGACAAGGATGTCATTGACTTTACTGTTGTTTATTTTGAAGCATTGATTGATGAAATTCAGCTTAGAAAGAGTGCTTTAGAATACACAGAAACGATTACAGACCGAACTTATAAACTCGAAAAATCAGATTTTGCAGTTTCTGGATGGGATAATGTCTTTGCTGGTACTGCAGTAAGTGTTGAGTTTAATAAGATTCAATTTGAGCAAATTGTTGGTAATAAAGACGCTAAACACTTTGCTAGGCGTTTAACTGAGCGCATATTAAGTTATGATTTTGATGCTAAGAAAAACCCTTTTCAAGAGCTAGGAGGTTTTATGCCTGTGTTTATGGGTTATGGAATACCAGGAACAGGGAAGAGTATGTTGATTGCGGCGATTGCTACCCGATTAAAAGAACATAGTGAAAATTTAGACATTCCGTTTTTGTTTCATCCAATGCCAGATACCTTGATTAGTACGTTTCAAGGTGGTTCTGCTGAAAAGATGGTAGAATGGATGAAACCTTTACAAGATCCTACAAAACTAATTTTTGCACCAATTGACGATGCAGAGAATAACTTACAAGAAAGAACTGCACAAGGAGTTTCTGCTGGTGTAAAAGAGGTGATTGGAGTCTTCTTAAGATATACAGAAGGAGCTTATGCTGTTAACTATGGTAATAGTTCAATTGGATTATTTACCAATTTACCAGAAATGCTAGATAAAGCAGTAATCTCTCGTGTACAAGGACGTTTTAAAATAGATGGTGCTCGTAATGAAAAGGATTTTGTAGACCAAGATTACCTTTGGTGGAGAAAGCTGGAAGATACTATGCCAAATTTTATAAATATGAGTAATCCCAAAGATTATAAGTATTTAGACGCACAGCAATTGGCAAAGAATTTGGGAGAAATTTTAGATAAAGTAGACAAGCCAACAGAAGAACGTGTTTTAGATACGTTCGATAGAGTTGAAAAGGCATATAAAGATAATGAGCACATGTTCTATGCGCATTTATATACTGAGATTCAGAAGATATTTCCATTCTTCTCTTCTAGAGATGTTAGGAATATTCAAAAAGCAGTCTCTTTACGACTAACAGATTTCGATTTAGAAAAAGATTGGTTCGAAAACCCTGAAAATTACTTTAAAAAAGATTATGACACCAAGTTTGGAATGCTACAAGAACTAATGAGAGCGAATATGAAAGGGCTTGATTTTAGTGATATTAGACGACAAGAAGTAGTTCGTTATTTAGATAATGTGGCGACTATTGCGGATACAGACTTTAAACGTAAAGTGGATGTGAGAGTAAATCAATTAAATATTGAAACTGAGGCAAGAGAACAGTTTGGTAAATAAGATTAATGATTTCAAATCTTTAAGCTATGACGAGTGATAAAATTAAAAATATAGAAAAAAAACTGTTATCAGATAATTGGTATACGCTTAATAAGTTCACTTTTGAATTTAAATCAAAAAATGGAAAATGGATAGAGCAGCAACGCGAGTGTTATGATAGAGGTAATGGTGCTGTGATTTTATTGTACAACAAAGAAAAAGGCACAGTAGTTTTAACAAAACAGTTTCGTATGCCAACATACATAAATGGGAATGAAGATGGTTTTATGATTGAAGCTTGTGCTGGTTTATTAGATAATGATAACGCAGAAGATTGCATTAAAAAAGAAACAGAGGAAGAAACTGGTTTTAGAATAGAAAATGTTACTAAAGTTATGGAAGCCTATTCGTCTCCTGGATCTGTTACCGAAATTCTCTATTCTTTTACAGCTGAATATTCAGATGAGATGAAGGTAAGTGAAGGCGGAGGTTTAGCAAGTGAAACTGAGGATATTGAAGTTTTAGAAATTTCATTTGAAGATGCATTGAATATGGTCAATGATGGACAAATAAAAGACATGAAGACGATTTGTTTATTACAATACGCTCAAATTAATAGCTTATTAGAATGCAAAAATTAAAAGACGCCAACTTATATAGAAGTGAACTCATTCCAGTCAGTGGAAAGCTAGTAGAGCGTTATAATAAATGTCTTAAAACTCTAGGATTCACCCAGACAAAACTTAAGTCGTTTTATATAGATGGAGTGGGTTGGAGTCCTGAAGTTGCTGAAGAGAAAAAAGATATGCAATACCTTAATCATGGAGATGCAAATCCGCATGGTATCATAATATCGCCATTGCAGAAAGGAAAGCCTGTATATTTACCGTTTCATTCTTTTGATAGAGAAATGATGCAACATGTCTTTAGAACTCATGGTCAAAAGATTAATGATATTACCAGGGATTCAGCAATATGTATAGATTTTGATCAAGATATAGATGTGTTTTATGAGCCTTTAGATATTCTTAAATATGATGATGTAAGTATTACATTTCGTTTGATTGATAATTTAGAGGATATTCAAAAAAAGCAATTAAAACTGATTGATAAGTTTAAAACAGGTAATAATTTTATAGATGAAAGTATACATCAAGAATTATTAGAATCTGCTAATACTTGTGGTGACTTACGAGATAGAGATTTAAGTTTACATCCATTGCATTTTACTACAGGTTCGTTTTTCTCACGAGCTTTTGATGGTGTATATGTTTTGAGAGATTTTATTAAGCCAATTGTTGTTTTTGAAAGTAAAGACGTTTATAAAGAAGCTATAAAAGATACAATTCACGATGTGTTATTATATCATATTTCACAGCCTGAATTAGTAGACAAACTCAAAGATCATATTATTATAGAGTGTAATTTAGAATCTATTGTAAGAACACCAAATTATGATAGAATTAAAAAATTTGAACTCAATCAGTTCTTAAAAAAGACGCAACACCCAGTAAAAGATATTTTAAATGATAAGGTTTTGTTTAAAAGCTATTTAAATAAAATCAATATAAAAGAGCGTAAGCAAGTTATGGGAGTGGAATTGTATCTCGAAAAGCTTGAACGTAGTAATGCCCATAAAGTCGAAGATATGGTAGAGCAATCACTATATTTTGCTTTACATCAACCACATTCATCGTTATCGGCTGAGCACCGCGATTTAATCCATAAACTACTTATTAATATAGCTCCTAAGGATGTTTTGTTTTTGTATTGGTATGATAAAGAGCAGTTTTATAATAGCTATGATACTTGGGATGACTCGTTTAGAGATTGGGTAATTGAACGTATTAGTAACAATATATAATGATTTTAGACTAATTTTATAAGAACCGTAAACGTAATACCATGGGAATAGAACTCGTAATATTTATCGCAGCCATTTTATTTGGAATTTTTCTGTATTGGGCAGAATCTAAAAGTAATGGGATATATCGTTTTTTTAATAAGGTTTTAAACAGTAAAGAACTACAAATGAGTGCTAATAATCCTAAGGGATTTGTTTATAAGCAGCCATTTTTACCTCGACTTATATTTGTTGTTTCTATATTGTTAGTAGCGGCTTTAATCGTTGAGTTTTTAACACCAATTTCTATATTCGCGAGCTATTATGGTGTTTCAGCTTTTTCTTCTTTCACCATTGGAACATTAATAGGAACCTATTTAGCAAATTTTGTTATTAAAACAACAGAAGTAGTAGAAGAGAAGAGTGATTCTATTGGTGATATGGTAGATGATGCTGTTGAAAAGGGAAAGGATTTTATTGAAGATTTAAAACCAAAGGAAAATAAGATTGTAGAAGAAGTTAAAGAAGAGATAAAGTCAGAAGCTGATGTTGAAAAACAATCTGCACGTGACCGATTAAAAGATAAGGGTCTTATGTAATATAAAGTGTTAGCCTGAAACCTATTTCAGGATGTCATCAATAATTAATATAGTTTAAAATTCTGAACTAAATTCAGAATGACAAAATAGAAACAATGATAAAATCATACTGGAATAAAGGAGCAAAACAAAAACGAATCACAATTTTTGTAGCAATACTGTTACTCATTCTATTATTCTTTTTTAGGGACGATTATCAACCAGTGCTATTATTTTTAAGAAAGTACATTTTTGTTATTATAGTAAGTTTATTGGTTTTGATTTTCGGACTAAGAAAATTCAGAAAAACAGCAAGTACTGGTGGACGACTAGGAATTCTTGGGTTATTAATTTTGTTTTTCGGTCTATTGTATTCAGCTGGCTGGCATTTTCAACTCTACGATTATATGAAAACGTATAATGTTTTTAATAGTCTTAATAAAGTTGAAATAAATGAATTGCCACTAACGCAGAATGAGCGTATTCAACCTTTACGAAACATTTTTTCTATGGCTAACGAAAGCGTAGGAGAAACAAAAGATGTGTCACTACCACATTTAGTAAGAATCGGAACTGAGAATAAGTGGACAATGGCAATTCAGCCAAGTGAAAAATATGTAATGCAACAAGTTACTGATAATACAGAAGAGGTTTTTGCTGTGAGTAGTACAACACCATTTCCTAGGTTTTCTAATGAGAATCGTATCGATGTGACCTTTTCTATTGGTGAATCTTTAAAATTTAGTAGAAATACATATAATGCTGTAGTACAACGTTTTAATCCTTGGATGTTGTTTAATTATGAGCCTAGTGATACATTTTATATGAAAAACGATGGTGGTGTATGGGTACAAGTCGTTAGTTTAATTAAATGGAAAGGCTTCTTTTTTCCTTATCCAACATTTGGTGGTGTTATGATTATTGATAATGGTGAACATGATTTTAATGATTATATAGAGCGCATAACTATTGGTAAAGGCACTTTTGTACATCCAGATAATATTAAAGACTATCCATTTTTAAATAAGCAAAATACTTTGGCGGAAGAAGTGTCTCAACTACAAGCTGAATCTCTTAAATTCTTGGGTGGCTTTAGTGATCCATTACCTTGGAATATGGAAACTGCAGTTAAAATCCCATTAATGCCAAAGGATCAAAACCAACAACCTTATGTTACCGATTTTGATTTTGCTGGTAGTAATTCTGATGCATACAGCGGACTGTACCATTGGTTTGGATTAGAACCTGTAGGTGATGAGCGTACAAGCTTAAGTTATAGTGTTTTTATACCTGCAGATGGCAGAGATAATATGTATTATTATGATCATGCAACAAAGAAACAAGGTTATGCAGGCGTTTCAGCAATGCCTTTAAAAGTAAAGGAATCTCGTAAAGAATATGATTGGAATGCTAGTACACCTGTTGAGTTTAGACCATATGTCAAAGACATAGCTGGTAGAAAGCGTATGTTCTTCTTAGGTACCATATCTTCTATTAGTGATACCGATGCGCAACAATTTGATGGTTCTGCTACACCAGATTTGGTTTTAATTGATAGTGAATATCGTGATGTTATTTGGATAGACGTAAAGCATCCAAGTACTTGGGATGAAGAAGTTTATAATCAGTTAAATGAAGCTTGGAGATCTAGCGAAGGAATTGGCTACTACTACAAAGAAGAGCCAAAAGACGAAGATATCATCGAACAACAAATGGATTCTTTAATGCGTATTCCAAAAGTTGAAGACAAATCTGTAGAGATTGATAGACTTCAGCGTCAGATTGATTCTTTGAAAGCTGTTGGGAATTAGATATTTGGCCTGTAACTTTTAGCTAATTATATAGACTTATAATATAAATAATGTATTATGGGTTTCATGGGATTTGGTATGCAGAAATGGATCTATACGATGCGAGCTCGTAAGCCATTTTCTATGCAAGGAAAAGGCTCATTTACAAAAATCCTTACTTACCAGGAAATTTAAACTTCAACCCTCTAAAAATAAAGGAAACTACAATTTTGGAATTCTATTGCTTTTAGTAATCATAATTGTAACAAGCTTTGCAATACCAAATTGGTTAACTCAAGCAAGAATACATAATATAGAAGTAATTGCCTTAAAGATATCAAAAGATAATCAGGCATTTGATTTCTTAATGAATTCTGGAAAGAAACGGTTGAGAAGTGGAAATATCTATGACGCTTATTCAGAATTCAAATTAGCAGTAGCTATCAAGCCTGTTAATGAAGAAGTAAATCAGTTATTACTTGAAACAATAAGTATGCTCTGCGAAGAGAATGAAAATTATTGTAACGAGTTAGAAAATCTAATACTCTAACAACATCTTAATATCTGAGCGTACATAAGGACTATTTTTCTCAAGTTCTAATTCTATAAACCCATATTTGCGATAGAGATAAATGGCATTTTCTAGTTTAGTATTAGAGTAGAGAAGTAGTGCTTTTAAATGTTGTGTTTTTCCAAAATCAATACAATGTTGTAATAAGAGTTGCCCAATCTTTTGTCCGCGTTCTTCTGGTAATACAGCCATTTTAGTGAGTTCTAAAATACCATTTGTATCTGTTGGCATTAATGCAACAGTACCAACTATCTTATCATCTTTAATGGCGAAGAAAATAAAACCACCTTTATCAATAATATAGTTTTCAGGTTTACTTAAAACTTCTTCATCGAAAGGTTCGACATAAAAAAAGGTTTTTAGCCATTCAATATTTAAATCGTAGAAGTGTTTTGAATATTTATTGTCAAAATCTATAATCTTAATTGCCATAAGCTCTAATAAAATCTGTAATTAGATAGGTGATGAGTTTACCAACTTTAGTTGCTGTCTTCTTTGTAGGTGCTGCTTCACAGATATGCAAGTAGCTTACATTCTTATGTTGACCAAAGTAATTAATGAACTGTCTAGCTTGCTTTACGCTAAACCCACTTGGCGACATTGCACTACTTGGTATATTTTCAATAGCATCACAGTCTATTTCTATTCCAAAGTTTTTTTCTGAAATAAAATTAAGTGTGTTTTCTAATTCGGTATTGAAGTTTAACTCATTTCTAACTTCAATAGCTTCGTATGTATTATAATTTATAGACTTAATCTTTTTTAGTGTTTTATAAATTCTTTCTGAGGTATAATTTTCATGAAGCCCAAAAATGAAATAATTTTTAAGAAAACCTTCGGCATAAGCATAACTAAATCCATTGCCGCTATGTCGTCCTTCTTCTGCTCTAAAATCTGTATGCGCATCAAAATTTACAACATTGATCTTTTCTTTATAAGCTAATGAAGTACCTTTTATATTTCCGTAAGCATTGTTATGACCTCCTCCAATTATAATTGGTGTTTTACCTGCTTTGATAATTGATGAGATTATATGAGTAACATCTTTATCAATAGATTCTACTATAGTTCTTGCTTTAGAAACATTTTTTTTAGTTGATTTTAACTCAGTTAATGTTCGTTTTTCAGAATAATCCAAATGGCCAAGTACTAAAACGCGTTTTGCTTTGGTTTTACTATTACTTTGAATATTTAACAAAATTTTTATTGTGGCTTCCCATGCTTTGTAAGTCCCTGTTTTTCCGTAATTTGCGAAAACACCAATATCTTCAGAAATGCCAAATAAAACAAAGTCAACGTCTAAATTAGCAATGTCGTCGTATATGTTAGTGAGGTTAGGTATTAACTGAATATGTTCTCCAAATTTTGATTCTCCTTTACGCGCTTTTAAAATGGTATCGCGATCTTTTGAAGTAAATAATACGAGATTTTGCATTTGGACGTTTAATTAAAGATAAAATAAAAATACAGCTTTATTTAATTACTTTAATCTCTAGAATAAATTAAAAAATAAGAATTAACAATAACTTAAAAACAAATATTTTATGGAAGGTTCGCAGAAAACAAGTACAGGACTAAAAGTTGGATTAGGCATACTATTGGTTTTATTTTTAGGAACTGCATTTTATGCTTCTAAACTATACAGTGACAAACAAGAGACTGAAAAGACTTTAGTTAGTGAAAAGCAACAAGTAATGAATGATCTTAACAATATGGCACAAGAATACGATGCTGCTATTGCAGAGAGCGAAATTAAAAACCAAGATTTAATTGCTGCTAGAGATCGTATTACAGGCTTAATGGATTCATTAAAAGTATCGCAAAACAGTGTAAACAGCTTATGGAGATATAAAAAGAAGTTTTTAGCGCTTCAAGACGAAATGGATGTTTTATTAACTGAAAATGATCGTTTAAAAGTTGAGAATGAATTACTTGCGACATCATTAGATAGTACACAAGTACAGTTAGCTGAGCGTACTATGTTTACAGATTCTCTATTAGTGCAAAACACAGAATTAGCAACAGTTGTGAATGATGCAGCTGCTTTACAGACTGTTGGATTAATAGGAATGGGTGTTTTAGAAAGAAGCAGTGGTAAGCAAGTACCTATGGAACGTGCAAGACGAAGTGATAAGATAAAGGTTTGCTTTACAGTTGCTAAGAATACATTAACTGAGGCAGGTGATAAAGAGTTATATGTACAAGTTATAGATCCTAAAAACAATGTGTTAGGTGCTAATGACCAAGTGCAGTTTGATGATCAGGTTTTAAACTATAGTTTAATCAGTAGATTTAACTATGAGAATAGAAACTTAAATATCTGTGAATATGTTTCGCCACCAGAAGATGCGAAATTTGAAAAAGGGCGTTATAAAATAAATGTATTTAGCGCCAAGGAATTAATCTCTTCATCAGAGTTTAGTCTTAAATAAGAATTAATTATTTGATTGATAATAAAAATCCGGAGTTGTCTTCCGGATTTTTTAGTTATAATAATTGACCATTTATAATGACTTGCTCTACTGGGTTATGCGCAAACGCATAAGGGATTTCACTATAATGATTGAGTGGTTTTGTAATAATTAAATTCGCCTTTTTTCCTCTAGTAATACTTCCGTACATATTACTAATACCCATGGCATAAGCACCATTTATAGTTGCCGCATTAATAGCTTCTTCTGGAGTCATCTTCAACTTTACACAAGCAGCACTAACTACAAAATTCATATTTCCACTAGGAGCAGAACCAGGATTATAATCTGTTGCAATTGCTAAGGGCAATCCAGCATCTATAAGCTGTCTTGCAGGTGTATAAGGAATGTTTAAAAAGTAAGAACAACCTGGTAAAGCTACAGGAATGGTTTCACTATGCTTTAAAGCTTCTACATCATCTTCATTTAATTCTTCTAAATGATCAACGGATAATGCATTATGCTTTGCACCTAAAGCAACTCCACCAAGAATATTAAATTGATTGACATGAATTTTCGGTCTTAAATTATATTGAGCACCAGCTTTAAGTATAGATTCAGTATCCTTAATGTCAAAGTAACCTTCTTCACAAAATACATCTATATAATGCGCTATATTCAATTCTACAGCTTTGGGTATGAGTTCTTCAGTAATGAGTTTGATATAATCTTGTTTTTTTAATCTAAACTCTTCCGGAATTGCATGTGCTGCTAATAAGGTTGGGATGATCTTAGCCAAGCTATCTTGCTTAATACGTTTAATAACACGAAGCATTTTTAATTCAGCTTCAACAGTTAATCCATAACCTGTTTTAATTTCTACAGCACCAGTACCCATTTTAATCAGCTCATCTAAACGTTTTATGGATTGATTATATAAATCCTCTTCAGAAGTGTTTTGTAGTAATTTAGCCGAGTTTAAAATACCTCCACCATTATTGGCAATTTCGGCATAACTCAAGCCATTTATACGATCTACAAACTCTGAAGTTCTATCACCAGCATATACCACATGAGTATGGGAGTCGCACCAAGACGGTAATACGAGTTTACCACTAGCATCAATAGTAGTTTCTGCATCAATACCTTCACAATCTTTCATATCGCCATATTCAATAATAGTATCGTGCTCTATATAAACATAGGCATTCTCTAGTACAGGAAGTTTCTTCATATCATCACCTTTAACAATTGTGATGTTAGATTCGTGAACTTGAAGTAATTGCTTTATGTTGGTAATCAGTATTGACATGTGGTTGGCATTAGTTCTTTGTAAAGATTGTTATTTTTTTGAATAAAAAAAAACGCTAGCTTTTAAACTAACGTTTTTCTTTTAATTTTTTAAGTCTTAAATTATTTATTCTTTGATAAACTTCTTGTTAACCTGATTATTGATTGTAATCAAATAAACACCACTTTTAAGCTGTGATACATCTAAACTTTTATTGAGACCTAATGTTGTAGAAAGGACTTTTTTACCTAATATATTAAAAACTGAAATATCAATTGTAGAAGTATTTAGTCCTTCGAAATTTAATATAGCTTTTGTAGGATTAGGATAAATCTTCACAGAAGAAATCTCAAAGTCTTCACTACTTAAGGTTTCAAATAAGTTTTCAATATAATTTAAATTATCTGCACCATAAGCAGCACTAGCAATATCCATATCTAAATCACCATCAAAATCTGCGACATTATATACATAAACCTGAGATTGTGTATCATTAATAACCTGTTCAGCACCAAAAGTACCATCACCATTATTTTTAAACCAAGATAAATCTGTAACGTCTGCTAAAGCACCACTACTTAATATGATATCTAGTAAACCATCATTGTCTAAATCTTTTGCCTGTGCTACAGCCGGATTGTCTGTTGCAGTTGTAAATACAGTTTCTGTATATCCACCTACACCATCTTCTTCGTACCATAAAAGGTTACCTGAAGAAGGTGCGCCACCATAAGAGATTTCAGTCGCTAGAATATCTAAATTCGTATCACCATCTAAGTCTTCGAAATTTGCATTAAAAATTCCTAATTTGCCAGTAGCAACTGATGTTGCATCTTTTGCAAAAGCGACACTTCCGCCAGGTATTAGGTCATTTCTAAATATTTCTATAACATCACCAGCATATACAGCAGTAGCAACTAAAGCATCTAAATCACCATCACCATCAATATCTTTCATATTTATAACACCTGGAGATGATAAGGTATTATCTATTGAAGTCTCTAGTGTGAAACTTCCTGTACCATCATTTGAAAACCATAAAACTTCATTATCTACACTTGAAGTGATAGAAATATCTGGAGTAGCACCTGTATCAATTGTACCAACAAATAATCCACTTAGGCCATCATAAGCATCTGTTATGAGTTGCTCAGTTCCAAAACCACCAGTACCATCACCAGCAAACCAAACTAATTTAGAGCCTACACCATATGTGCCTCCTGCATAACTACCAAAACCACCAGCTAAAATATCAACATCACCATCACTATTTAAATCAACTAGCTTGATTCCTCCAATATTTATAAGTGTATTTGTAATTGCCGCTTGTTCTACAAATGTACCATCACCATTACCTTTATACCATACAATAACATTATCTTCATCAGTACCAACTAAAATATCTAGATTACTATCTCCATCAATTAAGCCATTGGCTATGGTGTAAGGATTATTTCCTGTATCTGTATCAATAGCTACTTTATCTTCCCAAACAGTTTGAGAATATACAGTTGTAGCAATGCAAAAGATTGATAATAAAGTAAGTAAAGTTCTTTTCATAATATTTTGTTTGTTTCCACGAATATATCAATTAATTGCTATTTTATGCATTTTATCGACAATAAAACACATTTAAACGTTATTTTAAACTACCAACCATATGTTCTGGTTTTACCCATTCGTCATAATCTTCTGCAGAAACATAACCTAAATTAATAGCCTCTTCCTTTAAAGTCGTACCATTTTTGTGTGCTGTATTGGCAATTTCTGCAGCTTTGTAGTATCCAATTTTAGTGTTTAGAGCTGTAACAAGCATTAAAGAATTATTTAGTAACTCTTTTATCACTTCATGGTTAGGCTCAATACCACTAGCGCAATTTTCCTCAAAACTCGTACAGGCATCACCAATCAATTGAGCTGATTGCAAAATATTAGCAGCCATCATTGGTTTAAAGACATTAAGCTCGTAATGACCTTGTGTGCCACCAACTGTAACGGCAACATCATTACCCATAACTTGTGCACAAACCATCGTTAAGGCTTCACATTGCGTAGGGTTTACTTTTCCTGGCATAATAGAACTTCCTGGTTCATTTGCAGGAATAATAATCTCACCAATACCAGAACGTGGACCAGAAGCCATCATTCTTATATCATTTGCAATTTTATTAAGTGATACAGCCAATTGCTTTAAAGCACCATGTGTTTCTACAATAGCATCATGAGCTGCTAATGCTTCGAATTTGTTTTCTGCAGTTACAAATGGTAAATCTGTAAACTCGGCAATATATTTTGCAACTAGTACGTCGTAGCCTTCTGGTGTATTAAGACCTGTTCCTACTGCTGTTCCACCTAAAGCTAATTGACTTAAGTGCGCTAATGTAGCTTCTAATGCTTTTAAACCATGATCTAACTGTGATACATAACCCGAAAATTCTTGCCCTAAAGTTAGGGGAGTTGCATCCATTAAGTGCGTACGACCAATCTTTACACAATCCTTAAATGCTATAGATTTATTATGTAGCGTGTTTCTTAATTTTATAACTCCAGGAATCGTCGTCTCAACCACTTTCTTATACGCAGCAATATGCATACCAGTAGGGAAGGTGTCGTTAGATGATTGCGATTTGTTAACGTCATCATTTGGTTGAATCGTTTTCTCACCTTTACCAATCACCTTACCAGCAATTTGATGTGCTCTATTGGCTACCACTTCATTAACGTTCATATTACTCTGAGTACCAGAACCAGTTTGCCAAATCACTAATGGAAACTGATCATCGTGTTTGCTTTCTAATATTTCATTACAAACCTGTGCTATTAAATCTCGTTTTTCTTTAGCTAAAACACCAAGATCGCAGTTGGTATAAGCAGCAGCTTTTTTTAGATAGGCAAAGCCATAAACAACCTCCAAAGGCATTGATGCAGCAGCACCAATTTTAAAATTATTACGAGAGCGTTCTGTTTGTGCGCCCCAAAGTTTATCTGCTGGGACTTTAACTTCACCCATGGTATCTTTTTCTATTCTGTAACTCATAATTCTATAGTTTTAAAAGCATTGCAAAATTACTCATTTTGTAAGTCTTTAGGAATTGAATTTATGCTTTTATTTGAAGAGTTTTAAAGCTAAAACGTTGATAAGTTTAAGACTATAAAAACAAAAATTACGTAGTTCTACGTATTGACTTTTTAACTTAGAAAAGCTAACTTAGCTTAACAAACGATATAGTCAATAGCAACTGACCATATCTAAGTGTTATGCAACCATTAAATGAACAAATAATGTCAAAAAAAAATGTAATATTTACAATTTTATTATTAACGTACCTAAATTCTTTTTCTCAAAATATACCCAACGACACTATCGTCAAAAAAGACGGAACTAAAATTATTGAGAATTTTAAAACTATAACTGTCCATAAGGATTATTTAATTACTAGTGCATATGAGATAAGTATAGAAAGAATAGAGAGTATTAATGAGGAGGACTTAAAAAAGATTGCCATACCTCTTAAGGAAATAGACAAAGTTATTAGTAATGGCATATATCAAAAAAAACGTAAATTTTTAAATGAAAATGATGTTATTTGGGAGTCGAAAAAAAATAACGATAAGAAAAAGGTGTGGGTTCATTCCCGTTCGCAAAGAAAAACGGTAATACTACCTGATGGAAAATTAAAACTTTTACCACTTTTAGTCGAAGGAGTATGTAATCTAACTATTGATTTAAAATTTGGAAACTATAGCAACCCTGATACACCACGTTATTATTACTATGTTCAACGTAAAGGAGAACAAAAAAGTACACTATTTAAAGGTGAACCGAGAGAATTCATTAAAACTAAAAAAATAGAGTATTTTGACGATTGTATGAAAGCAAAAGAATTTATGAATCCTCATAAAAAAATATCACGATTACAAATCATTAAGCTAGTCAAGTTATATAATGAGTATTGTGACGACCAAAAGCTTGATTAAAATAAAATAACGGTTGCCAACAATGTATAACCATAAGTACGGCGGATTCGACTGCGTCCGAATCCACTCGGAATTGCTAAAGGTTGTGCTAAACCGAAAATTAACACATATTAACCCGTCTCTGACTGTTATACGGAACCGTTAAGCGTAATAAAAATTTAGTTTACAATTTTTCCATCAACCATAGTCAGTTTTCGGTCTGCCATATCTGCTAGGTCTTGGTTGTGAGTTACAATCACAAAAGTTTGTTTAAACTCATCTCTTAATTTAAAGAAGAGGTTGTGCAATTGCTCTGCAGATTCACTATCTAGGTTTCCTGAGGGTTCATCTGCAAAAATGATATTGGGCTGATTTATTAAAGCTCTTGCTACTGCAACACGTTGTTGTTCGCCACCAGACATGCTGTTAGGCTTATGGTGTATGCGGTCTTTAAGCCCTAAATAATCTAATAATTCTATGGCGCGTTTTTCTGCTTCTACTTTCGGAGTATTATTAATAAATGCAGGTATACAGACGTTTTCTAAAGCTGTAAACTCTGGTAATAACTGATGAAACTGAAAAATAAAACCAATATGCTTGTTTCTAAATTTAGCCAGCGCTTTATCATTTAGAGACTTAATAGATTCTCCATTAATGATAAGCTCAGAATCCGTTTTGTAATCGGGTTTGTCTAAAGTGCCTAATATCTGCAATAAAGTGGTTTTACCAGCTCCAGAAGCTCCGACTATTGATATAATTTCACTTTCAGAAATAGTTATATCTACACCTTTTAAAACGTGTAAATCACTATACGATTTATGGATGTTACTAGCTTTAATCATACAAAAGCGAAAATACTACTTTATAAGATTATAGCATAATTAATTATGGTAACGTATTAAAAGAAGAAGGATAACTAAAGTTATTTGCTTGCTGAATAGGAGCTGTATTATCTTTTTTCTTAAAGATAGATTTAATACCGTTGAAATCTAAGAAATACTGCAGTCTTACTGAGAAGGTGTGTTGTATTGGTTGCTCAAATAAAGTATCAAGGCTTTCTGAGTAACTATCTTCTGCCATGGTATCGAAATTAAATAACTGATTTCTATATAATGCTGTTAAAAAACTGCCTGGAGCAAATTGCCAAGAGTAGCTTAAATCTATATTCCAGGTACTGAAATTTATATTTGGACTGCTATCAATATTATCTACAGTATAGCCAGAATCTGTTGTTAAACGACCATTATCTAATAACGTAAATAACTCATCATCATAATTTACAGTATCCCAATAATGCCTAAAACTTAAAGCCACAGTATTAAATGGGTTAAAGGTGTAGTTAGCAGAAATAGTATTTGTAATTGTTTTGCGATTACGCTCGCCAAATATAGGTTGGTCGTCTTGGTATGTTGCATAACCTCTTTGACCATTTGCCATTCTTAAATTAAATCTATAGACCATTAATAATTTATCGTTAGGCCTAACTCTTGGGCTAAAACTAAAATTATACCCAAATAAATCTCTACCATCTTCAAAGATTTTAAAGAAGTTTACATCGGTGTCAAAAGCAAATTTCTTATTGTAATTTGAAGAGTAAAAACCACCTGTACTAACTATATCTTCAAATATAAATGGTTTCCCATCTCTAGATTCAAAAAAATCGTATTGTTTGCCAGGTTCTACATTAAATCTAAAGCCAAAACCATTTAAGTTTTTCGTTTGTGCAGAGTAGCGTCCTCCAAAGTTTAAACCCGTAAATGTGTTTGGATTAGCAAGGTTTCTGTAATTCAACCAAGCGTTAAATCTGTAGTTATTTAAGTTTCCTTTTGGTTCAAAAGTTTGATACCAAACGTCTGCACCAAAATTATTGAAGTTATTTCTAAAGTTAAGCCCTAAATCATTTATTTCGTATTTAGTATCAGCAAATCTATGATCTACACTATAACGTAAATTACCATGAGTTTTTCTAATAATGAAAAATGAACTAAAGCCCGTTTCACTATCTGTGTTCTGGTAGTTTACATTACTCATTTTTGCTTCGGCATTAATGCGATAGGTGTTTCTTTTGTTCTGTAAATTTGTAACTAATGCCGTTGCATTACCATCTCTAAACTCACCTTCTCGCATTACATTAGTGTTAATTAAACTAATGGACGAGTTGCCATTAAATTGCTGATCAACGACTAAAATATTGTAATTGGTAAAAGGTTCTACGACTTCGCGACGTTTTTCACCTGTATCAGTATTTGTAATTGTCGCTTCAGTTTTTTCTGTAATTGCATTAAAAACACCAATACCTAAACCTTTTATTGTCCTACCAGACACTTTAATAGCATTTAAAACTTTAACCTCATTAGGTACATTAGCTTCTTCGTTATCATTAAGTGTTAACTCACCAGTTGGTGCACTGCCAACACGTCTTGAAAAAAAGAGGTCACCTTTAGAGAATAAGTCTACTCCTTCCGTAAAAAACTGGCGTTGTTCAGAAAAGGTTTGTTCAAAAGGTCCAAGATTTAATACAACATTGTCAAATCCTGCTTGGCTAAAATCTGGAACTAAAGTAGCATCGAGCGTAAAGTTATCTGTTAAACCATATTTAACATCCATGCCAAAAGTTATATCAATATCTGTATCTCCATCAAAACTATTTACAATTCCGGTTGAGAAAGGATAGAGGTTAAGCCTAACAGGTGGTTTTAAGTTTTTTAATCCTTTTAGTTCACCATGATATAAGCCAATATTACCTTGGGTAGGATCGAATTCATTCCAAGTAAATTGTGAACGATCTCTTCTAAAATGTCTATGAAACTGTAAACCCCAAGTTGGTTCTTCTTGATCAGGAAAACGTAAGGTTCTGTATGGAATTTCAATCTCTACAATCCAACCATCATCCATAATTTTTACGGCGCTTTGCCAAACAGCATTCCAACCAAAATCTTCACCAATACTTGGGTTAGCGATAGCATCTGCTTGTTGTCCTGAACTAAATACAAAGAATTGTGTATCGTTTTGAGCATCATTATTTGGGTTTAATACTACAGCAAAGAAATCATTCTGACCAAAATTATCTCTACTCGTCAACTGCTTCATTATTTTTGATAAATCATCGTAAAGATATGCTGCTACATAAATGGCTTTATCATCATAAGTCATTTTCACTTCTGTACGTTGCTCAGAAGGAAGTGTATTCCCAATATCTGGTCTAAATTGAATAAAGTCAGTAGCAATATCTGCAGTATCCCAAACAGAATCATCTAAAATACCGTCAATTTTTGGTGCTATAGTAGCTCTAGTAATATTAAGCGTTTTTTTATCTTTTGTTAAAACGGTGTTTTCCTGGGCTATAACAAGGTTGATAAAAAAAATGGATAGTAGAAGTAAAATTGAACGTAAGTTCATAATAGATTGATTGATTGATGATAGTTTAGTTTTTACTAGAGATATAATTTTTTAGAGATTGTTACAATTATCTTACAAATCTACATTCTCACAACTTGCATTGCTCTTAATTAAACGTTAAAAAGTATTTTGGTATGTTAACAGAACCTGTCAATGCTTTGTCAGTTGGGAGTTTTGGAATACTTATTGCTTTATTTGTTATGGATTAATATTAAATTTATAAATGAAAAAATACCAAATACTTTTACTTAGCCTTCTTTTTGATGTACTAGGCTATTTGTCTTTTATTATACCTGGAGTAGGAGAGTTCTCTGACATTATATGGGCACCTGTTTCTGCGTGGTTAATGACAAAATTATATAAAGGAAAAACAGGGAAAATAGCAGCAGTAGTAACATTTATTGAAGAAGCATTGCCTTTTACAGATGTTGTGCCTACATTTACTTTGATGTGGTTATATACTTTTGTTTTTAAATCAGAAAAGAGTGAGACTATAACCACTAAATAAAAAAGGCTACTGTTTTCAGTAGCCTTTTTTATTTAATACATAGAAGTAATTAATCTATTTCAGTATCGAATGTAATATCAATATCTGTATCAATCCCTGTTGCAGAACCAAATCCTGTACTATCATCTACACTAGGTGACTCATGGTAAAGTGCAACAGAAATAGTTCCATCACTAGCTGCACCAGCTGTCCACGTTGTATTTGCACCAAGTCTGTTGTTGTCTGATCTTACAAAATCGTTTGCAGCCCTTGCCATAGTGAAATTTAAGTTAGTTCCATAAACAAAGAAGTGTGCGTCGATACCTGCCTGTGATGACGTAATATCTTCTTCTAGGAAGTCTTCGTCCATGTTAAATAATTCGAGTGTAGCGTCATACACTTCGTTAGCGTCGAACTCACCAGTAACTGTTTTCTCAGTGTCATCTACAACTTCGTCTAAGTTAGTATCAATCCAACGTAATACAACAGTATCAGTAGCATTGGTTTGATTTACGAAAGTTAAAATTAACTGAGTAATTGCTTCTTCTTCATCAACTGCGCCTCCGTCATCGTCACTTGAACATGAGGCTAAAAGTGCTAAGCCTAAAAAAGCACTCATAAAAAATTTAGTAGTTTTCATTGTTTTAAAATTTAAAAATTAATTTTCATAGTTATTGTATTTTAAGTAAATAATTAAAAATTCAATTGTAATTGTAGTCTAACGTTTCTTCCCATTTCATCGGCAAAAAATCGAAGACGGTTTAAATAATTTCTATAGTTAGTATTAAATATATTATCTATACTTAGCCTAATATTCATGCTAGATTGCTTAAATACAGGTAATGTTATTTCACTTTGTAAATGCATTAAATGATAGCCAGGAGGTGGACTAAGGTCCACGTCAATATCGTCCTCGTCTGCAATAGGTATTGTATAATTGTACTCGGTAGGAAACTCATTTTGTTCAAAAGCCCATTCTGAAATTAGGCTTGTACTAAAATTTTTCCATTTTGCATTGGTATACGTAATACTATTTGTTGTGGTAAATGCCGGAATATCAAGCAATGGCAAATCTGCTTTTGTATCGTATCCTTTTATAAAAGATGATTTGTGATTAAAATTCCACTGAGTGCTAAACTCATAATTTACTGTTATATCTGCACCAAACATGGTGGCATCTGTTTGTATATACTCCCAAACAGGAAAAGGTCCTCTAATTAGCGGAATAATACCTTCAGGTCCAGGAATTAGATAAATAAAATCGTTGATTCGATTAAAATAAGGTTCGACTTTTAAATCTACACCAGAGTTTCTATAGCCATAAGTAGCTGATAAGCGATGCGATTGTTCGCTCTCAATCCTAATATCGCCAATTTCTATTCTTGCTGCAGAATGATGTAATCCATCACTAAATAATTCGGATGCATTTGGTGCTCGACTTGCTAAATTATAACCAAAACTTAATTGGTGATTATCATTGAATTGGTATTTGAATCCTAGAGCTCCTGAAACATTATGATAGTCAAATAGGGGGTTTGTCTTGTACTGAGAAGCATTAGGATCAACTCCATCAACAATTTCGCCACCACTGACTACAGAACCCTCTATGATATCTCTAAAGTCTTCGTCATATCCTCGATCTTCCCAATCTGACCTTCTATAAAATTTAGTTGCATCCATTCTGCTGAAATCATATCGCAAACCTGCGTCAACAATAATATCATCACTAACTTTCCATTCTCCTGTGGTATAAATACCAAAATCATTTCTGTCATAATCTGGTATTAAACGTCTTACGCCAGTATCTGGGCTTGCTACATTATTTTGATATCTACCAAGTAAGCCAAAGTTATATTTTAGTTCTGCATTATTGTCCACTTTTGCATTGGCTGAGATGGTATGTGTTTGAAGCACTAAATCTACAGCTGGTATATCACTTCTGCCACCTCTGCGGATATCAAATTCAAATCGTTGATTGTTTTGATAATCGTATTGTACATCTACTTTACCAAAATTCCTAAAACGTTTGTAGTAAGATGCCTTAAACAAATGATGTGTAACTTCTTGCTTAGGTTGTGTGATGTCATAGCCAGAATCATCTGTAAAAAGTGGTTCTGGTGCATTAATTGCCGTAGCTAAGTTTTTAATGTTTCCAATATGAGCAGATCTTAGAATTCCTACTTCACTATCTATGAAGCTATAATATACCTCAAAACCAGATTCAAACATTTTTTTACCACCACTTAATGAAAATGCTGTAGACTTAAAGCCTGAGTTGGTTAAATAATAATCTGGCGCTTTTAAATCACCGACTTGTCTTAGTGAACCTTGAACTTGGGCAAACCAACCAGAACTATAATTTTTGTTTAGAGTAGTTGTAGCATTGTACCCTTTGCCATTAGATTGCCCGCCAATAATTGCTCTTCCGTAAAGCGTATCAATACGATATGTTCTAGTGGGTTTGAGGACAACTACGCCACCCACAGCATCTCCACCATAGGCTAACGCTCCAGAGCCTTTAATTACAGAAATCTGGTTGGCACTATTAATATCAATATTTGGAGCATGTTCTATACCCCATTCTTGATCTTGCAAACGCACACCATTATTCATAATTAATATTCTGCTACTATGTAAACCATGTATCATGGGCTTGACTATGTTGTTACCAGTATTTATAGATGAAACGCCTGGGACTTCTCTTAGGGCATCTCCTAAACTAGAACTACTGTATTTTTCGAGTATGTCTACTTTTATAACTGTTTCTTGAGCAGTTTTTGTTGTGGTTTGCTCATTAGCCTTAACCGTTACTTCACTCAGTTCTTCGAAATGATGTTCTAGACTGATTAATTTATGTGTGTTTCCATCAACTTCAATGCTAATGATTTTTGTCTTACAGGCAATGTGAGACACTTCAATATTATATGTTTGTTTACATAGATTGTTGAACTCAAAATTTCCTTTTTCATCTGAAATTGTGATCTTATTTGTACCAATAATTTTAATCGTAGTATTTTCTAATGTAGTATTGTCATGAAAATCAGAGATTTTACCTGTTAAGACGCTATTACATTCTTGAGAGAAGCTAAAACTAGTTATTAGTATAAATAAGATTAGAAAGATATTCTTCATTATTTATTTATAATATCTTATTAACTGATCTTTTTACTAATTGTTCACTTATTAAATTAAGGCAGGTGGTGCTTTATTTCTATTGCGGTTATAAAACTGTTGATCTGTTAAATAGTCATTACCAGAAACATTATAAGTTTTAATTAATTTAAATATTTGTAAATCGTTTTCATAAGAAAACTCTATACTATTATTGTAATCTAAGCTATTGAGATTTATAGCTAAAAGACAAAGGTTGCAAGGTAGTTCTTGATCTTCATCATTGTCGTCACCACAAGAGTCTGTTAAGTGATTTTGTACCTCTTTATGATGGAGGTAGCTGTGCATGTTAAGAACATTACTAGTCAGTAATATTATTAAGAAAAAAAAGGCTATTATCTTTAAAAATCCGTTTTTCATGCAATCCACAACAAACCTATTGATATTCCGAAACTAAAGATGTTAATGAAATCTTAATTTTTCTCTTTAAATAATCCAAATCGATTAAGCATTTTCTTTTCGAATTCCCAGAAAAATTTAAACTGTCCAAATAACCAGCCAAAGGTAACTAAAAGAATTTGATAAAAAACTAATCCAACGGTAATAAATAATATCCAGTAAATGGTGGGATCTAAGTTTTCTTTAGTAATGCCAAGTAGTTTAATGATAGGCCGTCCAATGTACAGTGATGACGAGCCAGTAACGGCAAAAACCATAAACACTCTTATCATTTCCCACTTATAATCAAGTACCCATTTATTTTCTAACCTTTTAAAAATCCATAAGGTAAATTTGAGTAATAATATGCAGGTAATGATTGAAGCGATAATGATAAATAGAATATGACTATCCTTCAAAAAAGCATAAGAAATTTTAAAAGCAGAATAGATTAAAATAATTAGACCAAAAAAAGGAAACAACAACTGCCAATTATGTTGAATTTCCCATTTTTTTTTGAATTTTTCCATAGCGCTAAAAAAGTGCTGCAAATTTAATTTAAATTCTTGGATAGAATGAACTTAATTGTTGTTTATATTTTAACTGAAAAAATAAAAAGTAATTATATAATTTATAGTTCACTTCATAACCATAATCTGTTCTAATATCGTAATCTATGCGCAATTCATATAGATTAGGATCATAAACCATTGGTTGCAAAGCTCTCTGGTTCCAGGCTTGTACTAAAATTGCATTTCTACTTTCTAACCATTGTTGCGAGTGGAAACCTTCAGGGCGTGCTCTACCTATTAACCAAGCATTAAAACCTGGTTCTATGATTATAATTTCGTAATCTGACTCATCACTGCTGATATGAACAGTGTCGCTTTTCACTAAGCTATTTTCATCTTCATTATTAATAGTTTGATTGTTATTGTAAGACTTACAACTTGCAATAAGTACGAGTGCTATAACAAAGGGCATAATCATTTTAATATATCTAAACTTATTAGATATATGATTTAAAGTTAGTTTTGAATGTTTCATAAGTATTAAATATATTAAAAATTTATGAGTGTTTTATTTTATTCATTTGATTTAACACTACAAATCAATACAATAATTAAACGAATTCATATCACTAATAGGCAAAATACCCTTGTGAATGAGTAAACATTATTCTTTGGCTAGTCTATAGAGAATATGAAAATAAAAAAAAGCAGTTCGAAAGAACTGCTTTTAAATATAATTAGAGTTTGGCACTTATTTTCCAAATAAACCTCCTAATAGACCACCAAGACCACCTTTGCTCTTGTTTCCTCCTAATACCATACCAGCAACATCATCAATTACACTGCCATCACCATCTGAATCTAATATTTTTTCAAGGAAAGTTTGTTCTTTTGTTACAGCACCACTATTGCTTGCACCACCTAATAAACCTCCTAAAAGACCAGATAAAACTCCTGCAGAACTTACGTTGTTTTGGCGTGACTGTTTTCCTAAAACACCCATTAAGATTGGTGCTGCTACTTTAAGGATGTTAGCTACAGATCCCATATCTAAACCAGATTTTTCACCAATAACTTTCTCAACTCCTTGTTGTCTATTTCCAAGTATGTGTCCAAGAATTTTAGAACCATCTGTTTTAACTTCTTCATTAACACCACCACCAAATAAACCACCAAGGTTATCTAGAATGCTTCCATCATGTTTACCTTTTAAAGCTCCCATAAGACCTTCTGCTCCTTCTGGAGTAGAAGCATTACGTTCCATTGCTTTCATCAGTACTGGTAACGCCATAGTTAATACGCTACTTGTTTTATTTTGATCTGTTCCTGTAGAGCCAGAAACACCACTGACAATAGTTTTTCCTAAGTCACTGTTTAATAAATCTAAAATTCCTGCTATTTTTGTTATATATACTTAAGGTTAATAAAATTAAGCATTTGAAGGTACAAAAAAAAGTCCCACAATAGTAGGACTCATATTTTAAGCTTTGGTCACAATTTTTTTATTAACCAAGAATATTAATAATTTGTTCAGCTAGTTCAGTGCCAATTCTATCTTGTGCTTCATTAGTTGCCGCACCTGTATGAGGTGTTAATGATAATGCAGGATTCATTAATAATTGAATTTCTGGTTTTGGTTCTTTTTCAAATACATCTAAAGCAGCTCTAGACACCTTACCGCTTTGAATAGCCTTAACTAAAGCCACTTCATTAACAACACCACCACGTGCCGCATTAGCTAAAATTACGCCATCTTTCATTTGGTTGAATTCCTTCTCATCAATAACATAATCTTTTTGTGCAGGTACATGAAGCGTTAAGAAATCTGCTTGTTTTAAAACATCTTCCTTAGAAATTGTTTTAATTTCAAAATTAACTTTTTGACCATCAAAGAAATCTAATTCTAAATTCGCCTTTTCCATAAATGGATCGAAGGCAACAACTTTCATTCCTGCTCCAATAGCAACCTTAGCGGTAGCCTGTCCTATACGTCCAAAGCCTAAAACACCAAGCGTTTTACCTTTTAATTCTGTGCCTTTCGCATATGCCTTTTTAAGTACTTTAAACTTTGCATCACCTTCTAATGGCATATCTCTATTTGAGTTATGTAAAAAACGTGCTAGTCCGTAAAAATGACCGAATACTAATTCTGCCACAGAGTGAGAAGATGCAGCAGGTGTATTGATTACGTTTAAACCTTTACTGCGTGCATACTCTACGTCAATATTATCCATACCTACACCACCACGACCTATAATTTTAAGGCTAGGACAGTTATCTATTAAATCTTTTCGTACTGTAGTTGCACTACGCACAAGTAATACAGAAACTTCGTTATCGTTTATATAGTTTTGTAATTGTTCTTGTGCAACTGTTGTTGTTATAACTTCGTATCCAGCAGCTTCTAAAGCATTAATTCCGCTTTGTGAAACTCCATCGTTTGCTAATACCTTCATTTATAATTTTAGTTTTCGTTTTCGCATAAGCGAAAATTCTTTGTTTATAGTTTTTTTGTTTAAAAAGCTTTTCTTTATTGTAAGAAATATTATGCTTTACTTTCTAATTCACTCATAACCTCTACAAGAGCTTTTACACTGTCTAGAGTTAAAGCATTGTACATTGACGCTCTGTAACCACCAACACTTCTATGTCCATTTAAACCATTAATGCCAACTTCTTTAACCATAGCATCAAATGTTTCCTTTAAATTTTCATTTTCTAAAGTGAAAGTTGCATTCATATTAGAGCGATCTTCTTTTACTGAGTACCCTTTAAAAAGTGGGTTTAAGTCAATTTCAGAATAAATTAATCGTGCTTTCTTATCGTTTTCTTCTTCTATGGCTTTAATACCACCTAAGTCTTTTAACCATTGTAATGTTAGCATAGATACATATACCGGAAACACAGGTGGTGTGTTAAACATACTTCCTTTACCAATATGCACTTTGTAATCCATCATTGAAGGAATCTTACGAGACACTTTTCCTAAAATATCTTCTTTTACAATAACTAAAGTTGTTCCTGCAGGTCCCATATTCTTTTGGGCACCAGCATAAATTAAATCAAATTGTGTGAAATCTAATTGACGTGAAAAAATATCACTACTCATATCACATACCATTGGAATAGGTGAGTTTGGAAAACTTTTCATTTGAGTTCCAAAAATGGTGTTATTAGATGTACAGTGAAAATAATCATAATCTTCAGGAATATCATACCCTTTTGGTACATAGTTAAAGTTAGCTGCTTTAGACGAACCTACTTCGTAGATGTCATCATAAATCTTAGCTTCATTTATGGCTTTATCAGACCAAGTACCTGTATTTAAATAACCAGCTCTTTTTTCTAAAAGATTTAAAGCCACCATTAAAAATTGTGAGCTTGCACCACCTTGTAAAAACAACGCTTTGTAGCCTTTACCTTCTAAACCTAATAATTCTAAGGCTAGAGATCTAGCGTTTTCCATAACATCTACAAACGGTTTGCTTCGGTGAGAAATCTCTAAAAGAGATAAACCATCATCAAAGTTTAAAACAGCTTCTGAAGCTGCTTGCATTACTGATTTTGGTAATACACATGGACCTGCACTAAAATTATGTTTTTTCATGATTATCTTTAAAATTTAAACAGATACAAAGGTGCTACTTATTTGGGTATTAATTGTTACGAAAATGATAATTTTTAGGCTATATTGTTAACAAGAATTCAACAGTATCTACATTATCAGCATAATCCCAAAGTTGAGGATTTTGAGTTTCACCAAAGGGCACTTCATTGTTCCAAAATTCATTAGCAACAACGCATTGAATTTTATCTTTTTCTTGAGTTAGTTTATTACTTAATCCTTCTAAAGAATCATAATGCTCATAAAAAAGTGTTGCAATAGGTGATGAATAGCTTTTATCTTCTTTAATCATTAAGAACCCGTTTTCTAACATATCGAATTCACTCATTAGATAAACAGCCTTATTATAATCGTAGTTATTAGCATATTTGGCTTCATTAATAATAGGATGCCATTTGTATACTGCGTTAAAAAAAGCATCGAAATTATAATCTTCTGGTACAAAAAGCTTAGATACGTTTCTGCAGCCTAAACCATAATACCTAAATATATCATTTGAAAGACTATCTAACTGTGCTATAGTCTCTTTACCAGTTAAAACTGCGACAGAATTTCTATTTTTTCTGATTATAGAAGGTTTGTTCTTAAAATAATATTCAAAGTATCGAGCAGTATTATCACTTCCGGTTGCGACCACAGCATCAAAATCTTGAAGCTTTTGCTCTGTGAATTTTATTTTGCCTTTAAATTCTGGTTCAACAATCTCTAAATACTTAGCAATAAAGGGGAGAAGGTGCTTATCATTTGAGGATTGTTTAACTAATACATTATGGCCAGAAATAAGCACAGATAAAAAGTCATGAAATCCAACTAAAGGAATGTTTCCTGCCATAATTATGGCAATATTTTTTGAATTTATATTGTTAAAGTTATACTTATTAATCCAATACTTAATATTGCTTTCAGTCAATGCATTACACCAATATTTAATACTAAATAATATATTTTTTTCAGTAAACCAACCATTATGTTCTTTTGCTAGTTTTAGTTGATGTTTAAAACCATCAAAGAATAAATCATTGGCAACAACAGAATCATCTTTTTCAATGCCATTGGTTTTAAATTGACATAAAAAGGCACCTAATTTTGCAAATGCGTTAATTCTTTGTTGTAAATCCATATAAGGTTTGGTTATGCGATGTTTTGGCTCTATTTTTGCATTTGCAAAATTAAGTAAAAAAGAAAAAGAATAAATTACTATGGCAATTATAATCACAGACGAATGTATTAATTGTGGTGCTTGTGAGCCAGAATGCCCTAATACTGCTATTTACGAAGGTGCTGACGATTGGAGATATTCCGATGGTACAAGCCTTTCTGGGAAAATAGTATTACCTAATGGTAAAGAAGTTGATGCTGACGAAACACAAGAACCTATAGATGACGAAGTTTATTATATAGCTCCAGATAAATGTACAGAATGTATGGGCTTTCATGAAGAACCACAATGTGCTGCTGTGTGTCCTGTAGATTGCTGTATACCAGATGAAGATATTGTTGAAACAGAGGAACAGTTATTAGGGAAACAACGTTTTATGCATCCTGAAGGCTAGATTAGATATTAGAAACAGATAAACTAAAAGATCCTGAGTGAAAGCTCAGGATCTTTTAGTTTATACATATTTCATTATTATGTGTACTTATACGGTTTGTTTTGCTCGATATGCAGGGAAAAAATTAGTTTCTATACCAGCTTTTAAGTGCTTCTCTGAAAGGGTTTTGTATATATCTTCGCTTACTATGTGCTTCCAAATTTTAAACTCTTTCACACTTTTTGAGAAACTGCTTTTGAATTTAAAAAGTGAATCTTCTTCACTACCTCTTCCACCTCCTAGATTAAAAAATTCATAACCTTCTTCAGTAGATTTAATACGTTCTTTGTCGATAATAAGCTTAATAGGATTTAAATCCATATAATTTTCACTAAGACCAGATAAATGATATTGCACAATATTACCAGTTTTTATAAAGATAGCTGCAGCAATGATCTCTTCAGTTTCATTATGCTTACAAAGTAATAATTCTGAATTTAAATCACTACTCGAAAGAATCCGTTTATAATAATCATTACTGAAAAAGTAATTTTCATCTGCATTTACACGCTTCATGTTTTCATGATAAAGCTCTATAAAAGTTTCAAGATGATCTTCTATATTCCCTTTTATTACAGTACAAGACTTATTAGCTTTATTGACATAAGTCTTAAGTCTTCGACTATACTTTTGTCTTTGAATGTCAATAGGTTCACTTAAATCTACGTAGACTACCTTTCCTAATGTTGTAATTGATCCTAGTCCTTCAAGAAATCCTTCTTCTTCTTCAAAATAAGGATGAAGTCTAGAGAAGACCGAAATAATTTTTTCTGTTTTAAAAAAAGTATTCAGCTCTTTATGAAAATTCTCTTTTTCAAAAGCTTCATCTATATTTAAAGCTAAAACACCGGCATATCCATAAACTGATGTCGCATCCTTGTAATCTGAATTTTCAATAGAACGTATTAATAATGGAATCATTAAACTTGTGCCGTTGTCAGTATATTTTACAAGAACAGGACTTTCGTCATCTGTTTTTGAAAGATGATGGTAATCATAAGTATGATAAAAATCAAAATGCTCAACTAATGCTAATTGCTCATTCCAATCTTTTTTATCTTTAATAACCTCAATCATTTATTGTAACTTTAATAGCTAATTATTATATAAATCTAAATAAAAGATTTTATTATTTAACAAAATAGTTTTATACCTATTTTATTGTTTTTATTGTATTGCAAACCTCAGCGTAACAATTACTTTTTGTTTTACGACTTACTTTGCTAAAAATGAATCAATTATATTCTAAACATTGCACCAGTAGGCTTAATTCCTAAATAAGCCATTCCAGCTTGATTTAACCAATGTGGTTGAATAATCCCATGTTGTAATACTGCATGAATATCTCTATGTGCTCTTTCAATATGAGATTTTGTGTACAATGATACTGTACCTGCTGCTGCATATATTTCAGTTAACATTGCTCTAGCAGAAGCAGCAGATTGCACTGAAGCTGCCCAAACATCAGCTAATTGCTCATCAGTGTATGTTTCTCCATTAACTGATGCATTCCAGATAGTATCAACTGCCCCATGTAGTTCTTTTCGTGAAGCATTTAATAATGATTTGCTTTTTGCTACAGCGGTTTGTACAGTCAACCTATCTCTTAAATCTGGACTTTTACCTGGTGTAATACGTTCAAAACATATTTTCACTAAATCATCAGTTGCAGATTTTAGTATACCTAATGCAATGGCGGCATTTCCGGCAGAATTTAAGCATCCTATTGGTAAACGACTGTATGCATTATCAATAGCTACTGGGCTTTGAAAATCTATAGCGTATTTTTCATTTACAAACGTATCTTTTATTTCTATGTCATGACTTCCTGTACCCCTTAAACCTCCAACACTCCAAGTATCAATGATATTGATCTCTGATTTAGGAATGAAGAATAATTTTAGTTTAGCACCTGGACCTAAAGTTTTAGGAAGGTCACCACCTGTAACAAGACATCTTAAAGCAAACCAATCAGATAATTCGCATCCAGATACTAAAGTCCAACGTCCATTTATATTGTATCCACCGGGAACAATTTCTGCAAAACCCTCTGGTCTTGCTGAGTTGGCATATATGTGAGAAGGATCTTTAAAGATTTCTCTCATGCTTTCTTCGTCTAAAAAGCGACCGAACGTACAAGCTAAATGATTATTCCATACACTCCAAGCTACAGAAGCTTCTGCACTTGCTAGTATTTCGTAGGTTTTCAATACTTCTACTGGATTGTCTTCCCATCCACCTAGAAATTTAGGTAATCCTTGTCGAAACAATTGAGATTTTTTGAGTTCTTCAACTACTACTGGTGCTAGTCTTCGTAAATTCTCTGTTTCGTTTCTATTTGCTATTGCTACTTTGTAAAGGTCTTTTGCTATATCTGTAGGCAAGGCACTTGTAGCTTTTAAAGAAGATGTCTTATGCATAACTGTTAAGTTTTTTTGTGATATAAATTATATCGTCTTTGGGGTTTTTAGAAAAAAGAAGTATGCAATTTAAAAAGAGTAGTTTAACTAAAACTTTTGTCCATAACATACTTTTGTATTTCTAAAGCAAATTTAAGATTAAACCATTAATAACAGTCTAAAAAATTGTTTAAATGCAAAAAAAATTGATAATGTGAACTTTATTATTCTAGATTTTTATGATAAATGCATTAATCTTAAAATTATCTTAAAAAAATTTGTGATACAAATAACGCTTATTTGAAATAATTAATATGCTGTATTTTAGAAATATACGTAGTTCTACGTATTGTATCATGTACTCTAATAATATACCTTGTGGAAGACAATTACTTAGATACTAGTTACTGAATATTTTAAATAACTAATCAAAAAATTATTAAGGCATTTTATAGAGATTTAAAGGACTATGTGAACGATCCAATTTATGTAAATAAGCAAAATTGGATATCTTCAAGATTATTAACATTAAGACACGATCTAAAAGAAAAAATTGGTGATGGACGCAAATCTAATTCACTAATTATTGGATCATGGAATATTAGAGCTTTTGATGGTGGAATGCCGAGATTAGATGAGAGTTACCATTAAATAGCAGAAATTATTGATCATTTTGATATTTGTGATATACAAGAAATAAAATCTGATCTTTGGCCATTAAGGCGTTTAGTAAAACTTTTAGGGCCAAATTGGGATTATTTTGTCTCAGATGTATCAACACACGAGGGTGGAAATACAGAGCGAATGGCTTTTTTATACAATAAAAACAAAGTTTTTTTAGAAACTTAATTGGCGAAATTGTACTATCAAAAGAAGATCTTGTAGCTGGTAAACAGGTAGCTAGATCACCGTTTTTTGCATCATTTCAAGCAGGTTGGTTTAAGTTCTCCTTATGCTCCGCTCATATCATTTTTGGAAATGACCTTAATTTGAGAGCTAAAGAGATAAAAGCAATTTCAAAAGCTCTGGTAGGACGTTCTAAAAAAGAAGATCAGGTTCATATCTTTCAAGGTGATATGAATATTGAAAGCAAAGACGGTATTATAATGAAAGCATTAAAAGATTCGGGCCTAACAGTACCTGAGTTTGGACCTACTAATATGAAAGGTGATATGTGGTTTGATCAAATTGCATTTACAGTAAAAGGTAAGGCTACCAGAAAGACAAGATTACTGCGTCATAATAAATTTGATTGGCGGTATTCTGTTTTTGGGCCACACCCTATAGATGAAGCTGTACCTTTTACAGATAGTGAAAAAAAACTGGGTATGACTAGATTAGATTTACAAGCCCAACTGGACCATTACGAGGACATAGTCACAGAAGTTAGAGCAAAATATGATAAAGATCCTTATAAAAACTTTTCTAAATCCTACAGAGGTTGGACTACTCATGAAATGTCTGACCATTTGCCAATTTGGGTAGAACTAGAAACTGATTATTCTGATGATTATTTGAGGAAGTATCTTAAGGACGACTAAATTATGCAGATCTCGATTTTGACTTTTTATCTTATAAGAACTAACTTCCCTTAACAAATGATATAGTGAATACTAACTGACATAATCTAAAGTGTTAAGCGCAATTATAAATCACGTTTCATTTTTTTAAAAACTTTAAACTAAACATTTCTACTAATTAATTACATTTGCACTCGCAAAAATAACTTTACATGAAAGCCGGAATTGTAGGATTACCAAACGTAGGAAAATCAACCTTATTTAACTGTTTATCTAATGCCAAAGCGCAAAGTGCTAACTTTCCGTTTTGTACCATAGAACCTAATATTGGTGTGGTAAACGTACCAGATCCAAGATTACAGAAGTTAGAAGCATTAGTCAACCCAGAAAAAGTATTACCAGCAACGGTAGAAATCGTGGATATTGCTGGTTTAGTAAAAGGTGCCTCTAAAGGTGAAGGATTAGGAAACCAGTTCTTAGCTAATATTAGAGAAACTGATGCAATATTACATGTGTTACGTTGTTTTGATAATGAGAATATAGTCCATGTAGATGGTTCTGTAGATCCTATTAGAGATAAGGAAACTATTGATATGGAGCTGCAACTTAAAGATTTAGAAACAGCAGAGAAGAAGTTAGACAAAGTAAAGCGTGCTGCAAAAACAGGAAATAAAGAAGCACAGAAAGAAGCAGCAGTTCTTAATAAAATAAAGGAAAGTCTAGAAGCTGGAGTTTCAGTAAGAGCAATAGAATTCTCTGATGAAGATTATGCAGATTATATAAAACCTTCTCAGTTTATTACTGATAAGCCAGTGATGTATGTGTGTAATGTAGATGAAGGTGCGGCTACAACTGGTAATGACTACGTAGAAAAAGTACGTGAGACAGTAAAAGACGAAAACGCTGAAGTTTTAGTTTTAGCGGTTGGTACAGAGGCAGATATTAATGAGCTAGACGATTACGAAGAACGACAAATGTTCTTGCAAGATATAGGTTTAGAAGAACCAGGTTCAGCGAAATTAATTCGTTCTGCATATAAATTACTTAATCAACAAACCTATTTCACTGCTGGTGTGAAAGAAGTAAGAGCTTGGACAGTTAATGTTGGTGCCACAGGACCACAAGCTGCAGGAGTCATCCATACCGATTTCGAAAAAGGGTTTATTAGAGCTGAGGTTATAGCTTACGATGATTATGTTGAATACGGAAGTGAAGCTAAAGTGAAAGAAGCTGGTAAAATGCGCGTAGAAGGGAAGAATTACGTGGTTAAAGATGGCGATGTGATGCATTTTTTGTTTAATGTGTAATTGATTCTTACAGTAATACTTTTTAACTGTAAAATGGGGTAGAATGAAAAAAGCAATCTATTACTTTTTAATTTTTCCGATTTTTGTTTCAGCACAAATCAATGAAAGTGATTCTTTAGCGATTAAAGCCAATTTATCCTTAACTGGTTTGTGGCAAGATGGCAATGTTGAAACTTTAATACTAAGAGGACGAACTGATTTTAGTGTTAAACCTTGGGAAAAATGGGTGTTTAAAAACACGAATTCTTATGTCTATCAAGAATTTGGTAAAGAAAAGGCGGATTCAGATTTTTTAAGTCTTAATTTTTTATACTTCAATCCAGAACGTAGATTTTATACGCAAATATTAGGTTTTATAAGCACAAATTTTCGTAGAGAAATTGATTTTCGCTATTTATTGGGTGCTGGTGCAACTTATCAAATCATTAAGCAAAAAGAACATTGGCTTAAAGTTTCATTAACTTTTGAATATGAGGAAACCGATTTTAAACGTAGTGTATTTAATAATACCGATTTTAATGGTAGTAAAACTATTAATACGCTCCGAGGGACGCTTTGGATTAACGGTAAATATGAGCTATTCGGTAAAAAAGTGATTTTAAAGCACGAAAGTTATTTTCAACCTTCATTGTCGCAGAGTAGTAATTATCGCTGGCGAACAGACTTAAGTGCAGAATTTCCGTTATGGAAATTTCTCAGCTTTAAGATTAATTATCTTCGTATGTACGAAAGTATTGTCATTGAAAATCAAAAAGAGCAAGATCAGTTTTTGACTTTTGGTTTTACACTTAAAAGTTTTTAATCCTAAAAAAATGGGATATGCCAACCATTGAAATCAAAACCCTAATTAAAGCAGATTTAAAAACCTGTTTCGATTTATCTCGTAATATTGATTTCCACCAAGAGTCTTTAGTACATTTAAACGAAAAAGCTATTGCAGGCAAGACTTCGGGCTTAATAGAATTAGATGAGTGGGTCACGTGGGAAGCTAAACACTTTGGGATTACTCAAAAATTAACTTCAAAGATTGCTGTATTTGAAAGTCCAAATTATTTTGTGGACGAATAGTTTCAGGTGCTTTTAAATTCTTTAAGCACGAGCATATTTTTCAAGTTAAAAATGATTCAACTTTAATGATTGATAAATTTCATTTTCAATCTCCTTTTGGTGTCTTAGGGAAATTAGCAAATGTTCTTTTTCTAAAAAGATACATGACTAACTTATTAGAGACTAGAAATGAGTATCTAAGAATTAAAGCAGAACAAATAACCAAGCTTGAACATCGTAATTCTTGAACTCACAATTTTCAGATAAAAACAATCCGTTTTAATTTCGTGATATGAAATCTAAGCACACTTTCATTTATGGGGTTTTAATCGGTATTTTAGGCATCGTTCTATTTTCCTCTAAAGCCGTAATGGTAAAGCTAGCATATTGCTATAACATAGATGCGTTGAGTATGTTGCTGTTAAGAATGTTATTTGCTTTTCCGTTTTATATTGTAATTGCCTATTTCTATAGAAACGAAAAGAAAGAAGTTACAAAGCAACAAGATTACCTTTGGTTGTTCTTTTTTGGTTTTGTTGGTTATTATTTAGCGAGTTATTTTGACTTTGTAGGTTTAACTTATATCAAAGCAAGTTTAGAGCGTATTATTCTTTTTATTTATCCAACTATTGTATTGCTATTTAATAAGTTGTTTCTGAAAAAGGCAATTACTAATATGCAAAAACTGGCTATTTTCATTACATATATAGGTACTGTAATAACCTTTGGAAGTGAAGTTTCTGTTTCTGGGAGTAACGCCTATTTAGGTGGATTTTTTGTATTGTTAAGTGCTATTACTTACGCGTCTTATTTAGTAGGTAGCGGTTGGTTAATTCCTAAGTTTGGAGTGATGCGATTTACAGCTTATGCTATGCTGGTCTCTTGTATCTGTGTATTTATACATTACGGGATTTTTTCTAGAGTAGATATTTTTAATTTTCCTTGGCAAGTCTATGCACTTGGTCTTGGTATCGCTGTTTTTGCAACTGTTATTCCTTCATTTTTAGTATCAATATCTATTAAGATAATTAGTTCATCTAACTTTGCTGTTGTTGCTGGTATTGGACCGATTTCAACAATTATCCTTGCTGTTGTATTTTTGAATGAAAGTTTAACGCTGTTACAAATGATTGGAACCATTGTGGTGATTTTAGGAATATTATTGGTTTCAAAAAGTAAGAAAACGTAAGCATATATATCTTTTTGAATGCTAAATATATTGACAGTCAATGTTCTCAACATTTTCGGTCTATTATTGTTAATTACTTTACTAATTCAATATTTCATTTTTTAAGGTATAGTCTTATATTAGCGTTCTATCAAAAATTTTGTCCTAAAAACGCATGGCAGCACAGTCTAACTATACTGAAGATAATATACGCTCACTCGATTGGAAAGAACACATCCGAATGCGCCCTGGTATGTATATCGGAAAGTTAGGAGATGGTTCGTCTCCAGATGATGGTATTTATATCTTACTCAAAGAAGTTTTAGATAACTCAATTGATGAGTACGTTATGGGAGCTGGTAAAACCATTGAAATCTCAGTACAAGGTGAACGTATTATTGTTAGAGATTATGGTCGTGGTATTCCGTTAGGAAAGGTTGTAGATGTTGTGTCTAAGATGAATACTGGTGGTAAGTACGATTCTAAAGCTTTTAAGAAGTCAGTAGGTTTAAATGGTGTTGGCACAAAAGCAGTAAATGCATTATCATCTTATTTTAGAGTAGAGTCTACAAGAGATGGACGATCGGCTTCTGCAGAATTTGAACAAGGAAATCTTACTAACCAAGAATTATTGGATGATACTTCTAGAAGAAAAGGAACCAAGGTTAGTTTTATTCCAGATGAAATTATCTTCAAAAAATATAAATATAGAAATGAGTATATCGTTAAGATGCTCAAAAACTATGTGTATCTAAATCCTGGTTTAACAATAGTTTTTAATGGTGAAAAATATTTTAGTGAAAATGGTTTAAAGGATCTACTATCTGAAAACATAAAAGAGTCAGATATGCTTTATCCTATTATTCATCTAAAAGGGAATGACATAGAAATTGCAATAACACACAGTAAAACTCAGTATAGTGAAGAATACCATTCATTTGTTAATGGGCAAAACACTACACAAGGTGGAACGCATTTAGCGGCATTTAGGGAGTCTTTAGTGAGAACGGTTAGAGAATTTTTCGGAAAGACTTATGATGCTTCAGATATTAGGAAATCTGTAGTGTCAGCAATAGCTATAAAGGTTATGGAACCTGTTTTTGAGAGTCAGACAAAGACAAAATTGGGTTCTACAGATATGGGAGGTGATTTACCAACGGTAAGAACCTATATTAATGATTTTATTAAAACTTATCTAGATAATTTTTTACATAAAAATCCAGACTCTGCTGAAAAAATTCAGCGCAAAATTCTTCAAGCCGAACGTGAGCGTAAAGAATTATCTGGTATTAGAAAGTTAGCTAAAGACAGAGCTAAAAAAGCAAGTCTTCATAATAAGAAATTAAGAGATTGTCGTGTACACTTTGGTGATACTAAAAAGGATGGTTATTTAGATACGACTTTATTTATTACTGAAGGGGATTCAGCATCTGGTAGTATTACAAAATCTCGTAATGTGAATACTCAAGCGGTTTTTAGCTTAAAAGGAAAGCCTTTAAACTGTTATGGTTTAAGTAAAAAGATTGTATACGAGAATGAAGAGTTTAACTTATTACAAGCGGCTTTGAATATAGAAGAATCATTAGAAGATTTACGATATAACAATGTTGTTATTGCTACTGATGCTGATGTGGATGGTATGCATATTAGACTATTATTAATCACTTTCTTTTTACAATTCTTCCCTGAAGTTATAAAAGAAGGTCATTTATATATTTTACAAACTCCTTTATTTAGAGTAAGAAACAAAAAGGAAACGATTTACTGTTATTCTGAAGAAGAACGACGAAACGCAATTGAAACTTTAAAGCCAAAACCAGAAATTACAAGATTTAAAGGATTAGGTGAAATTTCACCAGATGAATTTGTGCATTTTATAGGAGATGATATTCGTTTAGATCCAGTAATGCTAGATAAGGATATGTCTATTGAAGAGTTGTTATCTTTTTACATGGGGAAAAACACTCCAACCCGTCAAGAATTCATTATCGAAAATCTTAAAGTTGAACTTGATATTGTTGAGGATGCTGTATGAGAACAGATAATAGAAAAGTAAAGAACACGGTTGTTTCTATCTATTTTATATTGATAGTCTTTGCTATTTTATTAGCAACAGTTTTTAAATCACTAGAAATGTTTGTTGATAGTACTTTCTTTGTGTTTTTAGGGCTTTTTATATTACTTGTAATTGTACACTCAATCGCTGGTTATTTTGAGTATGATAGTGATGGAGCTAAAATAATTATTCTTAATAAGGGATTGATACTCACGGAATATATCAATTACAGAGAGAATAAAATAGAATTCTCTCGTCATCAACTCACTGGGTTTAAAATCAATAACTATATACTTTATAAATCCTTGGTTGTATTAGTTAAGAGTTATGATGGAAAAAAACATAAAGAACGTTTTAATGTTACACTTCTAAAACCAAAGAAGTTGAAATATGTAAAACAATCGTTGAGTAAGACAATTAAAGAAAATAGAAAGCGTAAACAAGCAAAGTAGATGTCAGAAGAACATGAAGAGTTGTTAAATGAAGATTCAGGTAACCAAGAAACAATTACTAAGGTTACCGGAATGTATAAAGATTGGTTTTTAGATTACGCTTCTTACGTTATCTTAGAACGTGCTGTACCTGCGATAGAAGATGGCTTTAAACCTGTTCAGCGTCGTATTATGCATTCTATGAAAGATTTAGATGATGGACGTTACAATAAAGTAGCGAATATCGTCGGTCATACTATGCAATACCATCCGCATGGTGACGCAAGTATTGCTGACGCTATGGTGCAAATTGGTCAGAAAGATTTACTGATTGATACCCAAGGGAATTGGGGAAATATTTTAACAGGTGATAGAGCAGCAGCATCGAGATATATTGAAGCACGATTATCTAAGTTTGCTTTGGATGTGGTTTACAATCCAAAGATTACAGAATGGCAAGCGTCTTATGATGGTCGACGTAAAGAACCAATAAATCTTCCTGTGATGTTTCCGTTATTGTTAGCCCAAGGTGGGGAGGGTATTGCAGTAGGATTGTCTACAAAGATTTTACCACATAACTTTATAGAACTAATAGATGCTTCTGTTAAGCATTTAAAAGGAAAACGTTTTACTATATTACCAGATTTTCCAACAGCAGGTATTGCAGATTTCACCAATTACAATGACGGTTTACGAGGTGGAAAAGTGCGTGTTAGGGCTAAAATATCCCAACGCGATAAAAACAGTTTAGTTATTACAGAAATACCATTCGCAACTACAACCTCGTCTTTAATAGATTCTATCTTAAAGGCTAATGATAAAGGTAAAATTAAGATTAAGAAGATTGAAGACAATACAGCTGCTAAGGTGGAGATATTGATTCATTTGCCTTCTGGCTTATCACCAGATAAAACTATTGATGCACTTTATGCATTTACAAATTGCGAAACATCTATTTCTCCATTAGGTTGTGTTATTGAAGATAACAAACCTTTCTTTGTTGGTGTTACTGAGATGTTACGTCGTTCTACTGACAATACAGTTCAACTCTTAAAAAGTGAGCTAGAAATAAAACTTGGAGAGTACGAAGAGCAGTGGCATTTTGCTTCACTTGAACGTATCTTTATTGAAAATAGAATCTATCGTGATATTGAAGAAGAAGAAACATGGGAAGGCGTTATTAATGCTATAGATAAAGGACTTAAGCCACATGTGAAGCATTTAAAACGTGCTATTACAGTTGAAGATATTACACGTTTAACAGAAATTAGAATTAAGCGTATTTCTAAATTCGATATTGATAAAGCTCAACAAAAAATTGATGCTTTAGAAGATCAAATCGCTGAGGTGAAACATCACTTAGCAAATCTTATTGATTATGCGATTGCATATTTTGAAAGATTGAAAAAGGATTATGGTGAAGGTAAAGAGCGTAAAACAGAAATTAGAGTTTTCGAGGATGTGGATGCTACAAAAGTGGTGATTAGAAACACCAAACTCTATGTTAATAGAGAAGAAGGCTTTATAGGAACATCATTACGTAGAGATGAGTATGTTTGTGACTGTAGTGATATTGATGATATTATTGTCTTTACCAAAGAAGGTAAAATGATGGTCACCAAAGTGGGTTCTAAAACCTTTATTGGCAAAAATATTATTCACGTGGCTGTATTTAAGAAAAAGGATAAGCGTACAGTTTACAATATGATTTACCGTGATGGTAGAGGAGGACCTTCTTATGTGAAACGTTTTGCGGTTACTAGTATGACTAGAGATCGTGAATACGATTTAACTAACGGAAGTAAGAGTTCAGTGTTATGGTATTTTTCTGCAAATCCAAATGGTGAAGCTGAGGTGGTATCTATAATGTTGCGACAGGTTGGTAGTGTTAAAAAATTAAAATGGGATTTAGACTTTGCGGATATCCTTATCAAAGGAAGAGCTTCAAAAGGTAACCTAGTTACTAAGCATTCGATAAAGCGTATAGAATTAAAAGAAAAAGGAGTATCGACATTAAAACCACGCAAAATATGGTTTGATGATACTGTGCAACGTCTTAATGTTGATGATCGCGGTGAATTGATAGGTGAGTTCAGAGGTGAAGATCGATTATTAATAATAACACAGTCTGGTATAGTAAAAACTATAATACCAGAAATGACTACTCATTTTGATAGTGATATGATTGTGCTAGAAAAGTGGATTCCTAAAAAGCCAATTTCTGCAATTTATTATGATGGTGAAAAGGAACGCTACTATGTAAAACGTTTTTTAATTGAACAAGAAGGCAAAGAAGAATCTTTTATTTCTGGTCACTCTAATTCACAATTAGAAATTGTTTCTACAGATTGGAGGCCTATGGCTGATGTTGAATTTAAAAAAGAACGAGGCAAAGATCGTAAGCCAAACATGGAAGTTAATCTTGAAGAGTTTATTGCAGTTAAAGGGATTAATGCTCTTGGAAATCAATTAACTAAAGATAAAATTAATCAAGTTAGTTTATTGGATTCATTGCCTTATGAAGCACCTGAGGAAGTACATGCTGATGATTTAGAAGTTGTTGATGAACAAACTGTTGAAGCAGATATTACTACTGAAAACACCTCAAGTAAAGACGATACTAAGACTTCAGCTGATTCAAAATCTAATGAAGATGATGATTCAGGTGTAGACGATAAAGGCCAAGCTAGTCTTTTCTAATTTTCGCATTAAATCTCAAACATTTTATTGACAATAATATTAACTAAAGGCTAAGTTTAATTTTCGTTAAATGCCTTAATACTTGAATCAATAATTCGTTGTTTTCTAGGTGAGTTTAGTAGATTGTTTTCTAATAAGTTATTGAAAAGTGTGCTAAATTCATTAGCACCATTATAATTAAGATGATGTAAATCTAAATAATGACTATTGGGAAATTCCATAGCATCAAAATCAAATAATTCAACATCATTGAATTGTGTTTTTAATACATCTTTATAAACACTTTCATTTTTTAAATCTGCATAGAGTGGATGTTGTGGACTTCTAATAAGAAAAACTTTTATATTATTTGCTTTACAGAGATCTATCATTTTTCTCAGATAACTAAGATTAGTTTTTGAAAGTGATAGGTTCTTAGATAGTGTAGGATTAAAATCCTTTTTTGCGATTAATTCATCTACTTTACTGAGCATAGAAGGTTCAAAGCTACCAACATCATTTACCAAATCATAGTCGCCACTAAGTATGCGATATAAGTGTTTTCTGGTTGCAATAGAGTAGCTAGCAAATAAATCTGTAGAATTGTGATCTAGTAATAAATTAAAGTCATCAGACTCCATAAAAGGGCTGTAAAATGGTAAGTAATATGACATTTTTTCATAACCCCAAGTCCAGTCGTCCATTACACTATCTACTTGATTATTTGCAAATTCTATAAACAAAGTTTCGATTTGTTTATTAGCGTCTAACACTAACTTTAGTTTTTGATAATTGTAGAAATAAGCTTCTCCAGAAGCAGATAGATTGATGCTATTTTTAAAAATAGAGTCATTCACTGAGCATACAGAATGTGAATGACCAATAAATAAATTAGTTATGTCTTTATCAATATTAAAAGTTGACTTAGACTTTACAATATAATTAGAACTCAATACTATAGCCACTAAAGCGATTATAGCTAAGGCTAGAAATGCGATAATTTTTTTAATAAACCCCTTCATATTAAAACTGGAAATAAATGAATTCTTGTTCTTTGCCAATGAATAAGAAGATTAAACAGATAATACCTATATAAAAAACCATTCTTAAATTTCTATTCCATTTAAGGCCTAATTTTTCAATACCGTATTGCGAATCTCTTCCGAGCCATTCAATAAACATTAAAAAACCTATCAGTAGTAAAACTTCAACAGCGTGTGTTCTATTATTAAATTCTGGAATAGAGAATAAGCTTTTAGAAAAAATACCAATTAAATAATCTATTGCATGGCCTACGGAATCTGCTCTAAAAAACACCCAAGCTAATACAGTAAGTAGAAAGGTTGAAATAATATTTAAAAAGTCTTTAATAGAGGGTAGTAATCGGCCTTCAGCAACAACACCTATGTTAGATCTATTTCTATTTGCTAATAATAATGGTAAAAAATAAATGGCGTTTAGTGCTCCCCAAACAATAAATGTCCAATTAGAGCCGTGCCAAAAACCACTGACAATAAAGATTATAAAGGTATTTCTAATCTTCATTGATGTTCCACCTTTACTTCCTCCTAATGGGATATATAAGTAATCTCTAAACCATGTAGATAATGACATGTGCCATCGTCTCCAAAATTCCGCAATATCTCTTGAGAAATATGGGAAAGCGAAATTTTGTTTTAGATTAAAACCAAATAGACGAGATGTACCAATTGCAATATCAGAATAGCCAGAGAAATCACCATAAATTTGAAATGTAAAAAACAAAGCACCAAGTAGCAAACCACTACCACCATATTCGGTATGGTTATTAAAAAATTCATTTGCAAATTCTGCACAGTTGTCTGCAATCACAACTTTCTTAAACAGTCCCCAAAGTATTTGACGAAGTCCATCGACAGCCTTATTGTACTCAAATTTACGCTTCGTATAAAACTGAGGCAATAAATTTGTAGCACGTTCAATAGGCCCAGCAACTAATTGTGGAAAGAAACTAACGAAAGCAGAAAATGCTATAAAATCCTTTGTTGGAGTTAGTTTTTTTCTGTACACATCAATTGTGTAGCTTAAGGTTTGAAACGTGTAGAAGCTAATACCAACGGGTAATATAACTTTTAAAGAACTTGCCTGTAATTCGGTACCAAAGAATGTAAATGCAGTAATTAGGTTATCTAAAAAGAAGTTATAATATTTAAAAAAGCCTAGAAATCCTAAGTTTACCAGGATACTTAGCCACAGAAAGAGTTTTCTTTTCTTTTGACTGTCTTCTTTAGAGAGCGCAACACCAATTGAATAATCTACAATGGTACTAAATATAATTAGGGATAAAAAACGCCAATCCCACCAGCCATAGAATAAATAACTAGCGGCAACGATTAGTAAATTCTGAAGTTTTAAATTCTTTTGGCAGCAAAACCAATAGAATATAAAAACTACAGGTAGGAAAACTGCAAAGTCTATTGAATTAAATAGCATTACTTATATTTTAAAGATTTGGGTTCTAATTAAAACATTTCAATCTGGCGAAAGATAGCAAAACCAATTTCGCAATTCCTAAAAAGTCTTATGTTTTTAGTTAAGTGGGTAAAAAACAACGTTATACAGCTAATCTCTAAATCATAAACTCACAATAGAATATTAAGAAATTTAAACCTTTATTAGTTGGGCTTTGATTCGTGAAATATTATAACTAGAAGAATTATTTTTTCTTCTTTCTAGTTGAAGAATTTAAAAACTCAACAAATAATGAAAACGCGATAGCGAAATAGAGATAACCTTTAGGAATAGCTCCTATGGTTTTATTGAATAGTTCTGTTTCTGCAAGATGAGCAGCTTCAGTAATTAGCATAAAACCAATTAATATTAAAAAAGCCAATCCTAGAATTTGCATACTTGGATTTTGGTCTATAAACTTTCTGATTTTATTTGCAAACCCTATCATTACAGCGATAGAAATAATAACAGCAATTATCATAAGTATAAGTGTGTAATTATTATTTGGATGCAAACCATTAGTCATACCAACAGCAGTAAGGATTGAATCTACTGAGAAAATAAAGTCAATGATTAAGATTTGAGTAATAGCCTGCGATAAAGATTTTATGACCTTTGATTTAACTCCTTCTTCATCATGAGAAGGGCTTTCTACCTTTTCTCTTATTTCGGATGTGCTTTTATAAATCAAGAATAAACCACCTGCAAATAAAATAATGGCTTGCCAACTTATAGCTAAATTTAACCAGCTAGATTCAAATGAATAAAAAGGCTCACTAAGGCTAACTAAAAACGACACAAAAAAGAGTAAAACAATCCGTTGTATCATGGCAAGTAATAATCCTATGTTTGTAGCCTTACTACGTTGATGTTCGGGAAGTTTATTAGCCGCAATAGATATAAACACAATATTATCTATACCGAGAATAATCTCTAAGAAAGTCAATGTAATCAATGCCATAATAGCATCTGATGTCAATAAAAAATCTAACATAAAAATTAATCAATCTTTGTCGCAATGCCTTTTTCTATGTGTATAGGCTTATTGTCTTTTTTAACTGCGAGTTTGTACTCAAAGGTGTAAGAATTACTTGCGGTGGATAAGATTTTCATATGTATAGCATCTTTCTCTGCCATACGTTTTGGATTGAGTTTTTTTAGGATAAACTCACAATCATTAATCCAGCGTACTGAAGACGAATCTACTTTTCCTTCGTAATAATCAATGTTTAATGATTCTGTTCTAACAAATTTGCCTGTTTTATCAACACCATCAATGGTATAATTAAATTGAAACGTACCAGTTTTATAATCTGAACAATCCCGTTCAACTTCATAGCAACTTGTTAGTAACAACAAAACAAAAACAGAAAAATAGACCTTCATTGTAATTCTTTGTACAAAAATAAGAATAGCGAGATAATATTTAAGGTTTATAATCCTTAAAAGTTCCATCTTTATAAAAGATAACAATCTTTTCAATTCCTGAATTTGATTCAGATAAATTGATTTTTTCATCTATAGTTGGCTTTGTGAAATTGGAATTTGGAGATTTAGATAGTTTTACTTCACTTGGAAAAGTCCCTTTGCCATTCATTAGCCAATACAACTCAACTTCTGGATAGGAGTGAAGTACCTTCATTACAAAGTCTAAACTCGGTTTATTTCTACCGCTTAAAATATGAGAAATACTAGAACGCTGCACACCAATTTTTTCAGCAAAACTTGAAGCCGTTTCACTGTAAAAATCTATGACTTTTTGCAGACGTATAGTAAATTCACTCGAGTTTATCATTGTAAACTGCTATTTTGATTAAATAACGTTACAAAAGTAAACAATCGTATAAACATTATAGCTATTTGGTTGGTAATAAATAAAAAATATATAAAGTTATAGTTAGATTAGTGTAGTTAAATATCTGAAATATAATTATTTAAATTCATTAATTTAGTTGCATTACATATTTTTCAGTTATTAGAATTTTAAGTATGATAGATATGTGGTTGTTTGTATAACATTGTAACGAAACAGTGTTTAAATTATGTTTACAAATGTAAATTATCAAATGATTACATTTGTAGCACTATAAAAGTTAAAATGAATTTAGAGCATTTAAATAGTATTTATTCTTTAGTTAAAACACCACAATTATTTGGTCGTTATATTACCAATTCACACATTGAAAAGTGCTTAAAAAAAATTCCGAAATCATTGATTTCTACTATAGGTTATTCTGTAGAGAACCGACCAATTTATAGTTTTGAATTTGGGCATGGTCCAATTAAAATATTATTATGGTCACAAATGCATGGTAATGAATCGACAACAACAAAAGCACTTTTTGATTGTTTTAATTTATTTCTGACTAATAATACCATTCCAAATTCAATTTTAGAAGCGTGTACATTATATATAATTCCAATTTTAAACCCAGACGGAGCTGAGCGATATACACGTGTTAATTCAAATACTATTGATTTAAACAGAGATGCACAAGACTTATCTCAGCCAGAAAGCAAAGTACTACGAGAAGTTTATAACAATTTTTTGCCTGATTATTGTTTTAATCTACATGGTCAGCGTACTATTTTTGGTGCTGGTAATTCTGGTATTTCTGCAACCTTGTCGTTTTTATCGCCTGCTCAGGACGAAAAACGAACTGTAACACCAAATAGAAAAGAAGCAATGACTGTTATTACTGAGATTAATGAGTTGTTACAATCAGAGTTACCTAAAGGAATTGGCCGTTATGATGACGGGTTTAATTTGAATTGTGTTGGTGATACATTTCAAAATTTTGGTGTCCCAACTATATTGTTTGAAGCTGGCCATTATCCTAATGATTATAATAGAGAAGATGTGAGGCGCTTTATCTTTTTGGCACTCATTAAAGGATTAGATACCATTTCTAAAGGATTAAATATGTCTAATTATGAAGATTATTTCAAAATTCCTGAAAACACTAAATCTTTTTATGACATTATAATAAGAAATTCAAAAATTTCTGAAAACGATTCAAACCTTAAAGCCATTGCAATTCAATATAAAGAAATTCTAAAAGATAATAGATTGCAGTTTCTACCTGTTATTGAGTCAATTTCAAAATTAGATAAATTTTATGGACATAATGAAATTGATGCAAAAGGGTTTTTAGTTGAATCTGAGGGTAATTTTGAGTTAGAGGTCGGTAACGAAATCGATTTCGTATTAGTGAATAATAAGAAAATGTTGCTATTTCCTTAAAATAATTCAATCAAAATGCGTAATTGTCAATAAAAATCTTCTATTTTTGCGTATATAATAAAGATTATTCAATTATGGCAAAATTCAAATTAGACGAAGTAGATCATCAAATTCTAGATATGCTTATCGATAATACGCGTATTCCTTTTACAGATATTGCAAAAAAATTATTGATTTCTGCAGGTACAGTTCATGTACGAGTAAAGAAAATGGAAGAAGCAGGTATCATTAGAGGTTCGTCTTTAACTTTAGATTATAAAAAACTTGGTTATTCATTTATTGCTTATGTAGGTGTTTTTCTTCAAAATACATCTCAAACTAAATTTGTTTTAGAGCGTATTAATGATATACCTTATGTTACAGTAGCACATATCACAACAGGTAAGTTTAATATCTTCTGTAAGATTAGAGCCCAAGACACAATGCATGCAAAAGAAATAATTTTTATGCTAGATGATATTGAAGGTGTATATAGAACAGAGACAATGATTTCTTTGGAAGAAAGTATTAACGATAAAAAACGTTTAATGCATACAATTTTTAATGAATTATAAATTCAATAATTTATATCATATTTAAACCCTTAGTTTGTTCTAAGGGTTTTTTGTTTAATTTCGATTATATGATTTCACATAACTTAAACCACACCGAATACAATTCTTATTATAAGGCTTATATAGATAATGCTACCAATGATGATATTGTTGAGGGATTAGAGAAAAATTTAGAAACCGTAGTAGAATTTTACTCTAGCATACGTAGTGATAAGCACGATTATGCGTATGCTGAGGGAAAGTGGACGGTAAAAGATGTTTTGCTTCATGTTATAGATACTGAACGTATTTTCGCTTATAGAGCATTGCGGATAGGAAGATACGATAAAACACCTTTAACTGGATTTGAACAAGATGATTATGTCATTAATGGAAATACTAAATATAGAACTTTAGATAGTCTATTAGAGGAGTATATAACAGTAAGACAGGCAACAATTTCACTCTATAAGAGTTTTAATTCAGAAACTTTAGAGTATTTGGGTGAGGCAAGCGGCTTTCCAATTTCTGTTAGAGCTTTAGGTTATATTATAACAGGTCATGAAAATCATCATAATCAATTAATTAAAGAGCGATATCTTTAGAATAATATTCAAAGGCTTCTAAAATAAACTCATTACTAACAACACAGTCTATTTTTGGAGTACCAATTGCTTCAAGAAGTACAAACTTAACTACTCCATGACTGTTCTTTTTATCATGTATTAATAATTTAATAATGATGTCTTGATCTGATTTTTCTATTGGTATTTTAGAAAAGGTTTTTAAAATACCTTCGGTTATTTCTTCTAATTCTCCAGAATTCAATCCACAAATTTTTGTAGACAAATAGGCCTCTAAGATCATTCCGATAGCAATAGCTTCACCATGCAATAATGTTGTTTTTCCCGCATGCTCTAAGAAATAACTTTCAATTGCATGTCCTAATGTATGTCCGAAATTTAGAATCTTTCTTAAACCTTGTTCTCTTGGATCTTCAGTTACTACTTTGTTCTTAATTACTACCGAATCATAAATTAAACGATCTAAATCTGAAACATCTAAGTTTTCAAGATGTGTAAGTGTGTGCCAATAGTTTTTATCATATATTAGCCCATGTTTTAGCATTTCTGCAAAGCCAGATACCATTTCGTTCTGTGGTAATGTTCCTAGAAAAGATGTATCAACACCTACCATAACACCTTCATTAATAACCCCAACTTGATTTTTTAATGCTCCTAAATCTACACCGGTTTTTCCTCCTACAGAAGCATCAACCATTGCTAATAAGGTGGTTGGCATATTGATATAAGCAATGCCTCTCATGTAAGTACTAGCTACAAATCCGCCCAAATCTGTAACAACTCCACCACCTAAGTTTATCAATAAACTTTTCCGATCAGCATGATATTCTGATAAAGCTTCCCAAACTCCCATACAAATATCAATAGTCTTATGGTCTTCGCCATTTGGCATTTCCATAACTTCAACAATGATTTCATTAGATTCTAGGCGTTCTAAAAATTGTGGTAAACAATCATCATGAGTATTGGTATCAACTAAAACAAAAATCTTAGACGGGTTAGCCGTTTTTATATAATTATTGAGTTCGGTGTAGACATCAGAATTAAAGTAAACCACCGAATTTTTAGTAGAAATAGAGTTCATCTCAGAAGTATCTAATTTAATGGTGTGAAAATACTTCCTTTTTTTAGAAAAAAATAACCTACATAATAAATATATTTGCAATCAAATCTTTATTTCATGATAGATCACTCACTTTTTGAAAATACAGCCACTGCATTTACTTTAAAATCAGATTCTGAATTAGAACGTGCCTATTTTTTGTTTAAAATGATATCATCTCAGCCTTTAGTGCGCATAGGGACTGCTGCAACTAATTTTGCACTCAAAGCTAATTTACCAGTAGAGGGGCTAATTCGCTCAACAGTTTTTGATCATTTCTGTGGTGGAGTTAGTGAAGATGATTGCCTATCTGTTATTGATAATTTGTACACAGAAAAAGTGAGTTCGGTTTTAGATTATTCTGTAGAAGGGAAGGAGACAAAAGATCAGTTTGATAGTGCTTTAGAGAAAATATTAAAAATTATCCGTTTTTGTGATGAGAAGGAAGCTATGCCAATAGTTGTATTTAAACCAACTGGCTTCGGACGCTTTTATTTATATCAAAAAAAGACAGAAGGAGTGGATTTTACCGAAGATGAGCAGCAAGAGTGGGACAGAATAGTAGGAAGATTTGATGCTGTTTGTAAACTTGCTAAAGAAAAAGATGTTGAAGTCTTGATTGATGGTGAAGAAAGCTGGATGCAGACAGCAGCTGATGAATTGGTAGAAGATATGATGCGAGTTTACAATACAGATAAAACAATTGTATATAATACGTTGCAAACTTACAGATGGGATCGCCTTACTTATTTAAAAGAATTGCATAAACGTGCAAAAGAAGATGGTTTTAAGATTGGGATGAAGATCGTGAGAGGAGCCTATATGGAGAAAGAACGAAATAGAGCAGAGGAGAAGAGATACAAATCCCCTATTTGCGAAAATAAAAAGGCAACAGATGAAAATTTTGATGCTGCTCTAAGTTATATTCTAAAAAATTTAAATGACATATCTATTTTTATTGGTACACATAATGAAGCAAGTTGTTATTTAGCAATGGAGCTTATGGAAGAATATAAAATTGCCAAACAAGATAATAATGTATGGTTTGGTCAACTATATGGTATGAGTGATCATATAAGCTTTAATTTAGCCGAAGAAGGTTATAATGTAGCAAAGTATATTCCTTTTGGTCCTGTAAAAGACGTGATGCCATATTTAATAAGGCGAGCGGAAGAAAACACCTCTGTAGCTGGACAAACAAACAGAGAGTTATCGTTATTAAAGACTGAAAAAAAACGTCGTAAATTATAAATGCCTGATCAATTGATAAGGCATTTATAAATCTATTATTTCTGTTAGTGTTTTTTAAGAAAAGAAATTATACCATTTCTTTTTCTTTCCTGGGTTTTCACCATAACCATAACCATAACCATAACCATAACCTTTCTTTCCTACTTTTACACCGTTGAGTAACATAGTCATGTTTGGTAAGCGTTTTTCATCAAATAAAGTCTGCGCTACATGTCCTAATTGCCTTCCATCTACACCATCTGCACTTACAACATAAATAAACATATCTGCATATTTTGATATCAGAAGCGTATCACTAACTAAACCTACTGCAGATGTATCTGCTATAATGTAGTCGTACTTATTGTTAAAATAATTAAAGAGTTGCTCAACACGATCACTCATCAATAATTCAGAAGGATTAGGAGGAATTGTACCCGAAGGTATAATGTCTAGAAACTCATTGTCTGGATGTTTAACAACTACATCTTCCGGTTTTATAGAATCATCTATAATATAATCAGTTAAACCTTTTTCAGTTTTATCCTTAAGTCCAAGATATTTCATTATTTTCGGAACCCTAATATCCATTTCTATCAATAAAACAGATTTCTCTGAGAAAGAAATAGAAGAGGCTAAATTAGTACTCGTATGAGATTTGCCTTCTTGTGCTTTTGTAGAGGTAATAAATAATTTTTTAGGTTTACCCTTTACACCTTTCATCATAAAATCTATATTAGACCTTATGATTCTATAGGCCTCTGCCATTGGCGAGTAATCTACCTTTTTAACTAATTTTTGTTTTTTTGATGTTTTAGGAATATCACCAAGATAAGGTATATCTAAAATATTTACTAAATCCTCTTTTCTATAGAGTTTAGTGTCTAACATGTCTGAAACATATATTAGGCCAATTGGTAAACCCAAACCAAACAATATTGATGCTAGATAAATAATCATCCCAGTAGGCGCAATAGGTTTATGAGATGAATAGGCACGATCAATTATTTTTGCGCTTGGGGAATACATTCCTAAACTAATGGCAGACTCTTCTCTTTTTTCTAATAAGTATAGAAAAAGTGATTCTTTAATTCCTTGTTGTCTTTCTATACCTCTAATTTCTCTTGCTTTTGTGGGTGCTGTATAAAGACGTCCTCTCACACGGGCATTTTCTTTATTTAGACTGTTTAGCGTTAAATTAGACGTTTGCTTTATGTTAATTAATGATGCTCTAAGATTAGATTTTAAAGAATTTATTTGATTGTTAAGTTGTATTACAACAGGATTTGATTCACTAGAATTTCTTAAGATTCTATCGCGCTGAGCAACAAGTTCGTTATGACTAGTTATCACCTGAGCAGTGTTAGAATCTCCTATACCAAGATCTGAAGGTAACATATCACTCATCCTTTCATCTGCGTCTAACTCTTCTTGGAGGTAAGAAATTAACTGTATGTTGTTAGAAGTCTTTAAAATTTCATTTTGTAAATTCTTTTCACTTTGAAGATTAAGGTCTGTTTGGGTTCCTAATGATGTGATATTTCTACTTTTTTGTAATTGCTCAGCAGTACCTTCAACTTTTTCTAATTCTTGCGAAACAGCTTCTAATCTTTTTGTTATAAAATCTGATGTTACTTTAATAACAGCTTCCTTGTCAAACAAAACATCTTTGTTATATTCATTAACTAACTCATTTAAAATATCTACTGCTTTATGAGAGTTTGTCTCTTTTAATTCTAATTTAACTATACTAGAGCCTGTTTCGGTAGATAAAGCAATACTTCTTTGATAAGAATTAACCATACTACTTACTGAAGAGATCACTATTTTCAAATTGCTACCAACAACTGGTGCATGTTTACCTGTACCTGGAGTTAAAGTAATACCTCCAAAGCTAGTTTCAATTTTAGCCCCAAAATCATAAGATTTACCTTCAGAATCATTTCGATCAATTAGAGATTTACCTTCGTCTTTAAAAGCTAAGAATTCGGTTGTAGATTTTACTTTAATATGTAATGTGGTGTCTATTTTATTAATAACGGAATCACTATTAAAAAAACTTACTTTTATAGGCGGGTTTCGATAAATTTCATTTTCTTTGATGCTTCCTACCGCAAAACATCTGATATTTAATTTTAAGTTTTTTACAACATTTTCAATTAAAGTTCTCGACTTTATAATTTCAATTTCATCTTTTATTTTATTAGTACCATCAGAGAAAAGTCCATCACTAGAAATTTCTTGAATACTAGGCAATTTCTGCGATTGTTTTTCATCTTGAATTTTTATTGTTGTGCTAGCACTATAAATATTTGTTGCATAGCGTAAATAGGTAAATCCGAGAAGAACAGCAACTAAGAGGCATAATAATAATGATTTCCAATGTGAAAGTATTAACTCTACATGTTGTCGTATTTCATTAGAAGTTGATTTGGACTTAGGTTCCATAAAAGATAATTATTGATATAACTTTTTATTTGATTAAAAACACAGCTAAAATTGTAGTTAAAGTACCTACGGCTGAAATTAAGACACCGTTGTTTTGATTGTAAGTAGATGAACGCACTTTTGCATTGTTTGGCTCTACATAAATTACATCATTCTGCTGTAAATAATAAACTGGTGAATTTACAACGTTTACTGATGTTAAATCGACATAAGCAAATTTCTTTTCACCATTAACCTCTCTAATTAACTTTACATTTTTGCGTTGACCATAAATGGTTAAATCATTGGCAAGTCCTAAAGCTTCTAACAATGTAATTCTTTCATCTTGTATAGTAAATGTTCCTGGGTTAGAAACTTCACCAATTATAGTTATTGTAAAGTTTGCTAAACGCACATTTACGATAGGGTCATTTACCATAGTACTGATTTTTTCTACCAGAAAAGATGTAAGCTCTGTTCTTGTTAATCCTTCTACTTTAATTGTACCTAAAACGGGAAACTCTATATTGCCATCGTAATCAACTAAATAAGTTTGAATTTGCAGTTGCCCTTGAGCACTAGTTAGACTAGTTGTATTATTTGTTATAACAGGTAAATTAAAAGGTTTTACAGTATCTGGGTCTAATGCAGATACATTAATAGTTAAAATATCATCTGGCTTATATAAAAGTTGTTTGGGCTCAGACATTAAAACACCTTCTTCTAAAGGTTCATCTTGAAAATATACTATGTTTTTTCTAGATGCACATGATGTAGACATTACAATCGCTAATATTGAAATTAAAAGAATTCCAGTTTTCATTTTAGTTGATTTTAATAAGTTTATATACAATTTGGGTTATTTTTTATTATCTAAAACTTCGTAAGTTGAGTTATTAGAAATATACTCCGGTATTAATGATTTAATTGAGGATACAATCTCTAATGGTTGAGTTAAGGAATTAATAGCAGTTAACTTATTGATCTGTCTTTCTACACTTTCAATATCTACGCGTCTAGATTTTGCAATCATAATCTTTTCGTGATAAGTTTTCTTTGTGTTTTCACCATCTGCTAAAAGCTCCTCATATATTTTTTCACCTGGCCTTAAACCAGAAATTTTTATATCTATATCTTCAGGATATCTTAAACCTGAAAGTATAATCATGTTCGTTGCAAGGTTAAAAATCTTAATCGGCTCACCCATATCGAATACAAATATCTCACCGCCATTACCCATAGCTGCAGCTTCTACAACGAGCTGACAAGCTTCAGGAATAGTCATAAAATAACGCGTAATTTCTTTATGTGTTACGGTTAATGGACCGCCTTTTTCAATTTGCTTTTTAAATAATGGAATTACAGATCCATTAGAACCTAATACATTACCAAATCTAGTTGTAATGAATTTGGTATGTCCTTTTCCTTTAAGACAGGTTACATAAAGTTCAGCTATTCGTTTGGTAGCGCCCATTACATTAGTTGGGTTTACTGCTTTGTCTGTAGAAATTAATACAAACTTGTCTACGCTATGCTTTACAGATATATCTGCTACATTCTTCGTGCCACCAATGTTTACACTAACTGCTTCGTATGGATTGTTCTCCATTAAAGGTACATGCTTATATGCTGCGGCATGAAAAACTATTTTCGGTTTATATTGGTTAAATATTTGATCGATTCTAGTTTTGTTACGTACATCTGCAACTATAGCATCGACATTGTCTAAACCTAGTTGTCTAAACTCTTGTTGGATGTCATAAAGCGCAGATTCCGCATTATCAACTAGAATTAATTTTTTGTAGTTGTAAAGACTAACTTTTCTACAAATTTCACTACCAATAGAACCAGCAGCTCCAGTAATTAAAATTACTTTATTATCATATTGATCTTCTAAGTCAGGATTCTTAATGTTTATAGGGTCTCTACCTAAAAGGTCTTCAATCTTTACCTCTTTTATTTGACCAACACTTAAATCTCCATCAATCCAACTTTGAACTGGAGGGACAATTTTTACTTTTAGACCAAGCGAAAAAAGATTTCCTGTGATTTGTAATAATCGGGTTGGGTCAATATTTTGAATTGATATGATAACATCTTCAACATCATTCTTTTTTATAAAATTCTCATCAATAGAGGTGATATTATAAACTTTTAAGAGATTTATTTTTTTACCAATCTTTCTTTCGTCATCATCTACAAAACCTACAACTTCAAATCCATTTTTTGTATCGTTTTTAATAGCATCATAAGTTAACATTCCAGAATTACCAGCTCCAAAGATTAAAACATTAGAAATGCTATTAAAATCTTGAGTTATGTAATTGTAAACCGACTTGATAAATAACTTTGCACCAATTAAAAATAGAATATTTAGTAATAGATGTATATATATAATAGATCCGGAGATATCAAAAATAGTATCTTCATTTATTATCTTTCTACTAATAAAAGTACAGCAAATTAGTAAGGTGGCTAATATATTAGCACCAATAACTATATTCATAATATCTTTAAATCCTGTAAATCGAACAACACCTTTATAAGAGCCTACTGCTATTAAACTAATGGCAGCTGCTACCATTACATAAGGGATTTGTCTGAATAGAACTGAAAATTCAAAGTCTATTTTGAAATTAAACCTAATGATGTATGCTAAAAAAAATGTAGCTACTATTATGGCGACATCAAATAGTAATACAAGCCATTTTGAGGCATATTTCTGAGATATTCTATTTAGAAATTTTACTATCATAATGCAAAATACGTATTTATAGCATAAGTTACTCTACTTAATTCCATATCAGATAAATTAGATCCACTAGGTAAACAAAGACCTCTATTAAATAAATCATCAGAAACGCCATTAAGATAACTTGGTGCGGACTTAAATATTGGTTGTTGATGCATTGGTTTCCATAAAGGTCTAGATTCAATATTCTCTTTTTCTAATGCTAACCTTAAGCCCTCTCTTGTTTCTTTTGAATCTAGCAGTATGCAAGATAACCAACGATTAGAAAAACTACCTTCTGGTTCTAGTAAAAAAGAAATCTTATCTATGTTGCGAAATGTCTTTCTGTATAATTCATGGTTAGATCGACGCTTTGCAACATGACTATCAAGAATTGTCATCTGTCCACGACCAATTCCTGCTACGATGTTGGACATTCTATAATTGTACCCAATACTAGAATGCTGGTAATGCGGTGCATTATCTCTAGCTTGAGTCGCTAAGAAAATAGCTTGCTCTTTATGTTCTTTAGTTTTAGTGACTATTGCGCCACCACCTGATGTTGTTATTATTTTATTACCATTAAAAGATAGTATTGATAAATCACCGAATGTTCCACAATTTTGGCCTTTGTAAACACTTCCTAATGATTCAGCACTGTCTTCAACAATAGGAATATTATAAGATTTAGCAATTTTATGAATTTCATCAACCTTGTATGGCATTCCGTATAAATGAACTGGAATAATGGCTTTTGGTGTTTTACCTTTCGAAATCCTATCTTTAATCGCAATTTCTAATTGTATTGGACACATATTCCAAGTATCTTTTTCACTATCTACAAAAACAGGTGTAGCTCCTTGATACATTATTGGATTTGCAGATGCAGAAAATGTTTTACTTTGACAAATGACTTCATCACCATTACTAACACCAAGAATAATAAGGCTTAAGTGTAATGCCGAAGTACCAGATGCTAATGCACCAACATGTCTATCTTCGTTTAGATAAGATTGTAAATCAGATTCGAAACCATTAACATTAGGTCCTAATGGGGCAATCCAATTAGTATCGAAGGCTTCTTTAATGTAAGTTTGTTCAACCCCACTCATATGAGGTGATGACAACCATATTTTAGGATTCATAGGCATAAATTGTTAAGTAATATTACATTACTTTTTCAATTTCATGTCGTAGAGGGATTTGGGACACGATTTAAAAATCGGTTAAATATGCACCAATAAAATGAAACTGCCCAAAGAAAGACGATAAAAAGCATATATTTACGTTGTTAACTCATAGTTATATAGAGATTTAAACAATTAAATATTGATAAAAAAATTGTAGTAATTGTTTTAGTGGGCTTTTGTTATTCCTAGGTCATTTTGTTAATTATGTCATATTTCATTATATTAAAGCTAAAGAAAATAATGTATGAAATTGTATTGATAAATCAAGTAATTTGTTTTCTAAAAATAAAAGCTAGTTATTTGCAATGTCCATTATATATCTTGACCTGATTAATTTACCGTTTAAAGGCATAATCCTATCTTGTTATCTTGAGGTGTTATATTTGTCAAATTATTGCTAACAACGTTAAGCCCTTAACTAAAAAATGAACATACTAATTACTTCAGCTGGTAGGAGAGTCTCTCTGATTAGATCTTTCCAAAGAGAGTTGAAAAAAGTATATCCAAATGCAAAAGTGTTTGCTTCGGATTCTAATCCTATGCTTTCCGCTGCTTGCCAAATAGCTGACAATTTTTTTGAAGTACCTAGATTAGACGAGTCTGTATACATGAATTCTCTTATAGAAATATGTAAACAAAATGATATATCTTTAATTATTCCTACAATAGATACAGAACTTTACCAACTTGCTAGTCATAAATCTCGCTTTGAAGAAAGTGGTATAACTATTTTAGTATCTTCATTAGAGTTTATTAAAAAGTGCAGAGATAAGAGAGAAATTCATAAATTTTTTGAATCTAAAGGTGTTAATGTAGCAATGGAATATTCTAAAGATAATTATCAACTCCCAATTTTCATTAAGCCTATTGATGGTAGTAGAAGTATAGACACTTATATAATTACTAATGAAAATGAGATTTCTAATTATCACAGAAGTAATGAAAAATTAATGTTTTTAGAGTACATCAATCAAAATGAATTTGATGAATTTACCTGTGATTTGTATTTTTCAAAATCTAATGAATTATTGTGTGCTGTTCCTCGAAAACGTATAGAAGTTAGAGATGGTGAGGTATATAAGGCCGTTACAAAAAATAATGCTCTAGTAAAATATATAAGAAAGCATTTAAATAATATTGATGGAGCTGCAGGTTGCCTTACAGTTCAGTTTTTTATGCACAAAGAAGACATTACTAAAATTATTGGTATAGAAATAAATCCAAGATTTGGTGGTGGCTTCCCTTTAACTTATTTAGCAAAAGGTAATTTTCCTAAATGGATCATCGAAGAATATATGCTTAATAAAACTATTGATTATAAATTTGATATTTGGGAGAGTGATTTATTAATGATTAGATATGACGATGAAGTTTTAGTACATGGATATAAAGATTAATCGCCACACAGTTATAGTTTTTGATTTAGATGATACTCTTTACAATGAATTAGATTATCTTAAATCTGCTTACCGTTTTATCGCAAAAAATTTAGAACAAAATAACTGGAAAACTTTGTACTCGATTATGTTTTCATTGTACAGATCTAATGAAAATGTTTTCAAATATTTAGCAACAAAATATAATACTGAAGTTACTTCACTTGTAGAAATGTATAGGAATCATAATCCTGATATTCAGTTATTTGATGGTGTGTTAGATATTATGAATTCCATAAAAGCTAAGCAAGGTAAACTAGGAATTATTACAGATGGACGAGTAAAAACCCAATCTGCTAAACTCAAATCTTTAGGAATAGAGCATCTTTTTGATCACATCGTAATTTCTGAAGCTTTAGGCTCTGAAAAACCAAACGAAGTCAATTATAAGACTATTGAAAGCACTTTATCTGGTAAAGTCTATTATTATATTGCAGATAATATTAAGAAAGATTTTATCTCACCTAATGCATTAGGTTGGAAGACTGTAGGATTAATTGACAATGGCTTAAATATTCATAGTAATGCCTATTTATATCCAAATAGAGAACACATGCCTCAGTTCTTTATAGAATCCTACAAAGAGATGCACATCTTATAATATAATTTTTCTCTAATTTAATTAACTTGATTTAGTCATTAGAGCCTGTAAATACTGGCATATCGTCAGTATCAGAATAATAAACATCTTTTCTGCTTATAACTTTATCTATAGTCATGAAAATGATTTTTAAGTCTAGCATAAATGATTGATTATCTACATAATAGACATCGTATTCAAATTTTTGCTCCCAACTTATGGCATTTCTACCATTAACCTGAGCCCAACCTGAAATACCAGGTGTTACTTCATGTCTTCTATTTTGTCTTTCGCTGTAAAGGTCTAAGTATTTTGGTAAGAGTGGGCGAGGACCTACTAAACTCATATCACCTTTTAAGATATTTATTAGTTGAGGAATTTCATCTAGTGAATATTTTCTACAAAAATCTCCAGTTTTAGTAATACGATATTTAACTGGTAAAAGTTCACCGTTTTCATCAGTTTTATCATTCATAGTTTTAAACTTAATAATAGTAAACAGTTTTCTGTTTTTACCTGTTCTTGTTTGATAAAAGAAAGGCTTACCGTTATTAGATATGGTTAAAATGATAATTAAAGTTAACAATAGAGGTGAAACAATTATCAACCCCACTAAAGCTGCTAAAAAGTCAAATAGACGTTTTATAAATGTTGAATAAAATTTCATAATATTAATTGTTATAGGTTTTTTTAAAATTAATTTAGGACACTATTGATTAAATTAATCAAGTCTTTATTTATAATATCGACATCAAATCGTTCTTCGGCATACTTTCTACTGTTTATTCCCATTTCTTTAATTTTATTTGGGTTAGTAATAAAGTACTTCATAGGCTTTACTAAAGCTTCAAGATTTTGAGGTTCTATTAAGAAGCCATTGATGCCATCTTTTACAGATTCTCTACAACCAACAGAATCTGTTGTTATTATTGGGTTTCCGCATGCGCAAGCTTCAAGAGTAGTTCTCGGTAAACCTTCTCTATAGTAGCTTGGTAAAACAAAAATATCTCTATTATGAAGGTGCTCTTCAATATTTCTTTGTTTACCATGAAATACAATAACTCCCTCACTATGTAATTCTTTGAGCTCATCTTCACTAATAGCAGAAGGTGATGTTTCTGGCGCTCCTATTAAGTGAAATTCTGCTTTTGGATATTTAGCTTTCAGTATTTTTGCAGCTTCCATATATAAAGCAATTCCTTTTTCTTTAATCAATCTAGCAACAAGAAGAAAGCTAACTTTCTCTGTGGCATTCTTCTCTTTAAATTTAAATTGATTAAGATTAATACCAGATCCACTTACAAAATCTACGCGTTGATTTTCAGAGATAACTTTTCTATCTAAGAATAATTGATAATCATCTCTATTTTGAAATACGATAACCTTATTTTTTCTAATTGCTAGTTTATAAAGTGTCTCGTTAAAACGTTGTAAGTTTCTTGCCTTCGCGGTTAATCCAGTAAAAGTATATCCTAACCCTGTGATTAAGGAAATAACAGGTGTTTTTGTCATATTTGCTGCTATAGAGCCATAAATAACTGGCTTTACAGTATATGGAAAAACTAAGTCAATTTTATTTTCTTTTATAATAGATTTTAACTCTAGAATTGATTTAAGATCCTTTATAGGATTTAGACCGGTACGTTGCAAATTAAATTCAATAGGTGTCGCTCCCATATCACTAATTTGTTGACGATATGAATCTGTATAGGTGGGAGCAGCTGTAAATACATCAAATCCGTCTGCGATTAAACTTTTTATGAAATCCCCTCTAAATCTAATTAGAGATCCAGCAAAAGATGCTATTAATAATACTCTTTTATTATCCATCTCGCTTTTAGTTTTGCTTTAAGAAATTATATTTATACCACTTTTGGAAACAATAGTAAGACCACACTCTAAATGTGCTATCTTTTTTACTATCCAAATGATCTTTAACCAATTTGGTGACAAAATCTACATTAAATATGCCCTGTGATTTAAGCATATCTGGTTCTATATAGCTTTCTAATTCTTTTCGCAAACTTTGTCTTAACCAATCTCCTGTTGGTGAACCAAATCCACTTTTGCCTTTTTCTAAAAACTCATCAGGAAACTGATCTCTAAAGGCTTCTTTTAAAATATGTTTTTTGTTCCAACCTTTCATTAAGTATTTCTCTGGCAATGTATTGGTAAACTCCCATAAGTCTCTATTAAGAAATGGAGCTCTACATTCTAAAGATGTCATCATACTGGTTCTATCAACTTTTGCAAGCATTCCTCCTTCTAAACTTAAAATTTTATCTACAAGCCTAAAATCTGTTAAGCTTTCAATTTTATTATTGCCTAGAACATCTTTATAATCCTTAAACAAATTAGCTTCATAATAGTCTGGTGATATAATTTCTGATATCTGATTACTAGTATTGGCTAGTGATATAATATCCCAATAGAAATCTCCATTATAATTAATGGCATTTAATAACTTATTAATTTGAAATTTTCTACCACGCTTATCATCTTTATCAATCAAATACTTGTTACTTAAATTAGCAATAGCTTTATGAAGTCCTTTAGGTACTATACTTGTGTACCTTTTATTCATTTTACCAATATAATACTTGTTGTAACCACCAAAAACCTCATCTCCACCATCTCCAGTAAGTGCAACGGTAACGTGCTCTCTAGTTTTTTCTGATAATAGGTGAGTAGGAAGAGCTGCAGTATCTGAAAACGGCTCATCAAAATTGACTAAAATCTCGTGAATATTATTTTTTAAATCATCTTCATCTATAATAAATTCGTGATGATTACTATTTACCATTTCCGCAACAACTCTAGATTTATCTGTCTCATCATAGGACGCTTTTTTAAAACCTATAGAGAATGTATCAATCTTTTTGTCTGTAGATTGAGCTAAACACAATGAAATAATTGACGAGTCTACACCTCCAGATAAAAAAGTACCTAAACCAACATCTGCGATAGATCTACTATCAACACTATTATAGACTAAATCTTTTGTTTTTGCTTTAGCATCTTCAAATGATATATTAATAGCCTTTGGCTTTGGCTCAGCATTAATTTTATGAATTTTAGTATTATGCGATGCTAAATCATATTCTATGTAATGATTAGCTTCTAGTTTAAAAATGTTGTCATATATGGTATGTGGAGCAGGAATGTAAGTTAATCTGAAATAAAGATTTAAACCTTTTTTTGAAATGTTGGGAGTAAAATCAATAGTATTTATAATTGATTTTAATTCTGATGCCCAAATAAATTCCTTGTCAGTATGCGAATAATACAATGGTTTTTCACCAAAAAAGTCTCTTGCAATAAAGAGTTTATTTATGTTTTTATCATATATGCTAAAACCATACATACCATCTAACCACTGAAAAGATTCAACACCATATTTTTCGTAGGCTTTAAGAATTACTTCAGTATCACTAGAAGTGTTGAAATTTACACCTTCGGCTTCTAATTTCGCTTTAAGAATTCTATAGTTGTAAATTTCACCATTAAAGACAATAACAATCTGCTTATCATCAGAGAATATAGGTTGCTTACCAGAAGATAAATCAATAATTGATAATCTTCTCATTCCCATACCGACAGAAAAGGCATCATTTTCTTCAGAAAATAATCCATCTTCATCTGGTCCTCTGTGAATGATAAGATCATTCATTGTATTAAGAATGGAGCTTACTTCAGTCTTATCTCGGTTGGTCTTGGCTATAATGCCATTAATTCCACACATGTCTGCTTATCTTATTAATTCTGTATAAATGTATTGAAATTAGAATATATACTATCTAAATGATATTCCTTAGCTCTAGCTAAACTCAATGCACTATATTTTTCTCTATTTTCTGGATTATTTCTATAAAACTCAAAAGCTTTGCTTAATCCTATATGATCATCATTATTTACTAGGAGCCCATATTTACCAATATAGAATTCACCATTTTTAATATTTACAGTTTCATTTTCGTTTAGTAACTCTAATGGTCCGGATAAACAATTTGTTGATACACAAGGTAAGCCAATTGCCATAGCTTCTAATAAAGCATTTGGAAACCCTTCAGTAAAAGATGATAAAACAAAACAATTGTTATTAAGTAAATACTCATTTACGTTTTTAACTTTTCCTGCCAGGTTTACGTTCTCTTCAAGCTTAAATTTTTTGGTTTCTTCAAATAAATAGTCATGCAAATTTCCACCACCTAAAATCGTAAGCTTATCATCAGTTTTGGCTTCATTTAAAGCTCTAATAATCATAATCTGATTTTTTCGAACGTTTAATGTTCCAGCTGTAATTATATTGAGGGATTTTACTCTTGTATTTAAATCTTTTGAAACTATTATATTTTCTGGTAGTTCAATAGGATTGTAAATAACTTCCATCGGAATTTTAATCCCGAAATTGTCCTTTAAATCTCTATTTATATGTACTGAGTTAGAAAACAATTTATCACATCTATTATAAAAAATAGGATAAAATAGTTTTGATATATAAAGTGACAATTTACTTGAAACGTTATCTGACGGAAAACCACGCTCACTAATTATAGTCTTGATAGATCTATTAAATGTTGCAATAATTCCGTTTATTAGGTTAGGAAAAGCTAAGAAAGAGATAGAAATACTAATCTTTTCTCGTTTTACAAAGCGTTTATATTTAAAGATAAACCTTATAGTATCGATGGCTTTTAAATAAAATGGTCTATCAGGACCCTTATCTGATAGAAAAACGATATTAACTTCTTTTGGTATTGGAAAATGTATAGCGTTGTAGAACAGTACTAAATTAACATTATAATCGCTTTTGAGTGACTTTAATAAGAGGCTTACAACCTTTTCAGCTCCGCCGCTTCCAAGGGAAATACAAAGTATGGTAATATTTTGTTTAGTATTATTCACTTAAGCACTTTTATTTAAAACATTAAAGAATAAAGTCTCATACTGTTGTAAAATCCTTTCTTTATTAAATTTTTGATATACTGAGTCACTAACCTTTTTAGGGTTCCATGTTCTATTCTCGTTGAGTCTTTTCAAAAATTCATCCTTATTATCTACTAAAAAACCATTAATACCATTTTCTACAATTTCTTTAGTTCCACCAGGTGCGTTAAAGGCTATTACTGGTGTGCCAACCACACAACTTTCAAGAAGTGCATTTGGAAAACCCTCTACATAAGAACCTTGCAAGAACATATCATTTTTGGCAATATAATCATTTACTTTATTCGTAAAAGGGATGTGTGTTATACTGCTATCTAGCTTTAATTCCTTTGCCTTTTCAAAGATTTTATCTTTTAAACTGCCATCACCAATAATAGTATATTCAAATGGCGTTTTTAGCATGGAAAGCATTTCTAGAATTCTAATATGGCCTTTTACTTCTGTAAGTCTTCCTACAGTTATATACTTTTTAATTTCACCAAAATCAGTTTTCTGTTTAACTGGGGGTAATTTAGAAATAGGATTGTTTATTACACACACCTTGTCTTTTGGGACTTCAAAATTTGAAACCATATCTTCAGCCATGTCTTGAGATTGACAAATAAGCATGTCTAAATTTTTAAACCCATTCGGTAAAAAATAAGCAGGAGACCATTTTCTTGATTTCTCTTCGTTTTTACGTTTGCTTAAAACTGTAGCTTCTCGACCTATAAATTTTGTATTTTTAAAAAGAGGTGAAATCATTGACATCGCAGTATTTACGTGAGAAATAGAGCTTACAACAACTTCAGGTTTTTGCTTTATGATATATTTAATTATTGAAGGTAAAGCTGTTAATATTCTTGGTTTGTTTAAGTAAACTACATTAACATTACTCACGTCATAAGCTGAGTCTTTTTCGAAACCTGCAACTAATAAAATAGTATCAAACTTGTCCTTATCTATGCTTTGAGCTACAAAAGAAATGACACGCTCAGCACCACCAGCAACAAGTGAAGGAAGTAGAAAGATAATCTTTATTTTACTATGAGTTTTCATTGGGACTTCAGTTAAAGTTTACATTATTGCTTAATAACATGATGAATAATAATTCATTTGAATTAACTTAAATGCAATTAATCTTCTGCCAATTAGAAGAATTACAGATAAACATAGAGTTTATCAAATACTCATTTTTAATGGCTTTAAATGAATACCAATATAAATAAAAAATAGACGTAATTAGTCCAAATAGGATTAGTAGGTTGATGAGCATAATTCAATTTAATTTGGGTTGAAATCATGATTTGGTATGATTTCGAGCGTAAATATGTGTTAACTTATCCGAAAAATCAAAATTTTTCTATAAAATGTATAATAATAAGTATAAATAACATCTAAAATGATTTAAAACAGTAAGATTAAACTGATTATCATGTAGATACAATCTTCAGTTTTTCTATAAACTATCACAGATGCTTGATAATTCTCTTTATATCTATTTCTTTTATCTTTATTGCAGGGTTTCCAGCTAAAAGAACGCCTTTTTCTTCAGATGTTTTGTGAACAACAGCATTTGCACCAATAGCGGTATTATTTGCTACACTGATATTACCATAAATTTTTGCGCCTGGAGCAATATAAATATTATCACCTAATTGAGGAGCTTCTTTTTCTCCACCTGAAGCTCCAATATTTACACATGCATGCATTCTACAATTTTCGCCTACACGAGTTGCACTATTAACTACTATAGTACCATAATGAACAATTGCTAAACCTGGACCAAATACATTAATTGGTATTGAAAACCCCAGCTTTAAAGATATTTTCTTAAACTTAAGCTTTAAATACATAATATAGATTTTGTAAAAGCCTTTATTTTTACAATTAGTATAATACTCAAGTTTCCTTAATGTCTTTTGAAATTTCCAAATTAAGTTTGGTGATAAGAATCCAATAATATTTCCTAAAAAAGACACTTCACCGATTCCAAGAGCTATTTTATCTCTTTCTAAATAATGTTTGTATTCTGAAAGTGTATTAATCATTGATATTCATTTTTTTTTGATACAATCTATTAATGCAAATATGTGAAATTATATTTAACTCAAGTAATTATTTAAAATTAGTAAACAAATATCAGACTCTAATGGAGATTAGCTAATCTTCTGATTCTTGAAAAATATTGGAATAACCTTTATCAACTCTATTATGATCTATTAAATAGCCAGCAAAAACAAATAAAACAATCAAGTATGGTTGATTTATAACACTCTGAAGGCTAATCATAAAAATAAAAAGAACAAACAATATTGAAATTGTAAAAAAGCGTATGTTAGGATGTAAAGTAAATGATCTGAACATATAGCAGAATAGCATAAAAATAAAGAACAAAAATGTAAAAATGCCTGCGTCGACCCATATTCCTACGTAAGTGTTGTGCACCAACTTAGACACTGAAAAATCTACACCATTTCCTATAAAAGGCTTCTCAAAAATGTAGTGAAGAGATTTTTCTATTAAATTTCCTCTACCAGAACTGTCAACTTCATCAAAATTTAAAGTCAGTAAATTAATAATATTTGAAACCTTATCAGTTTGTGCCACAGATAAACCTAATTCATGAATTTTTGATTTGATTGCAAAAATTCCTATATAGAATAATGGGATAATACTTGCAAAAATAAATAGCTTAATACCTGTAAATAATTTGTAATTCATTAAAGTGAATACAATTGTAAAAACAAATAAACCAGTTGTAGAAAATGTTAAAATTAGACTATAAAAAATAGTAAGTAACATTGCAATTTTGAGTAATTTAAATATGAATTTTGATGGTTTAAATAGTTGATTTAAAAATATAAATGCAAAAATACTGGTATGTGCAGCGGCATTTGCATCTCCAGTAATTCCACCAGCACGATCCATCGCCCAACCATGTTCTTCACCTGTATATACATTAATGTTTAGCTTAATCAAAATGATGGTTAGGAAAGAGGATATAACAAAACAGATTGTAATGATCTTAAAGTAGGTTCTGAACTGATTTCTATCACTAAAAAAGAAATAAAACCCAACAAAATAAACAACAGGAACTAAGGTTGCTATTATTGATGTGCTAAACCCAGAAACTCCTATTCCAAGTAATCCAAAACCATAGTATAACATGTAGAATATAAACCATAATTTGTTAGTTCTAGATAAGTGTTTTACTTGGTTTCGAAATAAAAATATACCTAAGAAAATCAATAAAAGGTTAAAATAAGCTATTATTTGTGCATACACAGGTGAGACAAATTTAGATACAGTACCTTGTAAGTTTAAGCAACTACTTACAACTGGGAAATAAAAGCATATTGAAACAATTAGCTTGTTCATTAGATATTCGCTATTTTATTAAATAGAGCTTCATAACGTTTAGTTACGTTGTCAATATTATATTTGTCAAGTGATTTTATACCTTCTTCAGATAATTCTTTTCGTAACCCCTTACTGCTTAAAAGTTCTCTCAAACCATTTTGCATTTTTAACATATTTTGATCTTCAATGAGTAAGCCATTTTTATTGTTTTCAATAATATCAGAAGGACCAGTTTTACAATCATAAGCAATACATGCCATACCTTGGGACATAGCTTCTAATAATACCATAGGCAAACCTTCAAATCTAGATGAAAGTATAAAAATAGAGGATTGATTCATAACTTCAGAAACATTCGTAATAAAACCCGTAAATACAATTTTATCCAAAATATTATTCTCTTCAGCTAACTTAGTTAAGTGTTTTAAACCTTTTTCACCAGCACCAGCAATTTTCAATTCCCAATTAGGATGCTCATTAAATATGGGTACCATTAGCTCAATTAAATTATCAAGTCCTTTATGATTATATCGATCTAAATTGCCTACGGCCAATATGGTCTTTTTTCTATAGTGAGAGTTATCCGCAATTGGTGTAAAACTGCAAGGATTTGGCATTACATATACATTAGCACCATAATTTTCATAATAATCTATGTCAAATGATGTTAAGACAGTAATGACATCTGCCTTTTTATAGATATATTTTTTAGTGAAATTAGTAATGCGTTTGCGACCTTTCATAAATCTTAAGTGAGAATTATGTTCTTGCGCAATAATTTTTATAGAAAAAAGCTTAGCTACTATAATAGTGATAAGGTTTGTTAAGGTTATAAAGGATACAATTACATCTGGTCTGTTAGACTTAGTTTTATAATATCTTGATAAATTAATAACACTCCTTAGTGTATGGCTTGGCAAATGTTGAACACGCTTTAGTTTTACTTTATTTATGGCAGGATTTAGCTCATACTTTTCTTTACCTTCAAAAAGTGTAATAACAGATATCTGATTATTAGGATTTTTAGCTAAGCTATTTACCATAAGTGTAAGAACACGTTCAGCTCCACCACCTCCTAAAGTTGAAATTATAAAATCTACCTTCATGTACTCAATTTTTTATACTGTCTATAAGTGAAACCAAAGTAAAAACAACTACTAATTATTAAGACTAAAGTTGTACTTAAGGCTAAACCAAAAACTCCATATTCTTTAATAAGAATAATATTCAATATAATATTTACGACAAGGTTTACAAAAGAAATTTTTGCCATAAATCTATTTTTATTAATACTAGTTAAGAACTTTACAATAATTAATGTGCATAAATAAAAAGGCACATTAGCAAGTAAAATTTTCTGTATTGTAGAAACTTTAATAGTATCTTGATGAGTAAACTCATTTCGTTCTAACCACATTTGAACAATCCAATCCGAAAAGAAAATTCCAATGATTATAACAATTATACCAATAGTCACAACTAATTTTAAGACTTTAAAAAGATAATGATAAGCAGATTTTAAATCCTCATTAACAAGTCTAGAAAAGTGCGGTAACAAAACACTACCTATTGCCATAATAACTATGGTTACTCCAAATGCAGGAATTCTATTGCCATAATTTAATGCAGCAATAGAACCAACGATTAATTGTCCAGCAAAAAATTGATCTATAAAACTATTCATGCTAGATAAAAAGCTAGATGTAATTTTTGGCGGGAGTTGTTTTAACATCATCTTAGAATTTGTATTCATAGATGGTCTGCTTAAAGATAAATCTCTATTATTTATAGAAATTACTACTAGGAAAGTGAATCCAATAATACTGCCGGCTAAGGTTCCATATGCTAAGACTAAATTTCCTAATTCTTCTTTTAAAAAGAATAAAAAGAGTAGCATTGTTACTAAAGGGAATAGTTGTGATATGTTGGCTATAAAAAATCGGTCTTCAATTTCCATTAGACCTGCTATAACAGAAGAAAATCCCCAAAAAACAAGACAAGGTAGAATAATGTATAATTGTTTTTTTACAAGTTGATAATAGCTTTCTGAATGACCTGGATATACACTGTCTAAGAAAAGATCGATAAACAAAAAAGCAAGAATAATTGAAAGAATTGAAACTCCCAATGTCATTAAAAAAATTACAGATTGGAAACTTGACCTATTACCATTATTCTTGAGTTCAGTAATATAGTTGGGAATAAATAAATGCTTTAAAGAATTTAAAAATACACTTTGAACAAATGTAGGTACCAGTATAGCTACCAAAAATGTATCCAATACTTCAGATAATCCAAAAGTACTTGCAATAATTGTTTCTTTATAAAAAGCAAGTGCCTTAACAAAAAAGGTAATGGCTGCAACCGTAACCATACTTTTTATTAATGGATTACTTAAGGCAACTTTAATCTTACTTATGATAGCTTTTATATCAAAGAATGGCATTGTAGATTATTGACGTTTTTAATAAACCAATAAAGGTTTAGTACATATTTATATTTTGTCAGATATAATTAAACTGACAAAATAATGATTTGGGTTAAATAATTTGAGAGCAAATATGTACAAAAGAACTCAATAAAAGTATATTTTTAAGTTAATAAGATAAAATTACCGTTGTTTTCCTAATATTTCTTTATAATTATTATTTAGTTAATACATTGATTTTTAAATAATCCAAAAGTCATGGTTATATTTAATTGAGAATTTAACTAAATAATTTCAAGACTCAGCATCCAACATATGCCTTATTATCGTATATAAATAGAAATAGAGACATCTAGTTTGTATAAATGGTAAATTTCTTACAAATTAAATCTTTTAATCGAATAATTATGGTTTTAGTCTTTTATTTATGAAATTATTCTCTAGTTTAGACACCTGAAATAAAAAATGAGTAACCCAAGTCACTCATAACTTTTTTAGCCCTTATGACAACCTACAGCAAACCTACTAATGCTTTGAAAAAAGTATTATGCATTTTTATTATAATTTTCTCCTGCCAGGTTATTTTAGCTCAACAGTTAGCATTTCCTAGTGCTTATGGAGCTGGCGCTTATGCTTCAGGTGGTAGAGGTGGTGTAGTTGTTCATGTAACTAATTTAAATAATAGCGGACCAGGTAGTTTTAGAGAGGCTGTTACTATGACAGTACCTAGAACCATTGTATTTGATGTAAGTGGTGTTATCAATTTATCATCGCTACTTTATATTAATAATACAAATAATGATCTAACCATTGCTGGTCAAACGGCCCCAGAAGGAGGTATAACGATTGCAGGTGATAGATTTTACTTGCATAATGCTAGCAACATTATTGTAAGGCATATTAGATTTAAGGGTGGCGTAACAGCAGATACCAATCCAAATGCTAATGATAATTTGGGTAACGATTCTTTCTCAGCTGTTTCAAGTATTACAAACCAGATATTTGATCATTGTAGTTTTGCATTTGGTGCTGATGAATGTGCGAGTTGGTATAGTACTGGAAATGGGGATGAAGTAAATAATGTTACAATACAGAATTGTTTTTTTGCGGAAAGTATTAAAGGCTCTATAATTGGTAAGCAATCTGGTACATCAGGAACACCACCTACAATATCTTTTATTTCTAATTTATTTTACAATTCTGGATATAGATTTCCTAATATATCTGGTGATAATGCTAGAATTGATATAATTAATAATGTTGTATGGAATTCAGATGGAAGATTAATTAGAGGTAATGGTAGTTTCGATTTAAATCATATCGGCAATTATTATAATTACGGAAATACACTGTTACAAGATAAGAGTTTGAATGTATTTAGATTTGGAACAATACCTCAAATTTTCACATCAGATAATCTCATAGTAGCTGCAAATATTAGTAACAATAACTTATCCAATACTGTTTCTAATATCAATGCCAATAATAAATTAACTTGGAAATTCTTTTTAGACGGTGGAGGATACAACTATGGAGACCAATTACCATATAATTACTTTACAGACGATCAACACCAATTATTAGGTAGGTCAGTGCCATTACTTACAGGAGATGAATCTCGAATTTTGATACCTGATAATGCAGGATGTAATGCCAGATTGAATGAGGATGGTAATGTAAGTGATAACAGAGATATATTAGATGCAAATTGGATTAGCCAGGTTAATGCAGGGAATTTTTTAACCAAACTACCTATATCTCAATATGTAGTTCCTGCAATAGTATCCCGATCAAGACCTTCAAATTTTTATATAAACAACTTACATATTCCTGAGGCATGGTATAATGCAAATGTTCCCAATGGTGAGGATCATAATAGTATTGCGCCTAGCGGTTACACATGGTTAGAAGAATATCTTAATCAGGTTGATTCAAATAGTATAGTTAGTATAGCTGTAGAATCTGTGGAAATTTCACCAGAAACAGCAACTTTAAATGTTCCTGAGATACAAACTCTTAATAGAACATTTTTCCCGGAAGATGCAACAAATACTAATGGAGTATGGTCATCAAATAATGAGGCTGTTGCAACTGTAAGTTCTGATGGAACAGTTAGTTCAATTTCTGAAGGTGAAGCGACTATTACATTTACTACAAATGATGGAGGTTTTACAGATGAAGCTATTATCACAGTTACAAATATTATAATCCCATTAGAATCAGTAACTATTACACCTAGTGCACCTATTTTAGATTTAGGTGAGCATTTACAATTAACTACAGAGTTTTTTCCTGCTAATACATCTGATGTGTCTGGGACATGGACGAGTAGTGATGAGTTTATTGTTACAGTTAGTGAAAGTGGTTTAATAAGTTCAGTTAATGAGGGACAAGCAGATATTTCTTTTATAGTAAATGATGGAGGTATTACTCAAAGTGTTACAGTTAATGTGATTGATAATTTCTACGGTACATATTTTCTTTACAATGCAGATACAGATATTTTAATTCAAAATATAGAAGGTGATGCATCAATCAATTTAACTGATGAAGGAGATCAAATTAATTTTAGAAGTATTCCAGAAGGTGGTGATGATAACCCAGATGTGGAAAGCGTTAAAATTACATGGACTGGTCCTGAAAATGGAACATGGATTGAAAGCTTCCCTTTGTATGCTGGTCTTCCAGGTGGACATGTTGATTTAGATTTTGAACCTTATACTGTTGTAGAAGGAACTTATACATTTACAATTACTTATTATAGTGATAATGGAGCTTCTGGTGATGTTGTTGCCATAGATAGATTCTCTTTAGGTTTTTTTTTAACATATTACCTACAGCTGATGCAGGTGCAGATCAAGTTATATGCGAAAATGAATCTGCAACTTTAACTGCTACTGATGGCCCTAACTATTTATGGAATAATGGAGAAACTACTGCTACTATAGAAGTTACACCATTAGTCACAACAATGTATACAGTTTCTGTATATGATGATTTAGGAAATTTTGATGAAGATAGTGTTACAGTAATAGTAAATCCTAATCCTATAGCTGATCTTGGTATTGATCAAACAATTTGCCAAGGTGAAACCATAACATTAACTGCTGATGGTGGAACCTCCTATTTATGGAGTACTGGAGAAATTACAGATTCTATAGAAGTTAGTCCAATTGTTGAGACAACTTATGATGTAGAAGTAATTTCAAATGGTTGCTCAAGTACAGATAGTATTACTGTTTTTGTAAACGAAGCTCCTAATATTACTGTCAGTGATGATATTGTAATCGTTATTGGTGATTCAACAACACTTGCTGTAAATGGGAGTGATAATTACCTATGGAGCACAGGTGAGACTACAGCTTTTATAAATGTAAATCCCACAGATACTACTACATATACAGTTAGTTCTCTAGGAGCAACAGGGTGTACAACCATATTAGAAGTTACGGTAATTGTAATCCCAGAAGTCATTGCAGATGCTGGTTCAGATACTACAATATGTAGAGATGAAATCGTGACTCTAGCTGCAAGTGGTGGTGGTACATATTTATGGAACACAGGTGAAACAACTGCAGAATTAGTGGTTAGTCCTTTAGTAACTACGACTTATACTGTAACTGTTGAAGATGATTATGGATATGCGGATACAGATAGTGTAACGATTACAGTAAATGAAACTCCAGATATTACAGTAAGTAACGATGTTGTTATTGTAGAGGGGGAATCTACAACTCTTATAGCTTCTGGAGGCGATAATTACTTATGGAACACAGGTGATTCAACTGCAAGTTTGATAGTAAGTCCAATGGTAACAACTACATATTCAGTTATCTCAGTTGCAGATGGTGGATGTGCAGATATAGAACAGGTCACAGTAACAGTAATACCAGAAGTTATAGCATATGCAGGTGAGGATATTACAATATGTAGCGGTGAAATAGTGACTTTAACTGCTACTGGTGGAGGAACTTACCTTTGGAATACTGGTGAAACTGTATCTCAGTTTGATGTTGTTCCGTTAATTACAACTACTTATGATGTAACTGTTGAAGATGACTATGGATATACAGATACTGATAGTATTACCATTACGGTAAATCAAACCCTAGATATTACAGTTAGTAATGATATTATGATAATAGATGGAGAATCTACAACTCTTGTAGCTTCTGGAGGTGATAATTATCAATGGAGTACAAGTGAGACAACAGCGTCAATAATTGTAAGTCCAACAATAACAACAACATATTCAGTAACATCTCTAGGTGCAAGTGGCTGTAATGACACAGAACAGATCACAGTAACTGTAATACCAGAAGTTATTGCTTATGCAGGTGAGGACATCACTATTTGTAGTGGTGAAATAGTGACTTTAAATGCGACAGGTGGAGGAACTTATCTCTGGAATTCAGGAGATACAACATCGCAAATTGAAGTTACACCATTAACTACAACAACATATATAATAACCGTTGAAGATGATTATGGAAATACGGACACTGATAGTGTAACAATTACAGTTAACCAAACTCCAAGTATAACTGTTAATGATGATGTTACTATAATGAATGGCCAATCTGCTACACTTAATGTCAGCGGAAGTGATAATTACGAGTGGAGTACAGGAGAAACAACCGAAACTATAGTTGTTAGTCCAACAGATACTACAACTTATACTGTATTATCTCTTGGTGAAGGTGGTTGTAATGATTTAGAAGAAGTAACTGTAACTGTGGTTCCAGAATTGATTGCTAATGCAGGTGCTGATCAAGAAATCTGTAATGGTGAAAGTATTACTTTAAGTGCTTCAGGAGGAATTATATATACTTGGAATACTGGCGAAACCAGTCAACAAATATTAGTAAGTCCAACTGTAACTACAACTTATATAGTTGTCGCTGAGGATGGTTTTGGAAATTCAGATACTGATAGTGTTAAAATCACTGTAAATGAAGTGCCAAACGTTACAGCAAGTGATGATATTATTATTATGGATGGAGAATCCACAACAATTAGTGCTATTGGTGGTAACAATTATCAATGGGATACAGGTGAAACAAGCGCCTCAATAACAGTTAGCCCAAGTGCAACAACAATATATACTGTAAGTACAATTGGAGTAGGTGGTTGTGAAGATACAGATCAAGTTACAGTAACAGTTATACCAGAATTAATTGCTAATGCAGGTGATGATGTGACAATATGTAGGGGTGATAGCGTTATTTTGAACGCAACTGGAGGTGAAACTTATCTTTGGAATACTGGTGAAACAACATCTCAAATAGAAGTAAGTCCAATAATAACAACGACATATACAATTACTGTAGAGAATGCATTAGGATATACAGATACTGATGATGTAACTATTACAGTAAATGAAACTCCTAACGTTACAGTAAGTCAGAATATTACAATTACAGAGGGTGAAAGTACAAGTTTAGTTGCTAATGGAGCAGAAACATATATATGGAATAATGGGTCTACGTTTAGCACCATTGTTGTTAGTCCAACACAAACCACAACATATATGGTAATTGGTACTTCTGCAAATTCATGTACAGCAGAAGCTCAAGTTACAGTAACAGTAGAAGAACCATTCTTTGCTTCAGCTGGTCAAGATGAACGAGTTTGTAGTGATGATATTTATGAAGTTACTTTAACAGCAACTCAAGGTGATAGTTATTTGTGGAGTACAGGAGAAACAACTCAAACTATAGTTGTCAGTCCTCTATCTACAACAACTTATATTGTTACAGTAACACAAGGTGCTCAAGAAGACACTGATGATGTCACTGTGTATGTAGATCCTAATCCTGAAGTAGTTATTATTAATGGTGATAGTGTAGATATAATGAATGGTGATTTTATTACATTATCTGCAATTGGTGCAAATACATACGAATGGAATAATGGAGCTACACAACCAAATATTGCAGTTAGCCCATCAACTACTACTACATATGAAGTGAAAGGTTATGTAGGTGATTGTTATGATGAAAAACAAGTAACTGTAAATGTCATTCCAAGTGTAGAAGCGGATGCTGGAGAAGATGTAGTAATTTGCTTAGATGAAGTAGCGACTTTAACAGCAACTGGTGGTGATGAATACGAATGGAGTACTGGTGAGACAACTCAAACTATACAAGTATCTCCAACCGTTACAACACAATATACGGTTACAGTATTTAATGCCTTGGATTTTGATGAAGATAGCATAATTGTAGAAGTAGATACTGATTGTGAAGATGATGAAGATGACGAAGAAGATGATGAGGAGGAAGTTCCAAATACTGATGATCCATTGGATTTTGATTTTAAAATATTCCCGAATCCAGCTTCAGATATAGTAAACGTTAAGCTTTCTGGATCAATTAACTTAACTAAAATTTATCTATACGATATCACAGGAAAGCTAATCTATAAGTCTAGAGTTTCTAATGAAAATCTAGGCATGTCTTCAACAACAGAAATTGATGTAAGTAAACTACTTCCTGGTATATATTACATTAAAATGGTAGATATCTATAAAGAGATATCAGAGAAGTTAATTATACAATAAATAATTAAGAACCAATAAGTGCTCTACCAATCTTTAACTTCATTAAAAGATGTCCTAAAAAGAGTGAAATCCCCATTGATAAAATAAAGGCTAAAGAAATTGCCCAAATTATTGGTAATTGCTGTACAAGAACAAATGTGAAAAACACTTTCAATAAAGGCTCATGTATTAAATACAAATAATAACTATTGTGATTAATAAATGAAACGGTAGGATTAATTTTATTCACAAACCCTTTATACTTTGTAGTTATAACATTTAAAAAACCATAAATAAAGCATAAGGATAATACACTTAGAACTACTAAAACTTGATTAATTCCGAATAAAACATATTTGTTTTCAAACGATTTTAAGGCATAAAAATATACACTAAAAATCACAAGATGTGTAAGGAATATAATGAGTACTTTACCTTTTAAATAATTTAATATTTCGCTAGAATATTTATTAAATAGGTTACCCATTTGGAAGAAAATAAAATATTTACAAACAAGTCCTAGTGGCTGTAGATTAATATAATTTACTGGTAAGACTATAAAGTATAAAGCCACTCCTAAAAGAAGGCTAAAGATATAATGCTTTTGTAAAAATTTCTCAAAGTTATAGTATAAGAGAAACATTACAAACATCATTAAGAGAAACCATAAATGCCCTGTTCCTTTCCATAAATATGACAAAAAAGAAAGTATGGAATCATAGTCTAATAAAAAATAAATATATATTGGTGCTAATATTAAATAGGGTATAATAAGACGTCGAGATTTTTTCTTAAACATTGTTTTATAATCTCCATACTTACCATAATTATTTCGTAAAAAATAATAAATATAGCCAGAGATAAAAACAAAAAGAGGCATTGAAATAGTAGAAATATATCTTCCTAAACAGTCAGCAATAACATTATATTCATAATATTTACTGACATCCCAACTATTTCTAAAAGGAGAAAAAGAATGTCTAAGAACCACTAAAGAGATACCAACAGCTCTAAGCAAATTCATATGATTTAAATTTTTATTTGACATACTAATTGTTCTCTATTTTGTTAGTGTTTAGAAGTATTTTATTTGAGAGAATAAAACACGAGTATATTTCAATCCAAATGACTTAGGATTAAAATTACCAATTAAAAATGGATTGAAATATGCTAGTGCTGTATAAAGACCTTAAGGTCCTATTTTATGAATGTTATTTTACTTACCTATAGATGAATATTCAAATCCAATAGATTCCATTGCATCTTTATTAAGTATATTTCTACCATCAAAAATAAATGCAGGCTTTTTCATTTGGCTATAAATCTTCTTCCAATCGTAAGATTTAAATTCATCCCATTCTGTCATAATAGCAATAGCATGAGCATCTTTTGTAGCTTCATATGGATCTTCAAATGAGGTCATAAGTGATTTGTTTTCTTCTTCCGATCTTGTGTTTAGATAATTAAGATCTGCTTGAGTTTTCTTTTCAGAAACTTTGGGGTCGTATACTGCTATTTGTGCTTGTTCACTTAATAAATGATCTGCAACATATATAGCTGCTGACTCTCTAGTGTCATTAGTATCTTTCTTAAATGCCCAACCTAACATAGCAATTTTTTTACCCGAAACAGTATTATATAAAGTGCTTATTAAATTGTCTGAGAAACGTCTTTTTTGATGATCATTTAAAATAATTACCTGTTCCCAATAATCTGCAACGGCATTTAGTCCATAGCTTCTCGCTATATACACAAGGTTTAAAATATCTTTTTGAAAACAAGAACCACCAAAACCAATTGAAGCATTTAAAAATTTAGAACCAATTCTTGAGTCCATTCCAATTGCTCTAGCTACTTCACTAACATCTGCTTCTGTATGTTCACATAGCTCTGAAATTGCATTAATAGAAGAAATTCTCTGTGCTAAAAACGCATTAGCTGTAAGCTTTGATAATTCAGAAGACCAAACATTAGTTCGTAAAATGCGATCTTGTGAAACCCAACTTCCGTAAATATTAGCTAAACTCTCTATAGCAGATTCAGATTCACCACCAATTAAAACACGATCGGGATTTAATAAATCTTGTATTGCTGTACCTTCTGCTAAAAATTCTGGGTTGGATAAGATTTCAAAATTAACATTACTACCAGTATTATGTAATATACTCTTTATAGCTTGAGCCGTTCTTACAGGTAATGTTGATTTTTCTACTACAATCTTATCTGTGGTAGCTACTTCTGCGATGTTACGTGCACAAAGCTCAACATATTTTAAATCTGCAGCCATTCCTTTACCCTTTCCATAAGTTTTGGTTGGGGTATTTACTGAAATAAAAATCATTTCAGATTCATCAATAGCTTTATCTATTTCTGTTGAGAAAAATAGGTTTTTACCTCTAGTTTCTTCAACTATTTCTGCTAAACCAGGTTCGTAGATAGGTAATTTAGAGACATCAGCATCATTCCAAGCATCTATACGTTCTTGGTTAATGTCTACAATAGTAACTTTTATATTTGGATTCTTTTTTGCAATCACGGCCATAGTTGGTCCTCCAACATATCCCGCTCCAATACAACAAATCTTTGTAATAGTCATAGTTTTAAGTTTATTTGATTTGGGTTTATTATTTTAAACGACGCAAATTTGTGCGAAAAAATCTAATTTATCATAAATTATTATACTAACGACATGTTTTTACGATAAACTTCATGCACTATCAAAAAGAAACATAAACTATCGGTAAAATACTGTAATATTAATTGTAATATGCTTTAAACCAATCTATAAAAGATTTAACACCATCTTTTATAGAAGTATTAGGGCGATAATCATAATCCTTAATCAATTCATCTACATCTGCCCAAGTACGTTCTACATCTCCTGGTTGTATTGGTAGCATTTTTTTAGTTGCTTCTTTGTCTAAATTAAATTCTATTTCCTTAATAAAATCTAATAGTTTTACAGAATTATTGTTGCCTATATTATAAACTTTATAATAGTCATTATTATCGATTCTAGTTTTTGTAGACTTTTCAATAATTCTAACAACACCTTCAACGATATCATCTATATATGTAAAATCACGCTCCATTTTACCATGATTAAACACTTTTATTGGTCTATCATTTATAATAGCATCTGTAAACAAGAACATGGCCATATCTGGTCTTCCCCAAGGCCCATAAACGGTAAAAAATCTTAAACCTGTTGTAGGATTTTTAAACAAATGACTATAGGTGTGTGCCATTAACTCGTTACTCTTTTTCGTGGCAGCGTATAAACTTATAGGGTGATCTACATTATCATCTGTAGAAAATGGTATTTTTTCATTAAGACCATAAACACTTGAGCTACTTGCATAAACTAAATGCTCAATATTATTATGTCTACAGCATTCTAAAATATTAAGGAAACCTACCAAGTTTGAATCTACATAAGTTTCAGGGTTTTCTAAGCTATAGCGAACACCAGCTTGAGCAGCTAGATTACATACAATATCAAAGTTTTCACTTTTAAATAATTTGGGAAGTTCCTCTCTGTTTTCTAGATTCATTCTTATAAACGAAAATTGATCATTCTCGCTTTTACAAATTGTATTAAATACTTCAGCGTCATTTCTGTTGACTCCGAGTTCTTTTAATCTAGAAAACTTTAAGTTAACATCATAATAATCATTAATATTATCTAGTCCAACAACCGTATGTCCCTTTGATGATAGTACTTGAGACACATAAAATCCAATAAAACCTGCAGCACCTGTTACTAATACTTTCATACTATAGTATTTACAATTTTAATATTGACCTCAAAGATGAAGATTTAGATTGAAATGTCTAAATTTTTGCATCAATTAATTAAAATTAATTCTTAGAATAATTGATTTTTAATAGTGTAGCTAGAGAATCACAATTTTTTACTGTAAGTTCCATCTCTTGTTCTTTGTAACTATTTTCAATAATATATACGTTACAGGAATCTAAATTTGTAATGCTTTCAGAAAAATCAACATTTCCAAATTTGACTAAATTTATAATTGTTATAGAGTCGAGATCATGATTGTTTATAAAATTTGAAGCCTCCTTAGAATAAGCAATGGGCTTAGAGCTAATGTTTTTTACTGTTCTTGCATTAGGACTATAATCGCAAGATGCATCCTTTCCATTAAGAAAAAACATTAAAATAATTAGACCAATAGCAAAACCTCCAAGATAATAACCTAAACGCTGGGTAAATTTCATTTAAAATAATTAGAAAATTAATAGATTAGCATCATTATAATCTAGACCAAACCATTCGGCTACAGATTTATTGGTTAAAATGCCGTGGTAAAAATACAACCCATTTTTCAATCCCCGATCAAAACGAAGTGCATTTTCTAGACCACCATATTCACCGATTTCTAATAAGTAAGGGGTGAATATATTACTAATTGAAACTGAGGCAGTTCTAGAATAGCGTGCAGGTATATTGGGAACACAATAATGAATCACTCCATTGTGCTCAAAAGTTGGATGGTCGTGTGTGGTAACTTCACTAGTTTCAAAACAGCCTCCCATATCAATACTTACATCTATAATTACGGAACCTCTTTTCATATTATCAACCATAGCTTCAGTGACTATAACTGGTGATCGGTTAGTTCCTCTCACTGCACCAATAGCAATGTCGCAACGTTTCAAGGCTTTTAAAAGATTCTTTGGTTGCATAGTAGATGTATAGATGGTGCGTCCTAAATTATTCTGAATACAGCGCAACTTGGTAATAGAACTATCAAATACTTTTACATTTGCTCCTAATCCAATAGCAGAACGTGCAGCAAATTCACCAACTGTACCTGCACCAAGAATTAAGACTTCTGTTGGTGGAACTCCATTAATATTGCCCATCATTAAACCGTTGCCACCATTGACATTAGAGAGTAATTCAGATGCAATTAATATAGAGGCTGTACCTGCAATTTCGCTTAGTGAGCGTACAGCAGGATAAGCACCATCTTCATCTTTAATATATTCAAAGGCTAAAGCAGTAATTCTTTTTTTAGCTAAAGCTTCAAAATAGGCTTTACTTTGTGTTTTAATCTGTAAAGCAGATATTAATATAGTTTGCGGATTGATGAGAGAAATTTCATCAATTGAAGGTGGTTCTACTTTAAGTATAATAGGGCAGGAGTATACTTTTGCTGTATCCTTGGTAACTTCTGCACCAGCCTCGCTATAATCTTTATCTTTAAAGTTTGCACCTTCACCTGCACTAGACTCTAATAAAACACGATGACCATTGGCTGTTAATGCCGAAACTGCATCTGGTGTTAGACAAACACGTTTTTCTTGAAAATGAGTTTCTTTTGGTATACCTATAAAAAGTTCACCTTTTTGCTTAAGAATTTCTAAAGTTTCTTCTTGAGGTAATAATTGAGCTTTGGTAAATGGTGATAAAGATTTACTCATGTATGTTAGTTAATTAGTAAGTAATTGCAATATAACAAAACGTTATAAATTAAAACCAAAATTAATCTAACTTCAAATTACGAATAATATTCTAAATAAGTAAAAAGACGTTCTAAAAATACTGACTAACCTTTCCCCAAATAGTTTTAGGTTTAATCATAAACTCCTCTTCGAGCTCTTCCATAGTTTTATCAGCATCATTTATTTTATTAAACATTTTTGCTCTTATTAAATAAATTGAAGGGAATACAATTGCCATGATTGGTACAAACCATACTATATCAGCTACATCTAAATATCTAGCATCAAAATTTAAAGACACAATGCATTGGTATGAAAACATAGTGATTGGAACTAAAAGAGCGTGATACCACCAATGTTTACATGTAAAAAACCATACGAAAGATAATAAAAGTGGAATGACTTTCATAGCAAAAACCCACATTGCTACATTAGCGCTGCCATATTGAAGACTTCTATATTGACCAAAGATAGTGTCCCATTCTTGAGTGTCTGGAGCGAATTCGTATAGGTAAAATAAAAAGGGAGTAGCTGCAACAAATGTTGCAACTATACTCCCTAAAAATATCTTTTTATTATAAGATTTTTTATCCTGCTGGTGGAACTTTAAGTTTTCTTTTGTCAACTTGTGTTGTAACTTCTCCATTTAAGTCAATAATGTTAGTTGCTTGTACAGTAAATAACATTCCTCCGAAGATCGCTACAGCTAGGATTATTTTTTTTGCTTTCATAATTCAAGGGATTTAATTAATTAATTATTACAAATGTATAGCGCATAAAGCGTGTGTAAAAATCAACTTGTGTTAAAATCCAAGAATTTTTGAGGTTTCTATTACGGTTTTCCCGTAACTAGCTTACTACCTAAAGAGAATGTTAATGAAATTTTGTTTAAAATTTCGGTTCTGTCATAGCAATAGTTTTGGTTAAATTTTCTGTTTCTATGGTTAATTTGAGGGATCTTTTATTTACGTTTAAGTCTTCTATAGTAATAGTTTGAGCATTTTCTGGTAATAATTCTTTAACTCGCTCAGGCCATTCTATAAACATCCAATTATTAGTATTAAAATAATCTTCTATACCAAGGTTATAAGCTTCATCTATAGATTCTATTCGATAGAAATCAAAATGATAAACTTTATCATTTAAGAGCTTATATTCATTTACAATAGAAAATGTTGGGCTAGTCGCTGTATCTTCACTATGCATTTCCTTTAATAACGCATTAATAAAAGTTGTTTTGCCAGCTCCCATCTCTCCATAAAACAAAATGATTTTAGAGTTTAAATGTTCTAAAACACTACTTGCGATATAATCAATGTTTTCCAAATTATATGTAAACTCAATAGCTTTCACTATAATCATCTGTAAATTAGAATACAAAGTTAATAATAAAAACTGGGATATCCTAGAAAAAAGTGTATTTCAACGGGTTTTTATGCTTTTTATGGATTTTTTTAATCCAGATAATTGAGAATTATTGACTATTTAGGATCAAGAACTACAAAAGGAATGATCATCTCCTCTAAGGAAACTCCACCATGTTGATAGGTGTTTCTATAGTAACTTACATAATGATTAAAATTATTTGGATAAGCTAAAAACATATCGCCTTTAGCGAATATAAATGAACTACTCATGGAAAGCGATGGTAAATGCACTGACTTTGGGTTTTTAACAGCAAATACATCTTTGTCTTGGTAAGTAAGGCTTCGACCAGTTTTATAACGAAGATTAAGACTTGTATCTCTATCTCCAATAACCTTAGAAGGAGCATTTACATTAATAGTACCATGGTCTGTCGTTAAAATTAATTTAAAACCTAATTGTTGAGATAATTGAATCATTTCTAGTAAAGGAGAATTCTTAAACCAACTTAATGTTAACGATCTATAAGCTTTATCGTTAGATGCCAATTCTTTTACAACTTCCATCTCCGTTTTTGAGTGAGAAAGCATATCTACAAAGTTGTAGACCACAACATTTAAATCATTATCCTTTAAAGATCGAAAATTTTCAACCAGCTTTTTGCCAGCTTTTAGATTCGTAATCTTATGGTACTCATGTTTTACATGAGATAATCCTAATCGCTTTAATTGTGCTTTTAAAAAATCACCTTCATGCATGTTTTTACCACCTTCGTCAGTATCGTTTTTCCAATATTGAGGAAATAATTTTTCCATATCTGCTGGCATTAAGCCAGAAAATATTGCATTACGAGCATATTGTGTTGCTGTTGGCAAAATGCTATAAAAAGATAATTCTGAAGCCTTTTTGTAATGATTGTTAACTATAGGCTCAAAAGCTTTCCACTGATCATACCTTAGATTATCAATAACAATTAATAAAGTAGATTGTTTATCACTAAGCTCAGGAACAACTTTATCTTTAAATAAAGTGTGAGACATCACAGGAGCGTCTGTATTCGGTTCAAACCAATCCTCATAATTTTTTTCAATAAACTTACCAAATTGCATATTAGCTTCAGTTTTTTGAGATTCAAGAATATCAGTCATACCAGCATCTTCGATGCCTTCTAATTGTAATTCCCAATAGACTAATTTTTGGTAGAGTTCAACCCATTCTCCATAAGAGTTTACCATGGATAAATCCATTGAAATCTTTCTGAATTCTTGTTGATAGTTTGATGTGGTTTTCTCAGACACCAAGCGTGAATGATCTAAATTTTTCTTTAAACTCAATAAAATCTGATTCGGATTCACAGGCTTAATCAAGTAATCAGCGATTTTGTTACCAATAGCTTCTTCCATAATATATTCCTCTTCACTTTTGGTAATCATAACTATCGGAAGATTGGCTCTACGTTCTTTAATTTCATTTAAAGTTTCCAGGCCAGTAAGTCCTGGCATATTCTCATCTAAGAAGACAATATCAAAATTAGTGTCATTAATTATCTCTAAAGCCTCAGTACCACTTTGGCAAGTCGTAACAGTATATTGCTTTTGCTCTAAAAAGATAATATGTGGTTTTAATAAATCGATTTCATCGTCAACCCAGAGAATATTTATCATGTTGGTGTATATTTGTTTTCTAATTGTGAAATTTAACGTTTTGCCTACAAATAATAAGCTTAAAATATTTAACGATCCAATTTACGGATTTATTACTATTCCCAATTCTTTAATTTTCGACATTATTCAGCATAAATATTTTCAAAGACTACGTCGAATAAGTCAAATGGGATTGTCTTATTTAGTGTATCCTGGAGCTCATCATACACGTTTTCATCACGCTTTAGGTTGTATGCATTTAATGCAAAAAGCAATCAATGTACTTCGTTTTAAGGGAGTTGTAATCGCTGATGATGAAGAAAATGGATTACTCATTGCTATTTTGTTACATGATATTGGGCATGGGCCATTCTCACACGCCATGGAGCATAGCATTGTAAATGATATTTCTCACGAAGAAATCTCATTGCGTTTTATGGAAGAATTGAATGAAGAGTTTAACGGAAGTTTAACGTTAGCCATTTCTATTTTTAAAGGTGAATATCCAAGAAAATTTATGTGTGAGCTCATATCTAGTCAATTAGATATGGACAGAGCCGACTATTTAAAGCGAGATAGTTTTTACACAGGAGTTGCAGAAGGTAATATTAATAGTGAGCGTTTAATAACTATGCTTAATGTTGTTGACGATCAATTGGTAGTTGAAGAAAAAGGTATATATAGTGTAGAAAAATTTTTAGTAGCGCGTCGCTTTATGTATTGGCAAGTCTATTTACATAAAACTAGCCTTGTAGCAGAACAGCTTCTAACCCGAATATTAAAACGCGCAAAAGAGTTAGTACACCAAGATACAAAGCTAAATTGTAGTGCTCCTTTATTGCATTTTCTTAATTCTGAAATAAATGAAAAGAGCTTTAACACTGGTAATTTGGAAATTTTTGCAAAGCTAGATGATTATGATATAGTTGCAGCAATGAAAGATTGGCAATATCACGAGGATTTTGTACTTAGTAATCTTTGTGAAATGATTATTAATAGAGATTTACTAAAAATAAAGTTGAAGAATAAACCGATTAAGTCATCAGAGCTAATTGCGTATTCAAATTTGCTTATGGACAAGTATAATATTTCTAAAACTGAAGCAGATTATTTTGTGTTTCAAGGTGAAATAACTAATCAAGCCTATGAGAACAAAAAGCAACATATAAATATCCTCTTAAAATCAGGCAAAATAAAGGATATTGTTAAGGCATCTGACCAATTAAACTTAAAAGCACTTAGTAAACCCGTAACTAAATATTATAAGTGCTGTCCTAAAAACAAAATGTAATCCTTTTTTTCTATTTTTGCTCAAACTGGTAAAGAACAAATTAAATAATTGAAACATTCATGGCTAAAAGCTTAGATAATTAAAGTTGGATTATTAAGAATGTTCCATGTGACCTTTGAAAAAACAATATAAATAAGCACTTGAAATTTACAGCAGAACAAATCGCAGGTATTTTAGAAGGAATAGTAGTAGGAGATTCAAATACTGAAGTTTTTAAACTATCTAAAATTGAAGAAGGTTCTAAAGGATCACTATCTTTTTTGTCGAATGATAAATACACACCTTATATATATACTACAGAAGCTTCTATAACTATTGTTAATTCAGATTTTGAACCCGAAAAACCAATCTCTACTACGCTAATAAAGGTAGAAGATGCATATGAAGGTTTTTCTAAACTATTAGAATACTATAATCAAATAAAGTTGAATAAATCCGGAATAGAACAACCTAGCTTTATTTCAGAGACAACTAAAGTACCAGATACTATATATGTTGGTGCTTTTGCATATATAGGTAATAATGTTCAAATTGGTGAAAGTGTAAAGATTTTTCCAAATGCATATGTTGGTGATAATGTTAAGCTTGGTGATAATACTATAATCTTTGCTGGTGGAAAAGTCTATGCGGATTGTATTCTTGGTAAAAATTGTGTTATAAATTCTGGAGCAATAATTGGTGCTGATGGATTTGGATTTGCGCCAAGTAAAAATGGTGACTATTCTAAAATTCCACAAATCGGGAATGTTATATTAGAAGACAATGTAGATGTTGGTGCTGGTACAACAATAGATAGAGCTACTATGGGCTCTACAATAATTAGATCTGGTGTGAAATTAGATAATCAGATACAAATAGCTCATAATGTTGAAATAGGAAAAAACACAGTAATTGCTGCGCAAACTGGTGTTGCTGGTTCAACAAAAATTGGAGAAAGTTGTTTAATCGGAGGACAAGTTGGTATAGCTGGTCATTTGGTTATAGGAAATAATGTTAGAGTGCAAGCGCAATCTGGTATAGGAAGAAATGTTAAAGATGGTGAAATTTTACAAGGATCACCTTCTTTTGGTTATACAGACTGGAACAAATCGTATGTCTATTTTAAAAATTTACCAAAGCTTGCAAAAACTATAAACGAATTAGAAAAAAAGGTAGATGGCAATAATTAAGACAGAAACCAAACAAAAAACCATTGCTAAAGAAGTTACATTAGAAGGTGTAGGTCTACATACTGGTGCAAACGTAAAATTAAAATTTAAACCTGGAGCAGAAAATTCAGGGTTTTTATTTGAACGTGTAGATTTAGAAGGAAGCCCAAAAATAGAAGCAGATGCGAATTATGTAACTAGCACACAACGTGGAACTTGCTTAGAGCGAAATGGAGTAACAATTCAAACATGTGAGCATGTACTAGCAGCTCTGGTTGGATTAGATGTTGACAATGCAATTATTGAGTTAGATGCATCAGAACCGCCTATCATGGATGGATCTTCAAAGTTCTTTGTTGAAGCTATAGAGAAAGCTGGTGTTGCAGAACAGGATGCATATAGAGAAGAGTATGTTGTTACTGAAGTTGTATCCTATTCAGATGAAGAAACTGGTAGTGAAATTATCCTAATGCCTTCAAAATCTTATCAAGTGACTACAATGGTAGATTTTGGTACTAAAGTTTTAGGAACTCAAAATGCTACGATGAATTCAGTGTCAGAATTTAAAACTGACATTGCAAATGCAAGAACATTTAGTTTTCTGCACGAAATAGAAATGCTTCTTAATAATGGACTTATTAAAGGTGGAGATTTAAATAATGCAATTGTTTATGTTGATAAGGAATTATCACCTGAAACTATGGAAAAGCTTAGAATAGCTTTTAATAAGGAGAAAATTAAGGTTAAGCCAAATGGTATTTTAGATAATCTAACTTTACACTACCCAAATGAAGCTGCAAGACATAAGCTATTAGATGTTGTTGGTGATTTAGCTTTGATAAGAACTCGTATAAGAGGTAAAGTTATTGCTAATAAGCCAGGCCATTTTGTAAATACACAGTTTGCAAAAAAAATGTCGAAACTTATAAAGAACGAGAGACGAAATAATGTCCCACAAATTGATTTAAATTCAACTCCTCTTATGGATGTTAATCAAATCATGGACATGTTACCTCATAGACAACCGTTCTTATTGTTAGATAAGGTTTATGAATTGACTGAAAATCATGTTATAGGCATGAAAAATGTGACTATGAATGAAGAGTTCTTTAGAGGTCATTTTCCTGGTCAACCTGTAATGCCTGGTGTGCTAATAGTTGAAGCCATGGCTCAAACTGGTGGAATACTTGTATTGAGTACAGTTCCAGATCCTGAAAACTATTTAACATTTTTCATGAAAATGGATAATGTGAAGTTTAAGCAAAAGGTAGTTCCTGGGGATACTCTAATTTTTAAGTGTTCTTTAATAACTCCTATTAGACGTGGTATATGTCATATGCAAGGTTATGCCTATGCAAATGGAAAGTTATGTGCAGAAGCTGAATTAATGGCACAAATTTCAAAAGTAAAATAATTAAGAAATGAACCGAGCGAACTTCAAAATATTAGATGAAGTATTATGGTTTAATAAGCGAACACATTTTTAGAGCTTAAAATAAATATTAGAAAAATGAATCAACCTTTAGCTTACGTACATCCTGGAGCAAAAATTGCTAAGAATGTAGTTATTGAACCTTTTACAACGATTCATAATAATGTGAAGATTGGAGAAGGGACTTGGATTGGAAGTAATGTTACTATTATGGAAGGTGCGCGCATTGGGAAGAATTGTAATATTTTTCCAGGCGCAGTAATTTCCGCTGTTCCACAAGATTTAAAATATAATGATGAAGATACAACTGTAGTGATTGGTAACAATGTAACGATAAGGGAATGTGTAACTATAAATCGTGGAACTACAGATAAAATGAAAACTGTAATTGGTGATAATTGCTTAATTATGGCTTATTGTCATATCGCACACGATTGTATAGTTGGTAATAATTGTATTTTTTCAAATAATAGTACATTAGCTGGTCATATCACAGTTGGTGATTATGTGGTTTTAGCAGGTATGACTGCAGTTCATCAGTTTTGTTCTATTGGGAACCATGCTTTTGTAACTGGTGGTTCTTTGGTTCGTAAAGATGTACCACCTTTTGTAAAAGCAGCACGTGAACCTTTATCTTATGTAGGAATTAATTCAGTTGGCTTAAGAAGAAGAGGATATACTTCTGAAAAAATTAGAGAGATTCAAGGAATTTATAGAATACTGTATCAAAAGAATTATAATAACACTCAAGCTTCAGATTTAATTGAAGCAGAAATGGAAGCTACTCCAGAACGTGATGAAATTCTACAGTTTATTAAGAATTCTCATCGAGGAATAATGAAAGGCTACTTTAAATCAAATTAATCTTTGTCCTTACAGTTGAAAGGACGATAAAACTAATAATAAAATATGGCAAGTACATCAGATATAAGAAACGGATTATGCATTAAGTTTAATCATGATATATATAAAATAATAGAATTTCTTCATGTTAAGCCTGGTAAAGGACCTGCATTTGTTAGAACAAAATTAAAAAGTGTAACTACAGGAAAAGTAATTGATAATACGTTTTCTGCCGGTCATAAAATTGAGGATGTACGTGTAGAGACTCACAAGTTCCAGTTTTTATATCATGATGGTGAGTTTTACCACTTTATGAATACTGAAGACTACTCTCAAATTCGTTTATTAGAAGCAGCTTTAGATAATCCTGGTTTAATGAAGGAAGGGCAAGTTGTAACTATTTTAATAAATACAGAAGACGATATGCCGCTTTCTGTAGACATGCCAGCAACTGTAATTTTAGAAGTAACAGCTACAGAGCCAGGTGTTAAAGGTAATACAGCTACTAATGCAACTAAACCAGCGACCGTTGAAACTGGTGCAACAGTTAATGTACCTTTGTTTATTAATGAAGGCGATAAAATTAAAGTTGAAACTGAAAAGGGTACATATAAAGAACGTATCAAAGAATAATCATTTTTGAAATTTCCAAAGCCACATACTCTAAAGCAAATTGCAGGTCTCATAGATTGTAAATTTGTAGGTTCAGATGATTTTGAAATATTGGGAATGAACGAAATTCACGTTGTTGAACCAGGTGATATCGTATTTGTAGATCATCCAAAATATTATGACAAAGCTTTAGGATCTGCTGCAACTATTGTTTTAATAAATAAGGAAGTAGATTGTCCTGAGGGTAAAGCTTTATTGATTTCAGACGATCCATTTAGAGATTTCAATAAGCTTACAGAACATTTTAAACCATTTAATGCTTCAAGTTCTTCGATTGCAGCAGATGCAATAATTGGTGAAGGAACAATTATTCAGCCTAATTGCTTTATTGGTAACAATGTTACTATAGGTATAAACTGCATTATACATTCTAATGTTGGCATTTACGATGACGCTATTATAGGTGATAATGTGACTATTCATGCAGGAACCATTTTAGGCGCCAGTGCATTTTATTATAAAAATAGACCTGAAGGTTATGATCAATTAAAGTCTGGGGGTCGTGTAATTATTGAAAATAATGTAGATATTGGAGCGCTCTGTACAATTGATAGAGGAGTTACAGGTGATACGACTATTGGTGAAGGTTCTAAATTAGATAATCAAATACAAATTGGTCACGATACAGTAATAGGAAAAAAATGCTTAATAGCATCTCAAACAGGAATAGCTGGTTGTGTCGTTGTTGAAGACAATGTTACCATTTGGGGACAAGTTGGTGTTAAAAGTGGAATTACGATATCAGAAGGAACAGTACTTTATGCGCAATCTGGACTAGGTCATACTACTGAAGAGGGGAAAACTTATTTTGGTTCACCTGCTATTGAAGCAAGAACATTCTTTAAAGAACGTGCTTATGTTAAAAAGATTCCTGAAATACTTCAAAAATTAAAAAAACTATAATGTCAGCAAAAGAATTAGTCAAAGCTTTCTACGATTCAGATTTAGCGAATGACTCTTTTGTAGTTCCAACTTTTTTTCACCAAGATTGTGAATTACATTGGAGTAGTAGTAATGGATTTTCTCTATTAAAATATGATGATATCGTAAGTTTTTTCGAAGGGACTCGAAAATCTTATGACAATCTTCGATTTGAGTTTACGCATCTTATAGAAGTTGATGACTCCGTTATTACGCGACATACATTATTTGTAAATACAATTGAAAACCCTGATTCTGAAATAGTGTTAGCTCGTTTTTCTACCATTTGGGAAGTAAAAGACAATAAGCTTTTTCGAGGTTATGAAATTAGTCAATTTGCTGATGAGACGCATACTAAAGCTAAGGATTCTTATGCTGAAAGAAAATTATAAAAAGGTGTCTTAAATACGTTTCAAAACTCTTATTTTTGCATTCATAAAATTAAAGACAACTTAAAAACAATAATATCAAATGAGCGTTTTAGTTAATAAGAATTCTAATATCATTGTGCAAGGTTTTACAGGTAGTGAAGGAACTTTCCATGCTGGTCAAATGATTGAATATGGAACAAATGTTGTAGGTGGTGTAACTCCTGGTAAAGGTGGTCAGACACATCTAGATAGACCAGTTTTTAATACAGTTTCTGAAGCTGTTGAAAAAGTAGGAGCTGATACTACTATCATTTTTGTGCCACCCGCTTTCGCTGCAGATGCAATCATGGAAGCTGCAGATGCAGGTATTAAAGTGATTATTACTATTACAGAAGGAATTCCTGTAGGTGATATGATTAAAGCTGCGAATTATATTAAAGATAGAGATTGTAGATTAGTTGGACCTAACTGTCCAGGTGTAATTACTCCAGGTGAAGCTAAAGTTGGTATTATGCCAGGCTTTGTTTTTAAATCTGGTAAAGTAGGTATCGTTTCAAAATCAGGAACTTTAACTTACGAAGCTGCTGATCAAGTTGTAAAACGAGGTTTAGGAATTACTACTGCAATTGGTATTGGGGGTGATCCAATTATTGGTACAACAACTAAAGAAGCTGTTGAATTATTAATTAACGACCCAGAAACTGAAGCAGTAGTTATGATAGGTGAAATTGGCGGTCAGTTAGAAGCTGATGCTGCAAATTGGTACAAAGCAAGTGGAAGTAAAAAGCCTGTTGTTGGTTTTATCGCTGGTGAAACTGCTCCTGCAGGACGTACAATGGGGCATGCTGGTGCTATAGTTGGTGGTAGTGATGATACTGCACAAGCTAAAAAGAAAATTATGAGAGCATGTGGAATCCATGTTGTTGATTCTCCTGCGGAAATAGGAAAGAAAGTAGCCGAAGTTTTAGGCTAAATTCATAAATAAAACGCTGATATAACTTCAGCATAACTGTTAAAAACCTTACAAAATCTTGTGAGGTTTTTTTATTTGATGCAACTTGTAAATAGTATATTTGAATAGGTAATTAAAGCTTTAAAATTAAAACTAACCAACCGATTATATAATATGAAATTATTAGAAGGAAAAACAGCAATCATTACTGGCGCAAGTCGTGGTATTGGAAAGGGAATCGCAGAAGTTTTTGCTCAACACGGAGCTAATGTAGCGTTTACTTATAGCTCTTCTGTAGATGCCGCAAAAGCATTAGAAGAGGATTTGAATTCTCTAGGAGTAAAAGCAGTTGGCTACCAAAGTAATGCTGCTAGTTATGACGAAGCGCAAAAATTAGCTGAAGACGTATTAGCCGAATTTGGTTCTATAGATGTTCTTATTAATAATGCTGGAATTACAAAAGACAACCTTTTAATGCGAATGGCAGAAGAAGATTTTGACAAAGTGATCGAAGTGAACTTAAAATCTGTCTTTAACATGACAAAAGCTGTACAGCGTACTATGCTAAAACAACGCAAAGGGTCTATTGTTAATATGAGTTCTGTTGTTGGTGTAAAGGGTAATGCGGGTCAAACAAATTATGCAGCATCAAAGGCTGGAATTATTGGTTTTTCTAAATCTGTCGCTTTAGAATTAGGATCTCGTAATATTAGAAGTAATGTCATTGCGCCTGGTTTTATAGAAACTGAGATGACAGCAAAATTAGATGAAGATACTGTTAAAGGATGGAGAGCTGCAATTCCACTGAAAAGAGGTGGTTCTCCAGAGGATATTGCAAATGCATGTGTATTCTTAGCAAGTGATTTAAGTGCTTATGTTACAGGTCAGACCTTAAATGTAGATGGTGGCATGTTGACTTAAAATATTAATGCAAACAGAAACAATAATATATATTACAATTGCTGCAATTACAGCGCTTTTACTAGCGCTGTTTCAGTATGTGTACAAATCTAAAATAAAGTCCAATTTAAGATATATACTAACGGTAATTAGAGCAATTTCTGTATTCGGAATCCTATTATTAATTATTAACCCAAAGTTTGAGTCCAAAAGCTACTATGATGAAAAACCAACCTTAGTCATAGCTGTGGATAACTCTGAATCTATATCTTATTTAAAACAAGAAGAAAGCGCAACTAAAATTATAAATGATCTAAAAGGTAATTCGGAATTGAATGAACGGTTCAATCTTCAAAATTATAGTTTTGGAAAATCAGTAAAGAGTATAGATAGTTTAAATTATAATGAACGACATTCTGACCTATCATTAGCCTTAAAACAGTTTGGAGAAGTTTATACTAACCAAACAGCACCAATTGTAATTCTGAGTGATGGGAACCAAACCTATGGTTCAGATTATAGTTATACAGCGAAAGGTGTAAAACAACCGATTTATCCTGTTATACTTGGTGATTCTACAGTGTATTCAGATTTAAGTATTAAACAACTTAATGTCAATCGCTATGTGTATTTAAAAAATAAATTCCCTATTGAAATTATTGCAAACTATAGTGGAAACGAATCAATATCAACCGAACTAAAAATTTGGTCTGGTAATTCATTAGTATTTAGAAAAACACTACAATTTGATGAGACTAGGTCTTCAGAGATTATTTCTACTGCTTTAGTTGCCAATAGTGTAGGTGTTAAAACGTATCGTGTAGAATTAACTCCACTAACAAACGAAAAAAATAAAGTTAATAACTCGAAGAATTTTGGAGTAGAAGTTATTGGTCAAAAGACAAACATCGCCATAGTATATGAACGTTTGCATCCGGATTTAGGTACGTTAAAGAAATCTATAGAAAGTAATGAGCAACGCAGTGTTGCGTTATTGAAACCTGAGGAATATATTTCTAGAATTAATGATTTTCAACTGGTTATATTATACCAGCCGAATAGTAACTTTAGGAATGTTCTTTTTGAAATTGACTCACAAAAATTTAATGCATTTATAATTACTGGGGAAACAACAGATTATGCATATCTAAATAGTATCCAAGAAGTATTTAAGTATACAATCACTAATCAAACCGAAGATTTTCAACCAGCTCTTAATAGAAACTATAATACCTTTATTATAGATAATTTAGATTTTGATAATTATCCACCTCTTAAATCTGAGTTTGGTAATATGGATTTTCTTGTACCAAATGATATTATTTTTTTCAAAACTGTAAACGGAATTGATGCAAAACAACCAATGCTTGCTACATATGAAATTGACAATACAAAACATGCCTTATTAAATGGTGAAGGTATATGGAGATGGAGAGCACAAGCATATCTAGATTCTGAAAGCTTTGTAGATTTCGACAATTTTATTAATAAGTTAGTTCAATATTTGAGTTCTAATAGAAAACGTAACCGTATTAATATTGATTATAAATCATTTTATAATGGTAACGATGATGTTATTATTTCCGCCCAATATTTCAATAAGAATTTCGAATTTGATAATTCTGCATCATTAAGTGTTATTCTTAAACGTAAAGACGATAATAATCTAAGAGAAGTTCCTTTATTGTTAAACAATGGTAATTATACAGTAGATTTAAGTGGAATAGATTCTGGCTTATATGATTTTACTGTAAAGCACAATTCTGAGGCTATAGCTGCATCAGGAAGCTTTCAAGTTTTAGAATATAATGTGGAACAACAGTTCCTAAACGCAAATATTGAAAAGCTAAGCGCAATTGCTGAACGTAGCAATGGACAAGCATATTTTGCAAATCAAACAGAAGACTTAATCTCTAATTTACTTTCTGACAATCGCTACGCAACAATTCAAAAGAGCACCAAAAATATCGTACCTTTGATAGACTGGAAATATTTACTCGGATTAATAACATTGAGTCTTTTTATCGAGTGGTTTATTAGAAAGTATAACGGATTAATTTAAAATTAAATAAGATGGAAAAATTACCAAAAATTGGATTACCGATTCTTTTTGGAGTAGTAGTAATTGTAATATTAATAACTAAATCCTTAGTGACTATAGGTCCAGGTGAAGGTGGAGTATTGTTTGAACCATTAGGTGATGGTATTAATACAGAACGTACTTATGGGGAAGGTTTTCATATTGTAGCACCTTGGAATAATATGATCGTTCAGAAAGTAAGACAGCAATCGATATCTGATAATATGAATGTACTTTCGGTTAATGGGTTAGATATTACTGTAAGTGGTACGATTTGGTTTGAGCCAGAATACAAAAACTTAGGTAAATTAATAAAAACTAAAGGCGAGGATTATATTAGAGAATTGTTAAGCCCAGCAATTAATGCGGCTGCAAAAAGTGTAGTAGGTCGTTATACTCCAGAACAATTATACTCTAGTAAAAGAGATATTATAGAATTAGAAATTTTAGAACAAGTTAGAGTAGAATTAGAAGGGCAGTTTGTTAATGTAAAACGTGTTTTAGTTGAAAACGTAAAGTTACCAACGACTATAAAGGACGCGATTGAGCGTAAGTTAAAACAAGAGCAAGAGTCATTAGAGTATGAATTTAGATTAGTAACAGCAAAAAAAGAAGCTGAAAAAGTTATTATTGAAGCTCAAGGTAAGGCAGACGCAAACCGCATATTAAGCGCCTCTTTAACAGATAAGATTTTGCAAGATAAAGGTATTGAAGCGACTGTAAAGTTGTCCGAATCATCAAATAGTAAGGTAATAGTTATTGGTTCGGGTGATAGTGGAATGCCAATCATTTTAGGAAACCAATAATTTTATAACCAAATATTAATAATTTCTTAAAAATTGATTTTAATCAAATTATTATTTGGAATTATAATAATATTTTACTAACCTTTGTTCCAACAAAAAAGTAATATGATTTTTATTCAAACACATCATCATTTTCATACAATCGTTCAGGCGAGTTGAAAGTGTATTGAATAAAAAATAAAAATATATTTTAAAACCCGTTTGAGAATTTCAGATGGGTTTTTTGTTTGTAAAAAGCGCATCGTTTTTTCAAACTATTCAAATTTATAACATGAATAAAATTAAAATTGCAGTACAAAAATCGGGTCGTCTTCATGATGATTCAATGAAAATTTTAAAAGAAATTGGTATTTCTGTAGATAATGGAAAGGATCAATTAAAGGCTTCTGCTCGCAACTTTCCTTTAGAGTTATTCTATTTAAGAAATGGTGACATCCCTCAGTATTTAAGAGATGGAGTAGTAGATGCTGCCATAATTGGAGAAAATGTATTAATTGAAAAAGGAAGTGATTTACCTATTATAGAACGCTTAGGTTTTTCAAAATGTAAAGTATCTATAGCAGTTCCTAAATCTTCAGAAGCAAAGTCGCTAAATGATTTAGCTGATAAACGAATTGCGACATCATATCCAAATACTGTAAACCAATTTCTTGAAAAAGCTGGAATAGAAGCTAACCTACATATTATTACTGGTTCTGTAGAGATTGCACCTAATATTGGCTTGGCAGACGCGATTTGCGATATTGTTTCTAGTGGAAGCACATTGTTTAAAAATGGACTAAAAGAGATAGAAGTGCTCTTAAAATCGGAAGCAGTTTTAGCAACATCACCAAAGATTTCTGAGGCAAATCAAGAGTTAATAAATAAGCTTCAATTTAGATTGCGTTCTGTATTACGTGGTAGAGAGAGTAAATATATTTTGCTCAATGCACCAAATGATAAATTAGAAGCGATTACTAAGATTCTTCCAGGAATGAATAGTCCAACAATTATGCCTTTAGCTAAAGAGGGCTGGAGTTCTGTACATTCTGTTTTAAATAAAAATGATTTCTGGAATATGATAGATGAGTTAAAAATTAATGGAGCCGAAGGAATTTTGGTATGCCCTATAGAAAATATGGTATTATAATATGAAAATAATTGAAAACCCAAAACAAGACGATTGGTTAGAACTTTTAAAAAGGCCAACGCAGACCGTTGATGATATTGAGTCTATAGTTAATGATATTTTTAATGATGTCATGATACAAGGAGATGAGGCTATAGCCAGTTACACCTCAAAGTTTGATAATGTTGCTATTGAGTCCATCGAAGTACCATTTGATGATATTATGGCGGCAGAATCTAAATTGTCTGCAGAATTAATTGAAGCCATTAAATTGGCCAAATCAAATATTTACAAGTTCCATGCTGCACAAAAAACTGATAAATTATCTGTTGAGACTGCAGAAGGTGTAATATGTTGGCAAGAAAAACGCGCCATAGATAAAGTTGGTTTATATATTCCTGGTGGAACTGCTCCTTTGTTTTCTACAATTTTGATGTTAGCTGTTCCAGCAAAAATTGTAGGATGTAGTGAATTAATATTATGCACGCCACCTAACAAAGAAGGTCAAGTAGCTGATGAGATTTTATATACGGCACATTTATGTGGAATAAGAAAAATATTTAGAGTAGGTGGCATACAAGCTATTGCTGGCTTAACATTCGGTACAGAATCAATTCCTCAAGTTTATAAAATTTTTGGTCCCGGAAATCAATTTGTTACTGTAGCTAAGCAACTTGCTACTAAATATGGAGTAGCAATAGATATGCCAGCAGGTCCAAGCGAATTAATGGTCGTTGCAGACGAAAGTGCAAATGCAAGTTATGTAGCTTCAGATTTATTAAGTCAAGCAGAGCATGGTGTTGATAGCCAAGTTATTCTGATTACTAATTCTAAGGTGTTATTAGGTGAAGTTAACCAAGAAATCAGTAATCAAATTACAGAATTACCACGTAAAGCGATTGCTGAAAAGGCTATAGCGAATTCAAAATTAATTTACCTTGATGATATGCACTCTATGCTTAGTATTATAAATGTGTATGCCCCTGAACATTTAATTCTAGCAGTTAAAGACAAAGACTTTTTTACATATAATATAAGAAATGCGGGTTCTGTATTCATTGGTAATTATACGCCAGAAAGTGCAGGTGATTATGCTTCTGGCACCAATCACACTTTACCAACTAATGGGTTTGCAAAAGCGTATTCTGGAGTAAATTTAGATAGCTTTCAAAAGAGTATAACCTTTCAAGAAATTTCAAAGGAAGGGATTCAGAATATTGGTAATGCTATAGAATTAATGGCAGAAGCAGAAGGGCTTCAAGCTCACAAAAATGCTGTAACACTACGTTTAAAAGATTTAGAGTCATGAATATAGAGAATCTTTTACGTGATAATATAAAAACGATAAAGGCATATTCTTCTGCACGCGATGAATACAAAGATGCAACTGCTAACATGGTATTCATAGATGCTAATGAAAATCCTTTCCAAACAAGCGTTAATCGTTATCCAGATCCAAAGCAATCAAAAGTTAAGGAGAGAATTACAAAAATTAAAAATGTATCTAAATCTCAGATTTTATTGGGTAATGGAAGTGATGAAGTATTAGATTTAGTATTCAGGGCGTTCTGCGAACCTAATCAAGATAATGTTATCACCTTGCCACCAACATATGGCATGTATAGTGTTTTGGCAGATTTAAATGCAATTGAAATTAAATCAGTTCAGTTAGATAAAAGCTTTGAACCAAAAGTGTCAGAAATTTTATCTACTCAAAATGAAGATTCTAAGCTATTGTTTATATGCTCACCTAATAATCCAACGGCTAATAGTTTTAATGCAGATAAAGTTGAAGAATTAATTAAGGGGTTTAATGGAATTGTAGTGATAGACGAGGCTTACATTGATTTTTCAAATCACGAGAGTTGGTTAAGTCGTTTAAATGATTTTCCAAATCTTATAGTCACACAAACCTTATCTAAGGCTTACGGATTAGCAGGCATTAGACTAGGAATTTGTTTTGCTTCAGAATATATTATTTCGGTTTTAAATAAAATAAAGCCACCATATAATGTAAATCAATTAACTCAAGATAAAGCGCTAGAGCGCTTAAATAGTATTGATGACGTAAATCAAGAGATTAATATGGTTTTAAAAGAACGTCATCAACTTAGTTCAGAGCTTTCAAATATTTCATTTGTGGAAACCATATTTCCTTCTGATGCTAATTTTGTTTTGGCTAAAGTAGATGATGCAAATAAACGTTATACACAATTGATAGAAAAAGGCATTGTCGTTAGGAACAGAACGACACAACCATTATGTGAAAATTGTTTGAGGTTTACTGTAGGAACTGAAGAAGAAAATAAAACATTAATTAAGATATTAAACCAATTATAATGAAGCCTGTATTATTTATAGACAGAGACGGAACTCTAATTAAAGAGCCAGCAGATGAGCAAATAGATTCATTTGAAAAATTAGAATTTTATCCAAAAGTGTTTCAATATTTAAGTAAGATAGCTCAAGAGTTGAATTTTGAAATCGTAATGATTACTAATCAAGATGGATTAGGTACTAAGGTATATCCAGAAGATACTTTTTGGCCAGTTCATAATTTTGTTTTAAAATCTTTTGAAACTGAAGGAGTTGTATTTAAAGAACAATTCATTGATAGGACATTTGCAAAAGATAATGCACCAACGCGCAAACCCAATACAGGCTTGTTAACAAAGTATTTTTCTGAAACTTACGATTTAGTAAATTCTTTTGTCATAGGAGATCGCTTAACTGATGTTGAATTAGCCAAAAATTTAGGAGCAAAAGGTATTTTTATTAATGATAATACAAATCTTGGAGCTGAGGAAGTAACAGTTAGCAATAAAGAGTTGGTGGAATATATTGCTTTAGAAACTAATGATTGGGAAGTAATTTATAGGTTTTTAAAAACCACAGAACGTATTGGTAATATAAAACGCAATACAAATGAAACTAAGATTAAAATAGATATTAATCTCGATGGAACAGGAAAAAGTACAATAGATACAGGTATTGCTTTTTTCGACCATATGTTAGATCAAATTGCTCGTCATGGCCAAATAGATCTGAATATTAAAGTTAATGGAGATTTAGAAGTAGATGAGCATCATACAATCGAAGACACAGCCATTGCTTTAGGTGAAGTCTTTGCTAAAACTTTGGGGAATAAATTGGGTATTGAACGCTATGGGTTTTCATTACCAATGGATGACTGTTTAGCGCAAGTAGCTATTGACTTTGGTGGTAGAAACTGGTTAGTTTGGGAAGCAGATTTTAAGCGCGAAATGATAGGTAAAATGCCTACAGAAATGTTTTATCATTTCTTTAAATCATTTACTGATGGTGCAAAATGTAATTTAAATGTAAAAGTAGAAGGTGATAACGAACATCATAAAATTGAAGCCATATTTAAAGCCTTTGCAAAAGCAATAAAAATGGCTGTAAAACAAGATGTGGAAAAAATGATTTTGCCATCAACAAAAGGTATGCTTTAATGAAATTATCAATAATAGATTATGGAGCAGGTAATATTAAAAGTATTCAATTCGCCTTTAAACGATTGGGATATGATGCTGTATTAACTGATAATCCTGATGAAATTTTAGCTTCAAATAAAGTAGTTTTTCCTGGTGTAGGTGAAGCAAGTTCTGCCATGAGGATGCTTAAGGAAAGTGGACTAAACAAGTTATTACCTCAGTTAAATCAACCTGTTCTGGGTATATGTTTAGGTATGCAATTGATGTGTAATCATACAGAAGAAGGTAGTACAAAAGGACTTGGAATTTTTGACGTAAATGTGAAACGATTTTCCAATGCCGTTAAAGTTCCTCAAATGGGTTGGAATACTATTAATAACTTAAAATCCGATTTATTTAAAGGGATAAATGAGAATGATTATATGTATCTGGTTCATAGTTATTATGCTGAAAATTGCAATGAAGCTATAGCAACTACAGATTACGAATTAGAATATGCTTCTGCTCTAGAGAATGATAATTTCTTTGGAGTGCAATTTCACCCAGAAAAAAGTGGCAAGGTTGGAGAGCTTTTATTACAAAATTTTTTAGAGTTATAAAATGAGAATAATACCAGCAATAGATATAATAAACGGTCAATGTGTTCGATTAACAAAAGGGGATTACAGCACAAAGAAAGTATATAACGAAAACCCTCTGGAGGTTGCTAAACAATTTGAGGATTCTGGTATCCAGTATTTACATGTAGTAGATTTGGATGGTGCCAAAGCGAGTCATATTGTTAACTATAAAGTTTTAGAGAATATTGCTACACAAACTAATCTTAACATAGATTTTGGTGGTGGTTTAAAGTCTGATGAAGATTTAAAAATTGCATTTAACTCTGGCGCTAACCAAATCACTGGTGGAAGCATAGCTGTAAAAAACTCTGATATTTTTGAAAGATGGATTTCTAAATATGGCTCCGAAAAAATAATACTAGGTGCAGACTGCAACAATGAAAATATTGCAATTTCAGGATGGCAAGAAGAAAGTGACTTAAAAGTCATCCCATTCATAAAAGATTATCAATCTAAAGGTATTTCTTATGTCATATGTACAGATATATCTAAGGATGGAATGCTAGAAGGCCCTTCCTTTGAATTGTATGATAGAATTTTGGCAGACTGTCAATCAGAGCACAACAATGAATCTTTAAAACTTATAGCTTCTGGGGGAATTTCAAAATTTGAGGAATTACCAAAACTTAAAGCGTTAGAATGTGAAGGTGTCATAATTGGTAAAGCTATATACGAGAATAGAATTTCACTCAAGGAAATTGAACAATTCATTATTAATAATTAATTATGTTAACAAAACGAATTGTTTCTTGTTTAGATATCAAAAATGGTAGAACTGTTAAAGGTGTGAATTTTATTGACCTCAGAGATGCAGGTGATCCAGTAGTATTAGCAAAGCAATATGCTGAATTAGGTGCAGATGAATTGGTGTTTCTAGATATCGCTGCAACGTTAGAGAATCGTAAAACCATGCATGAAATGGTTTTAAAAGTGGCTGAACAAGTTAATATTCCATTTACAGTTGGTGGTGGAATTTCATCTGTAAAAGATGTGGATACATTATTGCATTGTGGAGCTGATAAAGTATCGATTAATTCATCAGCAGTTAAGCGACCAGAATTAATTAATGAATTATCTGAAAAATTTGGAAGCCAATGTGTCGTAGTCGCTATTGATGCAAAACAAGTTGATGGTGAATGGTTAGTACATTTAGCAGGAGGTACAATTCCGACTGATATTAAATTATTTGATTGGGCCAAAGAAGTAGAGGGACGAGGAGCAGGCGAAATATTATTTACATCAATGGATCATGATGGCACAAAAGCCGGGTTTGCTAATATAGCATTAGGAAAATTATCAGAATTAGTTAATATTCCTATAATTGCTTCAGGTGGTGCAGGTACTATTCAGCATTTCGCTGATACATTTAAAATAGGAAAAGCAGATGCTGCTTTAGCTGCTAGTGTATTTCATTTTGGTGAAATACAAATATTTGAATTAAAAAAAGAGTTACAAAAGCAAGATATTGAAGTGCGGCTTTAGCTGCCGTAATGAACTTGTTTTAGTATCTTATAAAAATAAAGTTATGAACGTAGATTTTAATAAAAGCCCTGATGGACTTGTGCCAGCAATTATACAAGATGTAGATTCTAACAAAGTTTTAATGTTAGGTTATATGAATACTGCAGCATTGAATAAGACTTTAGAAACAAAGTTGGTTACTTTTTTTAGCAGAACAAAGCAACGTCTTTGGACTAAAGGGGAAGAGAGCGGAAATGTGCTAAGTCTAATTGATATAAAGTTAGACTGTGATAGTGATGCATTATTAGTAAAAGCCACTCCAAAAGGACCAACATGTCACAAAGGAACTGACACCTGTTGGAATGAAGATAATGATACATCATATGGTTTTATTTCCAAATTAGAAGATATTATAGCATCAAGAATTGAAAATGCTAATTCTGAAAAATCTTATGTAGCTTCTTTATTTGCAAAAGGTATAAATAAAGTGGCTCAAAAAGTTGGTGAAGAAGCTGTAGAAGTTGTCATTGAGGCAAAAGACAATAATGATCAATTATTTTTAGAGGAAAGTGCTGATCTTTTATTTCATTATTTAATGTTGTTGCAAGCAAAGGGTTTTAAGCTAAATGACGTTGTAAATATTCTCAAAGAAAGAAATAAATAATATTATTATGTTATGTCTTTTGTAAATCAATTTATAAATGTTTGATAAACGCTATTATTATCTTATAAAAATCCAATATTTAGGATATCGTTTTCATGGCTGGCAAAAACAACCAGATGTGAAGACCATTCATTTAATGATAGATCGTACATTAAAGTATATTCTTAAAGATATACGCTTTAAAACTTTAGGAGCTGGTAGAACTGATGCTATGGTTTCTGCAAATGAAGCTGCTTTAGAATTGTTTATCTATAATGAACCTATTACTGATTTTGATGCATTTTTAGAATTATTCAATCATAATCTACCTCAAGATATTAGAGCTTTATCTATTACTGAAGTAGATAAAGTGTTTAATGTCATTCAAGACTCTAAGTTAAAAGAATACCATTATGTATTTTCAGAAGGGCAGAAGAATCACCCATTCTGTGCACCAATACTAACTACAATTCTTGAACCGCTTGATGTAGAGTTGATGAAGCAAGGTGCAAAACTCTTTGAAGGATCTCACAATTTTAAAACCTATTGTTATCGCGCTACTGATAAAGGTGAATATTTTAGAATTATTTTATCTTCTGAAATTGTAGACAATACTATTTATACAGCGAATTTTTTTCCTAAGAAGTCATATGTATTTAAAGTTGAAGGTAAAGGTTTTATGCGTAATCAAATACGATTGATGTTTGGTTGCTTAATTAAGTTAGGTAGAGGAGAAGTGGACTTAGATTATATTCAAGACACTTTAAAAGAAAATAGTACTGAAGTTATGGATTATATTGCTCCTGCTTCTGGTTTAATATTACATTCCGTTAATTTCGAATAAAAAAAGGTACCAGCAGTGTAGCTAATACCTTTTTTAAAATTGATCGGTTATTTTATTTTATCCAGCCTTTTGCCATCGAAGTTTTTGCGAAAAATATTAAAAACACACATACCACAATAACCAAGATTGGCATTACTATTTTTCCTGCAGACATCTCTACATTTTTAAAAAGATAGGCATGTTGAACAATTGCGCCTAAAGCAGAAATTACAAATAATGGATGGGCCTATTTTTTTCTAATTAATATAGCGATACAGCCTAAAGCTCCACAAAATACTGCTAAAGCAAATGCTGCGGTGTACCAAGCAGGATGCTCTATTAAGAACTCAGCTTGTTGCTCTTCTGGTAATGCAGCTATAATTTCGTCTGTTGCATATGCTCTACCTATGTAGGCCATTACACCAGCACCATTCCATAATAATGCTAATACACTCACAATTCAAAACCAAATAGGTGGTTTGTTCATCGAATTTGTCATAATAATATTGATTTAATTTAGTTAGTTATGACTTTCAATTTATAAAAAAATATAAAGTGTGTTTTTTACTATACATTATTAAACCAAAAAGGATGAAACAATGTTTCATCCTTTTTAAATTATATGGTACGTAAAATTAGTTTACTACATGTAATTTTGGCTCTTTATCAACAAACTTACCATTAACAGATTCGCCTAAAATAATAACTTCTTTAGAACGCTCGTACATTTTTATAGCACGATGCATCTGTAATTTAGTGCCACTATAGAGTTTTACTCCTGATTTTGAGCCTTTGTTTCGGATCTCAATATAGTAACCGTCTTTAAGTTTTGTTGGTCTTGTTGCTGGTCTACCCATAGAAATTAGTTGTGTTTTAAAAGTAGTGCATTATAGTAAAAATTCTCACAACTCACAAGTTTATTAGAAACTATTCTACATTATAATTTTTAACTGCAAATATTAAATGTTGAAAGGTCATTTTTTTACATATTCGATTCAATTAGTTATCAAAACTTAACGTATATTTTTTAATAGTTATGCATTAAAATGATTAATTTAATTGTGTATTTTGATAATTTTATTCAACTAGAATAAGCAGAAATTATTGTTTAAAGATTCTTAGTTATTGGTATTCTGCTGTTTGTAGAAATACCATATTCTAAAAATTACCCCAAACAATTTTTTAAACCATTTAAAAAAATATTATAGTTAGAAAATAAAAATTGGTTAACCAATTTTTAAAAATTAAAACGTATGACAACAAAATTACATTTCCAAAAAAGTAAACAGCTAAAAACGTACTTATCTATGGCGTTGTTTTTAGTAAGTTTATTAACTTTTTCTCAAGAAATAGTTGCAACTAGTAATATAGAAATTACAGGTGTGACTCTACATTATTTCTTTGATTAGCACGTAGACCCTCCTGCAGTAAAATTTAATTATGAAACTAATCTAATTGATAACGATGAAGATACTGATTGGGCAGCACAAAGTAACACAGGTGAAGAAATTATTTTCGATTTAGGTGGTGCTTATGATTTAATAGAAATTCAATATTTAACGGTTACAAAAATACCATCGTATGAATTTCAGCTTTGGGTTTCAACTGATTCAGATCCAGATGCAGCTGGTAGTTATGTAAATCTTTATCCATCTGCAGGTAACATATTTAGCAATCAGGATAATACGTATTTGCAGTTTAATGATTTTGGTACTATTACTGGTGTTAGATATATTAAATTTAAAGCCTACGGTAGATCTGATAGTCCTTGGAATACTGTTAGCGAAATTAGATTTTATACTGTGCCAACAGCGTCAGTAGATGATAATGAATTAAGTGGATTTTTATTACACCCAAACCCAGTTGATGAGTCTTTAATTTTAAAAGATTTAAACAATACAGTTAATAAGGTTGATATTATAGGCTTAGATGGTAAATTAATTATGACTAAGACTATTAAGATTTAGTTAGTGAATTAACAATTGATACTTCTTTTATGGAAAATGGTGTCTATATAGTTAAGCTCTCTGATACTAAAAAAAGATATAAGCGCATCTAAAATGATTGTAGTGCAACATTAAATAAGGCTCTTCAATAATTTATTTTTGAAGAAAATAATAATAATTAAAAATCTCAGGTTACTATTTAACCTGAGATTTTTTTAATGTCTAAAATTAGACTAAGTATTAATTCGTTTTAACATAAAGTGACTGACGATTTTTATATTTTTATCTAAATTAAATAATAAGATGAGTACAACCATACCAAAAGAAACCCTAACGTTTTTCAAAAAGCTAACTAAGAACAATGACAGAGATTGGTTTAACGAACATAAACCAGAATTTAAAGCTATTGAAGCTAAAGTTAAATCTGCATATAATCATTTGGGACAGCTAATGAATACTCATGATCAGATAGAAAAAATAAAAATCTTTAGAATCTATAGAGACGTTCGCTTTTCGAAAAATAAGCTACCATACAAAACCCATTTTGGAGGTTCTTTTACTAGGAAAAAACCAGAATTGAGAGGTGGTTACTATTTACATATTCAACCCAATAACGAATCGTTTATTGCTACAGGATTTTGGGAGCCAAATAAAGAAGATTTATTTAGAATTCGTAAAGAATTTGAAATGGATGATACTGAAATGCGAGACATTTTAAAGAACAAAACGTTTAGTGAGACTTGGGGAGGTTTTGTAGGTGATGAATTAAAAACTGCTCCTAAAGGTTTTGATAAGGAACATTCTGCTATAGATTTAATACGAAGAAAACAATTTATTTTTACTAAAAAGTATACTGATAAAGAGGTTTTAGATACTGATTTCCTAAAAGAAGTTGATAAGTCTTTTAAAATTATTAGGCCTTATTTTGATTACATGAGTGATGTATTAACTACAAACCTTAATGGTGAGTCTTTATTATAATTAAAAAGCCGAACATTACATGTTCGGCTTTTTTGTTTTTAGTCCTTAGAAGAGATTTAAATCTGACTTAATCCGCCATCAACTTCTAATTCTACACCATTAATATATGAAGCATCATCTGATGCTAAAAATAAAGCAGCATTAGCAATTTCTTCAGAAGTACCGAAACGACCTAATGGTACAGCCTCTGTAAATCCTTTACCCATTTCCTCAACCACATCTTGTGGTAAACCTATTTTACCATAAATAGGTGTGTCAATTGGTCCAGGTGCAATTGAATTTACTCTAATACCTCTAGATTTCATTTCAGAAGTTAATACTCTAGCATAAGCGCTTAAAGCACCTTTACTAGCAGAGTATATATCTAATCCATCAAATCCTTTTTGGTGTACACTGGAATTTGTAAATAGTATAGTACCACCATCATTGATATGAGGTAAAGCTTCTTTTGTTGCTATGATTGGGCCTTTTACATTAATATCGAATATTTCATTGTAATGATCTGCAGTAATATCTGCTGTAGGAGCAGGTGGCGCAATACCAGCATTCAAAAATAGAATATCTATTTTGCCATAATGATTTGTCGCTTGTTCTATAAGATTTTTATTATCATCATCTTTTGAAACATCAGCCACAACTGTAATAAAATCTCCATCTAATGTTTTTGAAACTTCGTTTAAGGCATTTTTACGTCTTCCGGATAGCACAACTGTTGCTCCTTCCTTAAGGTATAGTTTTGCAGTTGCTAAACCAATACCACTATTTGCGCCAGCAATTACAGCGACTTTGTCTTTTAATTTGCTCATAATGTTTTGTTTTATATGAAACAAACGTTTCAAATAAAATTAAAAAAATTTACTTTAAATTTTGCAAAGTTGTATCGATAAGACTTTGCAATTGTTTTTTGTCATTTACTAAAATGCCAGTCATACGAAAACCTTGCATTGCCGAATATAAGTATAAGGCATAGGCTTGTTTTGACTTTTCAGTATTAATACTACTGTCTAATTGACCTTTATCTACTAAATCTTCTAATAAAGAAAGTGTTCCTTTTTGATTTGTTAGTAAAAATTTATTAATTGTAAGATCTTGATTGGCCATTTCAGATTTACAATTAACAATAAGACAACCTTTAGTTTTAGTATCTTTCAATATCTCTTTTAAATAAAGATTAAATATTGATTTAATAGCATTAAAAGGACTGTTAGCATCTAATAGTAATTTCGAGATGTAACGCTGATAATTTTCCTCATAACCTTTTAGGCATTCTACATACAAGTTATGTTTACTTTCAAAAGAATTGTAAATACTAGATCTATTAAGACCTGTTGCATCTACTAAGTCTTGCATTGAGGTAGCGTTATAACCCTTAGTGTGAAATACTTCAGTGGCTTGTTTTAGCACATAATCTCTATTAAAAACTTCAGTTTTTGGCATTTTATTTGAAATGAACGTTTCAAAATTAATATAATTTAATTGTATAGATGTTAAAAGAAAATTATACAACTTTAAAAGTACTTATACTGCCTTTAGAATTTCTGGTCTAACAAAAAGCTGTACGCTACTAATTAATCGCTCTTTTACGATATTCATCATTCGCTTATTAAGTGCAGATGAATTCAGAATATACAATGCATATTCTTGAACTGTAAATTGACCAATTACCATTCCTTTTACAGAGTTTCTAAATTTCATATCCTTATGGATAGCATTCTCAATGTATATTAACTGTTTTGGCAATGATAATTCATAAAAAACATTCTTACGCTTAGAAATATAATTACTAAAAACAGCAATAAACAAATCGTGTTGCATCTTAATAATTGGGCGTAAGGTCTTATTCTGAAATAACTCTTCAGAACTCATAGAATCATAAATTTTTGCAGATGCAATAGTTGGTCTAACAGAAAGTAGGTCTTTAGATCTTGTGTCCATGATGTTACGTTAAGTTTAGTTTGAAATTAAATTTAGACATTAATACATTGCATAAATTTTTAAACGAAATATCTTGTTAACGGTCTTATTAACAATACTGATTTTTAGAATTAAAAACACTAAAGCTTCTGTTCGGATAGAAAAAATTAACTAGTATCTTTGGGTAAAACAAGAATCCATGAAATTCGGAAGTGTAGATGATGCAGGAGGAATAGACTTTACTTTGCCACTAGACCATCCAGATACTATTAAAACATTACAGAAGAATCCATCTTATGTGATAAATGCATTTGTAGGCTGTGCCAAATGGAATAAAGCTGATCTTAAAGGCTTTTACCCTAGAGGTACAAAAGATGCATTGGAATATTATTCAAGGCAATTTAATTCTATTGAACTTAATGCATCATTCTATAGAATATTTCCACCAGAACAATTTGCTAAGTGGTACGATAAAACTCCAGATAATTTTAAGTTTTTCCCAAAGATGAATCAAGAAGTGAGTCATTGGAAGCGTTTAAATGATATCAATCCGGTTGTAGATAATTATTTGAATAGTGCAATTAACTTAAAAGAAAAACTGGGTTGTGTGTTTTTGCAAATGCATAGTAATTTTGCTCCGAAGGATTTTGATCGAGTCGTCAACTTTGCTGAAAGCTGGCCAAGAGAAGTGCCTTTAGCTGTTGAGTTTAGGCACACTAATTGGTATAATGATAAAGCTATTGCAGAGGATTTATACCAACTTTTAGAGGAAAATAATATTTCTAATATCATTGTAGATAGTGCAGGTAGACGAGACATAATGCACATGCGATTAACCAATTCTAGAGCGTTTATACGTTATGTTGGTGCTAACCACAAAAGTGATTATACACGTTTAGATGATTGGATTGAACGCCTAAAAATCTGGAAAGACAATGGTATAAAGGATATCAACTTTTTTATACATCAAAATATTGAAAAGGAATCGCCTTTGCTTTCTACTTATTTTATAAAACAACTGAATGCTGAATTAGGAACTGATTTAAAGGTTCCGCATAATGATTCAGATTCACAATAAACTTTACTTTAATGAGATTTCACACAAGAAAATGGGTAAAACCCGAAGACTTAAATCCTAATGGTACTTTATTTGGAGGACAATTGTTAGCTTGGATCGACGAGGAAGCTGCGCTTTATACAATCATTCAGCTTGAGAACTCAAAGATCGTAACTAAGTATATCTCAGAAATTAATTTTATGGCTTCAGCTAAAAAAGGAGATATTATTGAGATTGGGATTGAAGTTACCAAATTCGGTAAATCTTCTATCACTATGAAATGCGAAGCCCGTAATAAAATGACAAGAGAAACTATTCTTACCGTAGATAATATAATTATGGTAAATCTTGGAGATGATGGTAAACCAAAACCTCATGGTAAAACTAAAGTAGAGTTTGTTAGTGATCGTTTAAAGGATAATTAATCTATCGTAGGAACAGCCAATTCGTATATCTGTAAATCGAAATATTTAACAGCGGCTAAAACATGATCAAATATATCTGCCATGATATACTCATAATTTTCCCAACGTTGATCACTACTAAAAGCATATATTTCCATAGGAATGCCTTGTGGAGTAGAAGCAAGTTGTCGCACCATTAAGGTCATATCTTTATTAATGGCAGAATGATTTTCAATATAAGTTTGAAGGTATTTTCTAAATACACCAAAGTTGGTCAAGTTTCTTCCATTGATTAAAACGGATTTATCAACATTAGCATCACTATTATGCTTATCAATCTCTTTAGATCGATTTTCTAAATAGGTTGATACTAATTCAATCTTTTTAAAACGTTCAACATCATCTTTGGTAAGAAAATGTATGGAAGATGCCTTAATAATTACTGAACGTTTAATACGTCTACCTCCAGAAGCTTTCATGCCTCTCCAGTTTTTAAAAGAGTCTGAAATCAAAGCATAAGTAGGAATAGTAGTAATTGTTTTATCCCAATTTTGCACTTTGACTGTAGCTAAATTTATCTCAGTAACATCACCATCTGCAGCATACTTTTCAAAAGTAATCCAATCCCCAATTCTTACCATATCATTAATAGAGACTTGTATACTTGCTACAAATCCTAAAATAGTATCCTTAAAAATCAATAGAATTACAGCAGAAGCTGCACCTAAAGTTGTTGCAAACTTTAAAAATGAAATACCAGTGATGATTGCAAAAATTGAAAATATACCAAGTAGCCAAGCAAAAATCATAAAGACTTGGATATAACTGTCTACAGGTTTGTCTTTATATCTTGGTAAGGTTTTTAAGTAATCTTTTACTGAATTTAGAAGACTCTTAATAATACGAAGCGTCAATATAATAGCGATAACCTTCAAAGTCTTCTCTATAATATCTTCTGCATTTACAAAATCTGAAAAAACTTGTGGAACAAACTCAATAAGAATAATTAGTGGAATGATATGCGCAATATTTCTTGGGAGCTTGTTCTTAACAAGAATGTCATCAAAATTTGTTTTAGTTTGTTTTGCAACTCCAGAAAAGAATCTCCAAAGAATTCGTTTTGAGATAAAATCAACAATAAATGCAATAAGTAATAAGGCAACTAGTAAAGCTAACATATTAAGATATTTTGCTGATGTTACAGACCAACCTTTATCTATCAGCAAATCATATATATAATGTCTTAAATTATTGAGCATGCGTTTTCTTTAGATATTTTTTATCAATATAAAATGTGCCAAAGGGAATTATTGAAGCGATTAAAATAATCCACATCGTTCTAGTTGTCCACTTCATATCAGAACTAATGATTATTGCCATGACTACATATGCTATAAATAAGACACCATGTGGCATACCAAGCATTTTTACATATTGAGAATCATCACCAAGATATTTTATTGGTGTAGCAATAAACAATAGCAAGATATATGAAAGTCCTTCTAGCAAAGCAACAATTCTAAATGTTGGCAATAATTTTGACATAATAACTAATTTGTGCAAAAGTACTCTAGAAATAAGTAATCACAATGACTTTTTAACAGCTTTTAAGAAATGCTAAAAAACTACAATTCTATTAATTATTTTTAAGCAAAAATTAACTTTAATATTAATTATCCATTCTTATTTTAAGTCATGCAAAAAACAATCTCAATTTTTATCTGTCTCTTCTTTGTATTAAGTTTCAATCCATTAGATGCACAATCTAGACGTAAGAAAAAGAAAGATGCTAAAAAGGAGCAAGCAAAACCGCTAGCTCCAAAAAAGAAAAAAGGTAAAATTAAAGATTACGATAAAGTTATTACAAAAGATGCACAATCTGATGAAGGCCTATTTGATGTTCATTTGGTTGACGAGAAATACTATTTCGAAATCCCTATGAAGTATCTTAATACGGATATGTTATTGGTGAGTCGTTTTGCTAAACTACCTGCAAACTTTGGAGGTGGATATGTAAATGCTGGTACTAAGACCAATACACGAATGATTAATTGGGGGCGTTTTAAAAACAAAATCTTAATAAAGGAAAAGTCTTCTAGTGCAATTGCAGCAGACAGTTTACCTATCAACGTTTCTGTTAGAGCTAATAATTATGAACCGACGTTATATGCTTTTGATATTGCAGCCTTTTCAAAAGATTCTTCTTCTGTAGTTATTGATGTTACTAAATTTTATGGTTCGGATGTAAAAGCAATTAGTGGATTAGGCTCTCGATTAAGAACAGCTTATAAAGTGAGATCTCTAGATAAATCTAGAAGTTTTATTAATTCTGTGAAGAGTTTTCCAGAGAATATTGAAGTGATTCAAGATTTTACATATAATGCTATAAATCCACCTGTAAATACTGGGGATGAAACCATTAGTGTACAAATGAATCAGTCTATGATTTTATTACCGAAAGTAGCAATGCAACCACGTCTTTTTGACGAACGTGTCGGATGGTTTACAACAAGTAAGTACGATTATAGTAGTGAAGAATTAAAAGCAGATAGAAAAACGTACTTAAGACGTAGGAAATTTTTATCTTAAGATGTAGAAGCCTATAATAGAGGTGAATTGGTTGAGCCAATTAAACCAATTGTTTATTATCTAGATCCTGCTACACCTGAAAAATTTAGGTCGTATATGAAAGAAGGTATTGAACTTTGGCAAAAAGCATTTGAGGTTGCTGGTTTTAAAAATGCAATTATTGCTAAGGACCCACCAACAAAAGAAGAAGATCCAGACTTTAGTCCAGAAGATATTAGATATTCTGTAGTAAGATATGTGGCAAGTACAACTAGAAATGCAACAGGCCCAAGTGTATCAGATCCGCGAAGTGGTGAAATTATAGAAAGTGACATTATTTGGTACCATAACCATTTACGTTCCTATAGAAATCGTTATTTGTTAGAAACAGGTGCAGCAAACCCTTCTGCAAGAACCTTAAATACTCCTAAAGAAGAAATAGAAGAAATGATGAAAATGGTCATTGCTCATGAAGTTGGTCATACTCTTGGTTTACCTCACAATATGAGTGCAAGTTATGCATACTACGTTGAGAGTTATAGAAATGGCCCTTTTACACAGAAAAATGGAATTGCTGCAACAATAATGGATTATGCACGCTATAATTATATTGCACAACCAGGTGATACAAATATTCGTTTTGTAAGACAGTTAGGACCTTATGATGATTATGCGATTTGGTTATAGATATATTTCTGAAGCTAGTTCTGCTGAGGATGAAAAAGGGATATTAAATAGGTGGATTAAAGACAGGGCGGGAGATCCAATATATAAATTTGGCAAGCAAAGTAGCCGATTTGATCCAACAGCACAAACTGAAGACATTGGAAATAATAGTATTTTGGCCAGTACTTACGGCCTTAAAAATTTAAAAATTGTTGCTAAAAATTTACCAAGTTGGACAAGCGACAAAACAGATAACTATGATGACTTATCTGAGCTTTATCGTGAGATGTTAGGTGTTTGGAGTCGTTATGTTGGACATGTAGTTACACATGTTGGTGGAGTATTAGAAAACACTAAGAATCCATCACAACTTGGTGATGTTTATAACCCTGTTGCTAAAGCATACCAAAAATCGGCTATGATATGGTTGCATAAAAATGCATTTGCTACACCAAATTGGTTATTAGACAAATCTATTATTAAAAATATAAATTATGCTGGTTACACTAATCGTATTAGAAGTTTGCAAACACGTCATTTAAATAATTTATTAAATTTTGAGCGTTTAGGCAGGATTATTGATCATAAAGCTATGGATGCAAATAATTATTCAGCATTAGATATGTTAAGAGGTGTGCGTTTGGGATTATGGTCAGAGACTAAGTCAGCATCAAATGTTTCGGTTTTTAGACGTAACTTGCAACGTGCCTATTTAGATAGAATGACGTTTTTAATGACTGAAGATTTAGATCCTAGACGTAGTAGACAATATTTTAATGTTAATCAGTCTGATGTACGAGCATTAGTTAGAGGTGAATTAAATCGATTAAAGCAAACTTTAAATGCTGCATCTAAAATGGCTTTAAGCACGGAAACTAAATACCATTACAGAGATTGTATTGAAAGAATAAAACAAGTATTAGACCCAAAATAGTATGAAAAAGATAATTTTATTAGTGGCTATTTTTAGCATAAGTGCAACAACATATAGTTGTGCACAATCTAAGTCCACACAAAAAGAAAAGTTTCAATCTACATATAATAACTCCAAAGCATTGGTAGAAAATCATACATACCAATTTGTTGGAGATCTTGTTTACAACAATAAAAGAAGAGAGAAGTTAGGTGATAATGCAATAATCAATATAAATAAATCTAGCGTTTCTGGAGAAATGGTTGGTTTAACTAATGATCGTAAATCCTTTATTATTGATGGTAAGATTGAAGGTTATAAGAATGAATTTAATGATGAGAAACAACATATTTCAATTGAATTCAGTGTTGGTGAGCGAAAAGTATTTATCGACATTAAACCCAATGGTAATGCTTTTTTAACGGTATCTTCTGGTCCTGGTAATTCAATTTCTTGGACAGGACGCATAGAATAAAATTTTCAGATTCATAAATCTTTAAAAATCAATAAAGTCTTAAAATGTAAGTTCTTTATTGGTTTTTTTATTTGTAATACTGAATTGTTCTACTGTTCCAACACCTAGAAATTTATATCTGATACCAGCAATGTTGCCTATTGATTCTTCATATGCTTTAGTAAAAACATTATTGCTATCAATAAATATGTTTACGATCTTATCTGTTACTTCAATTTTCACATCCCTAAATTCAGATAAATCTACTGTAAGAGATGATAAATCTTCCGTTTTACCATTTAAACTGACGTTACTCAACATTCCGTTAAGTTCTGAAGAACAGCCAATAAGAGAAAATGGAATAATTAAAGCACTTTTAGTTCCAACTATAACAATCGAAACGTTTTGACACACGGCCCATTTTTCTTGGTATAAACTCTTCAGTCTTGCATTTAAAATAAAATTATCGCCGGAGAGTCCTTTGAATTCATCAATAAAATGAAACGTAGAGGTTATAGGTTTTTCATTTGTTTTAATTTCCTTAATAATTTCTTTTGAAAAACCAAGACGATTTATATTGCTTATATATTTGGGTATAGGTTTATAATCTATAGTTCCTAACCAGCCATTAGACTTAATAAATAAATCGTGCTATTTAATAATATTACCATCAATTAATGATTTTGCTCTAAAATAGCCAGGATAATAGTAAATGCTAGTAGCTTGCTTTTGATTTACGTTAATCTTAATAGTTTTAGTAATGTCCCAAAACTGTTGAATGTATATGCTATCTGATTTCACAGAATTCAAATCAAAATTAAAAACGACAGAATTAGGAATAGCTTTAGTGACACTATGACTTTTAAATTCTATTTTAGAAGCATCAATGACAGCTTCAGAGTTTTTAAAAGCAAAATTTAAAACAAGCAATACTACGACTAGTGCTATACCAGCTTTCAATATTTTTGAAGTATCTATTTTAAATGACTTTTTAAGACTAGTAGATGCACTTTTAGTAGTAGTAAACTCAGTTTTAAAATCTCTCCAATTTTTATAGTCTATAAATTGTGATAAAGTATTTAGTGTGCTTATGCTAGGCGCATTGTCATAATTCACTTTACCCCAAATCCGTTTTAATGTTGTTACACTTAATAAAACACCTGTTTTATTTTGTATGGTTTCACTTAATTCTTTGAATACATTGTTATGCTAATTTATAGAGTTTCCCCATGCTAATTTCTCTTCAATTTTTTGAAGGCATTTTTGCACAAGGTTGTATTCAGTATATATAGCCATAAGTATTACAAAAGTCTTAAAAAAAATGGCTTGTACAACATTGAACTCATTTGAACGAAATTGTTTTCATGACTTTCAGCTTATTTAAAGAGTTTTATAGAAACTAAAACAATTCATCATGAAAAAATCAATCGTATTTCTATTTACCTTATTTGCATTACAATTAACCTTCACACAAAATACAATTCCATTAGATACTTTAAGTTGGAATATTTCAGCTAGAGCTTACGTATTTGAAAATTATAAAGGCAAAGCATCCATTTAATTACAGGCAGGTTCCATGTCCTTAAAAGATTACAAGTTTACTAATGGCACCATAGAATTTGATATTTTTTTGAAGGAAGAACAATGTTTTCCTGGTGTATATTTTAGAGCAAAAGGACGTGATGGTGAACAATGGTTTGTGAGACCACATTTATCAGGTAAACCAGATGCAAATCAAGCAGCTCCAGTAACTAATGGTATTACTCCTTGGCAACTTTATTTTGGTGAAAAATACTCTTTTCCTTATGCCTATAAATTCGATGATTGGACACATGTGAAAATTGTTGTAAATAATGATAAGGCTCAAGTTTATCTAGATTATTCGGAAGCTCCAAACCTTTCTTGGAATCAATACCTGCCAACTCAAGACGGTGAAATTATTTTTAGAGGTGGCAATGCTTCAGGCATACATATCGCTAATGTTAAAATTGACAATAATAATTATAAACTTAATAACTTTAAGGCATTAGAACGGCAGCCTATTGAGGAGCTTGTCCAAGAATGGGAAGTTTCAGATAAGTTTGAAGAGAATAGCTTAGATGATTTAAGTGAACTAGACAAGCTCATTAAAGCTAGAAAGTGGGTAGCTAAGATACAAGTAGAGGAAGGAGTAGCTGCTAATATTTCTAGAAAAATGGTATTACGAGACGGTACAAAAAATAATACGGTTTTTGCGAAAATTGAGATTGTTTCGGATAAGGCACAAACTAAATTATTTCAGTTTGGGTATAGTGATAGAGTGGTAGCAATTTTAAACGGAAAACCTATATATGGAGGAACAAATAAATGGAGGTCTAGAGATTATAGGTATTTAGGTACAGTAGGTTTATTTGATGCTGTTTACCTTAATCTAAACAAAGGAAAGAACACATTAATAATGGCAGTATCAGAAGATTTTGGTGGCTGGTTAATTACAGGGAAATTTAAAAATAAAAACGGAATAACAATAAAACAATAACTATTAAGAAACAGAGATTAATATTTATCGTGTCTATTGCCTTTTTATTCAATATCAATATTTCATTTGCACAAGAAAAAGTATCAAATTATAAAGATGATTTTACAAGTGTGTAAACTATATTGAATGCGTATTATGATTGTATTTCTGGACCAATAGGACAGAAGAGAGACTTTAAGAGATTTAAAAACCTATTTCATCCTTCAGCAAATTTCACATATAGCTATTGGAATAAGGAGCAAACCAAAGCATCAACAATGGTTTTTAAAACTGCTGATGAATTTATAGAAAAATTAGATTATTTAGATAAAAAAGGGTTTTACGAGTGCGAAGTCGCCAACACCATAAATGAATTTGGTTCTGTAATACAAGTTTTTAGCACATATACCTTTAGAGCTGAAGATAAAAGTATTGAATCAAAAACTGGGATTACAAGCTATGAAATTTTCTTCGATGGAGATAGATACTGGATTCTCTCTATGTTTTGGACCATTGAAAGTGAACGATTTAAGATTCCAAAAAAATATTTAAAAGGGTAAATTCTTAAAATTTTGCTAAGAATATATTATCTTTGCAATCTGTTTATTGAAGATATACCGCACAAGTAACATTAATTCTACGTTATTTTTCTTGGTTTCTAATACGATGCATTGTTAAGATGATTATATTGTATGCGTTAGTATTAATTTAATAAGCAAGCATATATTAATTTTTAAAACAACGAATGGCTAAATCACAACAAACCTTTAGTAAAAGCGAAAAAGAAAAAAAGAGATTAAAAAAGAGAGAAGATAAGCGTAAGAAAATGGAAGCGCGTAAACTCGCAAAAGAAGAAAATGGTTCAGGCGGAATCCCTTTAGCTTATGTAGATCATAATGGGAATCTAACAGATACTCCACCAGATCCAACAATGAAAGTGAAGGTTAAAGCGGAAAATATCGTCATCGGAATTCCACAAAAAGAGGATAGCGATGAAGAATTCGATCCAGTAAGAACTGGTAAAGTATCTTTCTATGATAGTTCAAAAGGTTTTGGATTTATCATTGATATTGAAACCAATGAAAAGCACTTTACTCACGTTAGTGGTATCATCGATGATATTGCAGAGAATGATAAAGTAACTTTCGAATTAGAAAAAGGACAACGTGGTATGAATGCTGTTAAAGTAAAACAAGCATAATTATTTAATTTCTATAATTATATAACCATCTTAATATTCATTAGGATGGTTTTTTTATACCTTTAAGTTATGAGTTTAAACAACGATGTACATCCCGATTTTCTCAATGTTCTTAAATACAAATCTAAAGAGCTAATAGATTTATATCTTGAGTTGAGGTTGTTTGTTTTAGACTTGTATCCAGAAGCAATTGAACTGCTGTATCACACACACGCTTTAACTTCAGTATATTCATTGTCAGAAAAATTAGGCAATAGTTTTTGTATGATTCCGATATACACCAATCATCTAAATTTGGGATTCAATAAAGGTACCTTGTTATCCGACCCAAAGCAATTATTAAAAGGTACAGGGAAATTAATTCGTCATATTCCTATATCTAGTGCTGATGACTATAACAATACTGTGGTAAAAGATTTGATTAGAGAAGCTATAGTACTGGCACAAAGTGAATCTAAATCACTAAATCAGCAAGCTTTCAGAATCATATCAAAAATTAAAAAGTAATAATGAATCCTAAACTTATACATCAGACTGAAAAGAAACTTAATGGAATAAAAAGCAGCATGCATCATGGTCAGTTTGGAAACATAGTTGCTTTATGGCAACGTTTTATGCCAAATCCAAAAACCATAACAAATACAATAAATGGTGAATTTATAGCACTGCAAGAGTATACTAATTTCAATAATTTTGAAGCATCTATTGATATTTGGGCTTGTGTTGAAGTTTCAAGTTTAGACCCTATTCCTGAAGGAATGACAGCCTTTATAATTCCTAAAGGTGAATACGCCGTCTTTTTACATAAAGGTATGGATGCTTCAAAAACGTATCAGCAAATTATGACCAAATGGCTGCCAACATCGGGTTATGTCATTGATGATAGACCGCACTTTCAAGTGATGGGTGAAAAATATAAAAATGGAAGTCCAGATTCAGAGGAGGATTTTTATGTACCCATTAAAAAAGTCAATTAATAATTAAGTATTACCTATTTTAATAGCTTATTGAGATTAGTCTTATACAATTTTCCAACAGGTACAATATGGTCACCAATATAAATGCGATTACCTTCAATACAATGTATATGCTTTTTAGACACTGCAAATGATTTGTGAACTTGAAAAAACGAATTAAAGCTGGTAAAAACAGTTTCAGTAAGCCACTTATAAAATTAACTTCTATAGTATTCTTAGCGTTCCTAGCTATGGGAAGCTTTATTTTTTATAACACAAATATTTTAAATGAATATTGGACCAATTCTGAAGCTACTGCCTTTAGAGTAGACTATGAAAAAGAGCTCAAGCAATTTGAATATGTGCCGCAACCTAAACTAGTAGATGTTAATTTGCGATTAGAGTTGTATCCTTCAACTAGAGATTACACAGTAGAAGGCTATTATATTCTGAAAAATACAAATAGGGAAGACATAACATCTGTTCACATTCAAAAACTTCTAGAAGGAAATATCACAATAGATAGCCTTTCTTTTGAAGGTGGAGCAACACAAAACAATCACTATAAAAAGTTTGATTACACAATATTCAATCTGAATTCAGTATTAAAACCGGGAGATTCTGTAAAAATGTATTTTAAACAAAGTTTTATAACAAAAGGATTTGAATCAGGGAATTCTAATGTGAATATCAATAAAAACGGAACATTCTTTAATAATTCGGATTTGCCAACCATTGGCTATAATAGAAAGTATGAGTTAAATGATGCAGACGAACGTAAAGAGCAAAATTTACCCATACGATATAATAAAGCGGACCGACAAAATACAAATGAACTAGTAAAAGCGAGATCAGGTAGTGATTCTGACGGTTTAAATTTTGAAATGATTATCGGTACATCAGAAGAACAAACGGCTCTTGTTCCTGGAGAACTATTGAAACAGTGGACAAATGATAATCGCAACTATTTTCATTATAAAATGAAAATCCCAATCATAGATTTTTATTCTATAGTTTCCGCGGAATATGAAATAAAAAAAGACCATTGGATATATCAAAAGGATTCAATTTCAAAACCTGTTGACTTAGAGATTTACTATCATAAAGCTCATGATTATAATCTAGATAGAATGCTATCTTCCATGAAAGCATCTCTAAACTATTACAGTGAAAACTTTAGTCCTTACCAATATGAGCACCTGCGAATTATGGAATTTCCACGTTATGCACAATATGCTCAATCATTTCCAGGAACTATACCTTTTTCAGAATCCATAGGCTTTATTTTGGATATAGATGATGAAAGTGATGTGGATATGGCATTTTATGTGACTGCTCATGAAATTGCGCACCAATGGTTTGGAATACAAGTAGAAGCGGCTAATGTAAAAGGAAGACACTTTATTTTAGAAACATTATCACAGTATGTTGCAATGATGGTTTTAAAAGAACACTATTCTGAAGACAAGCTACTTCAATTCTTAGAACTTCAAAAAGACATCTATAAAAAAGGTAAAGATAGAGAGGCTTTTACAGAACCATCACTTGAATTCGTAGAAAACCAAGACTATATATATTATGCTAAAGGAGCAATTCAAATGTATCAATTTCAAAAAGTAGTAGGTGAGGAGAACGTAAATAGAGCATTAAGAAATTTTCTTGAAGATTGGAATTCTATTGATGGAAAATTAAAAACTAAAACCAATAGATATGCAACAAGCAAAGACCTGCTTAACTATTTTAGAGCGGTAACGCCAAAACATCTTCAGCATACAATTACGGAGCTTTTTGAAACTGTTAGTCATTTAAAAGTAAGTAATGATAAGGATAATTAGAGTTAAAAATTAATGCGAAAATCACAACCAGTTTTATAATTGCTGCAGCCAAAAGCGGCTTTCCCTTTAAGTATTTTACCTGTTTTGCATTTGGGACAAGCATCATCAGCTTGGATTGGTTTTTCTTTAGCTTTTTTCGGCTCTAGATTTAATTTAAAATGATCATCAAACCTCAGTAACCCTTCAATGGCATTGCCTTCAATTTTGAAACCTTTTAAGTTCACTGTTGATCCTTTGCTTAATAAGCGCAAGTATTGATTTTCAGAAATCTTTTTATTGCCAAAACTAAAGGGTAAAGTAAAATCACATGACTTTCCATATAGATTACAACCAAATGCAGCTTTGCCTTTTAATAACTCACCAGCTTTACATTTAGGACAAGTTGTTCCAATAAGTTTTTTAGTTTTCGTACTTGCTTTAGATTTCGCTTTTACAACAGGTTTATTATTTACAGCAGAAATACGTGTTTCTACTTTTTCGCTTCGAACTTCGTACACTAAAGCATCAACCATGCGTTTCATACCTTTTATAAAAGCACTTGCACTGATTTTACCTTTCTCAATATCCTTTAATTGCTTTTCCCAAGAACCTGTAAGTTCTGCAGATTTTAGCAGTTCATTCTTTATAGTATCAATTAATTGAATGCCTGTGATAGTTGGCAAGATTTGCTTTTTATTTCGTTTAATATACTTACGTCTAAAAAGTGTTTCAATAATATTAGCACGTGTCGATGGACGACCAATACCATTCTCTTTCATTAAATCCCTTAACTCATCATCATCTACTTGCTTTCCTGCTGTTTCCATAGCACGTAGGAGAGAGGCCTCTGTAAATTGATTTGGCGGTTTTGTTTGTTTCTCTAGAAACGAAGGCTCATGAGCTCCTTTTTCTCCTTTAATGAATGTTGGTAATAGTGTTTCTACTTTTTTATTTGATTTTTCTGTTTCAAATACGACGCGCCAACCTTTAGATAAAATTTCTTTTCCTGTAGTTTTAAAATTTACATCAGCTGCTTTTCCTATAACAGTTGTATTAGATACTTTACAATCGTCATAAAAAACAGCTATAAATCGTTTAACAATACTTTCATAAACTTGTTGCTCATTATATTGCAAATGAGTTTGCATTCCTGTAGGTATAATGGCATGATGATCCGTAACTTTCTTATCATTAAATACCTTTGTAGGCTTCTTTATTTGTTTATTTAACAAAGATGATATAAGTACTTTATAATCAGTAAGTTTAGACAAAATATTTTTTACTTTAGGATAAACATCATTTGGTAAAAAAGTGGTATCTACTCTTGGGTAAGTTACAACCTTTTTTTCATAGAGTTTTTGGGCGATTTTTAGTGTTTCATCTGCTGAAAAACTAAATTTTGTATTGCAATAGACTTGTAATCCTGTGAGGTCGAAAAGCTTTGGTGCATATTCTGTGCCCTTCTTTTTTGTAATAGAAACAATTTCAAATTCGTGTTCCTTTACTTTATTAGCCAATACTTCTCCATCTTCCATTTTAAGAAAACGACCTTCTTCGTAACTAAACAAAGTATCTCTGTACAATGTTTGTAATTCCCAATAGGGCTGAGGCTTAAAGTTTTCAATGGCTTTAAAGCGATTAACGAGCATCGCTAGCGTAGGCGTTTGCACACGTCCTACAGACAATACTTGTTTGTAGCCACCATGTTTAACAGTATATAAGCGCGTTGCATTAATACCTAATAACCAATCACCAATAGAGCGAGAAAAGCCAGCATAGTATAAGTTATCGTAGTCTTTTGAAGATTTTAAATTATTAAAACCTTCTTTTATGGCTTCAGTTGTTAAAGATGAAATCCATAAGCGTTGTACTTCACCTTTATAGTTTGCTTCATTAATTACCCAACGTTGAATCAGTTCACCTTCTTGTCCAGCATCACCACAGTTAATTACAACGTTTGCTTTATCGAATAGACTTTTTACAATCCTAAACTGCTTTTTTATGCCATCATTATCCGAAACTTTTACCTGAAACTTTTCAGGTAGCATGGGCAAATTATTTAAATCCCAACTTTTCCAATAGTGCTTATAATCTACAGGTTCGTACAACGTACAAAGATGGCCAAAGGTGTAAGTTACTGCATATCCATTGCCTTCATAATAACCATCACGCTTTGTAGTGGCTCCTAAAACAGATGCAATTTCCCTAGCCACACTTGGCTTTTCGGCGATACAGACTTTCAAGTAGAATTATGATTTATTGAAGCTGCAAAATACAGAATTTTCTAATTTGAATATGTGATTTTTTAGAGTTCTAAGACTAATTTTTGACCAATTTTTAATGGAGTAGATATTTTAATAGCATTGGTATTACAAATTTTAGAAATTGAGAGGTTATTTCGTCTCGAAATTCCGTAAAGTGTATCTCCCTTTTTTACAACATATACCTTCTTTTGCTTCTTCAAACTAAGTAATGCAGCTTCCTTAGTTGTTAAAAGATTAACCTTGCTAACTCGCCTAGAACTATGTAATTGTGCATGTGTCCATTGTCTTGTTACCCATAATTCCTTAGCTCTAATTTTATTAGTTTCAGAGAAATCAAAGAGGTATTCAGGATGAATATATTCACCTTGGTAACTTACAACTAAATGTAAATGACTCCCTCTAGAATTTCCTGTATTTCCGCCTTTTCCAAGATAACCACCTTTAGAAATAGTATCATTTGGTTTTACTGCTATATATGATAAATGAGCATAGGTCGTTTCTAAGCCATTAAAATGTCTAACAACAACTGTTTTACCATGCCCTCTACTATATCTTGCAAAACGAACAATACCATCTAAAATTGATACCACACTATCACCTGTGACTAAATCAATATCTATGCCTTGATGTGGTCTTCCTCTGCGCCAACCATAACGCGATGTGATTACTTTTTTATGAGAAACAGGAGAGGTGTATAAACTATCGGAAAAAGTAATTTTAAATGGAAACTCTGTAAAAGTGTTTTGATAAGGATTGTATATACTTGTTTCCCAGAATTCTGATTTAATATCAATATCCTCATTACTTTCAAGAGGACTTATAATAGGGATTGCAACCTCATTGGTTACAGTACCTTTCTTTAAATTTATTATAGGCTCTTCTATTGTGATTCTTAATGAATCTTCTAGGTTATTTTCTTGACTAAAGCCTTTAAAGGACATAAAGACCATAACAAGTAATACAGTAACTAACTTCATAATTATCGAATAAGCTCAATCTATATTATCTATAGATAAAATCTTAATAAATGATTAATAGCATGGCGAATTTAAAAAATTAATGCTTTAAAAATTAAAGATGGTAGATAAGTTATTAACGGTATTTTTTCTATTTAGTATTGAAATAGAGAGATACATTAGTTTTTTATAAAACATTTAGCAATTAACCGTAATTTTGCAACGTACTAAATTTTTTTTGATGTCTCAAACAAATCAAGCTGTTCAAGCTAAGAAAACCGACAAAGAATTATATGAATATCAACAAGGTGCAATAAGTCAGATTTTTGAAAAATTTGATAATGCGCCAAAGGATTATCATTTATTATATCAATTACCTACTGGTGGAGGAAAAACAGTTATTTTTTCTGAAATGGTTCGTCAATACCTAAAGAATCACAATAAAAAAGTATTGGTAATGACGCATAGAGTGGAGCTATGTAATCAAACATCTTCTATGCTTACAAGTTTTGGTGTTACTAATAAAGTAGTAAACAGTAAAGCAAATTTAGATGACCAGGCTGAATATTCGTGCTTTGTAGCCATGGTAGAGACTTTAAATAACCGTCTAAATGACGATATGCTTGACATCTCTGATGTTGGTTTAGTAATTATTGATGAAGCGCATTACAATTCTTTCACGAAGCTTTTTAAGTTTTTCGAAAAGTCTTTTATTCTTGGTGTTACAGCGACCCCTTTAAGTTCTAACAAAGAGTTACCTATGAAAGATAACTATGACGAACTTATTACGGGAGAAACTATTGAGAATTTAATAGAGAATGAATTCTTAGCACGAGCAGAAACCTATGCTTATGATATGGGATTAACTTCTTTAGAGGTCGGATCTAATGGTGATTATACCGTTAAATCTTCTGAAGATTTATATTCGAGTCCTGCAATGCTTCAAAAATTAGTAGATGCTTATAAAAAGCATTCACTAGGGAAGAAGGCTCTTATTTTTAATAATGGTATTAATACTTCAATAAGTGTTTATTATGCGTTTAGAGAAGCTGGATTGCCAATTATGCATTTAGATAATACGGCTACAAAAAAACAACGTAAGCAAATATTAGATTGGTTTCATGAAACACCAGATGCAATTTTAACATCTGTAAGTATTTTAACCACAGGTTTTGATGAGCCTACAATAGATACCATCATTTTAAATAGAGCTACAAAATCTTTGACTTTATATTACCAAATGATTGGTCGTGGCTCACGTATTCTTAATAATAAGTCTAAGTTTATTACTATCGATTTAGGAAATAACTTATATCGGTTTGGACCTTGGGGAGCAGACTTAGATTGGCAATTAATTTTTAAATCGCCTAATTGGTTTTCAGATCGTATTAAAAGTGATGAAGTAATTGAAGCTAATTTCAAGCATGAATTAGCCGATGAAATTAAAGGTGAATTTTCTAAATCTGAAGACACCTATTTTGATATTAGGCAAACGTATAAAGACGCTGTTGCTAAAGGCGAGTCATCAAAGGTTGTCTTAGAACGTTCAATAGAGCAACATGCAAAAATTTGTATTGAGAATAGTGAAGATGTCTATGACGCGTTAGGATTAGCTAAAATGCTGAAAGATGATATTAATATGCGTATAGAAATCTATGCGAAGTGTATTAGTAAAAGTACCCATAACTTCTTAAAATGGTTAAAGGACGATTACAAGAAGAAATTAAATTCTTATTTACGTACAAATTTTGATGAAAAATTTGAAGAAATTCATGGTTATCCACCAGAGGATTAATAGTTGAGGAATTTTACTATGCAGTTTTAAACTTCCTATTTTTAAGACTATATTGTAAATCTAAATAATCAATATACTTATAAAAACTAATGAAATCATTTTCAATACAAGACATTAATGCACTCTTAAATGGAGAAATAATAGGTGATACCAATCAAAAAATTGAAGGTCTAGAAGAAATAAAGAAGGCAAGTAACACACAAGCCACCTTTATAGGCAATAGAAAATATGCTAAATTTTGGCAAGACTCTAAAGCTGCTTTGGGAATTGTAAACGATAATATATATTTAGAACCTGGTGAAAATAAAGCCTTGATAAAAGTAAAGAATGCGGATTTAGCTATGGCCAAACTTTTAGATGCATTTACACCAGAAACACCACATTTTGAAAATGAAATTCATCCATCAGCTAATATTGATGCCTCAGCAGTAATAGGCAAAGGGAGTAGAGTTGGAGCTGGCTGTTATGTAGGGAAAGATGTTGTGATAGGTGCAAATGTTACCTTATATCCTAATGTGACAATTTTAGATGAAACAAGCATTGGTGATTATACTACAGTTTGGTCCGGAACTATTATAAGAGAACGTTCTGTTATTGGAAGTCATTGTATTTTTCATAATAACGTAAGTATAGGTGCTGATGGCTTTGGTTATCGCCCAAGTGATGATGGTAGAGGTTTAGTTAAAATTCCACATATTGGAAATGTAGTAATTGGGAATGGAGTAGAAATTGGGGCTAACTCTTGTGTAGATCGTGCAAAATTTAGTTCTACTATACTAGGTGATGGCTGTAAGATTGATAACTTGGTTCAGATTGCACATAATTGTGTGCTAGGACGTTCATGCATTATGGCTGGCAGTAGCGGACTTGCAGGCTCAGTAACTTTAGGAGATGGAGTTGTTATAGGTGGTAGTGCATCTATAAAGGACCATACGACCATTCATTCTGGTGCAACCGTTGGAGCTGGATCTGGAGTTATGAATGACGTAGCAGCCGGAAAAACGGTATTAGGATATCCGGCTGTAGATTCTAGAGAAATGCTAAAACAGTGGGTTGCGCTCAGAAAATTAGCACGTTAATAATTGCAATAGAAAAATAAAGTTTTATGCAGACTTCTGAGTTACATTTTCTTTTAAATGTAATAATCCTGAGACCATAGCATCTAATTCATGTTCTAAAAAACGTGGGTTTCTTTTACTGGATCCTTCAATGCAATTGGTATAAAGTTCTATACCTTCATGTTTAATACATACACTGTACGTGTCTTTTTCTGCATCTAAATTTACTGAAGTTCTGTAGTTACTTGATGATAATAACCAGTAACATAAACTATTAATCTGGTTGAATAATGAGAAATTTGAATCCATAATACTTAGGTTTTAGTAGACTAAGGAACGTTTCAGCACAAAGGTATTGGCTAATTTGCACCATATCAAAATTCTCTGTGTAGGCATTAATTTAGTCGTCGAATGGTCTGAAATGACCAAATAAATGGATGATTGATCGTATTTTATTTGCAGTAGTATTGTACAAAAAATCTAAGTGTAAAAACTAAAATTATAATAAAATAAATAAAGGAACAATAAAATTCTTCAACACAGAAATAGGTTTTGACTTTAACACTGAAAAGGGTTAAACCTTTGATCATACTTTTGGGTTTTATAGGTAATTTTCGTAAAGAAGGTACCTCATAATACAATCTTACAAAAGGAAGTAAGGATTATACTAGGATTTGTGATTAGATATACTGTATTTATCTAATATGTAGTAATTTAGGTAGTATTAAGAATACCCTTGATTAAATCGAATAGACGTTAAATCAGATTGAAAATAACGAAGCCATAGGCAAAGATTCGTAAAATACGCAACAAGCCGTAAAACATAACACTTTTAAAAGGGTATTTAATAATACCAGCAGTCATACATGATACTGCAAATGGAACTGGCAATAATGCTCCTATTACTATTAGTATACCACCCCATTTTTTTGAGTTTCTTAGTTGTTTTGCCATTTTTTCTTCTAAATAGTTATGAAATGTAGGCATAGTGGTAAATAATTTACCAAGCCAATAGGCTGCTAATCCACCTGCATAAGACAAAATAGCCAAAATACTTAAAAACTTCCATGGAGTTGCCATATTACCGGACCAGACAATGAATATCTCTGGAGGTACTAGGCCTAGTATAGTTTCTGATATAAAGAAGAAAGTTAATACACCATAAACTGGTAAAAGTTCTGTAAGGCGTGCCAAAGTTAGATTTACATCAATAAAAAGATTTGCGGTAATAATAGCCGCAACAAAACCAACAATAAATGGAAAGGCATTTTTTATAGCGATCCAGATAAATTCATAAAACCCTGTATACGAATAGTACTGATGAATCAACTGAATTTGAGATTTATTTGACTGAGGTCGCGAATGAGTAGGTTTCATTTAGGTTAAGTTTTAAAAGGATATTTGGCAATCAAATATAATTATTGATTTATATAATCGATTAAAATATTAATTTATTCGATGAAATGCATGTAAATTAAAAACATAGACAATTAGGATAACGCATTCTATAGTAGTGTTTGAATAAAAATATTTAGGTGTTATTTATTAGTTGAATAGGTAAGTATATTAACAATACTATTTTACATAATATAAATTATAGGACAAATGCTATTATTGGTTATTTAATCAAAGTGTACCATTAGTCAACTATAATGATATTATGTAAAATATCCCAGAAGCTTTAGTACTAATGGTTTTAGTGTGCAGTACTTGGGCATTAAACTAGAAACGGTTTGCTTCGCAGATCTAAAAAAGCATTTGTCCTATAATTTGTCGTTTTGTCAAATGTCCGCTGTCAAACGCATATTGCGTTGATAAAATCAAATTACTATTGTAATTTATTTTATATGCAATTTCCAGCCGCTTGCCAGCCGCACAATAAAAGCTAGTTTTTAGATATCATTAAAATTTTGTCGTACATGGATATTTGTGCTACATATTTTTTTCTAGGCGATTCTCAGAGCTTGCCATAAGAGCTAAAATTTTAGAAAATAAAAATTCTTAGCACTTATTATATTCTTATGTCTTATTTGAACAGTTCTAATAAACTGCATTAATATTATGTAAAATAGAACTAGTAATTGTATTTTATAAATTGATACTCAATCAATTTTCAAAATAGTATGTAAAATAGAATTTGAAACTTTGCAACTCACCAAGTTTTGATTATGTCTTTTTTTCTTGGATAAAAAAAGAAACAAAAAAATCAAGACTGCATATAATTTTGGAAACAATTACGGCTCGTTACGCTACATTTTAGACTATTTAGCGTTAAGAAAATGTCTAGTAGACATTTCTAGCTAAATACGATTTGAAACGAGCATTTAGTAAAGTGTTGTATCCAAATAAAATCATCCACTGGATAATTGCATTTGTATAGCCTAAAATCTTACGCTCCACTCACCTATTGTTTTAGCCAAAATTTTATGAGGTCAATAAAAAAACTCCTAAATAAGGAGTTTATAATAAGGTATCAATGTCACATGTTGTTTATGGAGACATTAAAAATCTGCGTTTCAAGTATTTTAATTTATATTCTTACGTTTCTCTTTCATCTTCTTTTGTATTTCTTTTTGGGTATTTTTATAAATCTTGTATTGTTCATCAGAAAGCAATGTTTTCATTTCTTTGTTTTTAGAACGTTTTATCGATTTAAATTCCTTGTACTTGGCAAACCTACCCTTATCACTAGTTTTTAAAGTTTTCATTTGAAGTGCATACTTTTTTGTAATTTCTTCAAATTTTGGTTTCTGCTCTTCGGATAGGTCTAATTTTTCAAAATACTGTTCTAACTGTTCTTTAACTTGCTCTTTTTGTTCTTCTGTAAGTTCTCTGTCTTGTGCAAAAGACATTGTGCTAACTAACAATACGACTATTACGATACTATTTTTTAATACTTTCATCTGTTTAAATTTTTTATTGTTTATTATTTTCTAATTGTTGCTCAAAAAATCTTCTTATTGAGTTTATTTTGAATTAGTTACTCTTCTAAATCACCCACAATTTTAAAACCTTTACCCTCTGGAGTGGTAACGACTTTATACAATTTAGCATCATATTCATAAAATGTTTTTCCATCTATTTCAACTTGTTCTGCTTCCTCTGGCAATTCATAAACTATGATATTATCTGGTGCTTCTACCACTTTATAACCATTGTTGACAGATACATAATAAACTCCTTGAAAATAAAAGTATGGTCTTCCTGCGATTACAATTATTCTATAGCCAACAGGTAAAACTTTTATTCTTACGCCTCTTGGAGCTGTAACTATAACATATCTTCCTCTATTATATCTGTAATAACGACCATTATAATAGTGATATCTAACTCCATTACGTTTTATAACAACCGCCGTAGCAGGTAATGTTCTTACTGATCTTACAACAGGTGTAGGTCTTTTATAAACAACTCTAGGACTTGTTGTTCTTACAACGGTTCTATGAGGCTTTTTCACTACTACTCTTCTCTGAGCATTTGATGTCTGTGTCATAAAAAGCATTCCAAGAATACTCATTATTGCTACTATTTTAATTGACTTCATTTTTTATCGTTTTAAATTATTTATTTACACTACTTCAAAAATATTATAGAAGACAAGACCATTAAAATTTACTATACGGAGACTTAAAATGTATAGACGAAACCCTCATTAAGGGGTTTTATAAATTATATTTTACGGTTAAAAAACCATAACGCGGTTGTACATAATACTCTGACGTAGTAGAAAAAGCTTCGTTATAACTGTTTTGATTTATGGATTGGGTATTAAGAATGTTCTTAACACCTAATCTGTACTCCCATTTACTGTCTTTTTTTCTATAATAGAGATTCGCATTTAAAAAAGAATAAGAGTTTAGCGTCTGCTGATCATCAGAATAATTATAGAAGCTATAATCTGATGTAAAAGAGAAATCTTTAATGAATACCATCTCTAACTTTGCAAAAGGCATGTCTGTATAAAAGGTGTTTTTAGTACCTGAATTTGTAAAATTGCTTATAGCACGTTGGTAACCGACTTCAAAATTTGGTCCTTTTTTAAAATTTGTCAAAACACTCGCTTTATAACGCTGTGTTAATGATTCTGATTCGGTTATTTCATCATCTACCAAATTAAAATTATTGAGCCAAGAGACATTAGCACTTAAGCCTACTTTATACTTACCAATGGTTTTATCCCAACGAAATATTCCGTTAAGGCTTTCGTCTGTTAAGGTTGAATTAATAGGTGTAGATACCGAGTTTATGCCTTGATAGATAAGACTATTTTTAATTGGGTCATTCATTTTCGTATATCTTAATGATGCCAATACATTAGTATAATTAAACAAACTAAAACTACTATAGTTTAAACTGAAAATATCGTATAGGCCGTTTTTAATCTCATTATTCCCTTTAAATAGTGAATTATAATTATTAAACACATAACCTTGTGCTACATTATTAATATCAGGATATTCTACAGTTTGAGAATAGTTAAATCGTAAGCTTTCAGATTTTTTAAATTGCAGATTAGCATAAAAATTTGGTAATAGTTTCGTTTGAGTGTCTTCATATTTTTCTCCGAGTTGTTCATTATTATACGTATAGCTATGAAGGTTTACTCCTGGTGCGAATGTAAACTTTCCTGTAACAAACTTATATTTTGCACCAGCATATATATCAGAAAAATTTGAAGTCACATCATTATTAAATTCGTCACCAGTAAAACTGCTCGAACTGCCATCATCCAAGGTTTGAAAAATTGAAGAATCGAAATTCTGTCTACTAAGAGTTCCACCAATGACAAAGTTTAAATTGCTTTTGTTATTTAGTACGTTGTAATAATTCACTTTAGCGTCAAACTTGTTGGTATTAATTGTTTTGTCTTGATTTAATCCATAATCTTCTTGTGTTGTATCATAAGGGAATACTGTTGAAAATGGTAATTCTGCTATACTTGGATTCTCACCCAAACCTAAAAATGTGGCATTGTAAAAAGGATTTTCTTTAGACCATAAATGTTGAACTTCGGCTGAGAAAATATTTTTATCGTTTAATGTATAATATAGGTTTGCATTCTGATTAATAGAAAAAGGATTATCCTCTCTTAACTCATTTATGGTATTATTTACAGTTGCTGTTGAAGACGACACTCTACTACTTTCTTCTTGTTCAGACAGTTTTAAAAACACATCATAATCTAATTGAAAATTGCTATGCGGTTTATAAGATGCACTTATTTTACCAAGACCTAACTTATTATCTTGAATAGAGCTTGTAGTAGTTTCCTCTGTTAGATTATCTAAAATATAATCTCTTGTTGTTATTTCTTCAATATCAGCTTTTGATCCAGAATAAATAAAGAAACCACTTAAATCAAGGCTTTTACTTGGTGCATAGCTGAAATTTACAGCTCCAAATTTAGTTTCAATTTCATTTGCCATGTTGTTTTGAAGTAATGAAAAGCCTAAATTATCTGAAGTTATATTCAGTGTAGTTCCAGTACCTCCAAGGTTTTTTAAACCTCCCGTAAACTTAAAATAGTCTCTACGTGTAAAGGGGATTTCGCCAATATTATTGATGTCTGTTATTATATTAATACTCTTTTCTGGGCTATAGTAAAACAGCTTTGGGTGAACCAAATATCTATCATCTGGCCCACCACCAGCTGTAACATCACCAAACCAAAAATTCTTCTTTCCTTCTTTAAGCTTAATATTAATAGCTATACTATCGTCATTATTTGTAACACCCTGTAATTGCGAGACTTCATTAAAGTTTTTAAGCACTTGCACTTTTTCAATGGCATTTGATGGTATATTTTCTACTGCCAATTTAGAATCTCCATCAAAAAAGTCTTTCCCTTCTACCATTAGCTTCTGTACACGTTTGCCTTCAACCTCAATTTCTCCATCATCATTAATTTCTACTCCTGGTAATTTTTTAAGCACATCGCCTAATTTCTTTTCTGTACCATTCTTAAAAGAATCAGCATTATATACTATGGTATCACCTTTAACTGTAATAGGCATTTCATAAGTTAAAAGAACTTCATCTAATTGGCTATTATCCTCGTAAAGTGTAAAGTTTTTTTCAAAGTCTATAGATTGCTCGGTTATTTCCAAAATTTCAGTAATGGTTTTGTATCCTAAAAAACTAACTTTTAAAGTATAGTTAGCATTTTTTTCAAGAGAAAGCTGGTATCTACCTTTATTATTTGCAACTGAATATGAAGCTAATTTTTTTGTTACACTATTTATTGCTACCACATTTGCAGATTCTAATGGTGTGCCAATACTATCTTTTATAGATCCTGAAACATTAATCTCCTGCGAAAAAGCGTTTAAAGAGAATAGTACACAAAGTATATATAAGATTTTTTTCATTTGAACTTATTTTTAATTACCTCTTCTACCAAGGCCTCCTCTACCTCTTTGAAAATTTTCTCGAATCTCTTTTGCCTTTTTCTTTACAAGCTCATCATACTTTTCTTGGTTTATCTTTTTTCCTTTTTTAGGCGGATCAACTGTTTCGCCTTCTTTATTTAATTCAATTTTTGAACATAGTATGGTAGTATTTCCTGCATTAACTTCTAAAATCAATCCTGGCAAACCATAATACATTGCAGGCCCTTGAGAAACAGGGATATCAAGGGTAAACCAAGCCGTTACTATTATCATTTCATCCTCTATTGTTTTTTCTTCTTTTGAGTCATCTGTTTTTTGCTCTCCTGGGCGAAAATTTGTTGGTAATCCTCTATTTTTTAAGATAGCCGTAGCCTTAAAGCAGGTATGCTTTCCAATCGTTTTTATATCATCAGTAATTTTCCAATCTATCTCTTTAAGTGAATCTTGAATTAGGAATAGTTTCCCATAAAGGTCTACTTGATTTTTGTACGTATTGTCGCTACTATTCTTGTAAAGTTTGCCATTACTTCCTTGATTAAGTATCATTTTTAGCATTCCCATTCGTTGTGCTATTACTCCATTACCTTGGTCTTGTTCTAACTTTTCTTCTTCAACATATATAGAAGAATTCTTATTAAAAGAGAGTACAAAATTATTTGTAGACATACTATTGATACGCTCTTGTATCATTGCTTTTTGAGCCTCTGGAATTTGACGATTCCCTAAGTTCATTTTTATCGTATTTTTTACAATGTAATAGGCTTTCCCATTGGTGTTTTGTGCAGAAACTGATGCTGAAAATATGAGTACAAATAGTGTTATTATATTTTTTAAATAGTTCATTTTTAATAATTTTAATTAATAAAATATTACTTTAATTCAATGGGATTCCAAATGAATACCAGATATATTTTTAACAGAAGATGGTAATTCGTTTATTTTTTTAATGCAGAAACATCTACCCAGAATTGAATAGGTTTTAATAAAGCTTTTAATTCATTAATTTTTTCAAGTTTACCACTTACACCTAATTTATTTTTAAATCTTGCAGGCATCTTATCCAATCTAGAACTGTCAGGTAGGTTGAGCTCTAAATTTGGATCATTAGTTGCTATACCTATTCCCCAAGTATCTTTTTTAACCTTTGTACTTTTTTTGAGAAGCCTTTTAGGAATTGCAATCTCAAATGTAAATGATTGGCCAGGTATCAATTTTGTATCAAACACAATACCCAAACTCTTAAAATCTAAAGTATTACGATTGAAATTTATTATTTGCCCATCGTCATAACTACTAAAATTTATTAGGCCGATATTCTCCGATTGACCTTTAAAATTCTCTAATAACTTAGACTGATCTGGCAATATATTTTTATCAATATTGGGCATTGAGCCCATACCTCCTCTTCCTCTAAAACCACCACCGTTACTTTTGAGGCTTGCGAATTTTTGTTTTATTGCGTCTGAATTTATAATCCCTTCCGGGAAAGAAATACCTTGGTCTTTACTATGCTTTCCGTCTGTATTAATCCAATAGGTCATACCTAAAAGCATAATTTTTTTCATAACCTGCTCATCAAATGAACTCACCATTAAATATAAATTATCTTCATCCTGTTGTATTGCATAATTTATATTATTGTTGGACCGAATTGTATTGGCTGGCCATTCTGTCTGATCTCCATCAATTAAAGGTATAACTTCGACCTTTTCAACATTATATAATTTCTTACTACATGAACTTGATAAAAATGCTATACCTATTATTAGAATTATTTTCTTCATTTTATTGATTAAATTATTTACAGTATATACATTGTTGCAAGCAATTATCTTTTAATTAACTTGAAGGTTGTTTGATTGGTATTGTTTAGGATGGTCAAATAGTATATCCCAGAGTTTGTTTCAGGTATTTTTATAGTTCCTGAACATTTTCCTTCCATAATATTTCGCCCTAAAAAGTCATAAATGATGAAGTATTCGTCACCAAGCAGATTCTCAACAGAAATTTCATCTGAAAACGGATTCGGGTAAATTTTATACCATTTTTCGAAAATGTTCTCTTCAATAATTGTCAAAGTAGTGCAGGAACTAACATCAATTTCGCTGTATAAATTTGGGTCTTGGTTTGGGTCTTCGACGGTGTTAGCCATCATTGAAATTTTAACAATTTCATCACTTGTAGAAAAACAAAGTTGGTGAAAGTTGTCGTTGTCATTTATATCTGCTATCGAAATAGGTACATGCGGTATTAGATCTCCAGAACTGTCAGAATAGCCAACATAGTACTGAAATAAGTCAGATTCGGTATCACCACTTATATAAGGTGTAACGCCACCATTCCAAGCAACTTGAATCGTTTGTGTTCCTGAATTACATTCATTCAGATTGCCATCAATTCTTTGGGCAAAGAATAAACTTGGTCCATCAGCAAGCGGAATTACATTCGTGGTAGTGATTCCGTTTAGGTTTATGATTTCTGAACAAGCGGACTCTCCGGTTAAAGTATCAGTTGTAAATAAATCCCCTACAACTCTTACTTCAACAGGTGGGTTGGTAACAGCGGTACCAAATTCACCAAACAGAAGCACAGTTCGATTTTCTCCGTTTTCGTTAGCTGGGGCCAAAGAAACACAAATAGGGGTAAGTATATTTCCAAGGCTATCTACAACTTCAAAATCAGATTCTGATAAGGTGGACGCATCTATAGGAAATATAAAATTCACAGGCATACCATCTAGCAGGCTTCCTGGTTGATTACACAATAGACCTGGTAGTGCATTATCAAGTCCAAAAAAAGCCGACACAAGAGTATCTTGTGCTTTGGCATTTAAAACAAAAGTTAAAACTGTTATTAATGAAATTAAGATTTTTCTTCTCATATTTTTTGTCTTTTTTAATTGCTTACAACTCCCTTTATAACTCTGTTCTCCCCTCATAACAATAATACTACAACACGTGATTGTACAGAAATAGAATAAAAAATAATGCTAAAACTTTTCTGTCCATATTTTTGAATTTAGAGAACTGTTAATATTTCAAATCAAAAGTATGAGCAATTTAAAACAGATAAAAAAAAGATATACCTACAAAAAAAAAGTATCGACAAACAAGGAATATGTATCGATACTTTTTTTAAAGTTTAAAAGAGATTTACACTCCAAGTCTTTTTAGAACGACTTCTTTGTAGGTTTCTCCAATAGGAATACGAATATCATTAATAACAACTTTAGTTTTTTGCAAAGCCCTAATGCAATCAATATTAATAATATAAGAACGGTGTGTTCGAATAAAATTTGAAGGTAGTTTTTCTAAAATTGCTTTAAAACTCGATAGTGTTAACAAAGATTTTGCTTGATCTTTAAGATGAATTTTAATATAATCTTTTAACCCCTCAATATATTCTATATCTTGTACATTAACCTTAATGTTTTCATATTCTGATTTTACGAAAATAAAGTCAATATTATTTTTTTCAGAAGAAGTTTTTGCTTGTGGCACAATAGACTGTTCTAACGCATACTTTTCTTTGGCTCGAGAAACTGCTTTTAAAAAGCGTTGAAACGGAATAGGTTTTACCAAATAATCGGTTGCATTTAATTCAAAGCCTTCTAAAGCGTGCTGTGGATAAGCCGTTGTAAAGATAAATTGCGGAATATTCTCAATTGTTTTCACCAAATCTAATCCTGTTAAATTAGGCATTTCTATATCTAAAAACACTAAATCTATTTGATGCTTATTCAATATTGTTATTGCATCTAATGGATTGTTACATTTGGCAACAATTTCCATCCCTCCTATTTGATTAACATAAGTTTCAATAACATCAACTGCCAATGGCTCATCATCTATAATTACACACCTCATTTTAGTCTAATTTTAATTTTAAATCAACTATAAATTTATTGTCTTTTTCCACTGTGGTTAACCAATGCTTACCAGGATACAATAACTCCAAACGGTTTTTGGTATTTTGCATTCCTATACCAGAATTCTCTTGGTCTTTGGCTACACTTCCTATGATGTTAATACACTTAAATTGTAATTCATCCTCCTTTACACCAATATCTATTTCGACCTCTGTATTACCTTTAAAATCTGTTCCATATTTAAAAGCGTTTTCGATATAGGATATAAATAGTAAAGGACTAATTTTTTGAGTAGTAATTGCACCTCTTATATTCATTTTTACATTTTCGTTTTTTGCTATTCTTATACGTTGAAGTTTAATATAATTCTCAATGTATTGCAATTCGTCTTTAAGTAAGACTTTATTGTCATTAGCTTTATATAACATATATCGCATTAATTCAGAAAGCATAATAACGGCTTCTGGTGCATCATTAGATTTTTTAACGGTTAAAGAATAAATACTATTTAAAGAGTTAAATAAAAAATGAGGGTTTAGTTGATTTTTAAGGGATTCTAATTCTGTTTTATTTTTTTGAACCTCAATTTTCGTTTTAATTCTATCGTTTTCTATCCATTGTTCGTATACTCTAATTATTGTTCCTATAATAATTATCACTGCATTGAAAAATATAATTATTATAAATTTTGAAGGCCGTTTATCTAACAGATTTCGACTATCATATAAATCAAAAACGAATACATTTGAAATGACCAAATAGGCTATCATTAAAAGAACGACAACAGTTAATAGATAAGGTATTTTCTTCTTCTTAAGTAATAAATGCGGCACTAATAAACTATAGTTCGTGTAGAAAACCACAGCTCCAAACGCAATTCTTAAACAAATTTTAAGCGTAATTTCTTTACCTTCTGAATACAACAAAAACAGGATAACTGAATAAAGTATTGCCCATATAAATATGTGAATCGAAAACTGTCTTCTATTTTTTATAATTTTTTCCAAATTTGATAATAATTGTCTTTTAAATCTAAAAAAAGTGAATTTCGTAATTTACAATATTATTCTTTTAGTTCTATAATGGTGTTTGTTAATGGAAATAAAAACAGAACCAAAAAAAACATCTATCTCAATTTCTTTATATATTGATTTGTAACTTTTTTTGAGAGTCATTCAAAATATTTAGATTCTGTCAATTTGTATTTTGCTTATTATTATATCTTCTTTACTCACTCTTGGTGCTTTGTTATTGATTAACCGCTTTAAAACTATGGAACCGATAGTCTCAGCATCTTTTTTGGTTCTAAATTTTTGCTTTCCAAGCACTACTGGAATATACTCTTGTCTAATTAAAACGCTATTATTTTGAGATATTTCATATATCCAATGCGCATCTTTATTAATGACTTTTAAGGTATATTGACTACTTAGATTGCCTTCTTTATTTTCCTCTTTTAAGATTTGGTAAGATACTAAAAGCACAGAAATGCCTATAATTATAAAAATAGAAACATACTTAATAATTACTTTCATTATTAATAATTTAAACAATTTAAAAAAAGTCAGGATCTGTTTAAAACATTGTAACGTCACCTGACTTCATCATTTGGCTATCAATCAAATCAATTTTAAACTATCACAGCCAAAATAATTACAACCAACTTAATTATCGTCATCGTTCTGTTCTTGAGTTGGAAAGAATTCCATATTATCATCCAAATAGAGACCTCCGCTTCTTCCTAGAGCAACAAAAGCACGTTCATTATTACTAAATGCTATTGCGTCTCTTCTAGACAATCTCTCGAACTCTGTTCTTTCCACCCAATTTTCAGTGTTAGGATTATATTCCCAAACCGTATTATATATACCGCCAATCTCGCCACAAGCTATATAACCAAGGCCATTCAATGTAAATCCAACTGCGTTAGCTCTAATGATAGCGTAATCATCATCTTCGTCAATATCTTCCAAATCTTCCCAAGTTTCTGTCAAAGTATCAAACACCCAAAAATCTTCTTCATATAAACCGTTACTTACACCAGTTACGAGATATACATCTGTACCAATTTTAAATGTAGTTCCATCTCTTCTTTTTGCCCCTCCGAAACCAAAGACTTCCTCCCAAGTATCAGTTGTAGGGCTGTATCTCCAAAAATCTTTTTTATCGCCATTTCCATCATAGCCTGTACCTACATATCCGTTAACGTCAGACTCAAAACCGACAGCTCCATATCTAGGCGTACCTGCAAAATCGGCAATTTGAGTCCAACTATTAGATGAGATATCATACTTATAAAAATCTGAAAGCTCATCATTAGAATCTCCGTTAAATCCAGTACCTACATACCCATTGTTATTTATTGTAAACGATACCGCTGAGCTTCGTGGTACACCAGGAAATTCAGCTAACTGTTGCCAAGAATTACTATCCATGTCATACGCCCAAAAGTCACTTAAATAATCATCGCCATCATAGCCTGTACCCATATATCCTTTATTACCAACTGTAAAAGCTACAGAGCTACTTCTAGGCTCTTCATTAAAGGTTGATCTTTCTGCCCAATTACCAATTAAATCATCGTCGTTATCATCGTCATCTTCACAACTATAACATAGCACAAGCACAAATGCCAGTGCAAACACTTTAAATACATTTTTGTTATTCATCTTTTTTTACTTTTTTATTAATATTAAAACTTACACCAACATTAACAAATACAGAATCATCTGTGTTAAAATCATTAATGTCATTATCATTATTATCTAAAATTGTCACCGAGCTTACTGGTATATAGCCGAGATTAAAACTAGCTATCCAGTTTTTTTCAAATTTCATATTATAGCCCAAAGACAGCTTTAACGCATTGTATACTACCTTACTGTTTTCATAGATTTTTCCATCTTCTAATACAAGGTCTGATGAGTTATTTGCATATAACCCTTCTGGTTTTACATTCAAATTAATACTATTAAAGTCGTTAAGTTTATACGTAACCTCTGTGCGTGGTAAACCAATACTAAAACTTAATTTTTCATTAATTTCTGAGTAATATGATGCTAATGGAAATAATCTCGGACTTCCAAATAAGGTTCCAAAACCCAAGCCTATATTTAATGACGATTTCAGTTCATTTTTAAACCATCTTTTAGAAAAACTTGTAAATGAGTTAAAAGCAAAGTCTTCAGTTGTTATGCTACCAGCAAAATTTGATGATAGCATTGGTGCAAACACCGTATTAAAAGCCCAATTATTTTTTAATGGTTTTCTATACACAATCTTCATCCTAACCGTATGAAGATTTGTAAAATTATTGTGAAGATTATGCGCATCAGCACTTTTAAAATAGAGTGTACTATTATCATAACCAGATCCAAATCCTAAGAGCCCTTTTTTTACTTTAGCTCCAAAGTTAAATGCTATCGAAGTTCTCTTTAATTCAATATCACCGATACTGGGTATTATAGTGTAATCGAAACGAGCCAATTCAACGCCATCTCGCCCAATTCTACCTATTTGACCATAAATAGATTTCCCACCAAAAATTAAACTAAGTACTATAACAATTTTTCTCATCGAGGACGAACATACTACGAATTGAAACACGTACTAAATAAATTATATAAGCATCATTTTTTCATAGATAAACCCAAGAATTGTATCTACGAATAGGTGTAGAATATTTTATCGATAGCATCAACGGTTTGGTAGATACATTTTCAGAGTTAGTATAATATACTTTCAAAACCAGATATAGTCCTTTTGATTTGTATAAAATTTAAACTATGCAACATTATAAAGTCTATTGTTCTTTTGTACTTCTTCTTGGGTTTCTGGCTGTCGCTTGCTCTTCAACAGAAGATGAAATACCAAGCTTAACAGTAGGTCAAGATTTTACAGAAACTAATATTAGAGTCTTATCTATTGACACATTCAAAGTAGAATTATCCACTATGAAGTTCGATTCTATTCCTACATCTAATCTTGAGCGTTTATTGGTTGGAACTTATGAAGATGAATTTTTAGGAACGGTAACGGCATCTAGTTATCTACAATTAAATGCATCAACTTATTTCATAGATGATGATGCTGTATTAGACAGTGTCGGTTTGGTTTTAGATTACGAAGGGTACTTTTATAATGATACAACAGCTCTTGCCACAATAAATGTTCACAAAATATCGCAGGAATTTGAAACTGATGAAACAAGTTTCTACAATACTTCAGAACTGAGTTACGAATCTGATCCGCTCGCATCACTTGAATTCTATCCCGAACCAAATAGGGATTCACTCTACATGTCACTACCCTTTGAAAGTTTTGGTACTGTTCTATTTGAAAGTATAAAAAATAACGAAATAACCGACGACGAATCTTTATTTCAACAATTAAGAGGTATAACCTTACAGCCATCTTCAACAGATATTGGTTCTATAATAGGTTACAGCCCTGTTGGTACAAGTACTTATCTTCGTTTTTTTTATAGAATACCTGAAGAGTTAGAAGGTGAAGAACAACACTTTGATTTATCTATCTCTAATTTTGGGTTATCTTATTTTAATAATATAACAAGTGATGTTAGTGGTTCAGCTTTAAATCAAATTGATAACCAAGAATCTATTATCTCTTCAACTGAGACCAATAATTATGGTTATGTGCAAAGCGGTACAGGCTATGCTACAAGAATTGAATTTCCTACAATAAAAAGAATCAATGAGCTAGGTTTTAGCGGAACCGTTCTGGATGCGGTTTTAGAGATTAAGCCTAATAACGCAGGCTATTCAGATATTCAACCTATTAGTGATGTTTTATCACTTTACTTAGTAGATCAGAATAATGATTTAACAGTACAAGTAGCAAATAGTGCTGATTTTGTTTTTGGTGTTTTGGAAGATTCTAACTCAGAGTTTAATGATGTAATTTATACTATTCCTGTTATTGATTTTGTAGATAAAAAATTGAACGAATTACCAGAAACAGAAGATGCCTTAATTATTATACCTCCCGAATACAACAGTACGGTGAATAAAATATTACTTAACGATGGCTTTAATACAGACTTTAAAGCAAGACTTATAATTACCTATGCTATCTATGAAGATTAAAAGTTTTAGTATTACATCGTGTTTTTGTTTACTAATTACAGTTGTAAATGTTGTTAATGGTCAGGGTAATAACCTAACAGGTTCACCATATTCATTGTTTGGTCTTGGTGTAGATAGTAATGCTAATACTGGCCGTAATAGTGGTATGGGGCAAACTGGCATCTCTTTAAATAGTTTAACGAACATTAACCAGTATAATCCATCTGCTTTTGCTTCAATCGAGGCTAATCGTTTTGTTTTGGATATTGGCACCTATTCTGAACTTCAGAATATATCTAGCAATGATAGTGACGAGAGGCGGTTTGTTTCAAACTTTTCAAGTGTTGCACTAGGATTTAACGGAAATGGGAAGTATGGAATTGGTTTAATTTTAAAACCAGCTACAGATGTTGGTTATGCTTTAATAGGTATACGAAGTAATATTGAAGGTAGTACGGAAGAATTTGTTACAAACGTCATAGGCTCTGGTGGTATTAATGAAATAAGACTTGATTATTCTCGAAAAATTAGTGATAATCTCAATCTGGGAGCAAAATTCTCATACCTATTTGGAGGTATTGATGAAGTGGAGTCTATTCTGACATCAAATAGTGCATTAACTATATCTGAAGAAAACTATTACCGAGGTTATAAACTTGGTTTGGGACTTAATTATAACTTTTTAGACAACTATAACTTTGGTCTAATATTGGATTTCCCTGTTAACCTTGATGGGTCCAGAAACTCAATTACAATTAAGAACTCAAATGAAGCTGTATCTATTCTAGATGATATTACGAACGAATCTATTGACGATTTTCAGCTTCCCTTAAAATTGGGTTTTGGCTTTAGTAGAACTCTTGAGAATCTTGAACTAGCCATAGATTATACAACAAACCTTTGGACAGCTACTGATCAGTCTGATACTATCGGTGATTATGTTAATCAACATATTTTTGGTTTTGGTGCACAATACACTGTGAATCCTAGAAGTTTAAAATATTGGAAACGCATACATTTTAGAGCTGGTATAAATTATAACTCTGGATATTTGGAAGTGGACGATGTTAATATTGATAATTATGGTGCATCCATAGGTTTAGGGCTACCACTTGGAAGGAAAGGCGGTTCATATCTCAACTTTTCATATTCAAGAGGTAATCGTGGTTCTACTGATAGTATTCTGGTAGAAGAACGCTTTAACACTATCAATTTTAATATTTCCCTTTCAGATATATGGTTTCAAAAAAGAAAATATAATTAATAATTTAAAAAATATGAAAACTAAAAAAATTGCTACTATCGTAGCATTATTGTTAACGTGCTTATCATTTAGTCAAAACAGTTTTACTGTTAAAGATATGGCTGATTATCAAAATAAAATCATGATAGATGAACTATCACTCACTGAAGAACAAACAAAAAAAGTATCAGAAGTAAACATAAAATACGCTACTAAACTAAGAGCACTCATAGATAGAGAAGGCTCAATGTTTAGCAAAAGGGATGATATGAAAAAAATTAGTACAGCTAAAAACGATGAGCTATCCAAAATATTAACTGAAGCGCAGTTTAAAAAATATGAGAACGACCTAGTGCCAAAGATTAGAAAGCACATACGTAAAAATATGAAGTTATAAACCTAATAGTGACTGCCTTACCATTATCATTATATAATCTAGAATAAAACATATAAGCCTTGGTAAGGTTAGTCCACAACTAGATCTAACCTCTAAAAAATTTGAGCATTAGTTTCAGTGTTTTGAGCAAATTCAAATGTTGTACTTAGAGTTACTAAAAAGAAAATTTTTAATAGTTTAATTGCCATTCCACACACATTTTCCCCACTACTCTACCCTTTTGAAAAAGAGTGTTTACTCGCACCACACTTATTTAATAAATAAGTGCTCGTGAACCGCAAAGCGGTTTCATTAACTGAGTAGAGAAACTTTAGAGAAGAAAAAAATAAAGAAAAGCATTATTTAACATGCGCTTTTAACCAAAGCCCATGTTGTACATAACGCAAGTACATTATAGGACAAATGCTATTGTTGGCTATTTGCCTAGAACATACCATTAGTCAACTATAATGATATTATGTAAAATATCCCACAGGCTTTATATTTTCATTACAATATGCAGTACTTGGGCATTAAACTAGAAATGGTTTGCTTCGCAGATCTAAAAAAGCATTGTTCCTATAATTTGTCGTTATGTCAAATGTCAGCTGTCAAACGCTCATTGCTTTATAAAATCAAATAGCTCTGGCAATTTATTTTGTACACAATTATCCAACTCTTGTCAGCCGCACAATAAAAGCTAGTTTTTAGATATCATTAAAATTTTGTCGTACATGGATATTTTGCTACATATTTTTTTCTAGGCGATTCTCAGAGCTTGCCATAAGAGCTAAAATTTTGAGAAATCGAGTTTTTACGAGATTCACGAACTCAATTAAAGTTTATGCAAATAATTAACTACGTGAGTAAAACAAAATTCTTAGCACTTATTATATTCTTATGTCCTATTTGAACAGTACTAAGAAAAGGTCTATATATTATGTAAAATAGAACTAGTAATTGTATTTTATAAATTGATACTCAATCAATTTCCAAAATAGTATGTAAAATAGAATTTGAAACTTTAGAACTCACCAAGATTTAGATTATATCTTTTTTTCTTGTTAAAAAAAGAAACAAAAATTCAAGACTGCATATAATTTTGGAAACAATTACGGCTCGTTATGCTACATTTTAGACTATTTGCTGTTAAGAAAATGTACAGTGTACATTTTTAAGCAAATACGATTTGAAACAATCATTTAGTAAAGTATTGTATCCAATTATAATCATCTTCAGGATAATTGCAATCGTATAGTCTAAAATCTAACGCTCCACTCACCTATTGTTTTAACAAAATCATATGAGGTCAGTTTGCCAACGCATCATCTAGGTAAAAAACTACAATTGTATTTGGATAGTCCAATATTTTAGACTCCACTCACCTATTGTTTTGGTCAAAATTTTATGAGGTAGTTATATTGAAGTTGTTAAAAATATAATAAATAGTGCGTGATTTGAATACAAATACTTTTTGTTTAACTATTTTTATTAAAGCTTATACAAAATAGCATAATAATGGATATTTTACAAGAAGCAACGATTTTTGAAAATGCAAAAATGAGTCATATGTCTACCAGTGACAGAGTAATAGCTTCAAGACAAGCTAAAAGACTTGTCTTAGCTATACATGAGATATACAAAAAGATAAATGATAATGAGTCATATGTCTACCAGTGACAGAGTAATAGCTTCAAGACAAGCTAAAAGACTTGTCTTAGCTATACATGAGATATACAAAAAGATAAATGATAAAGACTTAATGGATGTAATGAAACGACTAACTGTTAAGAAAAAAAGAATTGAGATTAGGTTAAAAGGAAGACCCGATTCTGGAATATGAATATGACAGAAAAAAATCAATTAAATATTCTTGGAACAGATTTAGAATTATGTTGTAATAATCCCGCCACAGGATATTTTAGAGACGGGTTTTGCAGAACAATTCAAGAGGATTCAGGGACTCATGTAGTTTGTGCTATAATGACTCAAGAATTTTTAGATTTTACAAAATCTCGTGGGAATGATCTTTCTACACCAACACCGCATTGGCAATTTCCTGGTTTAAAAGTGGGTTCTAAATGGTGCTTGTGTATCTCTAGGTGGTTGGAAGCTGAGCGTGCTGGAAAAGCGCCATTAGTAGTTCTTGAGTCTACACATCAAAAGGCATTAGAATATACCACCATAGGGTTATTGCAAAAATATAAAGCAGAAGTTTAGCACAATCAAATAGAAATATAAACATAATATTAAAAAACAATCACATAAAATGAAAAAATTTATCTTGAAATGGTACCCAGTTATTTTAGCTTTTATCTGTTTAATGTATTCAGTTGTTCTGGGCATTATGGGAAGGACTGAAGAAGCTCAATATTCTGCACATTGGCCAGGGACAATATTATTATTTGCATTAGTAATTAGACAAAGACGAACAACATGAATTTAGCATTCTTTTTTATTGGTGGTGTAATATTCGCAGTTTATATAGCGTTTACATTTTGGAATATTTTCTATTCTGCTAAAAAGTCAAAAGAGGAAAATTATCCAGATATCGAAAAGTGAGTTCAATTATTAATGAACTTCAGGTAAAACCTTACTATAAATTCCTAGAATTTTAAATTTTGCACATATTAGAAATTTCATTTGTTGTTGAAAATTACTTTTTTAAACTTTCAATAACGCCCTGTGCGGCTCTTTCGCCAGCTATCATAGCTGCATTTAAAGAACCATTTAGTTGCAAGTCTCCAGCTAAATAAATACTTTCAGACAAACATGTTTCTGAAGGTGTCATTTCATATTGTAACTCCTTTAACTTAGGTAGAGACATTGGTATTCTGTAGTGCTTAATAAACTTACTCGTAATTATGCCACAATTTTGCTTTAATTCTTTTTGCACACAATCTATTAGCATTTTACCAGAAAGATTTTGATTATCAACTACAGTTACAGAAAGTAATTCTTTATCAGGTTTTAATGAGGTTTCTAGACTTGTATGGTAAAAGATATTATTAATTAATGAGTTGTGTTTAGTAATTAGACCTATTATAGGTTTTCTAATAGTTCTATTTTCAGTTTCAAAATATAAAGTATCACAGCTTTGCCATTCAGTTGATTGATTTTTTAAGTTTTTAATTAGTTTACTAGGTTCAGTAGTAATAATTGTAAAATCACTTTTTATTTTTTGACCCTTATAAAGTTCTATTTCTCCATCAATAACAGAAGAAACCTGTGTTTTATATTTAAAAGTGGTATTTTTTAGTTTGTTTAAAAGTTGTTTTGGAATCTCTTCTATACCGCCTTTTGGTAAGGTGGCATGTCCTTCACCAAACATTTTATAGACAAACTCAAACATTCTACTTGATGTTTCTAATTTATTTTCAAGAAAAATTCCGCTAAAAAAAGGTGTAAAAAAGTCATCTATCATTCTAAAAGAAAAACCCAAGTCCATCAAATAAGATAGTGTCGATTGTTCTTTATCTGAAAAGATTTCTGATATCGTTTTTTTCTTTAATTTACTGTTTAATTTAAGAATTTTTAATTTATCTTTAAAAGTTCCTATTCTAGCAAATAATGTTGAAAATAATAGAGAGGAATCTCTTAATGGATCGCCTATTATCTCTTGTTTTCCATTTTTAAAAATTGAGGCTCCTGGCAAGAATTTTTGTAATTCTAAAGATTCTAAATTAAGATATTTTTGAGCCGCAGGATAAGCAGTAAGCAATACTTGAAAACCATGATCTAGCTGATAACTATCCACAATATCTGTTTTCACTCTTCCTCCTACTCTATCTGTAGCTTCAATAATAACAGGATAAAATCCATTTTTTTCGAGAACAGTTGCAGCTATTAACCCACTAATTCCAGCACCTATCACATGTATTTTATGACTCTGTTTATCCAATTACTATTTTTTATTTAAAGGTAGACAAAATTAGTATTTTTACTTCGATTGCTTAAATTTGTTATAACTAATCCATTTGAGATATGAATACTATAATTATTGCTTTTCAAATTATCGTAGGTGCAAGTATATTAAATGTTTGGCTTATACAAAATAAAACTTCTACTAGGTGGCGCGGAGGTAATGCTACTACTATTTTAGAGGAGTTTAAAGCCTATGGTTTATCAAAGTCTCTATGTTATATTGTAGGGTTTTTTAAAGTAACACTTGCTATATTACTGATAGTAGCTATTTGGTTTCCAATATTAAAACAACCAGCAGCTTTAGGATTAGCGGCTCTTTTAGTAGGTTCGATAGTTATGCATATTAAAATTAAAGACCCTCTGTTTAAATCTTTTCCAGCAGCTTTATTTTTGATAATGTGCCTACTTATTGCGTTTGTTTAAAATTATTACTCAGTAATTATATTATAATGCTTCACAGATATATATAAGTTTATAAGAGTAAAAATTAAAGATGGTAATGATTCTAAAATACTATCTTTTATTTTTATTCTAACTGTAAATCCAGAAAGCATAAGAAGCGTTAATCCTGTCGAGGCAACAAATATTAATAGAGGTGAAAAGAAATAACCGAAAATTAATCCAAACGCACCTAATAATTGTAGATATCCTGTTAGAATTCTTTGTTTGCCCAAGCCAAATCTAGCAAACTCTTCCTTCATTTTCTGTGACAGTAAACAATTAATACCGTAGAACAGAAATGCGCTACTTGATAATAGTAATGCTATATTTAGAATATTCATTTTTTATAGTTTGCATTATAGGAAGCTTTGTCTAATGACTAGATGATATTAATTCAATTTTTCAAGCTGTTTCATAATTTCTTCAGCTTCAAAAGTTTTTTGATCACTCATTTTCCTATTGGTTGTAGACAAGCTGTATGCTTCTTTTAAAAGCTTTTCATATTGCGATTGCAATTTTTCTTTTTCTGATTTCTTTTTGAATATTCCGAACATATTTTTATTATTTCTAGGGGTTTTATTCTATTGAATTTTAGAATATAAAGATACGAAATGTTTAATTGTTTACAGTTAAAGATAAACAAAAGTGTTTAGTAATATTTATTCCATTCCACACACATTTTATCCACTACTCCACCCAAACTAAAAAGAGTGTTACATTAACTAAGCAGAGAAACATTAAAGAATAAAAAAATAAAGAAACCTATTATTTTAAATGCGCTTTTAACCAAAGCCCATGTTGTACATAACGCAAGTACATTATAGGACAAATGCTATTGTTTGTTATTTGAGAAGAACATACCATTAGTCAGCTATAATGATATTATGTAAAATACCCAGAAACATACGTTTTCATTACAATAACAGTAACTTGGGTCATGAAACTTTATCTCATAATATATTTTACAATTTAGGAAAGTCAGAACATTAGATCCTATAATTTGACGTTATGTAAAATGTCCGCTGTCAAACGCTTATGGTTTTGATACAATCAAATTACTATTGTAATTTATTTTATACACCATTTCCAGCCGCTTGCCAGCCGCACATAAAAGCTACGTTTTAGTAATCATTAAAATTTTGTCGTACATGGATATTTGTACATTTTATAATATTGATTTATCCAGTTGATAAATTAATTTATAAAAAGATAATGAGTTAGCGAAATTATGATGTCTATTATTATCATTCTATTTATAAAAGTTTAAGTATAAACATATGAGTACCATCAAATATTTGATTTTTAATTGCGAAAAACGCATTTAGAATCCAGCTAATTATATTTTTATTTCTTTTTTTATATTTGAGTATCTTTGATAGATATCTGTAAATCAGGTTAGCTTTTGATAAGACATCTCATTCTTTTAGTTTTTAGTACATGTCTCTGTTTAAATGCACAGACTAATTTCGTATACGATACTACCAATAATAAGGACTATGAATCAGCATTACGGTTATTTCAGGACCGAAATTACGATGAAGCATTAGCTATGGTGAATATTGGTTTGGAAAAAGCCCAGAAACTAAAAGATAAAAACCAAATCGCCTGCGGTTATTTTTACCAGGCTCGATACTATGAAAAATTAGGCCCTTATAAGGAGAGTATTCGTATATATAAAAAGGCACTTACTATCTTTAGAGCATTAGATGACACAGCGCAAGTGTCGCGCTGTTATTATAAATTAGGTTTCAATCATTTTAAAATCGCAGAATATGATATAGGCTTAAACTACTATTTTAAGTCATTAAAAATTGACGAAGAAAGAAACTACAAGCCTGGTATAGCCTTAACACTTGAAAGAATTGGAAAACTGTATTTGAATACTGGATATTTTTATAAAGCACGTGAAAGTTTTGAACGCTCCTTAGCTATGTTCATTGAATTAAAAGATGACTATCGTACGATAATGAACGAACAGTGCGTAGCTGTTACTTACCAAAAAGAAGCCATGAAATTTCAAAATGATAGTCTTTTTAACAAAGCTATAGATCTATACAAGGTAATTCTTCCAAAAACATCAAAAATATCACCCGAAATGTACGCTTCACTATTACAAAATATTGGCTCTTCGTATCGATTTTTAAATCAATATGAAAATTCTCTAGAATATTTAAAGAAGTCATTACCTGTTCAAGTTGAATTGGGTTTACATAAAGATTCTTCGCATACTTGTAATGATATTGCTGAGACATACTTAGATATGAATCAATTAGCTGAGGCAAAAACTTACGCCTTAAAAGCTATTGATTTAGCAAAAGGATTTGACTTACATCAAGAACGATATGCCTACTATGTGCTTTACTTGATAGACGAAAAAGCACAAAACTACCCAAGTGCACTAGCCAATTATAAAAAATACCAAATATTGGAGGATAGTATTTTCTCTCTTAATAAAACAAACAAAATAAATGATTTACGTATAAAATACGAATCTGAAAAACAACGTTTAACTATTGAAAATCAAAAAAGTAACATAGCGCTTTTAGATGCTGAAAATAACGTTAAAACGCAATGGCTAATTTTTGGTGGTTTAGGACTATTGTCGATCTTTTTATTAATTACAATTTCTAAATCTAAAAATACTGCAAAAAAGGAGAAAAAGCAACAAGAAAAATTCGCCCAAGATCTTATGCAATCTCAAGAAAAGGAACGCACAAGAATTGCTAAAGAATTGCATGATAGTGTTGGTCAAAAATTAACTTTAATTAAAAGGAAGTCTCAAAATACAGATCAAATAGAGTTAACAAACCTCACTAATGATGCCCTTGAAGAGGTGCGAAGTATCTCTAGAGGTTTGTACCCAGCATTGCTAAAAGAATTAGGATTATCTAGAAGTATTAAACAATTAGTTGATGAATATGACGAGCAGACCAAATTATTTTTTACCGTGGATATAGATTCAATTGATGCCTATTTTACAGAGTCTGCTGGCTTAAACTTTTATCGTTTAATTCAAGAATGTTTAACAAATATTGTAAAACACGCCAAAGCAAAATCGGTAGCAGTTACTATTAAAAAAGAAAAAGAATCGATTATTACCTTAATTGCTGATAATGGAAAAGGTTTTAATGTCGAAGACAGTAAGAAACAAAATACCTTAGGTTTAAAAACCATTTTTGAACGTATTAAAATCTTAGAAGGACAACTTTCTATTGATAGTAAACTAAATTTCGGTACTAATTTTATTTTAACAATACCTGTAAAAAATGAATCATAATATTTCTATACTTGTTGCAGATGATCACCCAATGCTTTTAAAAGGGTTAATGCATGAATTGACTGAATATGGATTCAACGTATTAGAAGGCGCTTCTAATGGTGCCAAAGCTCTAGGGATTATAGATTCAAAACAACCAACCATTGCTATACTAGATATTAATATGCCCCTATTAACAGGGTTTGAAGTTATTAAAAAATGTAAAGCAAGAGGATCATTGACCCGATTTATTATTTTAACCTCATATAAAGAAAAAGAAGTTATTTTAAAGGCGAGAAACATGGGTGTATCAGGTTATCTTCTTAAAGATGAACCATTTTTAGAAATTAAGAATTGTATACAAGCTGTAATGAAAGGTGAATTTTATGCAAGTAAAGTTTTTGATGAGATTTTTAAAACAGAAATTCATCCTGAACTTGAAAAAATTAAATACCTCTCTCCTTCTGAACGTACAATCGTTCGTCTAATCGCTCAAGAAAAATCGTCGAAAGACATTAGTGGCCTCTTAGCCATATCAATACGAACGGTACAAAAACACCGTTCCAATATTATTGCAAAATTAGATTTGCCCTCTGATTCAGACGCCTTATCAGTCTGGATAACTAAAAACAAAGAAATATTCTTTTCTTTATAAGTTTTTAAATTAAAGTACTTTTAATATCTAAATACGTACCCATACGTAATTTATGTATGTTGGTACTTAGTATAAAGTTTCTTAATGACTCTTAGTTTTACATCAGACTAATTTAAAACTATACTATTATGAAAACACTATGCGCTTCCATTTTACTTATCTCTTTTAATTTAACACTAATCGCTCAAATTGAATTTGATGTAACAAAAAACATGAACTATTTTAATGAGGTGGTTTCCGACGTTGAATCTAAAAATATAAAAAAGATTCAAAATATAGTCGCAAATTATGATATCACAAATGCAGATGGATTTAATTCTAAAAAAAGTTCAACGTATGATGTGATTTTTAAAAAATACAATTGTAAAATTTTAACAACATATGATTCAGAAGGTAAAATCCTGAATTCTAACGAAGTATATACAGACATGAGACTGCCTATATCATTAATGAAACAGATACTCAAAGAAAATAAAAAATGGTATGTGTCTAGCAATATTCAAACTATCAAATATCATCATAAAAAAAACTCTTACAAGTTATACCAAATTGAATTAAGAATGGACAATAAAATTAAACAGTTAAAATTTAAAACAAATACAAAAAATAATAACAAATCCTATGTTGTGTCGAATTAAAAAATATTTTTAGACTATTTATTTTTAAAGATTCACACAATATAAAAGAGCCAACTTCATTGCTAGTTGGCTTTTTCATTTAAAAATGTGAATCTCATTAGAAACCTTTAAATCCAATTCAATTCCAAACACATTCCACTACTCTCCTATCGCTGTTTTGTAAAAAGAGTGTTTACTTGTACCTGTTCTATTAAACAAATAGGAAATCGTGAACCGTATGCGGTTTCATTAACATTGCAGAAGAAACTTTTTAGAATAAATTTTTTGAAGAAACTGTAGTAACAACTTTCGCTTTTAACCAAAGCTCAAGTTACATAACGCAAGAACATTATAGGACATTGCAAAATGTCCTATAATCTGACGTTATATAAAATGTACAGAACTAAATAAGACTATACTTTATTGCTTAATTCTCATTTTAAAAAGCTGTTTCCATTCTAAAAATATATAGATGAATCCACCAAGAAGAAATGAATCTATGAAATAAGCTCTAGTTAACTCAAATACTTTAATAACTTTGTTTAAATCATTTATTTTAAATAGCAAAATATGTACACTTTTAACAGATTAAGAAAATCAATAGTTTTAGCTTTAGTTTCTATAGTTACATTGTGTGCCTGTAAGCAGAATACAAAAACAGAAACAGAAGACTCTTCAAATCCTATAGATCAAACTCGTTTAGATTTAAAACAAGCACTTACTCTATATGCCTCTTTTGATGATGGGGTGGATGCTGATTTTGCTTTAGGTGATTCAAAAATGTATACGGCTCCTAATAGAAAAGCTACTGACTCTGCAAAAGCAGGACTGCACAAATCTGACATAAGTAGACAAAGTGGTAAAGGTAAATATGGTAGTGGTCTTGTATTTACAGAACGAAGTCGAGGAAATATATATTATCCTAGTAAAAAAAATATCGTTTATAATACTACAGACTGGAGTGGAGCGATTTCATTTTGGTTAAGTTTGGATCCAGAAACAGATTTAGAACCCGGTTATTGCGATCCTATCCAAATCACAGATGTAAGCTTTAATGATGCTGCAATTTGGGTAGATTTCACCAAAAAAAATTCTCGTGATTTTAGATTAGGAGTTATTGGTGATCGAAACGTTTGGAATCCAAATCCTGATGGACCAGATAATGAAAATCCTATATTTAATGAACGCCTTACTGGTGTCAAAAATCCACCTTTTCAAAGTGGTCAATGGACCCATATTTTGATTAATTTTTCTAATCTAAATACGAATAATGGACAGGCTGTACTCTACATGAATGGTGAGCATAAAGGAACGCGTAAAAATATTGATACACCTTTTACTTGGGATTTGTCTAAATCCAATATTTATTTAGGATTAGGTTATATAGGTCTTATGGACGAGTTGTCGATTTTTAATAGAAATCTAACAGAGGAAGAAATCGAGACACTCTATGCCCTAGAAAATGGTGTAAATACTATTTTGGAACCAACGAAATGACAAGAGGTAGGTATATAAGTTCATCAATTCCAATTTCATAAGTTGCCTTCCCAAGCTTCTTCTTATTTGCCCCTGCTAGTTATTACTTAATAAAAGCTGATAAGATCCATTCTTTAGTTAGCTGTAGATAATCGTATCATTTTTCAAAATTGGACGAAAGTAGATTCTGTTGATGAATTAAGACTACCCGAATTCTGTTACCCTAATTTAATAGAACTGCTCAAGAATATTAATGCAGAGCATCTAAAAACTGAATTAGGCATTAAAGTTACTCGCTAAAAGCAGATTTGAGTAATTGCTCAAGACTACTCCAAGATTTTTGATCCGCATCTGCGTCATAGGCTAATGGTAAATTAAACTTTTTAGCATTTTCATCAGCGGTTTTAGAGGTAAAACTGTGTTTAACATCTGGATATGAAATATACTCATATTTAGCACCAATAGAATCCATAGCCTTTTTAAATACGGTAATTGACTCTACATTTACAAACGGGTCAGCAGCTCCATTACATACCAATACTTGTGCTTTAAGATTCTCATTTGGCATTACTGGAAGCGTAACACCACTATGAAAAGCAGCCACAGCATCTAAATCCGCGCCACTATTAGCCATTGTTAATACCACACTACCACCAAAACAATACCCAATTGCTGCAAGTTTGTCAGCATCAACAGATTCGTGTTCCTTAAGCAAACTAACAGCCGCATTAAAACGTGCCTTGGCCTCTGGCAAATTAGAAAAAACACTCATCGCAAACTTACCTGCATCATCAGGATGATTGGCTTGCTTACCATCGCCATACATATCTACTGCCATTGCAGTATATCCTAGATTAGCAAGCATATCTGCACGCTCTCGAACATAGTCATTGTGTCCCCACCATTCATGTACTATCAATACGGCAGGGCGTTTAACTTTGGAATTCTCATCGTAAGCTATATACCCTTTTAGGTTAGTTGAATCTGTTGCATAAGTAACTTCGACACCTTTTACTTTAACAGCAACGACTTCTGATTCTGATTGCACTTCAGCTTCGATTTTAGTGCTTTCTTTACAAGACACACTAAATACAAATGTTAATAGTGCAATAATAAAGGCGAATCGTTTGATAATGATTTTTAAAAATGATTTCATTGTTTATATTTTTTGAAAGTTAGTTGTTTTAGTATCCTGCCGCTTGTCCATCTTTACGGCTCTCAGATGCACCATGGTATACTTTATTTATAGCATCCCATAGTATAGCTTGATAGCCGCCATAAACACCTCTCGCAGTACCTATGTTGTGTCCTTTGTCCATAAGACCTCTAATGGTTTCATAGCTAATACCAGATTCTGTACGTATTGTACCCGTATTAGTTGTTGTTTGTCCCAATGGACTTGCTCCACCAGTATGATCCCATCGTGGTGCATCACCAGCTTCTTGTAAATTCATACCAAAGTCGATTAGATTCATTACTATCTGTGTATGACCCATAGGTTGAAAATCACCTCCCATTACTCCAAAACTTACAAACGGTTTCTCATCTTTAGTTATGAAAGCTGGTATGATTGTATGAAAAGGACGTTTACCGGGTTCATAAGTATTGGCTTGACCACGCTTTAGACTAAACAACTCCCCTCTATCTTGCAACATAAAACCTAATTTTGGTGGCACCATAGCAGAACCCATACCTCGATAATTACTTTGAATCAACGAGATCATATTGCCTTCTTTATCAGCCACAGTCATATAAATCGTATCACCATCTGAAATTTCACCAGCAGAATATCGACCAGCACGCTTACCTATTTTCTCTCTTCTATTATCTGCATAGCCATCTGATAATAATTGTTCTAGAGGAACGTCGAAGAAATCCATATCGGCATAATATTTTGCGCGATCTTCAAATGCCAATTTCTTAGCTTCAGTAAATAAATGTAAGTGTTCAGTACTTCCAAATTCAATATTTGAGAAATCATAGCCTTTCAAAATTTGTAACATTTGTAAAGCCGCTATACCCTGTCCATTTGGTGGTAACTCCCAAACATCATATCCACGATAATTTATGGAAACAGGTTCTACCCATTCTGATTTATGCGACGCCAAATCTTTTGTAGACAAAAATCCACCTTGTTCTTTTATAAAATTGGCTATAGTTTTGGCTATATGTCCGTTATAAAAAGCATCTCGACCACCTTTTGCAATTTTTCTATAGGTATTTGCTAAATACGGGTTTTTGTATATTTCTCCTTCTTTAGGAAGCTGACCTCCATTTTGTATAATGTAAGTATCTTCAATATTTGGATAGCCTTGTGATTGATAATAAGGCACACTTCGTTGCATATACCAAGCAATCAATTCGGTTAATGGAAATCCTTTCTCTGCATAATTTATGGCAGGCGCAAGAATATCAGACATTGGTTTTGACCCGAATTTTTTGTGCAACTCAAACCATCCGTCAACGGCACCTGGCACACTAACTGGTAACGGCCCCAAAGAAGGGATTTTGGTCATACCTTTATTTTCAAAATAATCTAAAGAGAGTGCCTTTGGTGAACGACCACTTGCATTTAAGCCATACAATTTTTGAGTTTTTGCATCCCAAACAATAGCAAACAAATCACCTCCTATTCCACAACCCGTAGGCTCCATCAATCCTAAGGCTGCATTTGCTGCGATGGCTGCATCGATGGCATTTCCACCGTTTTTAAGAACATCTAAGCCAATTTGAGAGGCTATAGGATGACTTGTTGCCACCATCCCATTTTGTCCCAATACTTCTGAGCGTGTCGAAAAGGCTTCTCCCGTAATACGATCTTGAGCCATCATAGTAAGTGTTGCTACAAATATTAAGCAAACGCTAGTGACTATCTTTTTCATACCATTATAATTCATTGCAATTTATTTAAAACATTAGTCCTTATCACCTTCTACATAATCATACCCTTGATTAATACCTTTTTCAAGAGCTGGAACACCACGATCCATCCATACGGGTTTTGGTGCCCCTTTGAGATAATGATCAAAGAACTGTGACATTCTAATATTAAAATCTATTCGATTTTGCCATTTTAACGGCCAGTGAGGTTCATCATTGTAATTCAAAAACCATGAAGGTTTTCCTAAACGTCTTAAACTTACAAAGAACTCAATTCCTTGGTACCATGGCACATGGCCATCTGCATCATTGTGCATAATTAATAGTGGTGTATTAATCTTATCGATATTAAAAATTGGCGAGTTTTCAATATAACGTTGCGGATATTCCCAAGGTGTACCACCAATACGACTTTGTGTATGCTCGTATTGAAATTGACGACTTAAACCTGTCCACCAACGTATACCACCATAGGCGCTAATCATGTTTGCTACTGGAGCTCCAGATTCTGCGGCTTTAAAAATATCGGTTTTAGTAACGAGATAGGCAATTTGATAACCTCCCCAACTATGCCCTTGTACACCAATATTATCTTTATCAACAAAACCTTTATCAATTAGAGCTGTTACTCCAGGAATGACACAATTAAAAGCACTTTCACCAGGATATCCGTCCCGATAATATACATCTGGATTAAAAATCAAATAGCCTCGGCTAGCATAAAATGGATAATTAATAGTGCTACGTCCATAAGTCGGTGAACGATGACGGTATAAGCCATCAGAACTCTTCTCATAGAAGTTGACGATCATTGGGTACTTCTTATTAGGATCGAAGTTTTCAGGTTTTATAAGCATTCCTTTTAGTGATTTACCATCCAGCGATACCCATTCTACCATTTCAGCTGTTCCCCAATTATAATCTTTTTGTTGTGGATTCGCATCTGTGATTTGTTTTGGTGATTTAAAGTCTAAGTTAGAAGACCATAGATTTGGATAATCCGTAAAAGACTGACGAGTAAATAGTAAACGTTCTTTTTTATCCTTTTGTGCTAACCAAGGACGACCATAACTATATGGGCCTTTAACTAATCCTTTTAATGCTTCTTTTTTGGGACTATAACTAGCAAAACCTCCGTACTTATTATCTTCATTGAAAGTGCCTAATAACCAAGCTTTTGAATTGGAAATAGAGCGTTCTTCATTGTATAATCTCAAATAACGATAACGCATTTTACTTGATCGACCATTGGTTAAATTCTTTGATTCACCAGAATCGGGATCAAAAGCCCAAATATCGTAACGATCGTAAATCAATAATTTATCATCTTCTTCCGTCCATCCTGCAGAACCGTATGCATATGGATCATCTGGATAATCATGTAATTCATTATAAAATTGACGTCCTTTCGTTAAGGTCTTATATTTTAAAGTCTTGAGATTATAAGTGAACCACGTACTATCCTTTCTATTGTAACCGTAAACGTAATTGCCCTTTGGACTTAAGGCAGGTTTACCATTTACTTTAGTTCCTAATTTCACACGTTCACCTGTTTTTAAATCTACACGTTGCAAATCACTTGGCAACTGTGCTGTCCATTGACTTTGAAGTTGGTAAGGAGTAAAATTACCTATGACTGCATAATCGCCATTACCTTCATCTCCATAACGTACAAAGTCATAATCAATATCTCCAATTGGAATCATTTTATCTGAATTAAAATCATATAAAGTCATGTATGATTTTTTTTTATCATCTTTAACATCCAATTCTTGAACTGTGTATAATCGAGGTTCATCATAAGTCCAGACTTCAACGTTAACTATTTCCTCATCGAGGAGCGTGGTGTCTTGAACAATTGGTGCCATTCTTAGGCCAAAATATAAACGACTTTCATTCTTTGAAAACTGTAAAGGACGATCACTAGAAACCAACATTTTAGAAGTATTATCCTCAGAATTCACAGTTAATTTTGCCGAATCATCACCTAGTTTCCAGGAATATAACTTAGGTTTCTTTATTAAACTTTTAGTAGAATCAGTATCTATTACAAATCCGATACGTTGACCTGTCCCTGAAATACCTAATTGTGGGTACTTAGTTTTGTAATGACTAGACATTAGCAATTTTCTCTTCTTTTTGTCTATATCGTAATGAAATACTCCACCACCTAAACTATCGATAGCACCAGATGTCGCATAAACAATGTGGCGCCCTTCTTTCGCCATAGCATATTTGAGAACATACTTTAGTGTGTCTTCTGTACCAGTATTTAAATCTCTAATTACTAAATGAAAGCCATTGTCCTTTGATACTTTTTTTGGTTTTTTCTTTTTCACCTTTAAAGAATCTGGTGTCTTGGTTTTAGTAGTATCTTTTTTAACTTTTGAAGTGTCCTTCTTTGTTGGTATTGGAGCTTCAAGCATGTAAGCTACAACTCCAGACCATTTTTCTGGAAGTCGATACGATTTTACATTGGAAATCTTTTTTAATGACTTACTATTGATATCATAAATCATTAAAGTATCTTTAGGTAAATCTTTCTTTTTTACCTTTCGTCTTTTCATTTCTCTAATGCTATCTTTCCAAGCATTTACAGCAAATACAGCATACTTTGAATCAAAAGAAAATTGTCCACCTTTGCTACGCTCATAAGACATGATTTGATTTCCTTTGTCATTTAAAAGTTGAATAGTTTGCTCTTTCTCACCTTTTTCTAAAGCATATAAGACATGATCACCAGAATTAGATATATTGACATTTCGTATGCGATTCCATAAGTCTTTATCCTCATGTTCTAATACTTTTTTCTGAGCATTTAAAACAGTAGTCAGGCATAAAAAGCCAAGTATAATTAAGATTCTCATAGGTAAGTTTAGTTTTTATGGTTATAGCCTCGTCCTGGTGTATAAGGTGCTCCAGCATTAATTAATTGTTGTTCTAAAGCTTTTAAACTGTTATTAAATATGTTTTCCATTTGAGACTTAATTGCTTTAACTTGTTCTTTAGCTATAGCATAGCTATCGCGATGTGTTTGCGTTGGCGTTGCAGTAGAATACTTCTGTTCCCAACCTATAGACCCTAAACGGTTTGCTGGTGATGGTGGTTGGTCTATATCTAAGCGACGCTTCACAGGATCGCCATACATGGCCAATTGTATATCATCTAATTGATCTTCTATCGATTTTAAAGTCGAAGCTAAATTACCTAATGGTTGCTCTGCACGTTTAACAGCCTCTTTCATATATTTAAGCTTGTTTCTCGATTCAGACATTAGATTTTGAGCAATACCAAACTCAGCTTGTATTTGAGATATTGCTTTTTGAAATGCGACTTTTTCAATACGATTTTCTGCTGGAAGTTCAACATTATTAAGCGCCTTAACTTCAAAACTTACTGGATCTGTTAATGGTTGTAACTGACCCTTCTTTAACAAACTCATTTCAACCGTATAATTTCCTGGAGCTACCAGCGTGCCTTCATCATTTCCTGCAAAAGGGTTATAGAATGAAGGTTTATTTAAATTAATTGGATTTTGAGGTGTATATCTCAGATTCCAGTTAAAACGTTGGATTCCTTTTTTCGCTGATTTAAACTCCTTATTTACGACTTTTCCATTAGCATCTTTAATGGTAAATACTAATTCGGGTTTACTATCTTCTTCTTCCGCTTTAAGGGCTTCATAGCTAGGGTAAGGAGTGTCTTTACTAGATTTTATTAGTTCCTTTTCTTTCTTTTGGCGCTCATCCTTTATGGATTTATAATCTGAATTATAGTAATAGGTAATAATCGCTTCAGGTCCAAGATTAGCAGCTGTATAAAAATTATCTCCTTGAAAGGATTTACCTGGCAATCCTAATGGGCTACTCTGCTCCCACATTAAGGCAGTTCTTACATCATAAATTTTCGATTCGTCTTTTGGCTCTGTGTTTTCAACGGTCCGTAATACTGAATAATCATCCATAACATAAAATCCACGTCCAAAAGTCCCAAGTACCAAATCATTTTCACGTTCTTGAATAGCAATATCTCTGACAGCAATGGTTGGTAATCCGTTTTTTAGCTGCTTCCAATTAGTGCCTTGATTCGGTGAAAAGAATACACCAAATTCAGTACCTGTAAATATGAGGTTCTTATCAACATGATCTTCTTCTATTGCATAAACACTACCACGTTCTGGTAAGTTAGATTGTATGGCTTTCCAAGTGGATCCTTTATCAGAGGATTTAAAAACATAAGGTTTAAAGTCTCCATATTTATGATGGTTAAATGCCGCATAAACAACATTTTCGTCATGCTTTGATAAATATACACTATTGATATACGACTGGTTTGGGGATCCTGGAATATTTGAAATCTTTTTCCATGTTTGTCCACCATCTTCAGAAATATGAATAAGTCCATCATCAGTACCAGCAGCCAAAAGGTTCATATTTATTGGTGACTCAGAAAAAGCTACAATACTTCCATAAAGTGAGGTCGAGCCATTCTTCATAACGGCATTAATGCTAACAATACGATCATAGACCTTTAAACTGTTTCTATCAATTTGTTGCGAAAGATCATCACTAATCACCTCCCAACTATTACCATAATCGTCAGACCTGAATACTTTTTCAGCAGAGAAATACAAACGTCCTGGAACATGTCTACTCACTACTAAAGGCGCATCCCAATTAAAACGATATGCATCCTCATCTTTTCTAGCCTTAGGCTTGATCCCAACAGTTTCACCACTTTTCTTGTCAAAACGAACCAGACCACCGTATTGTGATTGGGCGTAAACAATATTTGGATTATTTGGATCTATCTGTGATTCAAAACCATCACCGCCATTAGTAATAAACCATTCTGAATTTCGTATGCCATGATTAGTTAATACTCTCGAAGGACCTCCTAAACTAAAGTTGTCTTGGGTACCACCATAAATATTGTAAAATGGTGAGTCATTATCTACTGCTACTTTGTAAAATTGTGTGACAGGTAAATTCTTTTTAAAATCCCAAGTTTTAGCAGCATCAAATGTTTCATAAATTCCACCATCACATCCTACTACAAAATGCTTATTATTTTGAGGGTTGATCCACATACAATGATTATCAACGTGCTTAGTGTCTTCACCTACATTTTTAAAACTTTTTCCACCATCATGTGTTACTGACATCCAAGTATCCATAGAATAAACTGTATTCGCATCGACTGGATCAGCAATAATTTCTTGATAATAATTGCCACTGGTGACATGTGAACTTCGCTTTTCCCAGCTTGATCCTCTATTCGTTGAGGCAAAAAATCCACCTTTTCCGTTAGCAGCCTCAACGATGGCATATATAATCTCTGGATTTGCAGGCGAGATGGCCAAACCTATACGACCTAATTCTTCGCTTGGTAAACCCTTATTAATTTTTGTCCAAGTTTTACCACCATCTACACTTTTGTGCATCGCAGAACCTGGCCCTCCACCTACATATGTATAGACATGGCGTCGTCTTTGTAATGAAGAAGCATATAGCACCTCTGGATTTCTTGGATCCATAACGATATCATTCACGCCTGTGTGCTCATCTACGTCTATAATTGAACTCCAAGTTTTACCACCATCTTCAGTTTTATACAATCCTCGATCACCACCTTTGTTCCATAATGGTCCTATAGCAGCTACATAAACCACATCTGAGTTATTAGGATGCACTATAATTTTCCCGATATGCTCAGAGGTTTTTAGTCCCATATGCTTCCAAGAATTACCACCATCTTCAGATTTGTAAATACCATCGCCATAAGCTACAGAACGTTGATTATTATTTTCGCCAGTTCCAACCCAAATCACATTATGATTACTTGGATCTATGGTAACACAACCAATAGAATAAGACCCTTGTGAATCAAAAATGGGTTCATAGGTGACTCCTGAATTAACAGTTTTCCAAACACCACCAGATGATGCTGCCACATAATATTCGAAAGGATTATTAGGGTTAAAGGCAAAGTCTGATATACGACCTGAAGTCAATGCAGGACCTACATTACGCCATTTAAGACCCGATATATTCAAGTTCTCTAAGGGTGTCTTTTCTTCATTTTCTTTGATTGATTTTTTTTGGGCATCACATACTGAACTGAAACTAAATAGTAGCCCCAAACATAGAATTGAGAGTTTTTTCATAATATAAAATCAGATGGTTAGTTAGTTGTTGCATTTAAATTAGTTGGCATGATAATAACCGATTATCATCAAAGTACTTTTAAAATAGATTTAAATTTATTTAAATGAAAATTGGCGCATTTAAAAGTACCTCTTTTTAAAATAATTAATTACTAAAACTTTTATAAAATATCTTATTTTAAAATCCTTAGTGTGTTTTTTTGGAATTATAAAAACTTTGTTTTTATAAAATTGATACTCAATCAATTTCCAAAATAGTATGTAAAATAGAGTTTAAACTTTATAACTGACCAATTATAAATAATATCTTTTTTTCTTGTTGTAAGAAGAAACAAATAAAACAAGACTGAATATAATTTTGGAAACAATTACAGCTCTTTACGCTATACTTTAGATTGTTTAGCGTTTAGAAAATGTACAGTTTATAATTATTAGCTAAATATGAATTGAAGCAAGCTTTTAGTAAAGTATTATATCCAATTATATGCATCAATAGGATAATTGCAATCGTTTATTCTAAAATTTTACACTCTACTCACCTATGGTTTTGCCAAAATATCAGGAGGTCAGTTTACCAATACATTATCTGAGTATTAACCTCTAATCATCTTTATGACAGACAACTAATACATAATTATCAATCAAATTATGTCTGTTAAAAATTTACTAAATGTTAAATTATACTCACCAAATATGTTTTTGTTTAACTATATTTATAAAAGTTGAAACAAAAATTAAAACAATGGATATATTACAAGAAGCAATGATTTTTGAAAATGCAAAAATGGGCCATATGTCAACAAGCGACAGAGTTGTAGCATCGAGAGAAGCTAAACGACTTGTATTAGCAATCAATGAGATATATAAAAAGACAAATGATACAGCCTTAATGGATGTGATGAAACGATTAACTTACAAGAAAAAAGGAATTGAGATTAGGTTAATGGGAAGACCAGATTATGTATTATAATATTAATAAAGAAAATGAATTTAATGTTCTTGGAACACTTTTGAAACCCTGTTGTGTCAATCCAGCCACAGGATATTTTAGAGATGGGTTTTGCAGAACAATTCAAGAGGATTCTGGTACACACGTAGTATGTGCCATTGTGACCAAAGATTTTCTGGACTATACGAAATCTCGTGGAAACAATCTTTCCACACCAATACCACACTGGCAATTTCCTGGTTTAAAAGTGGGCTCTAAGTGGTGTTTGTGCATCTCCAGATGGCTAGAAGCTGAGCATGCTGGAAAAGCACCCTTTGTAGATCTTGAGGCCACACACAAAAAAGCATTAGATTACACTACTTTAGGATTATTGCAAAAATATGAATTAGTAATTTAACTTAAGTAAATAGAAAAAACACGAATATAATATCAAAAAATAATCATACAATAATGAAAAAATTTATCTTGAAATGGTATCCAGTTATTCTAGCCTTTATATGTTTAATGTATTCGGTTGTACTAGGAATAATGGGAAGAACTGAAGAAGCACAATATTCTGCACATTGGCCTGGAACAATATTATTATTTGCATTAGTAATTAGACAAAGACGAACAACATGAATTTAGCATTCTTTTTTATTGGTGGTGTAATATTTGCAATTTATATAGCTTTCACAATATGGAATATTTTCTATTCTGCTAAAAAGTCAAAAGAGGAAAATTATCCAGACATCAAAAAGTGAGTTAAATTATAATGAACTATAGATAAGACTTTATTCTATTTTCATATATGTGTTATTTAATTGTTTACTAAAAATTAATCCAAAATATGAATTATTTAATTATTGCCTTTCAAGTTATTGTAGGTGTAAGTATTTTAAATGTATGGCTTATACAAAATAGAGCTGCTACAAGATGGCGTGGCGGAAATGCTAAAACTATTTTGGAAGAGTTTCAGGAGTATGGATTATCAAAGTCTATGTTTAATATAGTCGGTTTTTTTAAAGTAACATTGGCTATTTTATTAATCGCTGCCATTTGGTTTCCAATATTAAAACAACCAATAGCATTAGGATTATCAGCTTTTTTATTAGGGTCTATAGCTATGCATTTTAAAATAAAAGATCCGCTATTTAAATCTTTTCCAGCAAGTTTATTTTTAATATTATGTTTATTAATTGCCTTTGTTTGAAGCTTAAGACAAATTAAATTTATAATAAAAACTTACACATATAAAAAGATTGATTAGGCCAAATATTAGGGATGGTAATGATTCCAAAAGACTATCTTTTATTTTTAACCTCACTGCAAATCCTAAAAACATAAGAATCGCTAATCCTACTGAGGCAATGAATATCAAGAGAGGAAAAAACAAATAACCGAATATTAATCCCAAAGCGCCAAATAGTTGCAAATATCCTGTTAGTATTCTTTGCTTTTCTAAACCAAATCTAACAAACTCATCCTTCATTTTCTTTGATAATAAACAATTAGCACCATAGAATAAAAAGGCAACACTAGAAAAGAGTAATGCTATGTTTAAAATATTCATTTAAAAGCAAAGATAAACAAAAGTACTTTGTAATTATTATTCCATTTCACACAAATTTTAACCCACTGCTCTGCCCTTTACTTATGTTGTTTATATTTTATTAAATAGGTTGTTGTGAATAAAGCCATGTTTACATAGGGCAAATGCATTATGAGACAGATTAGTCAATCATAATTTACTAACGTATTTATTATTTTAAATTAATGAGTTAGTGATTGCTTTATTGTATAACTAATTATCTGAATTTATTTATTCTGTTTAGTTTTAAATGCTTTTGTTCGTTGTATTTGCTCATTGAGATTCCAATCAAAGTCAAATCTATTTTTTAGAAATTCTGCAATTGGTTCAAGCCCAATTTCGGCTCGTCTTTTGTCTATATTCTCAGGGTTAAAGTCTGGCCATACATTAAAGCTTTTTGTTTCTGGATAGTATTTCATTTGTCCTCCATAGATCTGTAGCTTACCCTTATCAGTAGCAATCCTGTCTTCAGCCCGCACCAAATATCTTGGCTCTAATTTTTTGTCTAACACAGCTTGCTTCATTAAAGGAATATAATGTTCTCTTGTTTCTTGATCTGCATGTTGTAGTACATTGCAAATGGTCCAATTTCCTCGTTCTCCACTCATTTTTTGGGTTGGCCAACCATAATTATCTAGTATATTCTTGACTTTTTTTCGTTAATGATGTGATTCTTTTCATAGATCAATTGCTGTTCTTTGTATTCGTTGGATTCTGCTCCGTAGATTCTCATTAATGAATCTCTTAGGTGTATCGGTGTTTGTTCAGTTTGCCAAATAGTGTCTAAAACTGCAATTAAATTTTTCTCTACAGGCAAATTCTCCTTTTGTGCAGCACTTTCTTTATTTTCTCTCTCTTGTGCACAAGCGGTAATTAGAGTTAAAAACAGAATAACGATTAATTGTGTTATTTTCATTATATCAGAATTGGCTTAATTAGTTGTCTTCAGGTGCATACATTTCAACAGCTTTTTTTATGACTTCCATTTGTGTTTGAATGGAGTTTCGTCTCCTATAGTCGCTCTTTGTCTTAAATGCTAAAACCACATCTATTTCAGGATAAACCGTTATATTTTGCCCTAAAGCGCCTTGTGCTGAGTAGGCGTTTTTAAACCTATAGTCTTCAGTATTTTCTATTAACCACCACATATAACCATAGCCAAGATCGAGTCCATCTTCTTTTAGAATAGGCGCGTTTTTCTGAGCTTCTTTATATGTTGTTCTTTGAGTAGTCATTTCTTCTATCCAATCTTCTGGTATTACTTGTTCTTCCTTCCATTTTCCATTTCTTAGCATTAACAATCCTATACGAGCCATATCTCTTGTAGAAAACCACATGTGGTATGCTGGAAATTTTGAGACATCTAGATTCCCATTTTTTAGTTGTAGAGATTTATCCCAATCTTGCATTTGCAGTGGGTTAACTAATTGTTGTTCTATATCATCATAGATATCTTGATTCGTTTCTTGTTCGAAAATATGACCAGCTAAATTAAAATCCCAGTTACTATATAGCCAATAATCACCTGGATTTACTGACCCTCTTTCGGGTGCTAGCCGTCTAAAATCACCTCCATTAGATCCAGGTAAAAAAACGCCTGATCGTGCATATATTATATCTTTAATAGTTGCAGTTTTTTCAATCTCGAGTATGGGTGAATGGTCTTCTATTTTCAATTCCTCGAGTGTTTTATCTAAATCAATCTGACCATTTTCCACATATTTACCGTAGAGCATTGCTAATACACTTTTTCTACAAGATGCTATGTAGCTATTTTCCTCTAGATCTCCATACTCTAGTACAATTTCCCCTTTATGAATAATAACCAATCCAGTAATATTAGTACTATCAATTATATATCGGTTAAAATTAGAACGCTCCCAATCTTCCCAGCCTGTTTCCGAAGGGTCTTGGTTAGTTGTCCAGTCTTTATCTGGATAAATTTGTGCCTCACCTGAACAGCTATATAAAAGGGATGAAATTGACGTAAGTAAGGTTAAAATCCTTGTCATTATTTTGAAATGTTTTGGAGGTTATATGAAATGACTATTCGTGACATATCTTTAATAACTACAGTTAACTTAAGCAAGTTTTTTTATAGTCATCTTATTACATTTATGATTGTACTTTCAATTATTTTGAAATTTTTTAAATTAGGCACATGTTTCGATTGTTTTAATAAAACCGCTTCCTTTAATGATGGAAATATTGACCGTGCTCTTTTAATCATTCTTCTACCAGGAAACATGATATCTTTTTGTACTGCGAAAATTGTAATTGGAGTTTCTATATTTTGAGCATTTCTTTTTGAGATTACAGGTAAAGGTGAAAAATCCATATTGCAATACTTAAAAGTATTACTCATAAATTGTAAAGCAAAATTATCATATTCAGTAAAAAGTACATTCATTACTTTTTTAATATAGTTTTGATTATTGGTTTTGATGAATTTTTTTAAAGGTAGAAACATCTTCATTAGCCCTAGGATTGGGTTACCGTTTACAATATAAACAGGTGCTATTAAGAAGACTTCCTTTATAGGTATTTCACTAAATTCGAGCGCCTTTAAACTAATTAATCCGCCAAAGGAAAACCCAACTAAAGTGACGTCCTTTAATCTTAATTTTATGACGACTTCCAACAACCACTCACCATAATCAAGAGATTTCATATCTAACCTTTGTTCTCCGCTCTTGTTAGGTTGAGCAAGTACATCAATGGCATAAACACAGTATTTAGATGATAAATCTGGGAATGATTCTAAAATTAATGGTGCACAACCTCCTGTACCATGAATAAGTAATAATGGTGGCTGTTTTGTTTCTCCAGTAATTATAATATTAGTAGCACCGAACTTTGTTTCTAATAGTTTTTCGTAATATTCTATATTGAGTTGGTTAAGCTTTTGATTATAAAGCTTTAATATCTTTTCCTTTCCTTCTTTTGATTTAAAAAACATACACTGTTCTATTTTTGATTGATGAATCCTTATTGATTTATGATAACGATGTTACCTACTTTACGGTCTGTTTCAAGATATGTATGAGCACTGATAATACTATCTAAATGATATGTTTTATCAATAATTGTTTTCATTTTTTTTTGTTTAAAGTTTTCAGTTAGTTCATTAAGCGAACTTTTTAATTCTTTTGTTTTTCTGAGACCAGTTGCAGAAAATTTCACTCTTTTTTGGTTAATAATTGAATACCACAAGACATTTAAGCTTAAAACAGGTGTCATAAATACTCCACAAGGTTTTAAAGCATTTTTGGACTTACTATAATTGGTTTTTCCCACCGAATCGTAAATAAAATCGTATATATTGGAGTTTTTTGTAAAGTCCTCCTTTTTATAGTCGATAACAAAATCGGCTCCTAAGGATTTGACCAAATCAATATTCTTAAAGCTACAAACACCCGTGATAGTAGCACCCATAAGTTTTGCAATTTGAACAGCAGCAGTTCCTAAACTCCCTGAAGCACCATTTACAAGTATGTGTTGTCCGTTTTGTAAGCGAGCAATATCCTTTAAAAAACTGTAAGAGGTTAGAAAACCATCACTAATAGGCGCAGCCTCTTGATGTGATATATTGTTAGGTTTAAGAGCAATTATTGAGTCTTCTGGAATACAAAGAAATTCTGCATTAGTACCATTACTAAATAGTTTTTCTCCAAAAATTTCATCTCCTATTTGGAATTCATTTACTTCTGAACCAGCCGAATCAATAACTCCTGAAAAACCGGTACCTAAGGACGTATTCTTTGGTTTGAAAAGACCAAGAAACAACCTGCCGAATTTGGGTTTTCCTGCTCGCATCATTGTATCTGCTCGAGTTACAGACGAGGCTTTAATTTGCACTAAAACTTCATTGGACTTTGGTGAAGGCTTCTCACTATCAACGATCTGAATTACTTCTGGTGAGCCATAGGATCTATAAATTGCTGTTTTCATAAGTGTCATTATTTATATCAAAGTTGAGAATAGTCTAGAGTTTAAAATTTCGAATTTGGAAATTAGAACCTATTATTGAATCTCTTCATCTAATAGGTTCTTATTCTATTTTCCAAATCTCATTTATTTAGTGTAATTACGTTTAGTCCTTCTGCGTGGACAGGTAATTGCTCTTTTGTTTTTACCTGAACAATTAAGTTCTAGAAATAAACAAGTTCATAGAATAAATTCCATATTGCTTTAGTTCTTTGTTCATTAATCACATTAAAGCTTATAACCAGCTAAATCCTAATCCTATATTAAAGATTACTGCATCTCTATGCGCATCTCCATCTAAAAACGCACGACCAAGAACTAATTTAGACTGAACATTAAGCGCAAAGTTTTTCTTTTTGTAAATCTCATAACCTGTACTTGCCATAACAGCGCAACCAAAGTTCCAATAATCATTTACATCGTCTTTAATGTCATAAAGTGCTGGCGAATCTATTGCTAATCCAATACCTCCATGAATCCACCATCGATCTTTTACCCAATATTGTACAGAAGGAATGAACCCACCAAAATGCCTGTCGTTATCCTGAAATTCATAGATATTTCCTGGTAAAGAAGCAGTAATGGCAAGTCTTTTATTTAACATGTAACCAAACTTTAAATCTGGAAAGACGAAGGTTCCTTGAGATTTATCAAAAGTTTGAATACCTGCACTATCTTCTAAACTGATAATACCTCCACCAGCTACAAATTCGAAGATGAAACCATCTCTGACTGTTGTTATTTCTGGATTTGTATTTTGTGCATTTGTTATACTAGATACTAATGCAAAGGCTACACAAGCCATTCTTAATAAAATTTGTTTTTTGATTGTTTTCATTTTAATTGATTTCATAATTGTTTGTTTTTTGATTGTTTAAATTGATGTTTACTATTCTATATTAAATGTTTATTATTTCTGTTTTTTATTTCTCTGAAAGTCCTTTTTGCCTTTCAAGCATTTCAAGGAATTTTGATTTTTCCACTTTTCCCACAGCATAATCAATTACATCTCCTTGAGGATTAATAAAAATTGTTGTTGGTGTCGCACCAATATTATATTGCTTTACGAGTTCTTGATTATTTATAATATCAATATCAATTTCTAGTGATACAATTTTAGAATCCATTGCTTTCTTAACCTCATTATCAGCAAAAACTTCACGCTTCATAATTCGACATGGTGAGCACCAATCAGCAGTAAAGAATATCATGATGTTTTTATCAGCTTTGATGGCAAGTTTTTGAGCAGATTCAAAATTATTAGTCCAAGTAATAGCATTTGAAGGCACATAAAAAGAGTACCATGCGAACCAAAGAGAAACGACAAGAAATGTTAGCCAGAAAAAACTCCAAAACGGATGTCTTTTCTTTTTTGGTTTATTTTGTTTCATGATGTTCATAGTTTTTAGATTGTTTAATTTTTATTTTGCAATACATCATAAGTGTTTTTTAGGCTTTCTAATGATTCAATTGCACTACTGTATGTTTCTCGATTTTGTGCAAGCGTAGTCATTCTCGTTAATACCATATTTTCAAAATAGATGTCTTTTTCGTAAGTCTCTGAAGAAATGCCCATATTCCTAAATTTTACGTTACGCATCAAAAAAATTTCATAATAGGCCTCAATGGTCTGTTGTTCTGAAGTTTCAAGTTTTTCTATTGGGTTAAAGGTTTCGTAGGTTTCAGAGATAGCATTACGTAAATTTAAATCGTCAAATAATTTTAAATCACCTGAAAATTTTAAATTTTCATAGGTTATCATAACTGGATAAAACTTTTTAGACATAATTAAATAGAATGATTTTGTCGATAATCTTTGGTTATCATAATCTTTATACAATAGAATTTTGAATACGGTATCTAACTCTTTGAGCATTTGAGCTGCCTCTTTATCTAGAAGGGTTAACTTTTTAAGGTTTCGATCTGCTTCATCATGTAGCTGAGTTATATATGAATTGCGCAGCTCTAATTTCTTTTCTGTATTTGAACGGTCATTAATCGCCAAGGCAATAAGGATTCCGACAATCACCAGAATTATTTCTCCAGTTGCATAAGCAAAATAGGCTCCAATTTTATTTTTGGTAATCATTCTTATTCTATTTTTTCTAAATAATTTTATCATGATTTAACGGTTTATCAAATTGAAAACAACGTGTTGCATTTTACTCTAAATACGCTTTAATTTTTTCTTCGTTACGCTTTTAAATTTCCATTTCAACCCAAATAAAGGTCTAAGGATTACAATTCTTTTTAAGATGAATTCATAAATAAGAAAACAGACTATAAACGTAAATGCTGTAATTCCGATAAACTTGAGCCTAGGATGAAGGTCTAAAGGTAAAATCAGTAATGCACCTACATATAACACAAACATGTGAATAATATAAACAGGATAAACAGCTGCACTCAAATAGCTTAATATGGCACTTGGTTTATTAAGGTAGCTATATCCTATTCCGAATAAACCCAATATCCAAGCATTAGATTCTAGGGTTGTGATATACATATTTGATATGGATTCATATCCTGTGAATCGAACAGCAAATAATACAGTCGCTAAACCGATATATAACCATTTCCACTTTGAAACGGTTTGCCAGAATGCTTTACCGCTATACACAAAAAGAAAACCAAAAAAGAACGCCAGAAAGCCTATAAAAAATCCATGCCAGGTTTGAGCGTAAAGTTCAAATAGTTGTGGTTTTACTAAACCTATTTCCAACATAAAAAAACCAGATATGATTAGTGGACCAAAAGCATAGCTCATCACTTTTGAAATGGCTTTCTTAAATTTCCCATTTTCATTATTCTTTAGATAGAAAAAAACAGGTGACAACAACACTACATAGACAAAAATATTTCCTAAAAACCATAGATGTCCCATGTGTGGAAAATAACTTAACGGCATGTTATAGTAGTTCTGAAAAACAAAAAAATGTAAAGGTGTGATAGCCAAAATTCCGAATACAAATGGTAATAGAATTCGTTTTGAGCGCTCTATTAATAAGTGCTTCCAATTTCTTTTTTTCATTGCAAAATATAAGCCCATTCCCGATACAAAAAAGAGTAAAGGTATGCGCCAAACATTTAGCATCGTCATTGGTTTCCAAAGGCCTACTAAAGCGTCATCACATCTTATAAAACCTATAAACATGGCCCAAGGTTGAAAAATAATAGCTATATGATAAATCAGTAATAAACCTATAGCAATGACTCTTAACCAATCAATATCGTATCTTCTTTCTTTTGTCATCTTATTATTTGTTTATTGTAGCATCATTGCTACAACAGGACGTGCTTTTTGTAATTCATTAAGGTCTAATGTAAAGCCCATTGGTTGTAATTGCTGAATTAGCATTTCATAGATAGGTTTCATTTGAGCAAAATCTACCATCGCTGTTTCTCTGGCTGTAGCTCCATAATGATTACGAACGGTTTTATCTGCTTTTGCATCAATTAGTAACTGTACAACTTCGATACGTCCAAAGAATGCTGCGGTGTGTAAAACTGTACCACCATCATTGTTTTTTACAGACAAATCTGCATTGGCATTGATAAGCGCTTTAGCGATTTCAGGTTTATTAAAAGTGGCTGCTGACATTAAAGGTGTAGATCCAGACATGGCTTCTTTTTGATTAATATCAGTCCCAGCTTCAATATGCTGCTTAACAGCACCCAAATTTCCGGTTAATACAGCACCATGAATATCTATACTTGGTTTGTTTACTGTTTTTGTTGCTTTGGTCGAATCATTTGAACTCGTTTCTTTGTTAGATTGTGCGCATGAACTCATTAATAAAAGTGTTAAGAATAACATCTGAATGGTTGTTCTGATTGATGTAATTTTAAGTGTTTTCATGATTTAATTTTTTAATGATTAATAACTTGATTTTTGTTTCTACAAAGATGCGATACTAAGCTAGTTGACTGATAATGCGCATAAAGCCTATTGCATCAAGTTTGATGAGGTGTTGAAAATTATGATGCAGAAGTATAAATTATGACGCAAGTCACGTTTTGTTGCCAAATAATTTCAAACTTAAAGAAGTAAAATATTTAAATATAAAGTTCTACATTTGATACAGTACGAAACCACATGTCTAACATCTCATATCAAGGAAAATTTATCAAGAAAGCTGAAGCGCTTATTTTAGAGCATATCTCTAATGAGCAATTTGGGGTTTCTGAGTTGGCTGACCTCATGAATATGAGTCGGTCTAACTTGTTGCGGAAGATTAAGAAACAAACACAAGGTAGTGCAAGTCAGTTTATTCGTGAAGTTCGGCTTAAAAAAGGAATGACCTTGTTAGAAGAAACAGAGCTTACTGTTTCTGAAATAGCTTATCAGGTTGGCTTTAGTAATAATTCCTATTTCATTAAATGTTTTAGAGACTATTATGGGTATTCACCAGGTGAAGCTAGAAAAAAAATAGATGAGCAAGTAGAATTTGAGCAAGTAGAACATTCCAATGCAGAAGCTATTGAAGTTAATGAAAAAGGGTTTTTGCAACAGTACCGAGTTCAAATCATATTGGGAATTGCCACATTCTTGGTCATAGCAGTTTTCTTGCTTTATCCAAAAGAAACACTAAAAGCTGATAAAGAAGCTATTTACCACAAGAAATCCATAGCTGTATTGCCGTTTAAGAATATGAGTAGCGATTCTAATAACTTGTATTTTGTGAATGGACTGATGGAGTCAACACTCAATAATCTGCAAAAGATAGAAGATCTCCGGGTGATAAGCAGAACATCTGTAGAAAAATATAGAGATACAGATAAGACCATATCAGAAATAGCAGAAGAACTTGATGTCAATTACGTGATTGAAGGAAGTGGACAACGGATTGACAATAATATTTTATTGAATATCCAATTAATTGACGTCTCTAGCGACACACCAATATGGGCAGAACAGTACAACCATAAAACGGAAGACATTTTTTCTGTTCAAATTAAAGTTGCAAAAAAAATTGCAGAAGCCATCGAAGCAACAGTAACACCAGCCGAACTACAACAAATTGATAAAAAACCAACAGAAAACGTATTGGCATATGATTATTACTTAAAAGGACTTGAACGTATACAGGAAGAGACTATAGAGGGCTTGGAAACTGCCATAGCCTTATTTGAAAAAGCTATTGAACAAGACACTCAATTTGCGCTAGCATATTCTGAGATAGCAATATCATATTATTTTTTGGACTTAAATCAAGCCGAAAAACGGTACACAGACATTATTAATATCAATGCTGATAAGGCATTGCTTTATGATTCTAAATCTGCTAAAAGTCTAATTGCAAAAGCACTTTACTACATCAATGTTAATGAGTTTCGATTAGCGATTCCTCATTTAGAAAAAGCCTTAGAATATAATCCAAATTCGTCTGCCGTTGTACAAATGCTTGCCGATTTATATTCGCGAGCAATTCCTAATACAGGTAAATATTTACAATACGCTTTAAGAGGTTTACAACTTGATATTGAAGCGAACGATTCAATAAGCAAAAGCTTTATGTATTTGGCCTTAAGTAATGCCTTTGTTCAAAATGGTTTTACAGATGAAGCACAGAAATATATAAATTTGTCTTTATATAATAATCCAGAGAATTACTATGCACCATTTTTAAACGTATTTATTCAATATGCACAACATCAAAATATAGAAATGGCAACAGATGCCTTAGTGAGAGAATGGAAAAAAGATACGACACGTCTAGATCTTCTGCAAGAGGTGGGCAAGTTTTATTACTTCCAAGAAAAATATGATAGTGCATTTTACTACTACGATAAATTTGTAAAAATTAAGGAGAGCAATGGCCTAAAGATGTATCAACAAGAAAATCTAAAAATCGGATTGGTATACGATAAAATGGGTTTAAAGGAGAAAGCTGAAGACTATTATAAAGCCTATGTCGAATATTGTAAAAATGACAAATCTATTTACCAGTCAATTAGTTTAGCCATGATGTATTTGCATAAGGGAAAACCCAATCTTGCTATGGAGCAATTTCAACTATTTGCAACCAAAAGTAATTATCAATATTGGGTTTTGTTGTTTATTGAAGAAGACCCATTAATGAACAATTTAAAAAATCATGCTGAATATGATGAAGTAATCCAAAAAATTAAAGATAAATTTTGGGAAAATCATGCGCAATTAGAAAAATCATTAAAAGATAAAAACCTATTATAGTTCATTTGACTTAAAATAAGTTTTTAAGGATTTTTTAATAGAAATAAGCAGTTATAACGTTAAATTTATGATATTATTGTCATTCCACACACATTTTCCTCCACTCCTCTGCCCTTTAATGTGATTTTTATTTTAATAAATCGATATTCATGAACTCAATAATTTAAATTTATTGTATCTCCCTACGTAAAACTTGTAATGGTGAGCTGTTAAGTACTGATCTAATATTACTTAAACCTATAGCAATAACTAAAAGCGTAATACATGGCAAAAACACTATAAATGGTATTACTGAGGGAATGAATGGCTCTTCAAATACAAAAATTGCTAAACACAAACTGCTTACTAGTGCTAGCATAATACCAATTAAGCTACCAAGTAAACCTAAAAACAGATACTCTAAGGCAGATATTTTCAATATTTGTGGGTTTCTGGCACCAAGTGTGCGCAGCAATACACTTTCTTTAATTCGTTGACGTTTACTGGTTCTTACAGAACCTATTAAAACAATGAGTCCTGTTAAAATACTAAAGAAGGCCATAAAATTAAGCACCCAAGATACTTTATCTAAGATTGATTCTACAATAGTATATACTTGCCTTAAGTCTATAATAGATACATTAGGAAAACGTGCTACTAATGTACGTTGCAAATCTGCTGAGATTTGTTCATTATCTGCTTTGGTGGTAAACACGCTAAATTGTGGTGCTTGTTCTAAAATACCTTTAGGAAAAACGATTGAAAAATTAAGTTGCATACGTCCCCAATCCACCTGTCTGATACTACCTACAGTGGTTTCAATTAATACGCCTTGTACATTGAATACGATTTCATCGCCAATACCTACTTTAGCATCAAATGCTAAATTATCTGAAATCGAAATAACTACTGGGTCATTGGGTTGTAAACTTGGTATCCACTCACCTTCTATGATGTCTTCAGAAGCAATAATTTGGTCTCTATAGGTGGTTCTAAATTCGTGATTCAGTATCCAACCTCTAACTTGTCTTGTCGTGTCTTGCCTTAGGTCATTAACCAATTGGTCTTTTATTTTATGCATACGCATGGTCACCAAAGGTATATTGTCTAAAACAGGAACGTTGCTCTGTATGAGTTGCTCTTCCATAGCATCTCGTTGATCGCTTTGCACATCTAGTATAATCATGTTAGCATTTTCAGCAGTCACACCGACTTCCGTTTTTGCTAATAAAATATCTTTTGTAAAATACAGGGTGCTAATAAGGAAAGTGCCTAAACCAATGGCTAATACTAAAACTATGGTTTGATTATTAGGTCGATAAAGATTTAATAAGCCTTGTCGTGTTGTAAACTTCCAAGATTTTGGAAAATAACGTTTGACCAGTTTCATGAATAATCTAGCTATAAGTGCCAAAATTATGAATGTTACTAGTGATCCACCAACAAACGCTACAGCATAAGTGGCATTCTGTATTAATAAGAAGGAAAATAAAAACAGGCAAACCAAAATGAAACCAAAAATAAGCGTTCTGACTCTTCGAGGTTGTTCTGACTCTTCGTTAATTCTTAATACCTTTAGAGGCGACACATACCAGGTATGTGACAATGGTAATAGTGCAAATAATACCGAAATAAACAAGCCAAGCAATAGCCCAATAATTATAGGTTTTGCTGTAATTGTCATTTCTAGTTCAAAAGGTAAAAACGTTTTAAGCAAATATGGAAATAGTCCCTGTAAAGCCACACCAATTGCAGATCCTATGATGCCACCAAGTAATCCTATACCAGCAATCTGGATTAAAAAAATAAGAAAACTTTGTGTACGACTTGCTCCTAAACACTTTAATACAGCAATAGCTTTTAGTTTTTCTTTTATATAAATATGTATAGAACTGGCTATTCCAATACAACCTAATAGTAAGGCTATAAAAGCAGCAAGATTTAAAAATTTACCAACATTATCATAACGTCTACCTAAACGTCGGCTTGTACTGGTATGTGTATCTAAATCCGCATTCTCAATATCGAGCATAGGGTCGATTATTTTTTCAAATGCATTTAAATCTAAAGTGTCTGAAACTTTATAAAAAAACTGATATTCTTTTCGGCTTCCAAACTGGAGAAGCTCAGTTACTTCAATAGATTTATACGGAATAACAACCGATGGAGCTACAGATGTTGAAATTGCTGTACTACCTGGAATAGATTTTAAAGCTCCACTAATTTGAAACGTTTTCTGGCCAATCTTAATGGAGTCACCAGGTGTAATGTCATATTGAAGCATTAAAGTAGCATCTACAAGAGCTTCGTTTTTATTTTGATAAGTATTAGAACCACCAACAGGTTCAGTTCGCATTTCACCATAAAACGGAAAGCTTCCCTGAATTCCACGGATTCTCACCAATTTTGTTCCTGAGTTTTTTGGAAACGCAATCATGGATAAAAACGTTACTTCCTTGGCATTTGGCTTTAATGAATCTATAATTTCTTGCGCACGTTCCGTAGGCTCCTGCCGTGTATCTATAATGAAATCGGCACCCATTAATTTTTTTGATTGCCGTTTTATATTATCGCTTAGGTTTTCGCTAAATAGCTGGATAGCAACCACAGCGGAAATCCCCAATATTATAGACGACATAAATAAGAATAACCTTATCCTACTAGACTTAGCGTCTCTCCATGCCATTTTAAACAACCAAGATATTCTTGGCTTTAGCTTATGTTGTTTATCTTTCAAATTGCTGATGTAGCTTGGTTAGTTAATATTTGGCCACCTTTGAGTCGTAATATCTGTTGTGTGCGATTGGCTAAATCTAAATCATGTGAAATAATAACCAATGTTGTACCAGCTTCTTTGTTTAAATCGAATAATAATTGGATCACTTTTTCTCCTGTTCCTTCATCTAAATTACCTGTCGGTTCATCTGCAAATAAAATTGATGGCGTGTTAGAAAATGCTCTTGCTAAAGCCACGCGCTGTTGTTCACCTCCAGAAAGTTGAGATGGATAATGATGACAACGGTCTTCTAAACCTACTTTTTTTAATAATTCTAAACTCTTTGTTTTTGCATCAGTATCTCCTTGTAATTCTAAAGGTACACTCACATTTTCTAAAGCAGTTAGTGTAGGTAATAATTGAAAATTCTGAAATATAAAACCAACTTCTTTATTTCGTAATTGAGCTCGCTCGTCCTCATTTAAGGTTTTTAGATTGTGACCACATAATTCTACACTTCCAGAATTAGGTTCATCTAAACCTGCACACAAGCCAAGTAAGGTTGTTTTTCCACTACCAGATGGGCCAACAATAGAAAACGTCTGCCCTTTCTCCACATTGAATGTAATATTTTTTAAAACCGTTAGTTGTTTTTGCCCACTTTTATAGGTCTTCTCTAAACCGTTTATCTTTAATATCTTTGTCATATACTTATCAGCATTATTTCATCTTATGTTCGCGTCTCAAAATACACATTTGTCCTTTAATACACCAATCACAATTCCTGAGAAACTCTTAAAGTTTTGTTATTTTCTTATCACTTTTTTTCTGCTAAGTTGTGGAAACGAACAACGTGCTAAAATTGATAATACAGAACAAGTTACTGAAGAGTCTAAAGTTATCGAAAACACAACAAATTCAACTACTAAAATAATACTGTGTTTTGGTGATAGTATCACTGCTGGTTATGGCTTAGATGATACTAATGATGCCTATCCTGCTTTAATCCAGAAAAAAATTGATTCTTTAAATTTGGATTATACAGTGGTAAACTCTGGCTTAAGTGGTGAAACGTCTGCTGGTGGAAAAAGCCGTATTGATTGGATCTTAAATCAGGACATTGACATATTTTTATTAGAACTTGGTGGCAATGATGGCTTGCGTGGTTTACCACTTACAGCAACACGTGCCAACTTGCAAGCGATTATTGATTCGGTAAAAACAAAAAGACCAGACACGACTATCATTTTAGCTGGTATGGAACTTCCTCCCAATATGGGACAGGATTACACGAGTGAATTCAGAAATATCTTTGCTGAGTTAGCCAAGGAAAACAATACGGAGTTTATCCCATTTATCTTAAAAGATGTTGGTGGCCAGCCAGAACTTAATCAATCTGATGGCATACACCCAACTGAAGAAGGTCATGTTATTGTAGCTAATACAGTTTGGGAAAGATTAAATCCTTTGCTTAATAAGTAATACCACTTGTAAAGCCATAACTATTCCAAAAAACTTAATCAACGCTTTAAAGTAAGATGTCCTAATTCTCTTTTACCGGAATATAATATGATTAGGTACCAGTAGTCATTAACTGGCAATAATTGGTTATTAAAATAGCCATCCCAAAAAAATGGAGGCCCTTTTAATTCTTTGAGTAATTTACCATAACGATTAAATATAAAGACCTATTTAACAAGGTGTTCATTATCGTTTATTATTTAAATCATTTTTTAGAACCAAAATATTTTTAGTCAGTCTTGTATTATTTATGAGTATTGGTGTTATTAGCATTTTAATAGGTAAGCAATATTTGGTTAAACAGGAAAAAACTATAGTTGCTGCTCAATAATTTCAAGACGAAAGTATAAAGCGTAATGTAGAATACCACAATGATGATTTAGGCTTGCTTTTTTATTACTTACGTTTTACATTGATAAAAAAGCCTTCAAACATTAGTGCTATTTCAATTGGTCAGAGTGATGTTAACCCACTTTTACAAACTGTGACTATTCGCGGTTTAGAAGGACAGAAATATGATACAGATTTTGAAAACCCATCTTTATTAATGTCTGGCAATCTAGATTTAGGATTTGTTATTATCTACCTATTTCCATTGATATTGATAGCCATGACTTTCAACTTATATTCTGAAGAAAAAGAGTCAGGCACTTGGAGAATATTGGCAGCACAAACCTCAAGTAAAGTAAGCTTTTTGTTTAAAAAACTAATCGTTAGAATAGGCTTTGTCTTTGTAATTTTAATTGTCTTATTATTTTTAGCAAGCGCTATTTTACAACTGCAAATGGATCAGAATTTCTGGACTATTTTTATACAAAGTATTTTGTATTTAATGTTTTGGAGTGCTTTATGCTTTTGGATGATTTCTTTATTAAAAAGTTCTAGTTTTAATGTACTAGCGTTGATATCGGTTTAGGTTATACTTACCATTTTAATTCCAGCTTTAGTAAATAATTATGTTATTAACGCTTATCAAGTCCCTGAAGCCTTAGATGCTATGGTAGAACAACGAGATGGATACCGCGAAAAATGGGACTTAGAAAAGGATGTAATAATGACTGGTTTTTAGGAAGAATATCCTCAGTAAAAAAATTACGAAGTACCTGAAGATAGATTTAGTTGGATATGGTATTATGGCATGCAACACAATGGAGATTTAGCAGCGAAAGAAACCAGTTCTGAGATGAAAGAAAAAATTATGATGCGAAATACGGTAAGCAAAAATGTTGCGCTTTTTGTACCAACAATGCACTCACAATTAAGTTTCAATAATTTAGCAGGTACTGACATGCTAAATCATCTGGATTTCTTAGACGCTCTCACAGAATTTCATGAGAATTTACGCTTAGGTTTTTACACTAAAATATTTGATAACGATACGGCAGAAGCGGTAGATTGGACATATCACGAGGCTAAGTTCTATACTTCAAAACGTAATTTTTTAGTTGGCTTTATTTAATTTCACCAACTCTTCTTATTACATTAATTATAGGGATTTTAGGAGCGTTGAACGTTCGAAAATTGTAATTAAAAAAAGGCTAGATTTTTGTTCTAGCCTTTTAATATTGACTTAGAAAATTATTGTCATTCTATAAATATTTACTCTTCGTACTTATATTGCTTTTATACTTGTGTGTCTTTGTGATTCTTGCCTTCTCGATTTCAGAAATAAAAGCTTCCATTAATTTAGTAGAGAATGGTCTTATAAAAAAACAAAGAAGATATAACCCAGTTTTTCAAAATTGCTTTAGCTAACTAATCAAATAATGCTTAAAATAATCACACTTACTTCATTTAACTATTAACTATAATTTGATTAAATTTATAGACTAACCAACCATAAAAAAAATGAAGACGCTTTCCCGCACTTTGTGCACATTTATTCTTACACTTTTAATAACTTTTACAACCTCTGCCCAAGAGAAAGATTCTAAAACCAATCCTTTTGATGGTCTAGAACTTCGAAGCATTGGCCCTGCCTTTATGAGCGGTCGTATTGCAGATATTGCGATTCATCCACAAAATGAAAGCATTTGGTATGTTGCAGTAGGCTCTGGTGGTGTATGGAAAACCATAAATTCTGGTACCACATGGACACCATTATTCGATAAAGAAGCCTCCTACTCTATCGGAACCGTTTCTATAGACCCAAATCGACCAGAAATCATTTGGGTTGGTACTGGTGAAGATGTTGGTGGACGCCATGTCGGTTTTGGTGATGGTGTCTATCGCAGTGATAATGGAGGGCAAACATGGACAAATATGGGTCTAAAAGAGACGCAGCATATTTCGAGAGTTATTGTACATCCAGAAAACAGTAATGTCGTTTGGGTAACTGCACAAGGTCCACTCTGGAATAAAGGTGGTCAGCGCGGTTTATACAAAACTACAGATGGTGGTAAAACATGGAAGAAAACACTTGGTGATGATGCTTGGACAGGTGTCACTGAGTTAGTGTACGACCCAACAAATCCTAGCCGTATGTATGCTGCCACATGGCAACGTCATAGAACTGTTGCAGCTTATATAGGCAATGGTCCTGGTACAGCCTTATACCGCAGTGATGATGCTGGTGATACTTGGGAAAAATTGACTAAAGGTCTACCTAAAACGTCAATGGGCAAAACTGGTTTAGCGATTTCACCTCATAATCCAAATGTATTATATGTAGCTATTGAGTTAGATCGCAGAAAAGGTGGTGTGTATCGCAGTGATGATGGTGGAAGTTCTTGGTCTAAACAATCTAATACAATTACTGGTGGAACTGGCCCACACTACTACCAAGAATTATATGCATCACCACACCAAAAAGATCGCTTATATCTTATGGATAATACGATGCAAATTTCTGAAGATGGTGGAAAAACCTTCTACAGAATGAACAGAAAAAATAAACACGGTGATAATCATGCCATAGCATTTAGAAAACATGATCCTAATTATTTACTTGTGGGAACAGATGGTGGATTATATGAATCTTTTGATTTAACAAAAACTTGGAAATATATTGAGAACTTACCTGTAACTCAGTTTTACAAATTAGCTGTTGATGATGCAGAGCCATTTTATAATATCTATGGTGGAACTCAAGATAATAGTACAGAAGGAGGACCATCACGTACAGATAATCTTCATGGAATTCAGAATAGTGATTGGTCTGTGATTCTTAATTGGGATGGCCATCAACCAGCTACGGAACCTGGAAATCCGAATATTGTATATGCAGAACGACAAGAAGGTACTTTGTCGCGTTTAGATATGAAAACTGGCGAAGCTGTAGATATACAACCACAACCAGCTGAAGGTGACGCTATTCAACGTTTTAATTGGGATGCACCAATTTTAGTAAGTCCACATCAACCGTCTACAATTTTCTTTGCATCACAACGTGTTTGGAAATCTGAAAATCGAGGTGATTCTTGGACACCAATTTCTGAAGACTTAACCAAAAATGAAGAGCGTATTACATTACCTATAATGGGCAAACAACAATCTTGGGATAATGCTTGGGATGTATATGCCATGTCTAATTATAATACCATCACATCACTTTCTGAATCACCTAAGCAAGAAGGTCTTCTTTATGTTGGTACTGATGATGGTTTAATTAATGTGACAGAAAATGGTGGAACTGACTGGCGACAAATTAATGTCAATCAATTACCTGGTGTACCATCTACCGCTTTTGTGAATGACATTAAAGCAGATTTACATGATGCCAATACTGTTTATGTGGCTTTGGATAATCATAAGTATGGTGATTTTAAGCCTTATTTATACAAGAGTACTAATAAAGGAAAATCTTGGGAGTCTTTAACGAAATCCATCCCTGCGAATCATTTGGTATGGAGAATAGTACAAGATCATGTCTCACCTAACCTCTTATTTATAGGTACTGAATTTGGATTGTTCTTTTCAGTTAATGGTGGAAAGCAATGGACGGCTTTAAAAGGAAATGTACCTACGATTTCGTTTAGAGATTTAGCCATACAAAAACGTGAAAACGATTTGGTAACAGCATCTTTTGGTCGTGGGTTTTATATACTCGATGATTATTCTGCTTTAAGAGAAGCATCTCAAGAAAATTTAAATGCAAAAGCAAAGTTATTTCCTGTGCGTGATGCTTGGTGGTATATACAACGCTCTCAATTAAGTTTTGAAGCCAATAAAGGAAGTCAAGGTGATTCTCATTTTGTAGCTCCTAATCCAGACTTTGGTGCTGTATTTACGCATTATCTTAAAAAAGCACCAGAATTGCAAAAAGATTTACGCACAGCAAAAGAAAAGAACCTTAAAGGCCAGGACATTCCTTTCTCTGGATGGGAAGCCGTAGAAAATGAAAAGCTAGAGGAAAAACCGCATTTAGTTTTTGTAATTAAGAACCAAGCTGGTGATGTCGTTCGAAATATCTTTAAAGAGGCTAAATCTGGAGTTAATAGAACAGCTTGGGATTTGCGATATCCTAGTCCGAATCCTATTGCATTAGGGGAGACAAAAGGGGCAAATGATAACGATGGGCCAAAAGGAATGTTAGCACCTCCAGGAACTTATAGCGTTACCATGTATTTATCTAATAACGGTAGTGTAAAACAATTAGATGCACCTGTAGAATTTAATGTAAAACCACTTTATAAAAGCACACTTGAAGGATCTTCAATGGAAGTTGCATCAGATTTTTGGCGTAGTTTTGAAGCTGCATCTCGTACATCATTTATGGTTGATAAATCTATAATTAAAGCTGAGAAAAAGACGAGGGTATTGCACAAAGCGTTAATGAATAGTTCAGCTAATACTGAAGATGGTTTGAAGGAATTAAAAGGGATAAGTGATCAAATCAATACTTTAAAATCAGATTACTATGGCAATCAGGCTAAATCAGAAATCGGTGAAAAAAATCCACCATCAGTTAGCGATAAGATGTTTACTATTTATTTAAGTTTAGAACGCTCTACTTATGGACCAACAGATACAAACAAAAAACAAATGCAGATTGTAAATTCAATGCTTACAAAAGCTGAAAACGAATTGAAAGCCATTAAGAATTCCATAGACAAATTTGAAGCCCTATTAAAAGTTTCTGGTGCTCCTTATATTGACGATTAAATTAAAATGATATTATGACAGTAAGGGCTGCTTATATTGAAGCCTTTTCATTTAACAATAAGGCATATTTATTTAAATAAAAGTAGAATTTAGTTCTTGTTTACAGATCCTTAGTATTGCGTAAAATTTTAACAACACGACTGTGAGTAATTTGCAATAAATTCCATTGGTAGCCTTCAAAATCTGTGGTATTCATAAACTGAATTACAACGGCATCAATATCTTTATGATATTCTGCCATACTTTGATATCCGGGAATCAGCCCACCATGGTTAAATTCATAGATAGACCCATAGATTTCCATTTCACTGTCATTAAGCAACGAACCGTCATTTAGAGCTCTTAAAAAGATACCAACATCTTTTGCTGTTGCAATCATAGAGCCATAGTCTGTTGTTTTTATGTCTTCTTCTACTCCAACATAATAGCCACTCATTAAATCATCCAAGTTAACATCTTTGAGTGAGCCATATGTATTTTTAAGTCCAAGTGGCTTTAATATTACGGCTTCTATAAACTGAAAATGACTTTGACCTGTAACTTTCTCAATAAGCATAGAAAGTAACAAATAGTTCGTATTGCAATATTCATAGCCTTCATTAGGTTTGAAATTTGCTGGTAAATCAAGTATCAAATCTAGAGCCGCATCCATAGATCGTTTAGGTTCATTCCAAAAATTCGGTGTATTTGTAAAATTTGGTATACCACTTCTATGCTGAACTAGATGTCTCAAGGTGATACTTTCGGCATATTCTACTCTACCTTTTAAATCCGGAAAGTATTCTGCAAGTGTTTTATCTAGTGACAGACGTTTGTCATTGATTAATTGAGTAATCGCTACAGCATGATATAACTTGCTTATACTTGCAATTTTGAATAATGCCCTTGGTTTAGCAGGTGTTTTCTGTTTTTTATTATGATATCCAGCTGCATACAATGCTGGTGATTTACCAGCTACGTCTACATATACTATGACACCATCAAAGCCATGACTTAAGGTTTGATTTACCTGTTCTTGTACAGTATCTGGTAATGGTATTATCCATGCCTTTACTAAAATCCATGGTACAAAGTATAGGGAAATAAAAGTCCCGACAAGTAATACGATTCTAAAAATTCTCTTAATCTTACTTGTCTTTTGTTTAGTGTGTTCCATAAACCTATACATCTGATTTTGATTGATACAGCAAATGTATTCTATAAAACATTATAATTAGATTCTGAAATACTGAATTGTAACATTATATGGATGAATTGACTTTCTGAAAGAATTAATATGATATACACTATTCTCTTTTTGAAAATCACTAAATATTTGTATTTATATTTTTTCAAAATTTGAGGTTGGGTAAATCTATTTCATAAACGTATTAAGAGTAAGGCCTAATAATTTCTGGCCCTTTCAATTAAGCATAGCTATAAAAACTGTTTTATGAAAAAGTATATTAAACCCATTTACGTCTTAGTAATATTAATTTTAACTTCATGTAGTGAGGATGACTATAGTGATGTTAGTGTTGATGATGACCAAGCCATCAGTACAATAGACTATCCTGATTTAAGTCTCCCAGCAACACCTTTCAATTATGCTAATATTAATTTGCCCGATTCCTTTCTCAATAATGACGTACAGAATGAAGACAATACACCAAATAACAATCCTATTACGGATAATGGCGCAACACTTGGTAGAGTATTGTTTTATGATAAAAAATTGTCATTAAACAACACAATTTCATGTGCTTCTTGTCATATTCAAGAGAATGGGTTTTCTGATCCAAACCAGTTTAGTTTAGGTTTTGAAGGAGGTCTAACAGGAAGAAACTCAATGGGATTATCAAATGCTAGATTTTACGAAAATGGTCGCTTTTTTTGGGATGAAAGAGCTGCTACTCTAGAAGACCAAACCTTAATGCCAATTCAAGATTTAGTTGAAATGGGAATGACTTTAGAGGAATTAGAAACAAAATTAGCTCAGGAAGGCTATTATACAATTTTATTTGAAAATGCATTTGGTGATGAAAGCATTACTAGTGAGAGAATAGCTTTTGCTATCTCTCAATTTATACGTTCAATGGTATCTTTTGAATCTAAATTTGACGAAGGCTTAGATCAAGCCCAAAATAGTAATAATAATTTCCCAAATTTCACTGCATCAGAAAACAGAGGAAAACAACTTTTTATGAGTAACCAAACCAGGTGTTTCGACTGCCATGCAACTGTTGCATTTGTAGGTGATAACGCAAGAAATATTGGTTTAGATGTCGTAATAAGTGATCCTGGTATTGGTGGTATAACGAACAATAATAATGACTTGGGGGAATTTAAAGTCCCGTCGTTGAGAAATATTGGTCTAACAGCACCATAAATGCATAATGGCAGATTTGCAACGTTAGAAGAAGTTATAGAGCATTATAATAATGGTGTACAAAATAATCCGAATTTAGATAATAGATTACTTCAAGGAAACAATATTCGTCGTTTAAATTTATCTGATGCAGACATACAAGCTCTAGTAGATTTTCTAAATACTTTAACTGATCAGGAATTCATAACTGATGAAAAATATGCTAACCCATTTAACAACTAAAAAATTGAATTATGAATAGTCTCCCATTGTTCTTTATAAAATGAAATTGCTCTGACAATTTATTTTATATTTACTAATAATTAATTAGAAAATAATGAGCGAGTCTTTTTCTGTTTGCGATGAAGAGGTCTATAATAACTTATATAAATCACATGCCGAAAGTTTAAGAAATCATCTGTATTATAAATTTGGTGATTTAAATCAAGCAGAAGATGTTGTACAAGATGCTTTTATTAAACTCTGGGCAAAATGCAGAAGCGTAGTTTATGAAAAAGCTGTTGGCTTTTTATATACTATAGCTAAAAACTTGTTTATTGATAAGATACGATCTAAAAAAGTGGCATTGAAATTTGAGAAAAATACACTTAGTATACATGACCATGAAGATCCTTATTTTCATTTAAGAACCAAATAGTTTAAACAACAATTAGAAGCTACTATTTCTGATTTACCAGAAAAACAACGTGAAGCTTTTTTAATAAATAGAATCGAAAAACTAACATATAAAGAGATTGCAATTAAGTTAGAAATCAGTCAAACTGCTGTAGAAAAATATATTGCAAAAGCCTTGATAAAGCATAAAGAACTCACAGAATTACAAAAACGTGCCATTTAGGATTGGATAAATTAAATGCTTAAACGTATAGAAAGTGTATTAAAAAGTAGGTAAACGTGGACAATGATTTTCTTAAAGATAATTTTATAACGAGATGGCTCGATAATCGTTTAGATGATGATGAACAAGAAGCATTAAAAGAGTCTGGAGAATTAGATAATTTAAAAGTTGTTATTGATGAAATTGATACTTGGAAAGTTAAAAAATTTGATATTGACGCTGGCCTAGAAAATCTTAAAAAATAAAGAAAACTAAATATTTCATCGCATGAGTCTCAGCAAAAACAAAACAGTAGTAGACTACGTTGGCTAAGTATTGCAGCTAGCGCACTCATTTTAATAACTGCTGGCTACTTTTCTTGGAATGCTTTCTCTAACTCAACTACTACAATTTCTACCCAAATTGCCGAGAATAAATCCTTTGAACTACCAGATGGGTCAGAAATTAAATTAGATGCGCTTTCTGAAATATCTTATATCGAAAAAGATTGGGGAAATAATAGAACATTACAACTCAACGGACAAGCATTTTTTGATGTGACAAAAGGCAATACTTTTAAAGTTATTACAAATAGAGGCAGTATAACAGTACTAGGCACTCAATTTAATGTAAATGCTACCGATTCAAAATTTGAAGTAAACTGTTATGAAGGTAAAGTAGCTGTTAACTATAATGAAGATGAAGAAATACTAATAAAAGGGCAATCAAATTCTGCAAAAAACAATAAATTATTTGGCAACAATCACACAACTAATGTCCTAAATTGGCTAAATGGTTATACCAAATACAATAAAGTAGAATTATCTGAAGTTATTAAGGATTTACAGAAATATTACAAGATCAATATTACTCTACCAAATAAATATAAAAAACAACAGTTTACAGGTAACCTAACACATAACGATTTTAACTTGGCTTTAGAAAAATTATTTACATCTATGGAGATTAAATATAATGTAGACAAGAACAATACTGTAATTATTGAATGATATATGGCCAAAAGGTTATTCTCATACAAAGTAATAATTTGTGTTATAGGTTGGTTATGCATTATTAATACAAGTATTGCTCAAACCAAATCTGGCTTAAGACTTTCCGATAAGCTTGCACAATTAGAACATATTTACGAGGTTAGTTTTTCTTATAATCATACTTTTTTTGACAATCTTTTTTTAGAGGAAGATTTTGAGTGCTCATCAATTGCTGAGAGTATTACAAAAATTGAAAACTTAATTCCTTTGAAATTTAGTGCAAATACCACAAATAATTACGTGATTGTACCAATACGAAAAACTATAACATTTAACATTATTGATATTGAAACAAATGAAAATGTTAACTCTATAACTTATAACATTAATCGGCAAAAGAATGAAAACTTGTATCCTGAAGAAGATGTTTTTAAAATAGAATCCGTTTTTCCTTTAGACACTATTTATTTTCAATTATATTTTTATAAAACGGAAGGAATACAGGCTAAAGATTTATTGAAAACCAAAATCCTGAAACTTTATAAAAATTCGTTTCACTTAAACGAAATTGTTTTAAGTAGTTATCTAACAAAAGGTGTCGATGCAAAAATTAGTGATCACAGTTTACAAATAAACACACAATCATTAAACTTACTAGCGGGTGAGACTGATGGTGATGTATTTGCAGTTTTGAACAATATACCTAGGATCCACTCACCTAGTGGTAAATCGGGTAACCTAAATTTTAGAGGTAATACTTACGATCAGAATCTAATACAGATAGATGACATTCCAATATACCATTCTGGTCATTTTTTAGGTGCAATTTCACCCTATAACACTTCAGTTATAACCCATATCGAAGTCCAACGTAATATGCTACCTGCAAAATTTGGTGGTCGTGTTGGTGGTCTTATTGATATGACAACAAGTACAAAAATACCTGATAGCACTAAATACGATGTTGCCATAAATACCTTATTTGCTGGTGCTACTATTAAAACCAAGCTTATTGAGGACAAACTGGCTTTTACAGCAGCTTTCAGAACAAGTTACCCGAGTTTTAGTTCACCGAAATTAGAAGCTATATCAACACTCATATTTCAAGGAAGTCGATTAGAACCTATTGCTGAAAATATTAACTCTGATTCTAACTTTAGTTTTGGTTTTACGGATATGAATGGTAAGTTGAATTATAAAATTGATGACAATAATTCAGTTTCATTAAGTTTTATAAATATTCAGAACAATTTATCTGCTAAAATTCAAAATATTAACAACGATGAAGTTGACTTTAGAGATTTAGAACTTGATAATTGGGGAATTACAGGCAAATGGAAGGCAAGGTTTTCTGAGAAGTTTACAACCGAATTACGAATTAGTAAATCTAATATGAGCCTTTTGAGTGTAAGTGAAGGATTTATAATGGATCAACGTACGCGACAAGAAACTTTTGATAATACCATTTCTGACACACGTTTAATTACTGAAGCATTATATGAGGTTAACCCAAGTATAATACTTGAGGCTGGTTATACCTTAACAGATCATCAATTAACAAGTAATGAAATTCAGGAACAGAATAATATAGATTCTAAACGCACACAAAGTGCATCAGTACACTCTACATACCTATCCTTACAAAAAAACTGGAATGACAGGCTTATTTTTTACTTAGGGATTCATAATAATTACTACTCCCCTTTTAAAAAAACATACATTAACCCTAGATTATCAGCTAGTTATGCAATAAATAATACATTGTATTTTAAATCTTCATTCGGAACTGCAAATCAATTTATTCAGAAGAAGTTTTCAAATGATTTTGACGATTTTAATATTACCAATCAATTATGGTATTTGCCTAATAAAGATATTGCTGTACAAAAAGGAATACAATCAATGCTAGATGGTGTTTTTACTATATCTAAATGGCTTATCGATTTAGAATTGTTTCTTAAAAAGACTGATAATGTAACTAACAAAGCAGATGATGTTTTAGGAAGTATTTATAGTATTGGGACTAACATTTTTATTAAAAAACAATGGAATAGATTAGAAACTTGGATAAGTTATGCATTAAGTAAAACTGAAACAGATTTTAACAACAAAAAAACTGATGCCTTTTATAATCAAAGACATGTTATTAATTTAACAGGCTTACTGAACCTAAATAAATGGAAATTTGCAATGTCTTGGGGCTACTTTTCTGGTATGCCTGTTATATTCTCACAACAGACTGATAATACTAACTTTAACTCTAGACCAAATGAACGTTTTGATGCCCTGCATCAATTAGATTTTCCTGTTCATACACAATTAAAAGCGCTAAAAACGATGCGAAAACTGTTATCGGTTTATCCATACTTAATTTATACAATCAAGATAATACTATTAATGCTTTTCAAAATAATTCGTTAAGTACCTTCAGGAAGTCAAGTGAATTTTCTCCAAATCTTCAACTTAATTTCTTTTTTTAAAACAGGTTCAAGAATCTTATATTGAACATCTTAGATTGTATTTTAATTCTTAAAATCGCATCCATTTTTATTAATTACATTTTTTTTATTAAAGGGGTTGGGTAAAAATCCAATGCCAACGTATTACATATAAATAAACGAATCATAATTCTGTAAACATTAGTATAGAGTTTAAAGATTATGAATAAAAACGAATTTATATTGATAATACAACTACACTTTTCAAGATTACTTTTTGGCCAAAGAAAAAGAAAAGACTTCAATTAATTATTAACACTGAAGCTAGATGTTATTGTGTATCGAATTTCTAAAACATTCAACATTATGAAATCAATAAACTTAAAACCCATATTAATTTTTTCAATTCTAATAATCACATTCCAATCCTGTTCTAATGACGATAGTTTTACGGATAATTCAGACAGTTCAGAGGATTTTGATGAAACAATAGTAGTAACAAACAGCACCACACAACTTATTGCAGAATGGGGACAACTTTGGTTAACACTAGACCAATATACGGTTGGTATGAGACCAAATACAGTAACAAGATCTTTAGCATACATTCATTTAACAGGCTTCGAAACAGCTATACCTTTTATGGATAACTATACGACAAACACACAACGATTAAATGGTTTTAATATAAATACAAATGTATATGACGATGATGTTAATTTAGACCTTGCATTAAATACGACCTATGCTATAGCAATTGACCATTTTATGCATAGTCTTGAACCCGGAATAAGACAAAACATTTCTACGTTTCAGAATGAAAAAGAAGTTTCCTTAATAGAAGGGCTTTCGGAAACTGAAATTGAAAACTCAGAACGTTGGGGAAGACATGTCGCCCAACGTGTAATCAGCTATAGTCAAAGCGATAGAGATGCAGAAGAACAAATTGTAGATCAAAAACCGAATAGTTATGTTGCGCCAGTAGGTACTGGATTATGGTCTGCAAATGTAGGTGAAGATGCATGGTTCCCGTATTGGAGAGAAATTAGAACATTTGCTATTACACCTGAAAAAACTAGTAGTATTGACTTTGATTCGGCTTTACAGTATAGTACTGATACTTCAAGTGAATATTATAATCAGATGAATAAAGTTTACCAAATCAATGGTGCAGCAGCAAATGGTAACGAAGATTTATGGATAGCTGAGTTTTGGGCTGATGACGTAGAAGGTTTAATGATAAGTCCACCGGGAAGACAATATTCTATTACTAATCAATTAATTGAGCAATACGATTTAGATTATGATAAAGCGTTAGAGCTTTTACTAAGATTAGGATTTGCATTGAATGATGCTGCAGTTTCTGCTTGGGATGATAAATACACTTATAATAAAGAACGTCCAAGCAACTATATTACTGAGTATATTGACGCTGATTTACGACAAACTTATCTAGGTTTATTGATGGCGTTAATCCTGCCTTTCCAAGTTATCCATCTGGTCATGCTACATTTGCTGGTGTGTCTGCAGGTGTATTTATATCATTTTTTGAGACCGATAATATAGATTTTACAGATAACACGTATAGTAATTTTGGAACTACAACATTTAACAGTACACCACGTAGTTTCAGCTCATTTACTGAAATGGCTCAAGAAAATGCATATTCTCGTGTACCGTTAGGCGTGCATATTGAAGAAGATGCTATTGAAGGCTTAAGATTAGGTTATGAAATTTCTAATGCCATTAATGATCTTAATTTACAAGGGAACAGTTTTTAACTAATTCTTAAAGTAAAAAAGCCAACTCATACGAGTTGGCTACTTTCATTGTTAAGTTTGCGGTTCTTAGCAATATTCTATTTTGTCTTAGTAGTATTTGAAGCTAAGACTATATCTTTTTGTGCTACTAAAATCTCTTCTTCTTTTTTAAGTTTCAAAATTCTAGAAGTATCACTTTTCTTTGAAATTCTTTTACGACAACGCTTAGTTAATAAAGGATCATTATCGAATAAGAATGTTTCTAATTTATATTCTTGATGTGAAGCTTCTTTTATAAGAGGAAATATTTGTTGTAATTGATTATATCGTCTATCATTTCCTGGTACAAACGTATAAAATGTAAACCTACCATCAGCGTCAGTCTTTACCCAACTTCTGTGTAAGACATAACGGCTGTCACCTTCGTTTCTTAATTCAAAATCACCATCCTCATTTGGTTGTTCTATAAATAAAATAACATCTTTAGCTGGTGTTATACCATCACTTTGGTATATAGTTCCAGTTAGTTTTAACTTATTAGTTTTAGATCTGTAGTCAGGAATAGTATCAGTGTTTGTTAACTGATGCTCTGCACGATCATAAATAGGACTTTGATTTACTTGTGCATTTAAAGGATGAATAGCACTGTAAAAATAGATAAGAAAGAATAATGTGGATAGATTTTTCATAGGTTAAAGTATTTTGGGCTTAACAAAAATCTAAGTTTTATAACCTAAATCATAAAAAAAGATGCGAACACCTTTTTTTATAGTTAAAATGAATGATAATGTAAATATTATCGTTGAAATACATATAATATCAATCTTAGAAAGATATTTAATTAAAAGCATTAAAAATTAGAATCTTGAAAGGCTTAATTTTAAAGAATATAAAGTTTAGTTTAAATTATATATCTGAAGATAAAAGTTGTACTAATAATGGCATGCCCATTAAGCTAAAAAAAGGTTGATTATTGAGTAACATAGTTTGGCTGAATAGTTATAATTTCTATGAAATATTTAGATTTTATTGTATAGATTTATAATAGAATTATGTTAAAATTTCATTATGTATTTCATCGATTAAATATGCTTTTAATCCAGTATTATCACAGTTTATCCATGATAAATGCACTTAAAGTGTTAAAATTATTTTTCTAAAAAAGCAATATTTTAATTGTTTTATACAATAATTTGTCTAGATTTGTTACAATTAGATTAATTAAATAACGTGAACATGAAGACCAAATTTGCCCTATTTTCGGCTATGTTTTTAATAACAATAAGCATGAGTTTTGCTCAGAAAAAAGGAGAATCTCAAAGTATAATTAGTGGTAAAGTAAATATCGCTAAATACCATAATAGATCAACTTTAGAAAAAATGCCTAAAGGAGAGCTACTTGTTTTATATATAGAGCGTATAGAAGTTATAGTAAATATTCTGCCAAATATAGCTTTTGCAACTAAGCCTGGAGTGACAATGGAATCTCTGGGAATACCTGAAACAAAAGATAATAAAAAAGCTTTAGAAGAGAATATTGAAGCTTCAGATAATTATTTTGACAGTACAATAGAATTTCAAAAGAAAATATTGCCCTATTCCGATACTACGGATTTAATTGCGGCTATTTTGTTTTATGAATCAACATTGAAATCCTTGCATACTTACGAAGATTTCAAAAAAGATTAATTAGTTGTTTATATAGTTTTGTTTTGAAAAACCCTGGTCACATTCTGATCAAGGTTTTTTTTATTCATCTAAATTTTAAGAACCTCTTAATTTGTAGTTAGAAATAAGTGAGTTCTAAATACTACTAAGTTTAGTTAATTTGGTAAGAAAAGTACTAAACAATTAATAAATATGTGCATTACGTCGATAATATTTGTATTTCGTAGGTAAAGTCCTTATGTTTGAATTTATATAGTTAAAACGTAAATAATCTAAACAAAGAATACAACGGCTATGAAAAAATTTACTACAACCGCGCTCATATTTCTTTTGCTTATAAGCAATTCATTTGCCCAGCAAGAAAAAGGAATCATTGGCTATGACAATTGGCTTAATACTTGGACAGATTTTAAACCAAACAAAAAAGATTATAACCAACCGACTCAAATATTAAGTGGTAATATTTCTCAAAATACCAAACTAACAAAAAGTAATATTTATCTTTTACTAGGAGATGTGTTCGTTACAAATAACTCAACACTAACAATAGAGCCGGGAACTATAATATTTGGTGATTTTAAAACTAAAGGATCACTTACTATTAGCAGAGGCTGTAAAATAATTGCAGAAGGGACTAAAACAGATCCCATAGTTTTTACATCTAACAAAAGCGATAAGAAACCCGGAGATTGGGGTGGGCTATTTATTCTAGGCGGAGCACCAACTAACCTATTCGGAAATAAAGCAGCTATCGATTATGGTTTACGTCCATCATCATTTGAAAGTATCAGCTATGGTGGAGATAATGCAGATGATAGTTCTGGCATTTTAAAATTTGTAAGAATTGAATATGCTGGTAAGAAGACAAGAGAATATGGCAACTTCAATGGATTAACAATAGCAGGAATAGGTCTCAACACTGTTCTAGACAATATTATGGTAAGCTATTGTCAAGGAAACTCTTTTAATATTCTTGGAGGTGACCTAGTTATGACAAAAATGGTTTCCTATAGATCTAATGAAAATGATTATGAGTTTAATCATGGTACACAATGTAATATAGTTAACTCACTAGCAATTAGATCACCTTATGTGTCTAGTGCTGATGGCTCAAGATGTTTATATGTTTCTTCATTTGATAATTTAGAAAATGTAAACTCTATAAAAAAATCAACTTATGTAAATGCTGAAAACCTAACTTTAGTTAATGTTTCAGATGATTTAGAATCTGATGTTAAAGTAGGTCTAGTTCAAGAAGCTATTTATATAGGTGAAGACGCTGCGTTTTCAATTGACAAAAGTGTGATTTCTGGATTTAATCCCGCAGTAATATTGGATGACAAGATTAAAATTAATGGACCAAATCTAGAAAAAATAACTTTCACTAGAACATATTTTAATAATTGTGAGGGAAATATTTTTAGAGAAGGATATACCAATAATGACGATTTAGAGAGTTGGTATGGCAGCAGAGCATTTGATAATCTATACTCCAAAGGTCCAGATTATGAAACATTTATAGAATCGGACAATAAATCATACCCAGATTTTAGATTAAGAGTGAATAAAATTATTGCATCTAACGATTTATTTGATGACGATGATGACGATTAAAAGCCCAAATTTACCATAATATTATCTATATTATAAGTATTACACCTAACTAAACGTACTTATGAAATAGATAGTTTTAATAATACCTACATGCATAAACCTACTATTGTAAAACTATATATTTACCTGTTCTTATTTGCTTTTGTTCTTCAAGGGCATATAAATGCTCAAATAGTTATTGGTACACCAAACCTTGAATTTAGTCAGGCTTGTGCTAGTGCATCGTTTAATACTTTTAGTGCAACATTTATATTTTCACCAGAATCTGAATTAAATTCTACTAATCAGTTTAGTATAGAATTATCAAATGCTGTCGGTGATTTCTCTGAGCCAACTGTAGTTTATACATCTGCTGCTGGGTCTGTAACCGAGTCTCCTGCAACCTTATCTTTCTCATTACCTGAAACTACAGGTGGTGAAAATTATAAAATTAGAATAAAAAGTAGCTCTCCTGTTGCTACAAGTACTCCATCTGCTGATTTTGCAGCTTATTATAAATTACAAGATTCACCTTTTACTATTAATAATTTAGTATCAACTGGTGCTTTTTGTACTGGTGGAAGTTATTTACTTGCCATTGACAATCCAGGATCTGGATCAAATGATTCACCACTACTCTATCCTAGTTTAACATATAATTGGTATAAAGAAACAAGTGCAACAACATCTGTTTTTGTAGCAGAAGGTTCCACTTTATCTGTAAGTGTTGAAGGCACATATTTTGTAGAAACAAATTATGGCTCTTGTACTTCAGATTCATTTTCTAATCGTGTTACTATATCAGAAGCTACCTCTGGTGAAGCGGATATTACAATTGCATCGAGTTTGGGTAATCCGTATTGTCCAGAGCAAGGAATGACAACATTAAGTACTATTGGCGGTAATAATTATATATGGTTTAAAGATGGCATCATTATACCTGAAGCTACTGGGCAAATGTATCAAACTGATGAATCAGGTACATTTTCTGTTCAAGTAGATCTTGGAGATTGTTCAGCTTCTGGCTCGATAGATCTGGTAAGCGAATTATTTGATAGTTCTATAAATGTAGATGACATTAATACTATAGAATCTGGAGAAAGCATAATGGTTACAGTTACAACATCTGCTACAAGTCCTGAATTTGAATGGTACTATAATAACACATTAATTTCTAGTGAAACTACAGATTCATATGAGGTTTCTGAGTTTGGTGACTATAAAGTTGTAATTACTGAAACATCTGGGTGCGTGGCTTCAAAAGCATATGAATTTGTGTTAGAAGAACAACAAGATCCTTTTCCTGATGTTCCAAAAATCCCAAATGTTATTAGTCCAAATGGTGACGGCATAAACGACACTTGGGTAATTCCACAACAATATACAATGGGAACAAATACAGAAGTTCAGATTTTAAATGATCGTGGAAAAGTGGTATTTCAAACCATAAATTATCTAAACAATTGGCCAGAAAACCAATTAGAACTTACAAGTATTAATACACTATACTATTATATCATAACAACCCAAGACCTTGAAACAAAACAAGGCTCTATAACTATAGTGAAATAATATGAAAAGATATCTTTTGACCATATTAGTTATATGCTGCGCTTTGCAGATGGTCTTCCCTCAAGAAGATGATGGTATTGTAGCCTTAGATTTACCAATAAGAAATTCTTTAGTATTTAATCGCTATGCTATTAATCCTACGTTTAGTTTTGTTAGAGAACAACATAAATATTTAAGTATAAATAATAAAACTGAATGGAGGCAATTTGAAAATGCTCCTGAAACTTATTTGGCAAGTTATTCTGGTCGTTTTACTGAAAAAATTGGAGCTGGAATAGCTGTATTTCAACAAAATTATGGAGTATTAACCACATTTGGCGGGTTATTAAACTTCGCGTATAATGCAAAATTGAATACAGATAGCAACTTAACTTTTGGACTTAATGTTGGTGCCTATAAAAGTGGGGTTAACATGTCTAATGTTATTACAAATTTTGATGATCCTTCATTACAAAATGCACCATCAAACTTTTTACTTACTGTAAATCCTGGCATTAATTATGGTACAAAGTTTTTAGATTTTGGCGTCTCAATTAACAACTTAGTACTTTATAATTTCAAGTCTTCACTACTTATTGAAGATAATCCTAAGCAAGGCATACAAGCCCATGTAATGCATACAGGCTATTTTAATGGTCGTGGTTTTTTTGATGACGCAAAGTTTACTGCAATGTTGAAATCAGAATTTAGAAAAGATGAAACCATTATTTCTGGTTTAGCTATGCTAAATGTTCCTAAGGGCCTTTGGTTGCAAGTAGGTTATAACAATGTTTATGGAGTTTCTGTTGGTTTAGGATTAAACATAACAAAACAGATTGCATTAGAATACAATATTGAAAAATCTATTGGTGAATTAGTAGAATTCGGATCTTCTCATGAAATTACTTTAGCCTACAGATTTATTCCTAAGAAAACATATGACTATAGTGGAGATGAAAAAGTTAGTGGATTATTCACTAAAAAGAAGAACGCTGTAGTTGAAATGTCACAAGAAGAACTAGCAGGTATTAGAGAAAGAGCTGCAGAAAGAAGAGCGAAAGCTAAGTTAGATACAGAAGCTCAAAAACTTGCTAAAAAGGAAACTGAAGAAAAAGCAAGACTTAAAGAAGAACAAAGAGCTCAAAGAAAAACTGAGGCAGAAGCTAAGATAGAAGCTGAAAAAATGGCTAAGGAAAGAGCAGCAGAACGTGCAAAACTATTAATAGAGCAACGTGCTAAAGAAGCTGCAGAAGAAAAAGCCAAAGAAGAAGCAGAAGCTAAGGCAAAAGAATTAGCAGATCAAAAAGCTAAGGAAGAGGCTACTATTAGAGCTAAAGAATTAGCTGATCAAATTGCTAAAGAAGCTGCAGAAGCAAAAGCCAAGAAATTAGCAGACCAAAAAGCTAAGGAAGAAGCTGTACAAAGAGCTAAAGAACTAGCACAACAAAAAGCTGATGTGGAAGCAGAAGTCATAGCAAAAGAATTAGCGGATCAAAAAGCAAAAGAAGAGGCTGAAGCAATAGCCAAAGAGTTAGCACAACAAAAGGTTATAGAGGAAGCAGAAAATAAAGCAAAAGAAGAAGCTGCTCAAAGAGCTAAAGAATTGGCAGATGAGAAAGCTAAAGACGAATTAATTTCTAATCCAAAAGACGAACTTGGTAAAACTATGAAGGATATTGCCAAGTCAACTGAGGATTCTAAATTAGAACAAAATGATCTTTTAAAGAAATTTGATGAGATTGTTAATGTTAAAGACAAGGATCTTAAAGATTTAAAAGAAGAAAATGATTTAAGTGATCAAGGTATAACTGTTCAACCTAAACCTTTTAAAAGTGTTAAGGAAGAAAACAACAAACTAAATGCTATTAAATTAGACTTAGATAATGTTATCGTAGATCGCAATGATAAAATTGAGAAACTTCAGCGATTATATGATGAGCGATCAAAAGTTGTTGGTTTTACAGCTGATGAGGTTACGCTTTATTATAAAAAAGAGATTAAACGTTTACAATCGGAACAGTTAACAGCAATAGCAACAAAAACGAAATTAGAAACTCGTTTAGAATCTATTAAAGTAGCAACTGAATATGAGAAGAGAAGGCGAATTAAACGTGCAGCCTTTGATAATCAAGATGACAGATATGCCCAAGACAGATCAATGCTAAAAAATATTAAGAGAACAACAGCAATCAGTAATGAAGCTTTAAAATCATCAGACTTTAATTTTGGTGAAGATCAAGGAAATAATATTAAGATTTTAAAGAACATTAATAACGTAGAAAGCGGTTATTATTTAATAATAGCAGTTCATAGCGACGTTAACAAAAGAAATGAATTTGTAACTAAAGTCATCGCTTCTGGTAGAACAGATATGGATTTCTTCTACGATATTACTACAAGTAAATATTATATCTATTACGACAAGTTTAATAGTATTGAACAGGCTAATGAAGCCATGAAATCTAAAGGAAATAGACCGTATAACATAAAAATGTCCCTCGTGAAAATTGAAAATTAATATAAGTTAAGCACTTCTTTAAGCTTTTTACTGCCCTCGAAAAATTTAAAGAAAACTAAAATAAATATCATGAAAAAACCTACTTTTTCTAGACTAGTATTTACTGCTATATTGTTATGTATTGGGGTACATACTTATGCTCAAAACTACCAACCTTTTGTTCCTAGATTTGATCAAGATTTAAAAGGAGATATTGTATTAATTGGAAACAATATCCTTGGCCCTGATAATAATCCATTTAATAATAACTCAGTATATAATCATAACGTAGATATGAGATATATTGATATTGATGCTGATATATCAACCTTTAGCTCCTCGAGTGCCGATTTAGAAATACCAAACCCAAATTGTTATAGAATCATCTATGCAGGTTTATATTGGGGAGCGGTAAACCCTGGCAGCGAGCCAATAACTGATGTAAAATTTAAAGGTCCAATTGGAGACTATAATGACATAACTGGTACTGTAATATATGATGCTAATGGTAGTTCTGTAGATGGTGGTGATAGTTTTTCTTATGCTTGCTTTGCCGATGTTACTTCTATTGTTACGAGTTATGGTAGCGGTGTTGATTTAGGTACATATACTGTTGCTAATGTATCATCTGCTGAAGGTGAGACTTCAACATTCGATCCATTTAACGGTACCGGCCAATCGGCTGGTTGGTCATTATTTATTGTTTACGAAGACCCTACGCTTCCTGGAAAATCAATTACAAGTTTTGATGGTTTCAGTGCTATTAGTGTACCTGGTGGAAATCCTACGTTAGATGTACCTGTTTCTGGATTTAGAACAATACCAGCACCAGCGCCAGTAAGAGCAAACTTTGCTTTTGCTACTCTAGAGGGTGATAGTCCTATTTTAGGTGATAGATTAAGACTTAATGGTGTAAGTTTATCAACAGCTGATAGACCAGAAAGAAACTTTTTTAATAGTTCTGTAACACAATTAAGTGCGTTACCTGTTAATAATAGAGTTCCAAATAGTGAAAATACATTGGGTTTTGATACAGGTGTAATAGCAATTCCAAACCCTGGAAATTCAGTTATTTCCAACGATGCGACTTCTGGAACCATTCGATTAGAAACTAGCGGTGACACCTATTTTCCTTATTTCTTTGCATTTGCTGTAGAGATAATAGAGCCAAATATTGTACTCACAAAAATCGTTGAAGATGATTTTGGAAATGATATTGGTGGTCAACTAGTTGGTCTTGGATCTTCACTAAACTATGTTATAGGCTTTCAAAATACAGGAAATGATGATGCTACAAATTTTCAGATTAGAGATATTCTTCCGATTAATATAATTTACGATCATCCAAATGATTTAGTTCTACCTGCTGGTGTTACTGTTGCAAGTTATAATCCAGTCACTAGAGAATTAGTTTTTGATATTGATAATTCACTTGTTGAAGAGGGAGACCCAGCTTATGAAATCCGAATTGAAGCACAAGTAGTTGATGAATGTAATCAATTAGCTGATGCCTGTTCAAATATTATTAATAATCAAGCCTTTGCAACATATAATGGTACTTTAAACCCTTCGTTTCAAATAACGGATGACCCAAGTTTAAATAGTAATACTGGGTGTTTACTCTCACCTCAAGCTACTAATTTTTTAGCAGATTTAGATTGTACTTTTACAGAAGATATTGTGCTATGTGGTAACAGTATAGAATTAACAGCAGCAAACGATTACGATTCTTATTCATGGTCTTCAAGCCCTTCAGGTACACCAGTAATAGGAACTACACAAACCATTACCGTAAACTCAGAAGGTACATATTATTCGTTTAATACAGCTATTGCTCCTTGTCAATCAATAGAGCAAGAGTTTAATGTTCAACTTTTCGGTGGTGATATTACTAATCCTGTAATTCCCTATGCTGATGAAGTGGTCATTTGCCCTAACGATGGGAAGTTATTACCTAATATTTTCTTATGTGGAGCTGATGATTCAAGGTTTATTGAAACAAATATATCAGATTCAACATCTATAATTTGGGAACTCCTCGATGAATCTAGCTGTGCTGCAGTTACAGATACAGATTGTGCTAACGAAGATGCAGCTTGTAATTGGAATGAAGTTGGAACTGGCTCAAGTTTTTTAGCAGATTCTGCGGGTCAATTTAGATTAACCATCAATTATCCTGGTGGTTGCTTCAATCAGTTCTATTTCAATGTTTATGAAAACTTGTTGAATGCAACTGTAAATTCAACAGATATAATTTGTACTACAAATGGAAACATTACAGTTAGTGGTGTCCCTTCAGATTACGAATATAGTTTAGACGGAACGACTTACCAACCAAGTAATATCTTCTCAGTAAATACTGCTGGAACTTATACAGTTTACATTAGACAAATTGGTGTGCCAACTAACCCTTGTATATTTACTGTACCAGATGTCTTAATAAGAGATAGGGATTTTACTGCTACAACTACGGTAAATCAGCCGTTATGTTTTAGTGAAAAGGGAAGGATTCAAATTGCTGCCAATGATGCAGATCCACAATACTCATATGAATTATATAATGGTGCTACTTTAGTAAATAGTGTAGGACCTATTGTGGATAACAATTACACTTTTGATAATCTTAATGCTGGAACTTATACAGTTACATTGCAAACTGAAAATGGATGTACATATTCTGAAGATGTTACTATAGTTGAACCTCCTATACTAACAGTTACAGCTGCCATTACAATACCACTAACATGTTCTGATGGTGAAATTACAGTGTATCCAGAAGGTGGAACACCACCTTACTTTTATTTTGTAAATAGTACAACTGTTTTTCAGTCAGTACCAGAAATAGTGGTTACTTCAGCAGGAGTCTATAATATTACTGTTGTTGATTCTAACAACTGTAGTGCAAATACAACAATTAATGTAGATGCTATACCAGAACCAGATTTTAATATAACTACTGAAGACATTCAGTGTGGAGGGTCAGGAGATACAGGATCATTAACTATAAATGTGACAAATCCTAATGGAAATAGCATTGAGTATAGCATAGATGGTGGAGCAACTTTTGTGAATTCATCTGTGTTCACAGGACTTATAACAGGAGATTATGATGTAGTAATTCAATACACATCAGGATCATCAGTATGTACTACAAATACGCAAATTGTAACAATTAATGAAAATACAGCAATTTCTGGAACAGCAGAATTAACTGCAGGATTTACATGTATAGGAAACGGAACTATAACAGTAACTAATGTTACTGGTGGGGTTGCTCCTTACACATATAGTATAGATGGAGTTACATTTCAAACCAGTAACGAATTTTCAGATTTAACACAAGGCACATATACAATTTCTATTAGAGATACTAATGATTGTACTTCGATTACAAATGAAATTACAATTGATGCTTTAAACCCACCGACAGATTTAGAATTCGACAATTCACCAGTAACATGTCCATCAAACACATCAGATGTTACTATTACATCTACAACTGGAGGAACTGGTGTATTAGAATATCAAATTATTGCACCAACTGTCGCTGCAACAGCATATCAAACATCAAATGTATTTTCAGTATTAGAACCAGGAACCTATACATTCCAAGTTAGAGATGAAAACGAATGTATCTATTCTGAATCTTATACAATCGACCCTATTCCTACTCCAACTGTAAATGTTGTATTATCAGAAGGCTTAGATTGTACAGTAAATCCTGATGCCGTGATTACTGGAACTATTACTGGTACTGCACCATACACTTACTCAGTGTCTTTAAATGGTAGTTCTTATTCACCATTAGGTGCCACAGTTTCTCCATTTACATATTCTGCAGTTACTGCTGGCGAGTACCAAATTCAAATCACAGACGCTAATGGATGTATAGCAGAATCTTCAGTTATAACGGTAAATCCATTATCTCTACCAGAGATTAGTTTGGTAGTTCAAGGAAAACTGATACTATGTAATGGTGATTCAAATAGTGGATTAGATATTACAATAGATACTACTGTTGGTACACCACCTTATACCATAAATGTAAATAATGATACTACAGGTACAAATTATGGAACCCAAGTAACAAATTTACCAGCCGGAACTTATACAGTAACTTTAACTGATGCAAATTCTTGTACAGCAACTGAAACTATTACTATTGATGAACCAGATCCTATTGCAGTGGATCATCAAACTGTTGATATTACATGTAGTGCTGGTGGAGTTTCTCAAGGCTCAGTAATTATAAATTCTGTAACAGGTGGAACAGCACCCTATAATTATTTTGTTACAGGATCAAATGGGTATAATAATTCAGAAATAAATGTTACAGGGTCAACATCTGTAAACTTTGATGTTGTTGATTTTGGTTTATATCAAATAAACGTTGTTGATGCAAATGGATGTTCTGTATTAATTCAAGATGTTCTAGTTGCGTCACCTCCAACTGATTTAGATATTAATATTACTTCAACAGTAGATTGTGCAACAGGTGGTAAAGCTATTGTAAGCGTAGGATCTTCTTTATCTAGTGCTGGACCATTTTTCTTCAGTATTTATCAAGGACCAATTTCTGTATATCCAAACCCACCAGGATCTTGGTTACCAGAAGATGCTCCTTTAAGTCAGTCTGCAACATTTACAGGTTTAACACCAGGAGTTACTTACACATTTATTGTTTATGATGCGTCTACACTTTGTAGCTACTATGAACCTGCAACTACACCTATACCAACAAATTCTACATTAACAGCTACAGCAGTTAGTGCAAATAATATTACCTGTACTGGTAGTGCAGATGGGAATGTATCTTTTACAATTAATAGCAGCTATTCAAGTGCTGTAAATGTAAATTACGAAATCTTTGATTCTTTATCTCAAGTAAGCACTGGTGTAACAGGATCTGGTTCTGTGCCTGCAAATGGCTCATTAACGGTTTCTGACTTAGGGCCATTATCTTTTGGTAACTATTACGTTTCAATTAGCGAAACTTCTGGTCCAAATGCTGGTTGTGGTATTGTTACACCTCCATTTAATATCACAGAATCTGCAATTCTACTTAACTTAGATGCTACTGTAGATCAAAATGCAAATTGTAATCCAAATTCTGGAGTTATAAGTGCTATTGCACAAGATGGAACAGCACCATACCAATATCAAATTACAACAACAGCTACTACTCCACTAGCATCAGACACAAACTGGGCTTCAACAAGTGTATTCAATATGAATGCTGGAAACTATTATGTGCATGCTATAGATGGTTATGGATGTATTGTATCTAGTCCAGTACTTGTATTACCTGGTGATCCAACACCTTTAATTTCTGCTGTGTTAACTAATACATGTCAAGTAACTGATGGTAATTATGAAATAGACGTAACGCTTGATACTGCAGGAATTCCTCCTTACAGTTATAGCATTGATGGAGGAGCATTTCAAACACAAACAGCACCATTTACATTATCTAATTTATTTGCTGGTACACATACTATAGAAATACAAGATGTTAATGGTTGTGGAAACTTAGTTTCAGTTGATATTTCTGAGCCAATAGATATTACAGCTGATGTTACGGCATTACCTTCATGTAATAATGATGATGGAGAAATTACAATTAACGAATCTGGTGGATCGGGTTCATATACTTATACTATTTCCCCAAATCCAGCATCAATAAGTTTAAGTGGAAATATATATTCAGGAGTACCATCAGGAATTTATACTGCAACGGTAACCGATGCTGTAACATTGTGTACAACAGATGTTACAATTTCTGTTCCAGAGGCTGTAATTCCAACATTTACATTAACTCCAACTGTGGTCACTTGTTTTGGTGATAATAGTGGAGCTTTCGATATTAATATTACAAATTATTCAGGAGCTTACACATATGAGGTCTTTGATAACTTAGGTGCTTCGGTTACTGGAGTTATAAATGCAAACACATCTACAAACCCTGAAACTGTAACAGGAATGCTAGCTGGTACCTTTTCAGTAGTAATAACTGAAACTGCAATACCATTTTGTTCTAACACAGCAAATGTAATTATAGCTTCACCTACAGTAGACTTAACACTCACACTTTCTGAAACTGCTGATGTCACTTGTAATAACAACCAAGGTACAATTACTGCTATTGCAAATGGTGGTTGGGGAGATTATGAGTATGAATTGACTGGTGATGCAACTATTACGTATGCAGCAAACAATGTATTTACGGATTTATCAGCTGGAACATATACTGTAAATGTTAGAGATGCAGAAGGTTGTATTATTTCAGAAACTATAACATTAGACGAACCTACACCAATTACAGCAACGTTTACTCCAAGTACAACTTTGTTATCGTGTTTTGGTGATCAGGATGCAAGTATAACAGTAACAACAGTTACTGGTGGACAAGGCACTAATTATAGGTATACACTTAATACTATTTTACCAACCGTGAGCTCATCTGGGCCGCAAACATCTAATACGTTTACCGATTTAGGTGTTGGTACTTACTCTATTACAATTACGGATGGTTTTAATTGTGAAATGACATCATTAGATATCATAATTACTGAGCCAACACCAATAGAGGCAAATTTAGTTTTAGCTACCTCACAAACATGTACTGTTTCTTCATCTTTAACCTTAAGTGCAACAGGTGGAACAGGAACTTATTCATATAGTGATGATAGTACATTTACTACAACATTAGGAACATTTACATCATCAACTACATTTATTGTATCTGCTGGCACTTATGAATATTATGTAAGAGATGCTAATGGCTGTATATCTAGTGTTTCAAACGGAATAACAATAGATCCATTACCAGACTTAGTGATCAATTTAGATGCTACTAATCCTACAATTAATTGTACAGGTGATAATAATGGCTCTATTTCAGCAACTGCACAAGGTGGACTTGGAAATTATGTGTATACGCTTCAAGATGGTTTAGGAAACACTATTCCTGCAACACAAAATAGTCCTGGTTATTTTACGGATTTGGTTGCTGATGATTATAGAGTTATGGTAGAAAGTGGTGATTGTAATGAAACTACTGCAATAATAACTATTATTGAGCCTTTAGCACCACTTGATGCTTCTATTAATGTGAATAATATTACATGTCCAGGAACAGATAATGGATCTGTAGAAATTACAGCATCTGGTGGAACTGGCATTATCAAATATGCAATTTCACCGCAATTAAATCAATTTTTTGAAAATAATGTTTTTGAAAATCTTTCGCCAGATGATTATACAATAATTGTTCAGGACGAATTGGGTTGTTATTTAACTTTTGATTTTACAATTGTTGAGCCTGTACCAGTAATTCTGAGTATTGTAGCGGATTCATTATTCCCTGAGGTATGTGAAGGTGAAGGTAACGGAGAAGTTAGTGTAGATATTTCTGGCGGAAGTTTACCATATAGTGTCAGTATAGATAATTATGATGGTCCTTATACAACAGGAACTGCAACACAAACACAATTCGAATTTACAGGATTGGGCGGTGGAGACCATATCGTATACGTACGTGATGTATTGGGTTGTGAATCATCATGGAATATTACATTCCCGGAAGCTGTAATCATTAATCCAGAATTAACTCTAGAGTATATCTGTGAAAATAATGAGCAAAGCAACATTCTTACCGTAACTGTAGATGATTCTATTACTGATCCTTCAGATTTAGATTATTCGTTAGATGGTGGTACATACCAAACCAGTAACATCTTTACAAATGTACCAATAGGAAATGGTTATTATATAGATGTGAGGCATACCAATGGTTGTATTCAGAGGACAGAACTATTTGATATAGAGAGTTATGAACCTGTTACTTTAACTCTTACTGAAAGTGAATTGAATGAGTTTACAGCTATTGCTAATGGAGGTGCTGGTGGTTATCAGTTTACTATGAATGGTGAAGATTATGGTGATGTTAATGTTTATACAATTACTGAATCTGGTTTGTATACAGTAACAGTTACTGATAGTGCTGGATGTATTGCTACAGCTCAAATAGAATTAGAGTTTGAAGATATCTGTATTCCTAATTGGTTTACACCTAATGGAGATGGTGTAACTGACACTTGGTCACCAGGATGTGTAGAAAACTATCCAAATTTAACCTTCGATATTTTTGATCGCTATGGTCGGAAAATAGCAACCTATCGTGTTGGTGAAGTTTGGGATGGAAGATACAATGGTACAGAGTTACCTACAGGAGATTATTGGTTTGTAGTAAAAACTAATGATTCTGAATATGTTAAAGAATTTGTTGGACATTTTACCCTTTATAGATAAGCATAATAAAAAGATACAATATGAAAAAAATCACACTATATATATTTCTTTTGGTTATGTCTTATAGCTATAGCCAAGAATTAAATTTACCTGTTTGGACGCAATATCTTGCGGATAATGATTTTGTAATATCACCAACTTATGCAGGTATTGGTGATAACCTTAAAGTTAGAGCTAATGGATTAACACAATGGGTTGGTATAAAAAATGCACCAGATAATCAATCACTTTATGCTGATTTTAGAATTGCTAATCGTTCTGGAGTTGGCATATCTGCCTACAATGATAAAAATGGTAATACACGTCAAAAAGGTGTTAAATTCTCGTTTGCCCATCATTTAACTTTAGACTATAAAACAAAGCAGTTTTTATCTTTTGGTGTGTCATATAACATTAATAGTTTTAGAATTGATATTGAAAATTTCAATACCACATATGATATTCCAATTTTAGATCCGGCAATTAATGGTGATAGAGCCATATCAAATAATAATTTTGACGCTGGTATTTTGTACAGATTTCGCTCATTTTATTTGAGTTTCAATGCTAACAATTTAATCTCAAAAGATACAGATCCTTATATTGGTTTAGAACCAGATCGTCTTTTGAACTATCAATTATATTCAGGACTTGTACTTAGAAGTAATAGTAACAAAGACGTTGAGTATGAGCCTTCTGTCTTTTATCAAATGTTTGATAGTGACAAGCGTTCGGCTACAGACATCAATTTTAAATATAGAAAATTTAATAGAAAAGGAGATTACTATTGGATTGGAGGATCTTATCGTTTCCTAAATGATCAATTCTTAAAACCCCTTAATATTGGCCCTATGGCTGGTGTTATGGTTAACAAGTTTTATTTTGCATACTCATATCAGATGACTTTAAATGATTTATCAGGCTTTAATTCTGGTACTCATGCTATAACAATTGGCATAGATTTACTACAAAGTGCTAGTAATTGTGCTTGTACAAAGGGAACTAGTCAGAGTTATTATAGGTAAATATAAATTTTAGTTTACTTCTAACTTATAGCCAACACCATGAACATTTGAAAGTTTAATTGAAGTATCACTCTTTAACTTTTTACGAAGTTTAGAAATATAAGTATCTAGACTACGACCAACAAAAACCCCGTTATCCTCCCAAAGACGTTTTGTGAGTTCATCTCGTTTAATAATCTGATTAGGATTAGCTACAAAAAGCCCTAGTAACTCACATTCTTTTTTTGACAGTGCAATTTCTTCAGCTTCTTTAACAAGTTTATTCTGTTCAGGATAAAAATAGAAACTACCTAGCTTTTCAATGTTTTTATCATTTTGACTTGGGCTTAAATTTTTAGATTTTAGTTGCTTTTGGATTAAGAAGGAAATACCAATTAGGGCTAAAAGAATACCTAGAGGCAGTAATACACCACTTATAGTAAAGGGCTTTACTAATTTAAAAAAATTCACTTTAACAAGATAACAAGCTTCTGGCAAATATCTATCACTACAAGGAATTATAGTCTGTTCTTCTTCAACACTTATTTGATAACTATAAGCCACTTCCCTATCATTACACTGCATTACTTCAACAATATAATGCTCAGGTAATTCTAATCTACGAATACTTTCTTGCACTATTGAAACAAGTGAAGTCGGTTCGAAAGTTAGAGGTTCATTAAATGCTAATTGATAAGTATTCTCATTTAATTCAATTACTGGAAGAATTAACGAAGTAGAATCTCTTTGCGATAATAAAAGCTGATTGCCAGCATCTCGTAAGGCAATTTTTGTAAGCTCAGAAAAGTCAGCGTCCTCTGATGTATCACATGATAGTATAACCAAAAAAGTGAGACATAAGATGAATCGGCTGAACAAGATTAAAATAATTCGCTTCATAATCACAAAGAACATATAATTATACGACATTTTACATGTGTTCACACTTCTTTTACATTTTTTTGATACTCTTTGAAACTTCTGATTCTAGATTTACCAAAAACATTTACTCAAAAGAAAAAATCAGATGAAAAAACAAATCACATTAATCGTATTTTTATTTAGCATAACAATTTATGCTCAAGAACAACTTAAGATTAACACTAATAAAAGTGAAATTAAATGGTCAGATGAATATTCCTTTTACTTTGGTGGTCATAATGGAAAAATTAATGTCTCAAAAGGCTATTTCATAAAAAGCAAAGATGTCATTTCTGGAGGTGAATTTATTATCGACATGACATCTATAACTTGTGATGATCTTGACGACGAAGAAGCTAATAAAAGTCTTGTAGCTCATCTAAAAAACGAAGACTTCTTTGCAGTTGATCGATTTCCTACAGCAAAATTAGTAATTTCTAGAGTAGAATATCATGATAATACGAGTATGAAGATTTATGCTAATCTTACTATAAAAGATATTACCTTGCCAATAGCTTTTCAGGCAAAAGTGAATTATGAAACCCAACTAATGACGACTAAGTTTAAAATTGATAGACAACGTTGGGGAATAGATTACAACAGTAAATTAAGAGATGGAGCTATTGCAGATGGTATTGGTTTTGAAATCACATTAAGCTTATAATTACATGATGAAACATATTATAATTATTATAACACTATTCTATACCGTAGTGCTTTTTGGTCAGGAACACGAAGAATTGTATATGCTAAACGCAGATAGTACTTGGCTAAAAGAGGTAATTAAATTTCCTTTAAGCTTCGCACAAGATATTAATTATGAAGGTTACGAAGACTTGAGATTTGCAAAGAACTGGAGTAAACCAGAAGGCACCGAATTTTTTACTTATGCTTTTGTTTGGAATATCAATCTTAAAGATATGCCAACAATAGAAATGATTGAAACAAATATGAAACTATATTATGATGGTTTAATGGAAGCTGTAAACAAAGAGAGAGGTTTTGTTGTACCAAAAACTCAAGTAGAATTCAAAAAACTAGAAAACAAGTCTGAATCACCCGGTTTTAGAGGTAAGATGAAGGTACACGATTCTTTTTTTACTAGAGAAATTATAGACCTCTATGTGACTATAGAAACATCATATTGCTCAGAACAGGATAAGTATTTAATGTTTTTTAGAATTTCTAGTTTAGATTTTAAAAATGAAATTTGGAATGAATTAAATACTATAAGTCTAGCTTCGGATATTTGTAATAAATAAAAACTAATTCTATAAACTACTTACTTTACCATTGTACCTAATTGTAGTTCGGTTAGAGCTATAGATATAAACACTAGCTGTTTTATTAGAGAATAAAAGCATTTTAATATTAAATTGCTCAGTTGAATTTTTAATTCTAAAAGTAAGTGTTATCGTTTTCTTTTTCTCATTTTCATTAACCTTATAAGCTTGAGGTTCTTGGTCAAAAATAATAGTTGTGTCTCTTGTATCTGAGTAAGCTGCAGTGCGCAGCTCCCCAAAATACGTGAGGTTAGCTTTAACTTTATTTAGAGATATAATTATATAATCATTATTAGCACTTAAAGAAAATCTTCCATTAGCATTTTCCGTTTGACGTATTAAAGCATTTGTAACATCAATAACATCATTTGACTGCATTGAAAAAGCGGTCTCAGCAGTAAATTTAAATTTACCAGAACCTATCAATAGCTTCTGTGCATCAAAAGTCTCTAATTCTAATGCGTTGGATCGTTTTGAACTTCCACAACTTAAAAGCAGTAAAAATGAAATTACTAATACACAATTACTATGTATTTTTATATAACCAAAAATATTCTCTACCAAATTAATTTTATTAATGCACAAATATTTATATAAAATACTAATACATGGTGGTATTTAAAGAAACATTTGAATAATTTTAGTTATTTATAAATTTTTCCTAATAAAAAATACGAATCTTTATAAATTTCAGAGTAATTGTCCTCATTGCTTAGTGTATTTTATTTTTGAATATAAAAATCTAATAATCTGACAATTACATTCATCGTAGATAATGCGCCTTTATCGAAATTTTCGTTAATTTAAATAAATCAATGCAAGTTGTTAGACTAATAATGATACATTTACGATAGCTATTAATTTATTGTATCAAAAATAAAATGAAAAATCTTTTTTCCAAAAAACCTATTGGAAGTATAATGCCATGTATTAGCCCCAAGTCATTTAAGGTTATAATACCTGTAATCCTTTTTACTTCTGTAATATTCTTTAGTGCCTTTCCATATTTTTCTGGACCAGGATTAATAACGCCAAAAGTAATAGCTCCTTATGCAAATGCAGCTTTTCCTCAGACAATTGATACCGACTTAGATGCAACTTATAGAATTGCTTTTCCTAATTTAAGATTCTTCTTTCCAATTACCTTTAAAATGGTACCAAACCAGAATAAAGTTATTTTAGGTCAACTTAATGGCATTATATACTGGTTTGATAATGATGAAACAACAACCACTAAAAACACATTATTAGATTTATCAGCAGAAGTTGGTTTAGTCTCTGATGGAGGTTTCTTAGGCCTTACTATTCACCCGGAATTTGATGCGCCATCTAATGCTAAAAACTATTTTTATGTTTATTATGCGACTAAAAATTGGAACGGTCAAGATTTACCTGGATTTGGTCAATATACAGGTCAAGGTTGTAATTATAGCGACAATGAGCATCAAGGTAACTTTTTAATTCTTGAAAGATTTGAAGTCGATCCTTTAACTATGACCGTTGTAACTAATTCTCGTACGACTGTTTTAAAAAATAGAATGTATGGAACTACACATTATGGTGGAGGATTAGATTTTGGTGATGATGGGTTTTTATATCTTACTACTGGAGATATGGCATCATGGGAAAGATCTCAGGACATTGCTAATAACTTAGAAGGTGGAGTTATAAGAATTGATGTTGATAAGGACCCTACCAAAAGCCACGCACCTGTAAGAGCTAAACCAGCAGACGTAGGACATTCTGATGAAATTACTGGTGTAGAATATTGGATACCTAATGACAATCCATTCTCAGATACTACACCAAATTCAAGCACAAATATTTATGGCCAACTAAACCTTACGACAACTGATCCTGCTGATGTTTATGTTTCAGGAGATTTCTTTGAAGAATACTACAGTATAGGTTTAAGAAATCCATTTAGAATGACAAAAGACAGTCAAACCGGTGAATTTTACATAGGAGATGTTGGCTTAAACTCAAGAGAGGAAATTAATGTATTGAATGCTGGAGCAAATTATGGATGGCCATTATTTGAAGGTACTTCAAATGGCCCTGGTTGTTACTCAAATCTTTTTAATAACATGAGCCATGAAGAACCTTTAAAATCATTTGGACATGATATAGCAAATTCAATAACTGGCGGTTTTGTTTATAGAGGAACAGGAATACCAGAACTTTATGGAAAATACATATGTGCAGATTATGGTGGTGGAGATGAGATTTTTTCTGTAGAAACAGATACTGGTGATTATGTCCAAATTGGAACATTCTTACCACAAGATATTATTTCATTTGGTGAAGATGATCAAGGTGAGTTGTTTATTTTAAGACTAGGATCAAATACAAACATATACAAATTAATTGATGATGATTTAAATGGAGGAGATCCGCCTATTTTACTTTCTGATACAGGTGTGTTCTCTGATATGTCCACATTAGATGTCATTGATGGTTTTGTACCTTATGAATTATATGAATCATTTTGGTCTGATGGCGCATTGAAAAAGCGTTGGATTGCGGTGCCAAATACAGATGGTGTCCATTCTGGTCCGACAGAACAGATTAAATCTTCTGAATATAGTGATTGGGAATTTCCACCTGGAACAGTAATAGTTAAACATTTTGATTTACAAATAGATGATAATAACCCTTTAGTAACAAGGAAAATTGAGACTAGAATTTCTGTTGTAGATGAAAATGGTGAAATGTACTTTCTTACTTATAATTGGAATGAGGCACAAACCGACGCAACTTTGCAAGTAACAAGTTTAGATGAACCTATTGAAATAGCAACTAGTTCAGGTACAAGGACCCAAACGTGGCATTTCCCATCTAACTCAGATTGTAAAGATTGTCATAATGAAGCTAATAAAGGTGGACTTGGATTAAAAACAAGATATTTAAATACTGATTACACATATTCAGAGACTGGTTTGACGGCAAATCAGTTAGTTACCTTAAGTCATTTAGGTATTATAGACGAAACTATAACAGATTCGGATACAGTAGATTTAATATCTAATAAATCACTTGATGATACTAATGCATCTTTAGATGAAAAAGCAAGATCCTATTTAGATTTAAATTGTGCATATTGTCATAGACATGATAATAATAATAGGGCAAATTTTGATCTTAGATATTTTAATAGTCTAGAAGCTACTGAATTGTTAACAGCCAGCATTTTAAGTCCATTAGGAATCGACCCTAATGAAAAAATAATATATACAGGTGACGCTTCAAAGTCTATTTTATACCATAGGATGAATAGTGTAGATCCATCAACTATGATGCCACCTATTTCAAAAACAATAGTTGACCAACCTGCAGTAAATGTTATTGAACAATGGATAAATCAATTAGATCCTAATTTTATAGAAGCACATAACCCAAATCCAATTAGTAATTTGGCACTATTAGAATCTGCTCAACTAAGCGGATATGTAGGTCTTGGTAATAATAGAGGTGCTCCAATAGATATTTTATATGATCCTTCTGTTGATGATTATAAGGTTATTACTCAATTCTCTGAATATGGTGTCCCTTATAATGGTACGAGCAATAATTTAGGCACTGTAAATGCTGATAATGGCTTCTTTTGGAGAGTTGATTGGCCAGAGCCAAAGTTTATAAATTACATTACGTTTGGTGGTTCTTATCCTAATCAGCCTCAACCTAATACAATGTGGCGTGTGAGCTATCTACGTGAAGGAACATGGCATACAATAGAAGAAGGACAAGGTGGTTGGATTGATAATAATACTGGTGACAGCTGGAGTGATACCGCAATTTATGAATGGGGAGGATCTAATCAAACTCCTGTATATGCTGAAGCTCTAAGGTTACAATTATATAGTGATGGTGTAAATGATTTATATCGCATCCACTTAAGAGGAAGAGGTGGTAATACTCAATTTAGTAATGGTGCTGATGTTGATACTCAACCAAAAGCATCCTTAATACAATTTTTACCTTTTAATAATTATACTACTATCGATAATATAACCGCTGGAACTCAAACAGGTTGTGATAACAATGACAACACATATACTCAAGATGTAACAATTACTTACACAAATGCACCACTTACAGGTTCACTAGTTGTTAATGGGCAGTCGTTTCCTATTACTACAAGCCCTCAAACTGTTACTTTAACAGGTTTAAACTCTGATGGACTTGATGTAGAAGTAGAAGCTGAATTTACTGATGGGTACAATACAAATTACAAAAGCAATGGTGTTTTATTTACTGCACCTGATGATTGTATAAATATTATGGTAGGTATTGATGAAAGTATAGTTATCAATGGTGATCATACAGTAGCCACTGGAGGTAGTTTACAAATCTTGGAGGGTGGTAGTGTAACGATTAATGGAAACCTAATAATTAATGGGACCGTTGAGTTGAATTCTACATCAAATAAATTTTCAAGTTTAATTGTTACAGGTACTAGTACTGGTAATATTAAGTATAAAAAACATGTTAATTTGTTTAATGGATCTAATGGTAATGACTTATTAGCTCCGCCTGTAAAAGGGCAAGATTTTGGCGACTTTGCAAGTAAAAACCCAAACATTTTTGAAAACCCAAGTAATCCAACTCAAAAACTATTTGGTCCTTTTGACGAGCCTTCAGGTGAATATCAAATATATTCTACAGTTTCTAATGCTACTACGCTCTTAAATTCTGGAGAAGGATATAGAGGCGCAAGAGATGCTTCTGAAGACCCGATAAGTGGTACTACTTTTGTTTTTGAAGGTGAAATGGAAACTAATACAGTTGATATACAAATTAATGATACTGCTTCTTCCTCTTACACTGGTTGGAATTTAATTGGAAATCCTTATCCTTCATATATAGACTTTGATGCATTTTTCCTTTTGAATAAAGATAAGTTAGATATAGCTTCTTATCAAGCTATTTATGGATATGATGGTAATGCAAGTGATGGATGGACAATCCTCAATAATACAACTACTGGTTTATCAATAGCCCCAGGACAAGGTTTCTTAGTAAAAAATAAACCCGGTTTACAAACGATATCATTTACTCCAGCTATGCGTGTAAATGGTTCATCAGATGATTTTATACTTGGACGTACATCACCTATAGAAGACAAAGACTTTAGTCTTAAACTTAATACTGACGATTTAAGTTATAGTACAAAATTCTATTTTGACAGTAATACAACTTTAGGTTTAGATCCAGGATATGATGCTGCGTTGTTTGCAAGTATTTTGCCAGAATTCGTAATTTATTCAAATTTAGTGGAAGGTAATTCTGGTGTTCCATATGCTATTCAATCAATAGATGATTCTAACCTAGAAAATGTTGTTATTAATATCGGAGTTAATGCTAGTCAAGGACAAAACATCATATTTAGTGTTGATGAAAACGACATACCTGACTCTAAAAATGTATATTTAGAAGATCGATTACTTAATACATTTACATTGTTAAACACTGACACTTACAGTATAATTGCAGATACAAATTTATCTGGCATTGGTCGTTTCTATTTAAGTATAGAAAGTAATCTGTTAAGCACTAATGATTTACCTTTGGATGAATTATTGATTTATACAAATAATTCAGAAAAAACGATTGTAATTGAAGGTTCGATAAAAAATGCTACAAACTTTAAATTATATGATATTAATGGTAGAATATTAAAATCTATAAAATTAGATGTCGCAAATTCTCTGCAAACTATAAATGTAGAAGAATTAAGTGCTGGTATTTACATTGCAGAGCTAAGCTCTAGTGCCAATGAAAAACGAATCGAAAAGTTAATTGTTAAATAAAGCTGTTAAATATATAATTATTAAAGCGTAGTAACGATGCTGCTACGCTTTTTTGTTAGAAGGAATTTGTAGTTTCCTGAGGCAGAAATAAGCCAATGTAATCTCTTGGTATTGAATTTAGTCGTAGATAAAGCATCTTAATCGAAAGATATTAAGGCTTACAAATTTAATAGGTATATTTATTCAGCTATTAATTATTATTCGTTAAAAAAATGACCCCTTATAATTCCAAAAAACTTATAAGAAGTTTAATCTCACATGTGAAATTCAAACTAGCATTTTTTAATATAGTATTAAGTATTTTAATTTTTCTACTTCTTTTAAATGCTTTTCCTTCAAAAGATTTATCGATAAATAATCAGAATTACGCAATGTCTCATTATGGGTATTTAAAACTAAATTTAGTCTCTAACAATTTAATATCTTTTACCGAGTTTTATTTTAATAGTAATGCTTCACAAGGATTAGACCCAGGGTATGACGCATCATTATATGGTAATTTACCATCGTCCTTTTCAATTTATTCTCATTTAGTTCAAGGTGATACTGGAATTGCATATTCAGTTCAATCATTGAGCGATACTGATATGAATAACATAACGATACCAATAGGTATTAATGCAAGTCAAGGGCAAGAGATTGTATTTAGTATTGCACAAACTGATATACTAGAATCCATTAATATCTATTTAGAGGATAGAGAGGCAAATACATTAATACTCTTAAATGAAAGCACATATAGTTTTACTCCTTCAACTAATTTGTCTGGCACAGGACGCTTTTATATAAAGTTTGAGGCTGATGTGCTAAGTCCTACAGAACAAGCTTTAGATGAGTTAAAAATCTACTCAAACCATACCAATAACACTTTTATTGTTAAAGGAAATTTAGAAAGTGATACAGAATTAAGATTATTTGATATTAATGGAAGATTGATAAATTACCTTGTTTTAGATAAAGTAAATACAGAACACACAATTAACACTAGCTCAGTAAATACTGGTGTATATATAGTAAAACTTTCAAATAAAAATTCTGAAAATCGAACACAGAAAATAATTATTCAATAACTACTATTATTAAATAGCTTTACATTGCCATTTCTCTAAATGTAATACCTAAAGCTTTCTGAGTATCGCTAATTTTTTGCATTTCTCCAGGAATGATCAAAGCAATAGATTGTCCTGTTTTCCCTGCTCTAGCAGTTCTGCCACTTCTATGAGTATAATACTCTAAATGCTCAGGTAATTGATGGTGCAATACAAACGCCAAATTATTAACATCTATCCCTCTAGCAGAAACATCAGTAGAAACTAGTACTTGCAAATTCTCATTCTTAAACGCACGCATTACCTTGTCTCTCTCTTTTTGTTGCATATCACCTTCTAGAGCTCCAACCGCAAAGCCTTCATCTTGTAATTGTTTTGCTAAAGTTTTTGTGCCTGCCTTAGTTCTACAAAATATAACACCTCGCTCCTCTTGTCTTTTGTCAAGGAGTCTTATAATTATATTCGATTTATCTTTAATGCTTGTATTAATGAAATGATGTGAAATATTTTCATTTACTAAAGCATTTTTGTTTACTTCAATTCTAATTGCATCAACGGACATGTAGGTTTTAATAATACGTTTTATTTCATCTGGCATAGTTGCAGAGAATAACCATGTATTTCTTTTGGAAGTATTATACTTTAAAATTTTACTCAAATCTTCTTTAAAACCCATGCTTAGCATTTCGTCTGCTTCATCTAAAACTAAAGTTTTTACATTGGAAATATCTACAGCTCCACGTTCTACTAAATCTAGTAAACGTCCTGGTGTAGCCACAACGATATGTGTTGTTCTATTCAATGCTTTAATCTGCCTATCCATTTTCTCTCCACCATAAACGCCTTCTACAAAAATCTTATGATTTACGTATTTTGTAAACTTAAAAAGTTGTTTCTTAATTTGTTGTACAAGCTCTCTAGTTGGTGCAATTATTAAACCTTGTACCTCAGACATATTAGTATCAATTAAATTTAAAATCGGTAACCCAAAAGCTGCTGTTTTACCTGTACCAGTTTGCGCCAAACCAATTAAATCCGTTCTAGATTCCAAAAGTATTGGTATTACTGCTTCCTGAATATCTGTAGGATTTATAATATTCAGTTCTTTTAATGCTTTTATATAAGCTTTATTAAGGCCTAGTTGAGAAAATGTTGTCATATTTTAATATTCTGGGACAAAGGTAATTTGTACTTTCGATATTCAATGGATTTAATCACAAAATTACGTTATAAAGGTTATCTAGCTACACCTCCACTTTGGAAAGACAATGACGTGTCTCAATATAACCAGGTTATATTAAGTGATAATTCTGAAATAATAGATAACTCCGATAAATTTAAAAACAAACGTTTAGGCAAACTTGTAGAAGAGTTTGTAAATCATCAAATCAAGCAAGAAAGTGCTTATACATGGATTTGCAACAATCTTCAAATTCAAGAAGGTAAACAAACCGTAGGTGAGATTGATGCTTTGTACTATTTTAAAGATCTACCAATTCACATAGAAATCGTCTATAAATTTTATCTATACGATACACTTAAAACTTATAAATCACCTCTAGCCTATTGGATTGGCCCCAATCGAAAAGATAGCTTATTATACAAACTAGATAAACTTCATAATAAGCAATTACCTCTTTTGCATCATAAGTCAACTAAGGCTTATCTCGATAATTATAATCTAAAAGCGAAAACAATAGCTCAAAAATTATGCTTTAAAGCACAATTATTTTTACCGCATAATAATTTATCAATAGATATAAAACCATTAAATCCAGGTTGTATAATTGGTTATCATATAACATTCAATAAGATTGAAGTATTAAAAAATTATGAATTTTATTTTCCAGAGAAATTAGATTGGTTAGTCATTCCGCATTTAAATGTAAATTGGATATCCTATAATTTGGCAATAGAACTTATTAAAAACAAAATAAATGATAGGCGTTCTCCTTTAGTTTGGATAAAAAATAACAAGGATAATCTTTATAAGTATTTTATAACCTTTTGGTAGTACTAAAATAAAAGGCTTTTAGTATATTTCAATTTGAAATTTCATAACTAATGCTTCATATCAATACTATTTCTAAATCAATAGGCTTAATTATTCTTTGTTTTATCTCTAACACTATTCATGGGCAATTAAAATCGGAAAAAGAGGGAAATTGGATAGACTTACAATCCTATAATGAAACAATAAGCATCTCAGAAGATGACATAGAATATGGTCTTGTTACCTTGCTTTCAGATGAGCAGACTCATGCAATAAAAAAGCACCAATATAGACGTATTGTAACTAAAATTTCTGATAATGTTGGTATACAAAGCGCCTCTGAAATTTCTATAAATTATGACCCAACATATCAAAGCTTAGTTATTCATAAAATAGATGTTATTAGAAATGATGAAACTATTGACAAGCTAATTATTAATAATTTTCAAGTACTACGGAAAGAATCAAATTCTGAAAGCTATATCTATGATGGCAGCCTAACAGCTATGATAAATTTAGCAGATATTAGAAAAGGTGATATTATTGATTATAGCTATACAATTAAGGGGTTTAACCCAATACATGAAGGCAATTTTTCAGGTGCATTTTATCTAAATGATTATGTATACGTAAATAAAATTCATTTAAGAATTATCAGTAACAAAGAGTTAGTTCATAAAGTGTTTAATTCTAATATTGCTCCAAATATTGTTAAGACTACAAACCAATATATTTACGACTGGAGTGCCAATAATGTTAAACCAGCAAATTTTGAAGAGAACGCTCCGAGCTGGTTTATGGAGTATCAAATTCTATTCGTTTCAGACTACCAATCCTGGGAGGAAGTTGTTAATTGGGCAATAGACGTTTATGATATAAATAAAGCACTATCACCAGAATTAAAGAGAAAAGTTGAGTCTATTAAGGCAAAGCATAAAACTCGTGGTAAACGTATAGAAGCCATACTGAATTTTATTCAAAATGAAATACGTTATTTAGGTTTAGAAGATGGTATTGGTAGTTACAAACCTTTCACTCCTAGCAAAGTTTTTAACCAAAGATTTGGAGATTGCAAAGACAAATCTTTATTAATGGTTACAATGCTCAATGCATTGGATATAAAAGCGTACCCAATGTTAGTGAATACTATTTACGGTAAATCTTTACCTGAATTATTACCAACACCAAAAGCGTTTGATCATGTGGTAGTAAAAGCAGTTGATGAAAATGGTACTCCTTTATTTTTTGACCCAACTATTACGAATCAAAAAGGGGATTTTAAAAATGTCTTTTTCCCAAATTACAGATATGGCTTGGTTATCAAAGAAGGTGCGACTGAATTGGAAGAGCTACAAACTTTCGCTACAAATTTAATTGAAGTATTTGATGAATATGATTTAGAGCCTGTAGGCAATGGGGCTGATTTAAAAGTAAAAACAATTTATTATGATTACGAAGCAGACGTGATGCGTAGCTATTATAAAGCAAATAGCATCTCAACTATAGAAGACAATTTTAAAAATTATTATACAGCTTATCACGACGATATAGAAGTTATTGAATCACCAATTATTGTAGATGATAGCATTGAAAATACAATAACGATTAAAGAGCATTATAAATTAAATAATATATGGGAACCAATGGTTGGAGAAGAGAACCAAATAGCCGTTTCCTTTTATCCATCTAGTATTGGTGATGCTCTTTATATTCCAACTGAAAAGACAAGAACAAAACCAGTTTCATTATACTATCCTAGTTCAAAACGACACAATATCACAGTACGTCTACCTCGTAAATGGGGAATTGAAAATGAAGAATACACTATTAGTTCTAATGATTTCTATTATGAATTTGAAGCTAAATATATTAAGAGTAAAAATATTTTTCATTTAAATCATTTCTATAAGAATCAAAATAGTGACGTGCTTATAGATAATTTTGATGAGTATTATAATGATATAAAAAAACTAGAGAATAGAATTTCTTACTACATATTCATACCCAAGAATTATGTGGAATCAAATTCCAACACTTTTGTTCGAAAATATGAAGACAATAAAAATAACAGTTCTGTTGTGGTAATTGTTCTCCTTTTAGTTGTGCTTATTGCAGTGCTATTAATTTATATTCTTAGAATTAGAAACCTTAATAAATAAAAGTTATTACAAATTTTCAATACTTTAAAATATATAAACCATATGGTTATTTAAGTCAATTTATTAACCATCAAAACAAGAGGAAGTCCAAAAAACTTTTAGGAGAATTAGTGAATTTACCTGAAGGAGTTATGGCTGTTGGTCGTTTAGACGAAAAGTCTGAAGGTCTACTTCTATTAACTACAGATGGTAAATTTAGTAACCATATTACAAGTTCTAAAATTGATAAAGAATACCATGTTATGGTAGATGGGGTAATTACGCCAGAAATTATTTCCGAAATAAAAGAAGGACTTTATATATCTGTTGAGGGCAAACCATATAAGACAAAACCTTGTAAAGCTGCAATTTTAAATGATACATCGCATATCATCGAGCGTTTTGTTAGAGATGAACGACATGGACCAACGTCTTGGTTATCAGTAACATTAACTGAAGGTAAGTATAGACAAGTAAGAAAAATGACTGCAAAAGTAGGACTACCTACATTACGATTAGTAAGGGTAAGAATTGGTAATTATAAATTAGAAACGATGAAACCCTCAGAAGTATTACCTATTAATTATTAGAAGCTTCATCTTCTTTATTATCTTCTGAAGATTTTGATTTTATAACTGTCTTTTCATTATTAAAAACAATAATTGCTTTTACACCTGTGAGAAGATTCCATTCTTTAGATGAAATCACTTTACCTTTATCATCATACACCACAAACTCAGCTGTATTAGGGCCAGAATCACCTTGATTTAAAGCGGTTATATCTACAGTGTTCTTACCTTGAGCAAGATTCACTTCTACACGCCTATAACTAGTTGTCAATAATAAATTTGCTTTAACAATGTAACCATTGACTTGTATTTGTACACGATCACCATCAGGATATTCATGATCTCGACAAACAATATTTACAAATTTAGTATCTACATTATGTTCTCCTAAAAATTGATCAGACATTGTTCTAATAATACCACCTTTCTCAGCTTCTTTAGTCCAACGTTTTTCATAAATCTCACTCGGGCTTCTTAAACCATCTTTTTCTGTCATAGAAAATGGTTTTTTAGTTTCCTTCATTACAAATCTTTTGTCAGTAATTTTAGAACTACCTTTTGATTTATCGTCTTCTTTTTTTGGTTTAGGAGCAACCTTAATTTTAACTAAAGCAGAATCTTTTTTCTTCGGAGAAATTTCAGCAGGAATTCGTATTGATTTCTTTTCCTTATCTGGGCCTTGAGCAAAAACCAGTATTCCACACATCATGCAGAATAAAATTAATATGGTTTTGATTGTTCTCACTATAAAACTTTAGACTAGTTTATATCTATAAACTTGTGGTACAAAAACTATACCTTTTTCAAAATAAACGGAAAATAATGTACTTCCTTACAAAAAAACGTTAAAACTTTCCATTAAAACTTATACGCAACTTTCTATTATACTCTTCAAAAAGCCAATCTTTATAATTTTGAGTGCTATTCATTATACAATAACAATATTGTTTAATACGGTAAGCTATTTCGTCTTGAAGGTCTTTAATGAGTTCTCTTGCATCGTAGACGTCTTCACTATTATCGATACAAATTTGAGAGTGTTGTGCAATAGAACGCTCAATCACTGTAAATGATTTTTTACCTAAATTAATAACATCTTTATATTCTGCCTTAACATCAAAATCCAAAGTCATTGATTTTTTAAATTTATGCTTCAATGAATCTGGCATTATATATACAAAATCACGTTCTAGTGACTCATCATCTACAATGTTTTCTAAATAAAAATCAGGAAATTTAAAAATGTGTTGCCAATCTACTGGCTGATCCCAAGGTCCAAAACGTGCAATATTATTTCCTAAATCAATAACCTGAAAGCTATTTCTATCATTATAAATACGACTTCCTCTACCAATCATCTGAAAATATAAAGTCAATGAACGTGTAGCTCTATTGAGTATAATGGATTCAACAGATGGTTCATCAAAACCAGTGGTTAAAATACTTACCGAAGACAAAACTGCATCTGGTGTTTCATTAAACCACTTTAAAATATCTTTTCGTTCTTGTTTGCTTGCTGTATTATCTAAATGCTGCACATTATATCCAGCTTTCTTAAAGGTATAAAAGACTTCTTTAGACGTATATATACCATTATTAAAAATAAGCGTCTTCTTACCTTTTGCTAACTCTTCATAAGCCAATAATAACTTAGATTGCATTACACTATTGGTATATAATGCTTCAGAAGACTTAACAGTGTAATCACCATTAATACCAATTTTTAATGTTGTTAAACCTACATCATAATGGTAAACATCTGCGTTTGCTAAAAACCCATTTTTAATTAACGTAGAAATATCATCACCAACAATAAGCTTATAATAGTTATCTTTCATTGGTAGTTTTATATTACTACTCAAAGGCGTGGCTGTTACACCAAGTATAAAACAGGTTTCAAAAAACTTAAAGAGTTTTCTAAAGGAATTATAATGAGCCTCATCAATTATAACAAGACCAATATTTTTTAATTCAAAATCATTATCAGATAATCGATTATTTAAAGTCTCTACCATGGCTACGAAGCATTCGTATTCATCTTGGTCTGGTAAAGTTTTCACTTTACTATTTATAACTTTATTTTTTACGTTAAAACCAGAGAGCACTGTAGAAGTTTGCTTGCACAATTCTATTCTGTGTGTAAGAATAACGACTTTCTTTTTATGTTGCTCTATATAACGTCTAACAATTTCAGAAAAGATTACTGTTTTACCACCACCAGTTGGTAATTGATATAAGAGATTAAAATTGTCAGGCTCGTCTCGCATAACATCAAAAATGCGATTGAGATCTTTAATTTGATAATCATAAAGACTTTTCTCAGTGGCATTTTGTGATATTGTTCCTATTTCTGTAGACATAAAATTAGTTTAGCAAGACATTAATTTTGCAAAAATAGGACATTGTATGGGTTTTAAAATAAATTGTTAACAACATTTAACAACATTGGTATCGTTATTGTGACTTCTAAATCATTAACATTTAAATAATATATTAAGAAATAATTTAGAAGACATTCTGCGACGGTCAATGCAGGATCTATGGCAGACATTGCCTTTTTGTTACTCATTTTCTTTTTAGTAACAACGACCATTTCAGCTGATAAAGGCATGATACGCAAACTGCCCTGTATTTGTCAAACTGATAATTGTGAAGAGAATATTCCTGAACGTAATATTTTAAAAATTGCTTTAAATGCAAACCAAAAAATTATGATCAATGACGACATTGTTGAACTATCTGAAGTAGAACAGCTAGTGAAATCATTTGTTGAGAACGATGGTAAATCAGCTTGTGATTATTGTGAAGGGGAACAATCTAGTGAATCTTCAGATCACCCAAAAGATGCTGTAATCTCACTTAGCCATGATGCTCTAACTAAATATAGTTTATTTATTGAAGTTCAAAATGAAATTTCAAAAGCATATTACGATTTAAGAGCGCGTTACACTAAATTAAAGTTTAACAAAACACCAATTGCATTGACTAAACAAGAATTAGAAGTAGTTAAAAAAGTATATCCTTTCATAGTTTCTGAGGTACCAGTAAAACGCACTAATGACTAATTGAGTCTTTCAAAGGGGTGCAATATTCTATGTTGACCTTCCTTTTTCCCCATTGCTTTGCTTTCTTCACATCAATACCCATATAAATATCGATACGTTTTCTCCAACGTCTATTCATTTTATCCTTAACGATATATAGACTATCAAAACCATCAAGCTTCACTTTGGTATTATGCACTAATCCAGAATCTAATAAATCTCTTGATACAGCTATATATCGCATCCCTGGTTTTAAGCTATCACCAAAAGCCGTAATATGCGGATTAGAGCTCGTTTGGTATGCTAAAGAATTATAGGCAGTCGCAGTAACCTGAAATATCTTATTATAGCACACCTTCTCCACTTCTTTCTTGCAAGAAAATATTAGTATGGCTATAAATAAAATACAACATATAGGTTTCTTCATAAGTATAAAGATACATTTTTAGTTAAAAATTGTTAAATCAATACTATGTTATACAAAGTACTGTAACATTTTATATTTAATGTCGTCTATAAAGTATAAATCAATTAAAAAACGAAAAAACATGAGAACTTTAAACAACAATCAATTATCAAATACATCTACAGAAACAAAAGGTTTTACTTGGAACAGCAAAAGACGTTATAGGTAATATAACATTTCATCAATCAAAAAATCAAACAATTATGAGAACTTTAAACAGCAACCAATTATCAAGTACATCGACAGACACAAAAAGTTATACTTGGAACTGCAAAAGACGTTATAGGTAATATAACATTTCATCAATCAAAAAAATCAAATCAATTATGAGAACTTTATCAAAAATAGTCGATACATCCAATAGCTTAGATGATGACTTAGAAAATATTAAAATGTAATATGATTCAAATGCTAATCACATTCGTTATTAAATGCAAAAAGTCAGTTTTATAATAGAAAAACTGACTTTTTTAGTTGTATGTAATAAGAAATCTACTTCTTAATGACCTTTTTAGTTATAGTACTAGAAGAAGTACTTAACTTAATAAAATAAATTCCACTTAAATATTGAGACATATTAATATTATGCATCATATTTCCTTCTAAATTTCCATTTGCAATATTTTGACCAAGTGTATTAAAAATTTGGTACTTAACATTTTCACTAATACTGGTTAAAACAATACCCAGATTATCTTTTACAGGATTAGGAAATATATTAACTAAATCATCTAAACCAAATTCATTTAAACTTAATGGATCTTGAGCTTTAAACAATATGGATTCTGAAGTACCAAAATTACCACTAGAATTAATGATTACGTTACCATTAGCATCTTCAATATTATAATTACCAATACCATAACCGCAACAAATTCCATCATCCGCTGAATCAGAAATAGTAAAAGTGTAACATTCGTTAAAACTAGGTATTGTTATTGTTTCTTGATATGTAGTAGCATTAGCATAAGGCGTTGAAGGTCCACTACTAACTATTGCACCTAAACTATTTCTCAATTCCCAGGTCGTTTCAGATCCATAATTATCTGTCAAAATGTTAAATACAATTTCAGAAGTTGAATAAGAAGGTGACACATTAAAATTGAAAACAAAATTATCATTTGATGTGTTTTCGTCAGAACCAGCGTTGGGATTGTTCACACTAATAGTAAATGTATGATCTCCAGAACTGAGGTTACTAAATGTTGGTGTTGCTACAACTACACTTCCACCGCTTGTTAACAAACCTGACCAATTAACAGTAGTACTAGATTCTGAATCAATATAGTATGTTACATCTGCCGATGATAACGTTAAGTTTCCTGGATTTATAAGCGTCACTTCAGGAGAAAAGGCTTCATTACATATTTCTGAATCATTACCAGAACCTGCACTAACACGAGCATCTAGACCAAAAGTCTCTAATGGTGGATATTGATCCAATACATTGACTCCAGAATTTGAAGGGTCTAACCATTCTTTAAGTCTACTTGCTTGTGTGCTTCCAAAGTCCCATGCAACCCCAAATCGGCCATAAATATCTGATAAGCCATTGTCAACTGTTCCAGAACACTGAGCACCGCCACCAGACAACACTCCTATTAGGTGGCCTGTTTCATTATATAAGGCAGATCCTGAAGATCCCTGAGAAGTGACACCTAAATCCCAATCGTCTATCAACCACATTTTTGCAGTAGAATTTCCATTAAATGGAGACACAACTCTTGTAGCACCTTCATCATCTCTACATGTTTTTTGAATGTCCCCATTTGGATGATGAATACCGAAATTAAGAGCAGGAAGATCCGTTGTAGATCTATTCCAACCTGCCCAAACAAGATCTGAGTTATTACTAAAAAAACTAGTATCAGTAATTTCCACTAACTCCATGTCAGATTCTGAACTATTGGCTCTCAAAATTGCTCCACTTACTGTTTGGTTAAAAGTACCATTAGTACTATTAACATTAGTTGAACATGATGGGTTTGGACTTCTCCAATTAAATCTAAAAGCCCAGCCTGCCTCACCACCACCACAGTGATTAGCAGTCATAAAATATGGTGTACCATCATTATTTGAATTATTAATAAGCGTACCCGAACAAAAACCATTAGATCCAGTCACCATCATAGCATTTGCCTTTTTTACATTTTCTTTTACGGTATCTAAATCAAAAGGATCTGCACCACTTGGTGTAATATCACAGTCTACATCTTGGTTACAAGCACCGGAATCATTTAATCCTTTTTGGTAAGTTTCTGCAGTACGATAACCATGAACTACAGAACCAACAACAATCTTTGCTTTATCAGTTACATGTGCCGGCTGATAATATTCAATCCAAGCTTGATCACCCTCAACTAACCAAGTTCCCAATATTTCCTCTGGATTATTATTATGATGTGTAAAAGGTCTTAATATGTCTGTTTTTTCGTTATTATATACATAAAGTTTAGCGCCAACAGGTATTCTAAAAACATCGAACATAAAGTTTATAGTATGAGCATTTTTAGATTTATAAGACATTCTCCAGATACGATCTCCATTTTCTAAGGTTGTCCATTCACCAACATCATTAAAACTGTGATCTACATAGATATCGTGCCCAAATCTCCATGGTTTTGATTGGTCTTTATCATTTATTTCATCTTCATCTTGAAGGTTTTTTAAATTAAAAGGAGCGAGTTTAAAAGGAATTACATTTGATAAGTTGTCTAAGTTCCAACTAGGTGGCTTAACATCTTCTGGAATCTCTTGCGCAAAGCACAGTGAGAACATAAAAATAAAAGCAAAAAGTAAAGTATTTTTCATAGTTAATAGATATTTTTTTTAAATGTAATATTTTTAAACATGGTCGAAAAGAATTATCAAACTAGTACTATTACAAATCGACTATATGCATATTTATTCGATTAAAGTAAATATATTTACACTGTATTAGTACTTTGTTCTAGTATTTTTTCTATTAACTTTTAAGTCATTTTAACTATCATGAAAAACCAAAATGAAACTATCTAAAAGCAACTATCTACAAGCAAAAGACTTTATTTTGTCTAATGCGAGAATGATAGAAAGACGTTTATTTGAATTCTATTTTGAAAATGGCAATAATGAAGGTGTATTTCATTCCGTTTATGCTTACCGAAATTCAGACGGAGGTTTTGGTCATGGAATGGAACCAGACACAGCTTCACCAGAAAGTCAACCACTATTTAGCATAATGGCTCTTGAAATCTTGGATGAAGTTGGCTATTTGAGTGCCGAGTTAATACAAAAAGATTTTATGCCTTACTTTGAAAGTGTAACTACTGAAAAAGGAGGAATACCATGGATGTTAAGACCTAAAAGTGATTATCCGTGTGAAGAACATTTTAAAACAGTAAAAGAATGGGCAGCTTTGAGCACTACAGCACCGCTATTGGGCATTTTAGAAAAATATAATGTAGATATTCCATGGATGACGAATGCTGAACAATTTGTTTGGAATGAATTTGATCGAATAAAAGAAAAACATGTTTTTTGTTATCTATGCATACCTAGATGGCTAATGTTCTTGAAACATACTACAAGTCAGGATAAAGCAAAAAAAGTAATTAGCGACTTAAAGAAATGGATCTTAGCTGATGGAGTCCTTTGTAATGATAAATCAGATGATGGTTGGAGCCTTTACGAAAAACCGCATAGTTTAAATTATGCTCCTTCTTCGGAAAGCATTCTTTATTCTCTATTTGCTAAAGAGACTATTGAAGCTGATTTAGCAGAATTAATCAATAGACAAAAAAATGACGGACGTTGGGATACTTGGTATGGAATTAGTGAAGGAACAAAATTAGAATGGGCAGGCATTCAAACATTGTGGTCACTGAAAGTATTGAAAAATTATGATAAAATTGAAAAGTAAAATTAAACAACGATAATTTCAATAATCTAACAATTCTTTCAAAACCCCTTCAAACTTACCTTTCGCCATATACTGGTCTTCTAAATTGCCAAGAAATGGAATAGGTGTTTCCATGCTAGCTACACGCTTTACAGGTGCATCTAAATATTCAAAACATTCTTCCATAAGCATTGCTGAAATATCACTAGCAATACCACCAAATAGAGAATCTTCTTGAAGAATAATTGCTCTTCCTGTTTTTTTAACTGAGTTTAGAATAGCTTCTTTATCTAAAGGTTGTAATGATCTTAAATCAATTAAGTCCGCAGAAATATCTGAGTTATTTTCTAAGGTTTCTAAAGCCCAATTTACGCCAGCACCATAAGTTATAATTGTTACGGCTTCCCCTTCTCTTAAAATTGAAGCTTTACCAAATGGCAAGGTGTAATAATCTGTTGGCACTTCTTGTCGTATACTTCTATATAATGCTTTATGTTCAAAGAATAGCACAGGATTTGGATCATTAACAGCTGTAGCTAACAAACCTTTAGCATCATAAGGAAAAGCAGGGTAAATTACTTTTAAGCCAGGTGTTTTAGTAAACCAAGCTTCATTAGTTTGTGAGTGAAATGGTCCAGCAGCTACTCCACCACCACAAGGCATTCTAATAACGACATCTGCTTGTTGCCCCCATCTATAATGAGATTTTGCTAAATAGTTAACTATAGGATTAAAACCCGAGGTTGCAAAGTCAGCAAATTGCATTTCTACAACCGCTTTCATACCTGCAATAGATAAGCCCATTCCGGCTTCAATAATAGCAGATTCACAAATCGGAGTATTACGAACTCTATCTTTTCCAAATTGATTTACAAAACCTTCAGTAATTTTAAAAACACCACCATATTCAGCAATGTCTTGTCCCATAATTACTAAGTCTTTGTGTTTTTCCATAGACTGTTTTAAGCCTTCAGAAATAGCATCAATCAAACGAAGTTCTTTAACATCTTTATTTGGCTTAATGTCTTTATAATCAAACAATTTGTATACATCATTTAATTCATTAGTTTTACTAGGGACTATATCGTCTTCAGCATACGCAGATTCTAGTGAGGTATCAATATCTGCTTTAATTTCGTTAGTATAGGTTTCTTCAATTTCTTGTGTTAGAATTTTTTTGCTAAATAAATAACTTCTAAAGTTTTCAATCGGATCTTTAGCTTCCCATTCTTGCATCAGCTTCTTAGGCACATATTTAGTACCACTTGCTTCTTCATGTCCACGACGTCTAAAGGTTTTAAACTCAATTAAAATTGGTCTAGGTCGTTTTCTAACGCTTTCTACCAGTTTTTTAACTTTAGTATAAGTTTCAATAACATTATTACCATCTAGTATAAAAGATTCCATACCATAACCCTTACCTCTATCTGCTAGATTCTTACATCGATATTGCTCACTGGTTGGTGTTGATAATCCATAGCCATTATTTTCAATGCAGAAAATAACAGGTAATTGCCATACAGAAGCCACATTTAAAGCTTCATGAAAATCACCCTCACTTGTTCCTCCTTCACCAGTAAATACTACTGTTACCTTTCCGTTTTTTTTCAACAAGTTTCCTAAAGCAATACCATCTGCTACACCCAATTGTGGCCCTAAATGTGATATCATACCCACAATATTATACTCTTGGGTGCCAAAATGAAATGAACGATCTCTACCTTTTGTGAAACCACTCGCTTTTCCTTGCCATTGACAAAACAAACGGTGCAATGGAATACCACGTGTTGTGAAAACTCCAAGATTTCTATGCATTGGCAGAATATACTCACTTGGCTTTAAAGCCATAGCAACTCCTACAGAAATAGCTTCTTGGCCAATTCCAGAAAACCATTTTGAAATCTTACCTTGACGTAAAAGAATAAGCATTTTTTCCTCAATTAATCGAGGTTTCAACATATTATAATAAAGCTTCAATAAAGCTTTATCACTAAGATTACGCTTATCGTAATCAATGTTGCTTTTCGTTATGGTAGGCATAAGTTCGTGTTTCAGTATTACTTCAAATGTAAATAAATTTGACTCAATATTGTATCAATAACTTCAAAATATCAATAATTCTGGACTAATATTTTAGCACTATTTTCTTTAGATTTGTATATTGACAAATATTTAAAATAAAATTCCGATGGATAGAATACCTAGCGTAGATTTAAAGGATTTCATTTCTGGTGATCCAAATAGAAAACAAAAGTTCATAGATGAAATAGGAAAAGCATACCAAGATATTGGTTTTGTCGCTTTAAAAGGTCACTTTTTAGACGATGAATTAGTAGATAGTTTATATGGTGAGGTAAAAAACTTTTTCAACTTACCGATAGAAACAAAAGAAAGCTATGAGATTCCTGGTATTGGAGGACAACGTGGTTATATATCTTTTGGTAAAGAAAGTGCTAAAGGTAAAAAGGAAGGAGATTTAAAAGAGTTTTGGCATTTTGGTCAGTATGTAGAAGACGATGAAGAACGCAGAAAGGAATATCCGGAAAATGTAGAAGTTAAAGAGCTTCCTGAATTTAATAAGACTGGTAAAGAAACTTATGCTATGTTAGAAAAAACAGCTAAGTATGTCTTACGTGCTTTAGCTTTATTTTTGGACTTAGAAGAAACCTATTTTGATAATTATATTCATAATGGAAATTCAATTTTAAGACCAATTCACTATCCACCAATTACACAAGAACCAAAAAATGCAGTGAGAGCCGCAGCTCATGGAGATATCAACTTAATAACACTTCTTATGGGAGCACAAGGGCGTGGCTTACAAGTACAGCGCAATGACGGAGAATGGATTGATGCTATTGCTGAGCCAGATGAGTTAATGATTAATGTAGGTGACATGTTATCTAGACACTCAAACAACAAGTTAAAATCAACTATACACAGAGTTATAAACCCACCTCGTGAACTTTGGGGAACTTCTCGTTATTCTATTCCGTTTTTTATGCATCCTATTAGCGAAATGAAACTGAATGTATTAGAAAGCTGTATTGATGATAAAAACCCAAAACAATTTGATGATATTACTGCAGGTGAGTTTTTAAACGAACGCTTAATTGAGCTTGGGTTGATTAAAAAATAATGGATTTACAAGATCAACTAAAAAATTTATTCCCAGATCACACTCCTGAGCCTAAGGACGACTCTGATAATACTAAAAATAGTATTTGGTTACAAGACGATCCAATACTTTGTAAGTACGAAAAACGAAAAGGAAAACCAATTACTATTCTCGAAGGATACACAGGTGCAAAAGAAGATTTCAAAAAATTAGCCAAAGAACTTAAAACTAAACTGAGTGTTGGTGGTGGTTTTAAAGATGATAAAATTATAATTCAAGGAGATTACAGAGATAAGATCATGGAAATGCTAAAGGAAAAAGGATTTAATGTTAAACGCGTCGGAGGTTAATTTATGGGTAAAAATATTCTACACATTACAAATGGTAATGCCTTAACAGATTATTTGCTAGAATTAGATTTTACAGATGATATTTTAACGTGGCAAGAAATGTTGTGCGAAGGACCAACAATTCCCGCCATAGCTTCTGATGAATTTTTTGAACTAAGAACAGAATTTCTTAAATCTAGTTACGATATTGAAGTGAATACTGATGAACTTAAAAGTGAGTTATCTAAATTAGATTCTGCTGAGGACTATTCAGAAATTAACTTATGGTTTGAATATGATTTATTCTGTCACATCAATCTCATAGGTGTTATTAATCTATTACACCAAAAGAAAATTAACAAGCCTTTATATCTTATTTGCAGTGGACGTGTAGAGGGTGAAAAAAATTTAAAAGGCCTGGGCGAATTAAACCCTGAACAATTAAAATCGCATTACAATAATAAAATTCTATTAACACAAGAAGATATTGATCTATGTATAGCTTTATGGAGAACCTATTGCGGTACAGATCATAATATTCTTAAGCCATATATTGTCAGACCATCTAGCTTTAAATATATGACTAATTGCTTAAAGGCACATTTAAAACGCTTTCCTCATCAAAAAAGTGGACTAAGTGTTTTAGAAGATAATATCCTTAGATTGGTAAGAGATAATCAAATCAATTCGCATCATCATCTATTGGGCTATAGTCTTAATTATCAAGGTTATTATGGGTTTGGTGATACTCAAATGAAACGTATTATCGATAAGCTTTCCATATTTTTGGATGTTACAGATAAAGATATTAAGCTTAATAGAAAAGGGCATGAAGCCTTATTAAGACAGCATAATTTTGCCACCGAAATGGGTAATGATATGACCTATGGTGGTGTTGAGCGTTTAGAATTTCAATTTAGTGTAGAACAGAACAAACTTGTAAAAACCATTATAAATGGCAATTAAAGACTCTGAGTTAATCTTAAACCCAGATGGAAGTGTTTATCACTTAAATCTAAAACCCGAAGATATTTCGGATACAATTATCTTTGTTGGTGACCAAGATCGTGTAGAGAAAATCACCAAGCACTTTGATAGTATTGAATTTAGTACTCAAAAACGAGAATTTAAAACACAAACAGGATATTATAAGGATCGAAGAATTACGGTTTTATCCACAGGAATTGGTCCAGACAACATCGACATTGTACTTAATGAGCTTGATGCATTAGTAAACATTGATTTAAAAACTCGACGACCAAAAACGGAATTATCAAGCCTTAATATTATTAGAATTGGAACCTCTGGCTCATTACAAGCAGATATTCCGGTTGACGCGTTTTTAATAAGTACTCATGCTCTGGATGTTAATGGCATGCTACATTTTTATCAAATAGATGGTATTAGCAACCCAGAAATTGAAGATGCATTTATTAAGCACACAGATTGGGACAAAAATAAAGCGAGACCAATTATTATAAATAATAGTAAATACTTAGAAAAGTACTTTGAAAGCGATTCTGTATATAAAGGTATGACAGGTACAGCTGGAGGTTTTTATGGTCCTCAAGGACGAGTATTAAGGCTTCCACTTCAAGATGCTGGACTAAACAATAAGTTAGACTCTTTTAGTTATAAAGATTTTAGAATTACAAACTTTGAAATGGAAACCTCTGTAATATATGGGCTTTCAAAATTACTAGGACATGAGGCATTATCTTTAAATGCAATTATAGCAAACAGAGCTAATGGTGATTTCAGTAAAGATCCTAAGAAAACTGTAGAAATACTAATAAAGTATGCATTAGAGCGTATTGTCAATATTTAATTAAGTTACTGTATTAAGTTCAGCATAAATGAAAAAAGTAAATATAGGAGGTGTACCTGAACACTTTAACTTAGCATGGTACTTAACCCTTAAAAATGGTGAATATAAAGCTGAAGATATAAATCTTAGATGGCACGATTATTATGGTGGTACAGGTGCCATGTGCAAAGGGTTACGGTCTGGTGATATTGATATTGCTGTTATTCTTACCGAGGGTATCATAAAAGACATTATAGCTGGTAACCCTTCAAAAATTGTACAAACGTTTGTAGAAACACCTCTAATTTGGGGAATTCACGTTGCTGCAGACTCAAAGTTTAAAACTATTAAAGATATTAAAGGCACTAGAGCTGCTATTAGCAGATATGGATCTGGTTCTCACCTAATGGCTTACATTAATGCAAAAAATAATGACTGGGACTTAAAAAAAGATCTAAATTTTGAAGTGATTAAAAACTTAGATGGAGCAGTAAAAGGACTTACTGAGGGTGATGCTGATTATTTTATGTGGGAAAAGTTTACTACAAAGCCTTTAGTAGATGATGGTATTTTTAGAAGAATAGATAATTGCCCTTCTCCTTGGCCTTGTTTTGTCATTGCCGTTAGGGAAGAATTTATAGATAATAATAAAGATGATTTAAAAACGATTTTAAATATTATAAATAACACAACAACAGATTTTAAAGCAATTCCCTCAATTGATAAAACAATTGCAAATCGATACGAACAAGAATTAGAAGATGTCAAAGAATGGCTTTCTCTAACTTCATGGTCACAAGAACTCATAGATGAAAAGACTATTACTAATGTTCAGAATCAACTCTTCAATTTAAAAATTATCCCTAAAAAAGTAGATTACCTGGATTTAATTCATCCATTAGAAGGCTCATTTTAAGTTAAAAACATATTACTTTATTAACAAATTATTGTAAAATATACTATTATTTGCTAATATAGATTGACTTAAAACATCGTTAAAAATCAATAATTATCGATAAAAACTGAATATACGTAAGACATAATGTATTTTGCGTAATCATATTTTCATCGACAACTTTCAGTATATCAAAAATTTCGTTACATTTGAGTAAGTAAGTATGCTATACTTATGATATAATTTACAGATTATATGCTATTAACTATTATTCTGATTTTGTCTTTCTTAGTTGCGTTTAATTTTTTACTCTTATTTTTTAGCTGTAATAAAACATCTAAAATTGTTGAGGAAAGAAAACCTCGTGTTATACGAAATAACAAGCCAACTACAGTTTCCACTCCATTGCAGACTCGCCAACTTGCCGCAACAGGGAGTTAGTTTTACTAAAATGTTTATGACCAAACCAACACCCTCTATTAGCACTTAATGGAGATGGATGACCAGTTTCTAAAACAAAGTGTTTAGTTGTGTTAATTAGCTTCTTTTTCTTTTTTGCAAATCCACCCCAAAGTAAAAAGACTACATTTGTTTTCTCTTCACTTATAGCCTTAATTATGGAGTCGGTAAATCGCTCCCAACCTTTCTTTTGATGACTTCCAGCATTGTGGGCTCTTACTGTAAGCGTAGCATTTAAAAGCAGTATACCTTGGTTCGCCCAAGGCATTAAGTTGCCTGTTTTAGGATAGGGAATTCCCAAGTCCTGTTCAATCTCTTTAAAGATATTTATTAATGAAGGAGGATGTGAGACTCCATCATTAATAGAAAAACATAACCCATTTGCTTGACCAACTCCATGATAAGGATCTTGGCCTATGATAACTACTTTTGTGTCATCAAAATGAGAATAATTAAAGGCATTAAAAATATCTGGCCATTTTGGGAAACATTTAAAAGATGCATACTCCATCTTTACAAATTCGGTTAAGTCATTAAAATATGGCTTTTCAATTTCTGACTGTAAATAAGGTTTCCAACTATGATGAATATCTATATCCATTAATTTTTTATCAAAAATAAGAATAAACACAATAAATAAAGGCATTAGGCATATAAACACAATTACCCTAAATTTGCAACTTCAATTTACCAATAACTAATGATAAGTATACATAAGAAAACCTTAGAAGACCTAGAGTTTTTTAGGGTTTTAGATCAAATTAGCGAACATTGTATTACCACTTTAGGTAAGACAGCTACATTGGCAATACTACCATTTTCTGAAGAAGAAGGACTTATGTTAGAATTGGCATACGTTAATGAATACTTATCCTCTTTTGATAATGACAACCGTATTCCTAATCATGGTTTTGAGACTATATCTAAAGAATTAAAGCTTCTTAAAATTGAAAATACATATTTAGAAATTTCTAGTTTGCAAAAGCTTGTAAGCTTATCGCTAACTGTAAATTCAATTCTAAAGTTTTTAGAAAAGTTTAAAGATTATTACCCTAATTTAAAGCAATCTTGCCAACATATAGAATTCACTAAAGTAATTATAGAACAAGTTGATGCTGTAGTCGATCGATTTGGAGATGTTAAAGATGATGCTTCACCTCTACTCTTAGATATAAGGAAAACTATCAACAAACTAAAAGGGAAAATTAACACTAGCTTTTCTTCAGCATTAAACACTTGTCATAACTTAGATTATTTAGATGATATTAGAGAATCTGTAGTTGAAAACAAGCGTGTACTAGCAGTAAAAGCTATGTATCGTAGAAAAGTCAAAGGTGCCATAATGGGAGGTAGTAAAACTGGAAGCATTGTTTACATAGAGCCAGAAACTACCTTACAATATACTAGAGAACTTAATAATTTAGAATACGAAGAAAAAGAAGAAGTTACAAAAATTCTAAAGGAATTGACCGATTACATTAGGTTATTTTCACCACTTCTTAAAAATTACCAAGAATTTCTAACTAAAATTGATGTTATTTCTGCAAAAGCTAAATATGCACAAAGCATGGATGCCATTTTGCCAGAATTCTCAAAAGAACGAACGATGTTCTTGAGAGATGCCTATCATCCCTTACTCTATTTAACTAATAAAGAAAAAGGAGAACATACATTTCCCCAAACTATAGGTTTAGAAAAGGAAAGCAGAATTATTGTTATTTCTGGCCCAAATGCTGGTGGAAAAAGTATCACTTTAAAAACCGTTGGATTATTACAAACGATGTTACAAAGTGGTATGCTAATTCCTGTACACGAACGAAGTAAAGTATGTTTATTTAATAGAATTCTAAGTGATATTGGTGATAATCAATCTATAGAAAATCATTTAAGTACATACAGCTATCGTTTAAAACAAATGAATTACTTCTTAAGGAAATGTAATAACAAAACATTATTCTTAATTGATGAATTTGGAACAGGTAGTGATCCTGAGCTTGGTGGTGCTTTAGCAGAAACCTTTTTAGAGGTCTTTTATGAACGAGAAGCCTTTGGTATTATAACAACCCATTACTCTAACTTAAAACTGTTGGCTAACGAGTTACCATATATGGAAAATGCCAATATGCTTTTTAATGAACGAAGCTTAGAACCAATGTATAAGTTGGTTATTGGACAAGCTGGTAGTTCATTTACATTTGAAGTGGCTCAAAAAAACGGCATACCATATAGCTTAATCAATAAATCTAAGAAGAAAATAGAACGCGGCAAAATACGCTTTGATGCGACAATAGCTAAACTTCAGAAACAACGTAGCAAGCTCGAAAAAACAGAACGCTCACTAAAAGAAAACGAAAAAAAGAAAATATCAGAAGCAGATAAGCTAGAAGAAATCAATGCAAAGGTTCAGAAAAAATTAGAAAATTTTCAAGAGTTATATGACAGTAATCAACGACTCATTTATTTAGGTCAAAAAGTTAATGATATTTCAGAAAAATACTTCGAAAATAAAAAGAAGCGAGAGTTAATGGCTGAGTTATTTAAATTAGTTCAAATTGAAAACTCTAAACGCAAAAAATTAACTGCAAAACAAAAAAAAGCTGAGAAGCATAAAGAAAGACAAGTAAAAGCTGAGGCCGATAAAAAAGTTGAAGTGATCCGTAAAAAGAAAAAAGCTGCTAAGAAAAAAGAAGTTAAAATTGAGAAACCAAAACCAATATTAAAAGTTGGTGATCGGGTTCGCATGCATGATGGCAGAGCCATCGGCAGTATTGATTCTATTGAAAAAGGAAAAGCTAATGTAAACTATGGCATGTTTACTACTAATGTGAGTTTAGATTTATTAGAATTAGTTGAGGCAAAAAAGAAATAATTACTAATTACTTGTTAATCATTAAGACCTTATTTAAATAGACATTATCTTTGTAATGTGATAGAAATTTTACCTCATAACAAACAACTTATCCTCTTTGATGGTGTATGCAACCTTTGTAATAACAGTGTACTGTATGTTATAAAACGGGATAAAAAAAATAAGTTCCTTTTTGCACCTCTACAAAGTGATATAGGTGAATTCATTATAGATAAATTTGATATAAATACAGAAAAAATGGATTCTATATTACTTTATAATCCAAAATCTGATCATCTAAAACATAAGTCATCAGCAGCTTTACATATAGCAAAGCATTTAGGCTTTCCTTCAAATTTAATGGTAGTCTTTTTTGTTGTGCCAACATTTATAAGAAATTTGGTTTATAATTATGTGGCGAAAAATCGTTACAAGTGGTACGGTAAAAAAGATGCTTGCATGATACCTACACCAGAATTAAAATCTAAGTTTATAGAATAAGTATCTTTATAATTTTAAAATATTGAATGGAAATATATGTCCATAGAAAAAGCCTTTTAGCATCCATTCTAAAAGGCTTTTTAAAAATTAACAACTTATTTACTTAAAACTATTGCAGTCTAAACAAAATTTGATTTCAATTATTATTTGAGGGAAATAATTAATTGGTTAATAGCATATATTTTGTTATACCAAAAATAAGAAGTCATTCTCTTTTGAATAAAAAAAATCGATATAAACCTACATATAATTGTTTTAAAACTTAAAAGTGTAAATAACATCTATAAGATGCATAAAACCTGAAACTCATCAATCAGTATAGTTCACTCAACTTTAAAACCAATACACTCAATATTGATTTTATACGTCTTACATTAAAAGTATTTTAGTTCTGAGTTTTTTTAAGTTAATGATTTTAAGCTCAGTTAGTAATGAAAACCTCAAAGTAAGGTGAAGTTAATTCAATCCTAGTTTCAGTTAGTTAGGAATATATTGAATTCTATTAAGAAGCAAGTCTAACTTCTTATTAGTAAAGACTTAAGCATTTAGCTTTGAGGTTATTTTAAACTCTTCAGAATAAAATCTAAATTAGGATTAGTATTATTGTTTTCTTCATAAGCGTCAGTAAAAAACTTAGGCTCAACTGCTAATCCTATAGCTTGTATTTTCTTTATTGTTGGAATATAGTCCATTGTGACTTTACCTGTCAGTAAAACACCAAGGTCTTTGCCTTTTTGAGCGCGCTTATAAATTTTCTTTAAACCTCTTAAATACAAATGATCTTTTGTAAAGCCGCCACCTCTATGAACACGTAATGTAATTCCGAAAGCTTTGTCTCTATTCATTTTGTGTTGACTATGTAATAAATGAAACGTATCTGAAAAACTATAGCCTTTATTTAAACTATCTACAGCAATAACTCTAAAAGCTAATTCTTTTAAACGCTCAATGGTTAAACAACCACTCATAAATTCTGAATATACAGCCAATCCTTCTTGTGTTTCAACATTATTTGGAAAACCGTTTGAAAACACTTTTAATGGTTGATCTAAACCATTAAAAGTAGTCACCATATGCACACCAATTTCGTGGTTGGTCAATACTTTAAGCTGATTTAAACTGTATTTATGACTCTTTCTTAAGACAAGTGTTTGTGTGTTATTTAACACCATTGCCGCTGCAGAAAGATTATTAGATATCTTAATATTGTAATTAAAATCATAGCGCTTAGAATAGGTGTCAAAATACGCTTTAGCTTCATCAGCATTATACATAGGAAGCATTTCCTCGTCAAACTCAGAATCGTCAAAACGTAAAATGAATTTAGCATTCTCTATATCCTTCTCCGTTGGAGTTCCGAAACTCTTAAGGCTATTAAAATAAAATTTTCTGCCTTGCCCAATAGTTTCTATGCATTCTATTAAACCAGAATACTCATAAATAATATCTTCATATAATTGCCTAATATCTTCATCTTGTATACGTTCTAAACGTTGAGAAAAAAACAAGCGATGCAGCTTATAACCATTAAAGCGCATCTTAGGATATTTAAACTGAGGTTCGTAATTATATTTAGACGAATAAAACCTCTTCTTTTCTGAAGCAATATTTAGCGGGTTAATATAATTGAGTAATTCAATATTCTTTACCAATCGATTAAGGTTGGAATCAATATCAAATAAATCTTGAAACTCTTCTGTCTTTTTTATTTGGGACATTAGTTAGTATAGGTCTTATAAAATTCGTTTGCATGATGAGGCAAAAGCACTTTTAATTGCTGTTCTACAGCTGCTACTACTTCTGGGTAATTAATCTGCTTATACTCATCGCAATACACTTTTGCAATTTCGGTTGCCAAAACTAAGGTATTCTTAAAGTTATTAGTAATATATTTTAAGAAATATCCATTTCCCTGAAACGTGTCATTGATTTTTGCAGACTGTTTGATATCATTTGGCAATTTAATTGAAGCTAAAGCTTGTCTCCAAGATTCAATCTGTGCTCCAAAACGATCATTATCTATGTTAGATGTACCCAAATTCCATGTTGGCACTTCCCTATCCCAACGTTTCCAATTGTAGCTATGCATATCGTAAACAATGCATACACCAAACTTGTCTTCGATTTTAGAAATTAAAGCATGTACTACTTTGTAGAAGTTGGTATGTTTCTGTAGACTCTTTACTTTTTCAGATTCTGGTAACGATTGCATCCAGAGTTGTTTTCCCCAAGCTGTTTCAAAGACAGCGTTTTCAGGATCTCGATTTAAATCATATTCAAATCTAGAATCACATCCTGCAATAAGAATTGGATGAGAAATTACCATGTTTTTGGTTTCTGGATCTTCTTCGTACCACCTTTCGTATTCTGTATGTGCGCAATTGTCCCAAAGGTCTTTTCTAAACTGATGACCATCATGTACAGCAGCACATGCATATGGTACATACTTATCTATTTTAAGTGTAAATGAATAATCATCTGATACAGCATAAAAGGCTTCTTCAGCATTAATTTTCGCTATAATAGAATCTATTGATAATCGTTGCATCACAAAGTTTTAAATAAACGTTCTAGTGACCTTAGCATATTTTGCTCATTAACGTTAAATTCTCCATCAGAGAAAAACAAAACCTTAATATCTGCCAATAGAATTTCAACATCATCCTTATCATAACCATGTTGACGTAAACTCAACATAATTTTCTGAATGCCCTGATAATCATTATCGCTATCAAATTCATCGTGAATTTCTTGAAAGGTTTGCATATCTACTTTAGAAATAATCACATTACGCTCATGATTATCTTCTTTAAAATCTGAATGTGCTGCGAATAATAAAATATAAGCTACGAGTTCATCCCTTGTCCAGTCAATTGTTTTCATTTTATTTTGTTAGAGTTCCATATTCAGTCCATGATCCATCATAGACAATAAGATTTTTATAGTCACAAAGTGTGGCTGCTAAAGCTAATATACAAGCCGTTATACCAGAACCACAACTAAATACAAATTTCACTTTATTATCTACTAAATTATTAAAGATTACTGTAAGTTCGGTTTTAGGTTTCATTAAATAATCATTAAATAATCTTGTATAAGGTAAGTTCGTAGAGTTCGGAATAGTTCCACGTCGCAATCCTGCTCTTGGTTCATCTACTAAACAATTAAAACGTTCTTCTGAGCGTGCATCTATAATTAAAGTTGCGTTATTATTAGAAAACTCATTGACACCCACAAAATCGGTCATGAATTCTGAATTGTATTTAGCTTCGAAATTACCATGCCGAAAAACAGCATCAGAATAAGCTTCAACTTTAAATGCGTTAAGTATCCATTGTGGCAAACCACCATTTAGAACGGCAACATTTTTAAATCTAAACGTCTTAAATAACCACCATGCTCTGGCACTAGAGTAAATACCTTTATCATCATAGACAATAATTAATGAGTCTTTATTTATTCCTAAACCTCTAGCCTCTTTCTGAAATTGCTCTGCACTTGGTAATGTGCTTGGAAATGGTGCATTAACATCACTAAACCTCTTCTTAATATCAAAGAATCTAGCTTTTGGAATTCTTTGAGAAGATGCATCTATGACCTTATTAATTGTAGCGTCTAATATTATAATGTCTGGATTCTCAATATTTTTATTGAGCCATTCCACAGAAATTAAGTTAGGCGTAAATTTCATTTTATATTAAGCTTCATCAACTGCTTTACGTAATCGCGCACGTCGATCAAAGGCTTGTAATTGGTCTATTACTTTACTTTCTAAGAAGTCAATGACTTTCTCTTCAACTTTACGTTTATTTTTATAAACTTTATTGATGTATGTAATTCCACCTGGTGACATTACATTAACCTCAACCAGTTTTCCACCAATAACATCTATACCAACAAAGTAAAGTCCATCTTTAACTAATTTTGGGCCAATTTGTTTACATAATGCTTTTTCTGCTTTTGTTAATGTATGCTTTGCTATGCTTCCACCAGCAGACACATTAGAACGATGATCATCAGAACCTGGAATACGCCTCATAGCACCAACAGGCTCGCCATTTAGCAATAGAATTCTAACATCTCCTTGATCGGCTCCTTCTATATAATCTTGTAGTATTACGTAATTAGATTTACCATCACCAGCACTAATATAAAAATCTAAAAGTGAGTTGATATTATTCATTGCAGATTTTTCAATCAAAATCACACCAGAACCTCCAAAACCATTCAATGGTTTTAAAATCATTTTGTCTGCTTTAGATTCTTTAATCTGCTGAACCAAATATTTTTTATTCTTAGATACATGCGTATTTGGGATGATATTACTATGTGCATCACCAAATGCTGCTGTATAAAGCTTATTATTAGCTTCTCGCATCCCTTGCAATGAGTTTACGATAAACACATCATCTTTTACAGAATCTAAAAAATTAAGCATTAAAGGATCTAAAGGAGGATTTGCTCTAAAGAAAATAGCATCAAAACCAGCCAAAGGCAGCATTTCTTCTCTAAGTTTTGCTTTATTATAAAACGATTTTAAAGTTGATGGTGCTTTTTCCATGCGACCAATAACATTGCAAAATGCATTGGTTACACTATCTCTAATTGTAAGATTAGCAGGTGTACACATAGCTACACCATGATTACGTTTAACACATTCTCTTATTAGAGCTAAACTGGTATCATTTTCTGGGTCAATGTCTTCCCAAGGATACATTATAAAACAAATATTCATCCTTTTATATTTTGGTTGATGATATAAAGTTAAATTGTTTTTGTGAGTCTTGAAAATTATTTTACATCATCATAATTGTCATCCCAATTTTTAGGATTTGGTTCATGCAACTTATCTTGAGACTTTGCAACTAGCATTGAAACTGTAGCATCACCAGTAACATTAATTATTGTACGACACATATCTAATGGTCTATCTACAGCAAATATTAGAGCCAGACCTGCTTCCGGAATCCCAGCATAACCTAATACACCTACGAGCATAACCATTCCTGCTCCTGGAACAGCTGCAGAACCAATAGAAGCCAAGGTTGCAGTAGCAATAATACCTAATTGGGTACCGAAAGAAAGATCCATACCAAAAGCTTGGGCAATAAAAACTGCAGCAACGGCTTGGTATAAACTAGTTCCATCCATATTAATCGTAGCACCTATTGGCAATACAAAACTTGAAACCTCTTCTTCTACACCTAAATGTTCAGTAACTCTTTCCATAGTTACTGGTAATGTTGCTGCACTACTACTTGTAGAAAACGCAAGTAATTGGGCAGGTGCAATACCATTTAAGAAAAAACTAGGTGATTTTTTAGTGAATAATTTGACTAAGAAAATATAAAATACAACCATTAATGCTAATCCTAAAACTACACATATAGCATACATACCTAAAGCTGCAAATAAATCGGCACTTGGTGCTTCTACTACCAATGCTGCCATTAAAGCGAATACTCCATAAGGTGCGGCCAGCATAATTAAGTCTACCATTTTTAGTATAACCTCATTGAGGCCATCAAAAAAGTTTTTAACTGTTCTTGACTTCTCTTCAGGAATAAGAATTAAAGCAACACCGAAAAACACAGCAAAGAAAATTACTTGTAACATATTTCTATTACTAGAGGCTGCACTTACAATATTATCAGGTACCAAATCTATTAAAGCCTGCAATGGACCTGCTTCTTCCTGATTTTTGGCAGCAAGTCGCTTAGCTTCAGCATCTCCTCCATAAGCTTCAATCAACTCATTTCTGGTATCTTCTTCAATAGAATCTCCCGGTTGAATTGTACTAACTACAAACAATCCAATGGAAACAGCTATTATCGTTGTGATTATATATGTTACAATCGTTCTCAATCCCATTTTTGAAAGACTAGAAATATCTCTTAAATCTGAAATCCCTTTAATTAAAGCTGCAAGAATTAATGGTATAGCAATTAACTTTAAAGAATTAATAAATATGGTTCCAAAAGGTTTAATCCAGTCCGCTATAAGTTGTGGGCCTGATTCAAAAGTTGTAAAACCCAATCCGAAGAGTATACCTAGAATCATTCCTATTATGATCTTCCAATGTAAGGCTAGTTTTTTCATAGTTGGTGTTATTAATATATCTTAGTTAGAAATTGGCAACAAGTTAAATATTTGTTTCTACTAAAAGAAGATATAATAGTGTTTTTTGACTTTAAAACTTTAGCTATTTTTTTAATACGCATCCATTTAATTCATTATTATAAATACCATTATCAATAGAAATTCTCCCATTAATAATACTATACTCTAAGCCTTGAGAAAGCTGAAATGCATCTTTGTAATCTGCTACATCTTTAAAAGTCTTAGGATTAAAAATAATAATGTCTGCGAAATTGCCTTTTTGCAATTTTCCTCTATTTTTAATTTTAAAAATCTTTGCTGTTTTAGACGTGCTATTATTTATAAAAGTTGCTATATCAATAACCTTATCCTCCTTCACATATTTATGATACTTTCTAGGAAATGAGCCATACTTCCTTGGATGCCCTGTATTACCATCAGAACCTGTAACAACCCATGATTGTTTCATAAAATTATGAATATCTTTTGTATTCATATTAAATGAAGCTACACGAACATAACCGCTATTCAAAGCTATATAAACTGCTTCTTCTGGTGAGGTATTTAGCAATTGAGATATTTCTAAAAGTGTTTTTCCAACAAAAGCTGAATCTTCAGATTTTACAATTAACAATTTGTCTGGTCCTCCTCTTCTCGTTATATTATTTTTTGTATCCGCAAGGATTCTTTGTTTCAAGTCTTTAGTATTATACCTTATTAAAAGAGAATCTTTACCTCCACTTTCAGCCCAACGTGGTGCAACAGCAGATTTTAATCCTGTAGCAGAAGCATCATATGGATATTGATTTGCTGTAACTTCTATACCTTCGTTTTGGGCACTTTCGATAAGCTTTAGTATAGAATCACTCTGGTGCCAAACATCAACACCTAAACATTTAATATGTGAAATATGAATTGGCAGTTTCGCTTGCCTACCAATTTCTATAGCCTCTTCTATTGCAGGAATTAAGCCTACTGTATACGAACTTTCATCTCTTAAATGTGTGTCATAAATACCATCATTTTCAGAAACGGTTTGTGCTAAAGCAATAACATCTTCTGTATTAGAATAACTTCCAGGTGCATAAAATAAACCTGTTGACATTCCAAAAGCTCCAGCATTCATTTCTTGTTGTGCCAAAGCTTTCATTTTTGCAATATCTTTTGATGTTACTTTTCTATCACTTTTACCCATAACCTGTTCGCGAATGGTGCCATGTCCAAATAATAGTAAAGCATTTGTTCCTATACCATTTGACTCATATAAGTTTTTATAATCTGAAGTAGGATAAAAACTATCACCATCATTACCAACAACAACAGTCGTTATGCCTTGAAACAAAAAGGGTAGGTTATAAGATGTTTCTTTGTCTTTTAACTCTCTATCTGCATGTGTATGAGGATCAATAAAACCTGGTGAAACAATTAAGCCTGTAGCATCAATTGTTTTTTGCGCAATGAAGTTAGTCGTTGTACCATTACCAAAATAAACAATTTTATCATCCTTTATTCCGATTGATTGGTTTGAAGCTTGTAAACTAGAACCATCATAAACAGTTCCATTTAGTATTAAAATATCTAGTTCAAGGCTTTCATTAGCGCAGGAAAAACAAAATAAAACTGGCAATACAAAAAGAAAATAGAGTTGACGCATTATCTATTGGTTAAAATTTTCATCATTTCATTTGCTGACACTTTTCCCATACGATCTATACTACCTTTTGGTGTTTTATCACCTATCTCGTATGTTATTCCAACAGCATTATGGCCGTATAAGAACCAACCTTTAGAAACAGGTTTTGTACTATTACCAGATGCTTCATTCACTTTATAATCTGGTATTTCGTGTTCTAATGCAGCAAACCAATCCTCGATAAAATTTGGTAAGGTTGTGTTTTCTCTAATCTTATTAGTATAAAAAACATCATGCCAGGTCGAATGAAAATCTAGACCAAGAATTATTCTATTATCATATTTCTTAGCTTGTTTGGTAATATACTTTACAGCTTGCTTTATTTCTGGTTGATTGTATTTAGACCAATCTCTATTAGTATCTACACCATTAGCATTATGTCTCCAATGCCCTAAATCAACACCATCAGGATTCATAATAGGAAAAGCAATAATTCTATACTTATTTAAAAACGCTTCAGATAATTTAGAATCTTCTAAAACTGTTTTTAAAAACGCTTTAAATGCAAAAAAACCGGTTACTTCTGGTGGATGTTGACGAGTTAGCAAAACTATAAGCTCTTTTCCTTGCGCACTTCCTTTATAGATGTCTAAAACTGGCAAATTTCTTCCTAACACAGAATTCCCAAATGATTCTAATCTTACATAGTCCTCTTTACCTTTCATTAGATTAGTATACCAATCCTTAACTTCCTTTGATGATTGTAATTCTTGAGCAGCAACTATAATGGGATCTGAAGTCAAACTTAATTTTACAGTTACTATACTATCCTGCTTATACATTTTAGAAGCATCTAAAACCGACCAGACATTATTTCGTTTAATTTTTGGAATATAGCGATGTTTGTACCCTTTCGGATATTTAAATTGAAAGTAATAATCTTTAGGTAATTTAGACCACGCTTTAAAAGCATAATAAGTACTATTATTAATAGGTCCGTTTTCTGGATAAATATCAATGATTGCAATACTGTCATTGAGTTGATTAAATCCATTTAATCGTGCGCAATCAAATTCATTACTTACAAAAACACCTTTATCTTCGAGACTATAGGTTGTTTTTACTTGTGGGTAAACTTTTTTAGAATCTGTATCTACATAATTCTCAAATGGAACCGTTTTTACAGATGAGCAACCTAAAAATAGGTAAGCAATGCAGATTGACAATACAACGTATTGTGAAGAAAATTTCATAGTGATTAGTTAGTTGTATTAAAGTTAATCAAAATTAATGCAACAATACACTTAGATAAGCAAACTATAATTTATAATCTGGTAGTTCTATCTAATAAAATAGAATCTGCCAAAACTAAAGCTGTCATAGCTTCAACAATAGGTACTGCTCTAGGCACAACACAAGGGTCGTGACGGCCTTTCCCTTGCATCTCAACAATATTTCCAGAACTATCTAAAGCATCTTGTTTTTGAATCACAGTCGCAACCGGCTTAAACGCTACTCTAAAATAGATGTCCATCCCATTACTTATTCCTCCTTGTACTCCACCAGATAAATTGGTTTTTGTACTTCCATCTTCATTAAATAAATCATTATGCTCACTACCTTTCATTTTTGCGCCACAAAATCCGCTTCCATATTCAAATCCTTTTACAGCATTTATAGAAAGCATCGCTTTTCCGAGTTCAGCATGTAATTTATCAAACACTGGTTCACCTAGTCCAACAGGAACGTTTTGTATCACACAGGTAATTGTTCCTCCAATGGTATCACCTTGCTTTTTAATTTCTTGAACTTTGCTTATCATCTTATCTGCCGAAGCTTCATCAGGACAGCGGATAACATTAGATTCAATTTTACTGAAGTCTAAATCTTGATAAGGTTTATCTATTAATATATCACCAACAGAAGATGTAAATGCATTTATTTTAATAGACGTAAGCATTTGCTTAGCAATGGCACCAGCAACTACACGAGAAGCCGTTTCTCTTGCTGAACTTCTACCACCACCTCTATAATCTCTAACTCCATATTTTTGATCGTAAGTATAATCTGCATGACTTGGACGATACACATCTTTTATATGCGAATAATCTTTTGATTTCTGATTGGTATTATGAATAGCAAAACCAATGGGAGTACCAGTTGTAACACCTTCAAAAATACCAGAATAGAATTCTACTGTATCAGGCTCTTTACGCTGTGTAACAATTTTTGACTGTCCTGGTTTACGACGATCTAACTCATTCTGAATAGCATCTAAATCTAGTTTTAATCCTGAAGGACAACCATCAATAATTCCACCAATTGCAACACCATGAGATTCACCAAAAGTGGTGAGTTTAAATAACTTTCCGAAGGAATTTCCTGCCATTAAAATATATTTTAGGCTAAAATAATTTTTAAATAACAAAAACAAAAATAGAATCGCAATTTTTAAAATGTTATTGTAGCGTTAACAACTTGAAACTAATGCCTTTTTTGGTAACATTTCAATAACATTTTACTCATAAAATAGTAATTATCGTTTTACAATTAATTAATAATAGATGTTGTTATTTGCAGTAATAATAGCTAGTCATGAATCTCAAACGAAAAGTTGAAATTGCTGTCATTTCTGACGTTCATCTTGGTACTTTTGGCTGCCATGCAAAACAGCTATTAACCTATCTTAATAGTATTGAGCCAAAGAAATTAATTCTTAACGGAGATATCATTGATATTTGGCAGTTTAAGAAACGGTACTTCCCAAAGTCTCATCTCAGTGTAATTAAAAAAATAATGGACTTTGCTGCCAATGGCACTGAAGTTGTTTACATCACTGGAAATCATGATGAAATGCTCCGTAAATTTACAGATACCGAAATTGGTAATATTTCAATCGTCAATAAATTGGTTTTAAACTTAGACGGAAAGAAAGCTTGGTTTTTTCATGGCGATGTATTTGATATTGCAATACAAAATGCCAAATGGTTAGCAAAACTTGGAGGCTATGGTTATGATTTATTAATACTCATTAATCGCTATGTAAATTGGTGTTTAGCAAAAATGGGTGAAGAACGTTACTCGCTATCTAAAAAGATAAAAAATAGCGTTAAAGGAGCTATTAAGTATATTAATGATTTTGAAGCAGTAGCTACTGATCTTGCTATTGAAAATGGTTACGACTATGTAGTATGTGGACATATTCACCAACCTAAAATGTTAGTTAAAGAGAATAAAAATGGTAAAACGACCTATCTAAACTCTGGTGATTGGGTTGAAAATTTTACAGCATTAGAATACCAATTTAAACGTTGGAAAATCTACAACTACAATCATGATAAATTATCACCATTTTTTGCCGATGAAGAATTGAAAAATATGGATACTAAAGATTTAATAGCAGCCATTACCATTGTAGAACAACCAAATAAAGAAAAGTTAGATTAAAGCCTCTTTAAGAATTGTAATTGGATGCTTTGCAACTCTACCTGTTCCATCTTTTATCTGATGTCTACAACTAGTTCCATTAGCCGAAATTATAGTATCCTCAGAAGCTTTTCTTACTGCAGGAAACAACGTTTGTTCGCCAATTTGCATACTTACCTCATAATGTTCTTTTTCATAGCCAAAACTTCCAGCCATACCACAACAACCACTCGGAATAATGGTAACGTTATAATTTTCGGGAAGGTTGAGTATATCAAAACTAGATTTTTGATTCGCTAATGCCTTTTGGTGACAGTGACCATGAAACTTGATTGTTTTAGATTCAGAAGAAAATTGATCAGATTTAATATTACCCAATTCAATCTCTTGTTGAATAAACTCTTCAATTAAAAACGTTTGTATAGCTAATAATTTTGCAGCATCTTTATTATCCGCTAATCTTAGATATTCATCTTTAAACGTAAGCACGGCAGAAGGCTCAATTCCTAATATATCATAACCATTATTTACTGCTTCCTTTAGATAGTCAATATTATTATCTGCAATGACTTTAGCTTCTTCTAAAAAGCCTTTAGATAAAAAACTTCTCCCGCTTTCTATATTACTGATATTAAGAACTTTATAACCCAATGACTCGAGTAAAAATGTAGCATCTAAACCAAGGTCAGATTCTAGGTAATTAGTGAATTCATCTACAAAAAGACAGACCGTTTTAATTGGTTTTTTTGTTCCATTCTCTTTAAATACTCTATCCATATAAAATATAGAATCTGAGTACGACATTGTCATTTTTGGGAAACTTCTCTTGGAATGAATACCTAATAAAATCTTTAAAAAACCAGATACAAATTTTGTTTGAAACAACGCATTATAAAAACCTGGTGCATACGAAGCCATTCTATTATATTTAGTAGAATTAGCAAAGAACTTATCCTTAAACTTAAAACCATTAGCTTTTTGGTATTGATACTGAAATTCTGCCTTTAGACTCGCTACATCAACACTACTAGGACATTCTGATGAGCAGGCTTTACAACTTAGACATAAATCGAAAACCTCTTTTAACTCTTCATGATTAAACTTATTCGTTTTATCGGAATTTGTAAGGTATTCTCTTAATGCATTTGCTCTCGCTCTAGTAGTATCCTTTTCATTTCGAGTAGCTCTATAACTAGGACACATAGTACCACCAAATTCGGGTAGTTTTCTACAATCACCAGAGCCATTACATTTTTCAGCTTCACGAAGAATTCCTTGAGAGTTTGAAAAATCTAAGAGTGTAGCAATCTCAGGCTCTTTTCTATCAATCTCATAACGTAGACTCTTATCCATAGGAAAGGCATCTACAATCTTACCAGGATTAAAAATATTATTTATATCGAAAGTAGACTTTATACGTTTTAAAACTTGATAGTTAGCATCACCAATCATAAGTGGTATAAACTCAGCTCTTACAATGCCATCACCATGTTCACCAGACATAGATCCTTTATATTTCTTAACAAGTTTAGCAACATCTGTAGTTATTTTTCTAAATAATTCTACATCAGCGGATTGTTTTATATCTAGTATTGGCCTTAAATGCAACTCACCTGCACCAGCATGCGCATAATACACAGCGTTTTGATTATATGAGGCCATTAAAGCTGTAAACTCATTAATATAGCTATCTAAATCTTCTAAGGCTACTGCTGTATCTTCTATACAAGCAACCGCTTTTTTATCACCAACCATATTACCTAATAAACCTAAACCTGCTTTTCTCAACTCTAATGCTTTAGAGATATTGTTCCCTTTTAGTATTGGAGCTGCATAACTAAGATTTAAGTCATCGACTGTCTTCAAAAAACTATTGATTTCAGTTTGAAGTTTTACAGTTGTACTTGCTTTTAACTCACACATTAAAATGGCTACAGGTTGCCCTTCAATAAATTGCCTGTTGGCTTGTTGTGTTTTATTATGTTTTGTAAGATTTAGAATGGAATCATCCATCATCTCACAGGTGTGCAGGTTATGTTGCATCAATCTCTCAACTGATGTCATACACTTGGCAACACTTTCAAAATGCAATGCAACCATAGCACTTTCTTTTGGAGGTAATAGATCTAACTGCAGTGTGATTTCGGTTGTAAATGCAAGTGTACCTTCACTTCCTGCTAAAAGCTGACACATATTAAAAGGCGTACTTGAACCTGAAAAAACGTCAGATTTCAATAATTCATCAATAGCATAACCCGTATTTCTACGGTGTATTTCTGGTTTAGGGAAATTATCCTGAATTTGCTTCTTAACTTCTTCAGGCTTTAATTCTCTATGTATAGTTCTATATATTTCGCCTTCAAGTGTTTCTAATTGTTGCTTGTTTTTAAATTCTTCAATAGATAGATTAGAGAATTCAACCTCACTTCCATCACTTAAAAGCGTCTTTAAACTAATAACCTTATCGCGAGTGACACCATATTGTATAGATGTGGTGCCTGAAGAATTATTGCCAACCATACCACCAATCATACAACGATTAGAAGTGGATGTATTAGGTCCGAAGAATAAACCGAAAGGCTTTAAATAGTTATTAAGTTCATCTCTTACAACTCCTGGTTGAACTGTTACAGTTTTTTCAGTTTCATTAACATCTAGAATTTTGGTAAAATATTTTGAGACATCCACTACTATTCCTGTTCCGACAACTTGACCTGCTAGTGAAGTTCCGGCTGTTCTAGGAATAAGTGAAGTATTATTTTTATTAGCATACTCAATTAATAGCTTAAAATCATTTATCGACTTAGGAAGCGCAACAGCTGTAGGTATCATCTTATATACAGAAGCGTCTGTAGCATAGATTTTTAGCATTAAATCATCAAAATAAAGCTCACCCTCTAGTTTAGACTTTAGTTGCTCCAATAATACGTTTTGACTCATTTAAGTAGAAAAATATGTTTATAAAACTATAAAGAAATTTAAGAACTTGTTCAAACTTTTTCAATTTGCTAAAGAATTTATCTTTTGCAACCTGCTTTTATCATTTTTTATTTACGTAACAATGCTATGCACATAAATAATGACTTCAACATGTCACAAAATCTTTAATTTTCCCTTAAATCCAAAAAATTTTAACAAGTTCTAATTATAAAAATGCTTTTGGAGTTATTTTTGTAAAGATTAATCCATTCAATAAAAAAACGTAAACATTATGAGAAAATTAGTTTTAACAACATTAGCAGTTTTTGTAGGATTTGCATTTATGAATGCACAAGAGATTGCTGACAATGCTATTGGCCTTAGATTAGGTGATAGCGATGGATTTGGTGGAGAAATATCATACCAAAGAGCTTTGGGTGATAACAATCGTTTAGAAGCTGACTTAGGTTGGCGCAGTGGAAATGGTTATGATGGCTTTAAACTTACTGGTCTTTACCAATGGGTTTGGGAATTAGATGGTGATTTTAACTGGTATGCTGGTGCTGGTGGTGGTTTTGGTTCTTATGGTTTTGATAACAATGCCATAGATGACGAAACCTTTTTCTTTGTTGCTGGTGACATTGGTATAGAATATAGTTTTGATATTCCGTTGTTACTATCCTTAGATTTTAGGCCAGAACTTGGCTTTGGCGATTTTAGGGACGATGTAGATTTTGACATTGCTATAGGCATTAGATATCAATTTTAAAATAAATAAACAATTTATAAAAACCACCTTAAATAAGGTGGTTTTTTTATGATTAATAGTTAAAGAATAAGCCATAAAATTTGTTTAATTTTGCACATCATAAATTTGAAAATTCTTATTAAATGAAAGACACAGCGTTATCTTCTACTCACGAAGCATTAGGTGCTAAAATGGTCCCTTTTGCCGGTTATAATATGCCTGTACAATACGAAGGCGTTAATGCAGAGCATGAAATCGTTAGAAATGCTGTTGGCGTTTTTGATGTCTCTCACATGGGTGAGTTTTTAATTGAAGGCCCAAATGCCTTAGACTTAATCCAAAAAGTATCGAGTAATGATGCCTCTAAATTAGATATTGGAAAGGCACAATACAGTTGTTTGCCAAATGATGATGGTGGTGTTGTAGATGATTTAATTATTTACAAAATAAAGGACGAGACATACTTGTTAGTTGTTAACGCAAGTAATATTGAAAAAGATTGGAATTGGATTTCGTCTAAGAACGATGTTGGTGCCGAGATGCGCGATTTAACTGAGGACTATTCGCTTTTAGCCATACAAGGCCCAAAGGCTGTTGAAGCTATGCAATCACTATCTAGTCATGATTTATCTGATATTAAGTTCTACAATTTTGTAGTTGGTGATTTTGCAGGTATTGAGCATGTTATTATTTCTGCAACGGGTTATACTGGTAGTGGTGGATTTGAAATCTATTGCAAAAACGATGAAGTAAAACAAGTTTGGGATAACGTACTAAAAGCTGGTGCAGATTTTGGTATTAAGCCAATTGGTTTAGCCGCAAGAGATACATTACGTTTAGAAATGGGTTACTGCTTGTACGGAAATGATATCGATGATTCTACCTCACCAATAGAAGCAGGTTTAGGTTGGGTTTGTAAGTTTAATAAAGACTTTACCAACAGTGAAGCTTTAAAGGATGAAAAAGAACGCACACCAGAACGTAAATTAGTCGCTTTTAAATTAGATGATCGTGGCATTCCTCGTCAAGGCTATGATATTGTTGATGGCAGTGGAAAAACAATCGGTAATGTCACCTCAGGTACCATGAGTCCTAGTTTAGGAGTAGGTATTGGTTTAGGATATGTACCGAAAGTGTTTTCTAAATTCGATAGCAAAATTAATATTCAGGTGCGTAAAAAAGCAATTCCGGCTACGGTTGTAAAGTTACCATTCTATAAAGGGTGAAATTTAGGATTGGAGATAGATTAATGAAGAAAGACCCTTACCATTACTACATTAAAATGACAATAATAAAATACCCTTTTTCCCTTTCTACTTCAATATAACAAGAAACCGTAACTAAGGCTATGCTATATTTTTCTATTTCATATAAAGAAAAAAATCATCATTTTATTTTATTGCAATTTCAAAGCAGAAATGGTAAATAGCAAACACCGCATACTAATACTTGGAGCCAGTGGTTACATTGGCAATTCCATCTATAAAGAGCTAGGTCCTTATTTTAGAACTTTTGGAACCTACAGAACTCCAAAGAAGGAATTTGAAAAAAATAAACAATTCTTTCATTATAATGTAGAAGAAGACGACGTCTACGAAATCCTAGAAGCCTGTAAACCATCTATTATCATCTCAGCACTTCGTGGAGACTTTAATGCACAAATAATAGCGCATCAACATATAGCAGAATATGTTATAGAATCTGGTTGCAAAATCATTTTCTTATCCTCTGCGAATGCTTTTGATGCTTATAGCAAATACCCAAGCTACGAAGAAGATAAAACACTAAGTCACAGTGTTTATGGGCATTTTAAGATAAAGATTGAGAATATGCTTTTGCGTTTACCTAAAAAGCAAGTAGCTGTATTAAGGTTACCAATGATTTTTGGTGTAAACTGCCCAAGGATTCAAGAAATGAAACAATTAATATCTGCCAATGAATCGGTAGAAATTTTTCCGAATTTAATAATGAATGTTACACTAGATAAGAAAGTAACCCAACAAATTCATTATATAATAAATCGCAATAAATTTGGTGTATTTCATTTAGGAAGTACAGACTTGGTGCATCATGATGAGTTTATAAAAGACATTATCGCTTTTATTTCTAAAAAGAAAGTCTTATTAAAACATGTTTACACCACAAATGAAGATCGTTATTTAGCTGTATTACCAAAGTTTAACAAATTGCCTAAACACCTTCAAATAACGAGTCAAAAAGTTTTAGAAGAACTTCAGAAATAAGCTTGTAACCTACTTTGTTATTTCTTAAATTTAGACTAATCAATATTAAACTATGAAATTAGACGCATCTACTATAGAAAAGAAACTCTTACACTTCCCAGATTGGGATTATTACGACAATGCTATACACGCAGAATTTGAGTTTGATAATTTTAAAGATTGTTTTAGCGCTATGAGCAGAATTGCTTTTGAGTGCGAAGCACAACATCACCACCCAAATTGGAGCAACGTTTACAATGTTTTAAAAATAGCTTTATCTACGCACGATGCTGGTGGTGTTACTAATAAAGATTTTAAATTAGCCGAAGCAATAGAAGACATTGTAGAGGTTGAAGAATAAATTTTTACCAAAACACTTATTTATTTAAATTTACCCGAACTAAAATTCACATACTATGGGAAGAGCTTTTGAATTTAGAAAAGCAAGAAAAATGAAACGATGGTCTGCAATGAGCAAAGCCTTTACGCGTATAGGTAAGGATATTGTTATGGCCGTAAAAGATGGTGGACCAGACCCAAATAGTAACTCGCGTCTTAGAGCAGTAATACAAAATGCGAAAGCCGTAAATATGCCAAAGGCTAATGTAGAGCGCGCTATTAAAAAAGCCAGTGAAAAAGGACAAGGTGATTATAAAGAAGTGATTTTTGAAGGTTATGCGCAACATGGTATTGCTGTACTAGTAGAAACAGCAACAGATAATAATACACGTACCGTAGCTAATGTACGTTCTTACTTTAATAAAACAGACGGAAGCCTTGGCACTTCTGGCTCAGTCGTTTTTATGTTTGATCATACTTGTAATTTTAAAATTAAAGGAGAAGGTTTAGATTTAGAAGAATTAGAATTAGAACTTATTGATTTTGGTGTCGAAGAAATTTTTGAAGACACTGACGAAAACGAAGCTGGCGAAGAAGAAACAAGCGTATTAATTTATGCGCCTTTTGAAAGCTTTGGAAACATACAAGGGTATTTAGAAGAAAACACTATAGAAATTATCTCATCTGGTTTTGAACGTATACCACAAGTTACAAAAGCCATAACAGCTGAACAAGCTGAAGATGTTGAGAAACTGCTAGAAAAACTTGAACAAGATGATGATGTACAAAATGTATATCATACTATGGAAGAAATAGCTGAATAACATAAATCGAAGTCATAAAACCTAATAAATATACTAGCTTAAAGGGTGTCTAATGGGCTTTTTATCTTCGTAATACTTTGGCGTGATACTTTTGTATAGATTTGAGTCGTTTTAACAGAATTATGACCTAAGAGTTCTTGAATAAAACGCAAATCAGCACCAGATTCTAAGAGATGAGTGGCATAACTATGTCGTAAGCCATGTATACCTATGTTTTTAGAGATACCAGCTTTTCTCATGGCGCTTTTAAATACAGCTTGTAGGCTCGATTTTGAATATATACCACCATATCGTCCTTCTAATAAATAGTCCTTAGGCTTATAGGCTTTAAAATATGCTCTTAAATCATCTAGCAACGATTCTGGCAAAGGCACATATCTATCTTTTTTTCCTTTTGCCCCAACGATATGGACCAGCATTCTACTGCTATCTATATGGCTCAGTTTAATATTTACAACTTCAGACACTCTTAAGCCCATACCATAACATAACTTTATAGCTATTTTATGCTTAAAGTTAGAAGTGCACTCAATTATAGCCTTTATTTCCTTTTTACTTAAGAGTTTTGGCAGCGTGCTTGGTGTTTTTGGTCTAGGTATATCAAAAAACATTTTTGGCCTATGCAAAACTTGTTCGAAATAGAACTTAATTGCATTTATCTTACCGTTAAGTTTTCGTTCTTTAAGGTGTAAAGTTTTAACACAATACAAAAAATAATCTTTAAGCCGTTTTGGGTTTAAATCATCGACATGGTAATGACGTAATAGCACCAATAAATCAGCAAACTCAGCAAGGTACATACGTTGTGTATTTTCACTGTAGGCCTTAAGTTGTAACTGATTACGATAAGCCACAAATGCATTTCTATTTATAGGATGTATTTTTGCGAATAGCTTTAGACCTACTTTTTTCTTTTTTATATTTAAGTTTAAACGAATTGCTGGTAAATCTGGGAGATACCAACTTTTATTTGAAGCACTATATTTTGCAGAAGGAAAGCGTTTACGAAGCGCATTTTTCAGTGCTGCACTGTATGCAAATTTTATCCAAATAATATCTTTATTTCTATGCTTCCCTACTGAAAACTCATAATTATCTAGCTGCATTTATAGTGTATTTTGTATATCATTTTTAAATATACAATTTTTTTGATATACAAAACACCTAATTAAAAATGTATGTACACATTATGTTTAGAAGAGATTATTGCTAATACTTAAAAATTGTATATATTTAATAAATACAACATATAACAGTGTTGTAGCCAATTTTGAAAAAGAAAATTTTAGAAAAATATCGAGAAGTTCAAACTGAAACAAGTTGGAGTGCCTATAAGGTTACTTGTCATATCTTAAAATCAAGTGAATCTATAGCTGAATCATTTGGTTCTGGTGTTTTTGTAAAAGTAGATGAAAATCATTTTTTAATAACAGCCGCACACGTTGCTGAAGGATTAAATTATGAGTTATTTGTCGGAATCGATAATGACACAATATTTAGATTAGGAGGCAATATAGTTACAAACAATGTTGAAGAACAGCGTGAAAATGATAGATTCGATTTATGTGTACTTAAACTCTGTGATGAAACTGTAGAAACAATAAAAAATTCATATGAATTTTTAGATAAAAGTGAGTTGGGAATTAATCATATTTCTAAAGAGTTGCCTATGTATGAAATTGTTGGATTTCCTGCAACAAAATCCAAGTACAACAAATTTAAAAAACAACTTAAAAGCAAAGCTTGGAGATATATAACAAGTCCTGCAAAAGAAGAAAATTACGAAACTTTAAAATGCAATAAGGATTTCAATATTGCTCTTAATTATGACCGTAAACGAGTTTATAACTTTAAGAAAGCAAAGACTCAAATCGGACCAGAATTATACGGAATTAGTGGATGTGGATTGTGGTTTACACCACCGAAAGAGATCCTTACTAAAGGACAACCTGAAAAAAGATTAGTTGCAATTATGACTGAATGGCCAACCAATAATAGAAAGTTTCTAATCGCAACTAAAATTGACCTGTTTACGGAAATCATTAGACAGAAATACAATTGTGATGTGCCAAAATCAACAATATTGAAACTAAATATAAATTAAAAAAACTGGCTACAACAATGGCTATAAGTAATTGCTTGTTCTCGCCTACTTCTGAAAATCCTCGCGGATTTTCAGTTTGGTGTGTACTTGCAAAGTTAATCGCTAAACCACGCAACTACTCATAGCCAAGACGTTGTGCTTCATTATGACAAACCACTAACCAATGATAAAATTCTTTAGAAATATTAGACAAAATTTACTTTCGAAAGGTAAAACTGGAAAGTATTTTAAATACGCCATTGGTGAAATCATCCTTGTGGTTATTGGTATTTTAATCGCTCTACAAATTAATAATTGGAATCAAAATAGAATTGAACGTAAAAAAGAATCAAATTATATTGAAAATATTAATAAGGAATTTAAATTAAATAGAGCGCAATTAGATTCTGTTACTTTTTATCACTACAAAGTATATATTAATGCTACAAAAATCTTGAATTTAATGCCTATTGACATTAATACAATAAATAAAGATTCTCTATCCATTTATATTTCAGAAACTTTCAATCACTACACCTTTAATCCTCAACAATCATCTGTAAATTCATTAACCAACACATCTACTTTTGAAACCATATCAAATTTAGAATTGAGAAGATTATTACAAAAATGGGATGAATTAGTCAAGGACTATAAGGAAGAAGAATTACTTTTCAGAAATTATAGTTTTGATAATTTTATCCCTTATATAAGCAAACATATTTCACTCAAAGCATTTACTAACAAAACCAACATTTTAGATCATAATAATGTTACATATACTTTTTTAAATAGTTTAGAGTTCGAAAATGCGATTGCACTTAGAAAAGGTTTAATGAGTGATGTAATATTAGGAAGTGAGTTAAAAGAAGTTCATGAAACAATTGACCGAATTATTGTATTGACAACAACTAAATAATAAAATAACGAAAGCACAACAATGGCTATAAGTAATTGCTTGTTCTCGCCTACTTCTGAAAATCCTCGCGGATTTTCAGTTTGGTGCGTACTTGCTAAGTTATACTCTAAGCCACGCAACTACTCATAGCCGAAGCCGTTGGTATGTAATTGCCTACGGCACGTAGAATCGCGTTTTCCAAACGCTGCCCTTCTACTAATTACATACCAACGCCCACTGTTTGTCGCACCTCGCTAATTTTATGTATATTTAGTCGAGTCTACGAGAACTCCGAACGATACTACACACAACAGCGTGTATAGCTAATCAGGCGCAACAATAGCTTTCCGTGAGGCGCGCCTCACTACGCCATACACAGTGGGCGTTGTGTTTCATTTTAAAAAAAGATACGTGAAAGAATGATAGTAGAATTTCTTGGACAAGGTTTACACTTCGAAGAAGATGAAACGTGCGGAAATCACGTTTGTTCTGCTATTCAAGAAAAAGCATTCACGCAAATAACCTTTTTTACTGCTTTTTTAAGAAAACCAGGTTTAGACTATTTAAAACCTTTTTTAGAAAAAGCAAAGAATGACAATAGAAACATAACTTTTTATGTCGGAATTGACGAAAGAGTTACATCCAAAGAAGCTCTAGAATTATTACTCGAACTAGAGATTGAAACCTATATCTACTTTTCTGAAAGGTTTATCTATCACCCAAAAGTTTATTTATTTGAGGGAGAAAAAAATAGAATCATAACTGGCTCTTCTAACCTGACAAAATCAGGGCTTTTCTACAATGTTGAATCTTCAATTCTTTTGGATTTTACAAATAGTGATAAAAGTGGACTAAAAGTTTTAAAACAACTAAAAGAATTCTATTCTACATTATTAGATTTTACAGACCCAAATATTGAACTTTTAACGAATGAATATTTAGAAAAATTAATCGAGGAGCAAAAAGTATCAACAGAAGCTTTCTCTGATGGTTCTGATTATAATTCAAATATTCACGACAAATCAAAAAGAAAAGGCAAAAACCCAGAAATAACAGATTTAGGAAATATTGAAATCACAGAAAAAAGACCTGTAAAACAATATAAATCAATATTGAAAATTACAGATGAATATTTAGAAAAATGGGGTTTTATGTTCCAAAAAATGGAACGTTTTTATAAGGAAAATGAGCATTGTACTGTTCCAAGAGACTATAAAGACAGAACTCTTTATGGATGGTATAGAAAACAGAAATTACTACACCAAGCCGAAATGTTACCAGAAGAACATTTCAAAAAGTTAAAAAGTATTGATTTCTACTTTGGAGATGGACACACAATATTTTGGGATAGAAAATGGATGAATAGCTACAATCAACTTTTAGAAATATATAAAGAGACTGGAGATAGCAATATAAAAAGATATAAAGATAATACTCATCCTCTTTTTTACATTTCTAATTGGGTTGCACTAGAAAGAGGAAAATATAAAAAAGGCAAGCTAAAAGATTGGCAAATTGAAAAGTTAGAAAGTATTGGTTTTAAATGGGTAATGACACGTACACCAAATAACTACAGAATTGTAGATGATTGGTTAGATAAACTTGCATTGCTAGAGGACTATAAAAAAGAATTCGGAGATTGTAATGTTTCTCAAAACAATAAAAATCCAAAATATAAAGGACTAGGAAAGTGGCTTAATGACCAAAGATTCAACTATAAGAAAAAAAGAAAAATTCTGACAAAGGAGAGAATTGAGCTTCTTGAAGACCTTGGTGTAGTATGGGATATGGATGTTTATAAATTTGACCAAAAAATATTGGAATTATTAGAATACAAAAAAATACACGGAAATTTTGAAGTTCCTTCTAATTACAAACCAAACAAGAATTTTGGGAATTATATTTATAGAATAAGAACAAAAGGACTAGAAGAATCTTGGAAAATCAAAAAACTACAGGATATTGGATTCTTTGAAATCGGTACTCGAACTAAAAAGGAAAAAGAGGGTCACGTTACTCAAAATTGGTATAATAATCTTGAACAACTAAAAAAACTATCGAATCCAAATTTGCCAAAAGACAGTAAAGAATATCCGAAACTTGCTAAATGGTTGCATAATCAAAAAAGAACTTTTAGATATGGCAGATTGAAAGATGAACAAATAAAAGAATTGAAAAAACTAAATGTAAAACTTCCTGCAAAAAGTAAAAAAAGAAAAAAATGGGAAGAATATATTGAAATTATTGAGCTATTCAGAGAGGAATATGGAGACAAACAAATAACATCTGAATTTGATAAAGAACTTTACGAATGGATAAACCAACAGAAAGCAAATTATAAACACAAGAGTTTGAGACTTGAAAAAGTAGAGAAGCTAAAGGAATTGAATATATTACAAACTGAATAAAAAAACGAAAACACAACAATGGCTATAAACAATTGCTATTACAGGCTTATCCTGAAAATTCCGCAGGAATTTTCAGCTTATAATGTACTTGCAAAAGTCCGTGCAAACCCACGCAACTGTTCATAGCCGAGAACGTTGGTATGTAATTGCCTGCGGCACGTAGAATCGCGTTTTCCAAACGCTGCCCTTCTACTAATTACATACCAACGCCCACTGTTTGTCGCACCTCGCCAATTTTATGTATATTTAGTCGAGTCTACGAGAACTCCGAACGATACTACACACAACAGCGTGTATAGCTAATCAGGCGCAACAATGGCTTTCCGTGAGGCGCGCCTCACTACGCCATACACAGTGGGCGTTGTAAAACATTTTGACCAAATCAAGTGAACAGAGAATATCATCTAACATTTTGTAAAGTTTGTAACAATCGAAAAAAGGACTTTAATAAAGGTCTAATTTGCTCTCTTACCAATGATATAGCCGATTTTAGTGAACACTGTCCAACATTCGATTTAGACTCATCTGAATTGGAGCAAATTAGAGTCAAGGTTCAGAGTCAAATTGATGACAAATATGCTGCGAATGGTGTCGAAAAAGTTTTAGGCTTAAATGATGGAATATTCACAAGACCAACAAGAAGCAGAAATCCAAAATATAAATCAGCCGAAAAAACTCATAATCTGACTTTTAAGAATAATGTTGCATATGATAAGGCTGTTTTGGTTCTAATGCTATTCGCAGTTGGATATATTTTCTTTGTAAACTATAATGATATTGTAAACTCAAATTTGGATGATGGTGTTTTATTGGGTTTTGGTGTTTTCCTAATAATAATTCCCATTTTCATTTATCGAGCATTTTTTATGGAACATAAAATCAAAATGAGAGTAACTAAAACAGCAATTGAATATGACGGAAAGAGGTTGAACTGGAATGAAATAATTGACCTTGGAATTTTAAAAGCCAAAAGTTCAAGGGTAAATGAACATAAAATTATTGTCGGAACAATTAATAAAGGGATTCAGGAAATTAATTTAACGAGTCTCAATGTGAGTCCTGAAGAATTAGCCGACATTATTATTTTAAATACAAAAAACGTTTTACAACAACGTGTATAGCTCATTGCGGCTGAATTCCTAATCGGAATTCATTGCAATTTGCTATCTTTCGTTTATGGCGGAAAATCATAGCTGATTTCCCGCAACGAGCCATACACAAGTCCGTTGGTATGTAATTGCCTGCGGCACGTAGAATCGCGTTTTCCAAACGCTGCCCTTCTACTAATTACATTCCAACGCCCACTGTTTGTTGCACCTCGCCAATTTTATGTATATTTAGTCGAGTCTACGAGAACTCCGAACGATACTACACACAACAGCGTGTATAGCTAATCAGGCGCAACAATGGCTTTCCGTGAGGCGCGCCTCACTACGCCATACACAGTGGGCGTTATGCGCAAGTTAATCGTGCGTTGAAAGGAATCACAAAGCCACTAACCAATTATTAAAAATATATGATAGATATTATTTTAAATGTAATTAACAATCCTGAAATTGTAAAAAGAAGTTTAATAACAACAATGATATCATTGACAATTTTTTCTTGTAAAGAATCTAATAGTGATTTTGAAATCTTAAAAAACGAATTTGAAGTTGTCATTAATACTGAATCAAAAACAGACTCCTTGTCTATGTATCCATGCATAGATTTTGAAAGATTTCTAGATTCTACTTATAAAATATTCTTCAAAGGACAAATTCAAAATGGTATTGTTAATTTCAAGGGTAATAAACCATCGCACCCTGTAATGTTTGATATTCTTGATGAGAATGTAGGTTTATCAAATAAATTTTTTATTGATAGCGGTACTACAGAACTCTTTGTGAGTTTTGTAAATAAAGATAAAAAAGTCATAATCCCTGAAAATAAAAAATCTAAAACCCAGAAAGAATATGAATTATTAAAAAAGGAAGGTTTAGACTCAATTGAAAATTTACGGTCAAAAGCCAATTCTGCAGAAGAAAGAAGAAAGTTTAGTGCTATTAGAGATACTTTAATCGTCGACTTTATTAAAGAAAACCCCAATTCTTACGTTCCATTATGGTTGATTGCAAACTATTTTTCTTTTCGAAGCGTACAATACAATAAATTATATGATGATTCTATGTCTCTTTTTTCTAATGACATTAAAAAAACAGAATTATTTAAAAATGTTGAGGCTAGATTAAAAGTAGGAAGGAATTTTTCTTTTCAAAATAAAGAGTTACCTCTTAAAAACCTAGATTTGAAAGATATTCAATTTAAAATAAGCAATCATAACTATAGTAACTATATTCTACTCGATTTTTGGTACTCTAATTGTGCACCATGTCTTCAGGAAATGCCAAATTACATTCCGATTTACGAAAAATATAAAGAATTAGGTTTTGAAATCGTAAGTATCTCAGTTGATAAAACAACTAAAATAGAGAATTGGCGGACTGTTATCAATGAAAAGGGATTTAACTGGATTCACTATTTAGATGAAAACCGAGTAGAATCAAAAAAAATGAATGTAATCAGTTTTCCCACTACATTTTTAGTTAATAACGAAGGTGAAATAATAGAAAAAAATATTACATCAGAAAAATTAAAAAGCTTCTTAAGTACAAATTTAGATTGATAATTAGAAGCATTAATTCCAATAAATCTAATAAATAAAACCAGCGCATAACAATGGCTATAATTCATTGTGGTTTTTGCCACACCAAAGTTAAAGTATAAATCAAACGGCTGGATTTCGGCGGAATAATCCTGCGGATGATTCCACAACGAAATCATAGCCGATACCGTTGGTATGTAATTGCCTGCGGCACGTAGAATCGCGTTTTACAAACGCTGCCCTTCTACTAATTACATACCAACGCCCACTGTTTGTCGCACCTCGCCAATTTTATGTATATTTAGTCGAGTCTACGAGAACTCCGAACGATACTACACACAACAGCGTGTATAGCTAATCAGGCGCAACAATGGCTTTCCGTGAGGCGCGCCTCACTACGCCATACGCAGTGGGCGTTGTAACCAATCTCAAAACGAAATAAAACCGAAAAATAAAATATGGATTTAAAAGATAAAACTACAGAAAAATTGAACGGAGAATTGAAAGGGCTAAAAATAATTAATGGAGCATTGATAGGTGTTTTGTCCTTATTATTTATTGTATGTGTTTACGGATTGATAACAAAAGAAGATAGCAGCACTTTTATGGCTTTAATTGTAGTTCCTTTAGCTTTAAGTGCAATTATTCCATTAAATTATGGAAATATGAAAAAGATAAAAAAGGAATTGGAATTAAGAAAGTAACTAGATTGCTAATTAAAATTTGATTGACAAATTGCATTGCGTGAAATAAGAAATGGAAAAAATATCCGTGAAATAAATCCTGACATAACATATCTCTTTAAAAATTACGAACGAACAGAAATTAGAATAAGAAATACTGGTTACAACACCGTGTATAATTAATTGCTTTGGCAAGTGATTATTTGGAAAATTCCTGCGGAATTTTCTGGGGCTCGTAATTATTTACTAAACTAGTTGGCTAAACCACGCAACAAACCATATACAAACACGTTGGCAATAATTACGATTAAACAATATGATAAACCTTAAACTACCTATTTTACTATTAACTGCAATTTGCTTCACTGCATGTGATCAAAAAAAGAGCGAAAGCGTTAATACGGACGTAGTAAGCTCACCATTAAATGACTATCTGATAGCATGTGAGTCAAATGGGTTCAACGGAGCTGTTTTAGTTGCAAAAGGAGACCGTATTATTCTTAACAAAGGTTATGGATTTGCCAATAAGGAAAAGTCTTTTGCGAATACCCCAAAAACTGTATTTGATATCTGTTCCGTAACAAAGCAGTTTACAGGAACGGCAATATTGAAGTTAGCTGAGAACGGAAAACTAGAGCTAACCGATTCTTTAAGTGCATATTTTAAGGATTTGCCTTTTGATAAACAGAACATCACCATTCACCAATTACTCACTCATTCAGGTGGTTTTGGGCATGATATAGGCGAGAGTGATTTTGACCATATTCCTGAAAACGAATATTTCCAGCAATTGTTTGATACAGACTTACTCTTCACTCCAGGAGAAAAATACGAGTACTCTAACTCTGGTTACAGTATTCTGGGGCGAATTATAGAAATCATATCAGGTAAAAGTTATGAAAGCTACCTAAGAGAACAATTATTTGAACCGGCAGGAATGGCCCAAACTGGCTATCTCTTGCCTAAATGGAGTAGCGATTTAGTGGCTAATGAATATTTGTACAATGTCATAAATAAAGAGAATCACGTTTCCAAGTACCAGCAGGATGGAAAAATTGCTTGGCCTTTGAAAGCAAATGGAGGTATTAACTCGACTCAAGAAGATATGTACAAATGGTATTTAGCATTAAAAAACAACACAGTATTAAATAAAGAATCTACAGAAAAATTAACATCACCTCACATTCTCGAATATGAAGGTGAATCGAGTTATTATGGTTATGGTTGGGCAACATTTCAGTCAGATAGAGGTACTAAAGTAATTACTCATAATGGTTTTAATGGTGTTTCTTATTATGAGTTTATTTGGTTTCCTGAAGAAGATGCTCTTATTCTATTTTCAACCAATTCGTCAACTCGCGAATCTTCAAGAATACCGTTTGAATTAGAAAAAATGCTCTTTAATGAGAATTACAAAGCTAAACCTATCTCAAAAAATAAGGTGACTGAATTGCTAACATTTATCGAAAACTATTCGGGAAATGTGAGAAATTTAGGGAAAGAGTTAAAGCAAAAATTTGAAGTGATGTTGGATGACCCTGTTTATTTAAACCGCTTAAGCGGAATTTATTTACGAGGGGACGACATTGAAAAAGCTATTGTCATTACAGAGCTCAACACCCAATTGTTTCCAGATAATGGCAATATCTGGGATACTATGGGAGATGTATATTTTGCTGCAAAGCAAAATGAAAAGGCAAAAGACAGCTACAAAAAGGCATTGGAGTTCAAGCCCGAAAATGATGATTGCTTTTGGTGTGACAATTCTACCGCTCAGCTTATAAGTTTGGAAGCAAAAAAATAAACTATTGCCAACACTGTATATAAAATCATAGCACCCTTCGGGATGCTACGCTTCATATACTAAACGTTGGTATGTAATTGCCTGCGGCACGTAGAATCGCGTTTTCCAAACGCTGCCCTTCTACTAATTACATACCAACGCCCACTAACAACCAACCGAGAGCTAAATACTTTTCTTGATTACTAAAACTTTTAGCTATTTAATCATTTATTATATTTATTTATGATTAAATACATTTTCATTTTATAGCATTAAATTTGCGATATACACCATTTACAGTTAATAGATAAATTAAAAAATGAATAAAATAGAGTATATAGAAAATGAGATTTCTGAATTAAGAAATGAATTGAAAAATCATAAACTTTATGAAAATTTACATAACATTAATGACGTAAAAATTTTTATGGAAAATCACATATTTGCAGTATGGGATTTTATGTCTCTTTTAAAAAATCTTCAAATAAACCTTACTAAAGTTCAAACACCTTGGACACCGCCAAAAAACCCAAAAATATCAAGATTTATAAATGAAATTGTTCACGGCGAGGAAAGTGACATTAATGAATTAGGAGAACCAAAGAGTCATTTTGAGATGTATTTAGATGCAATGTTCCAAGTAAATGGAAATACGAATGAAATCAATGATTTTATTAAGCTTATTGAATTGGGATATTCAGTTGACTACTGTTTTAGTCAAGTTAATGTCGATAACAGAGTAGCTGATTTTGTTAAATTCACATTTTCGATTGTTGAAACAAATAAGCCGCACCTCGTAGCCTCTGCATTTACATTTGGGAGAGAAGACCTTATTCCAGATATGTTTATCGAAATTCTTAAAAATTCAGATTCTGAAAAAAAATTATATAGTAAAATAAATTACTATCTCGAACGACATATTGAACTTGACGGAGATGAACACGGTCCTTTATCTCTTATGATGATTTCTGAATTATGTAAAGATGATAAACAAAAATGGGATGAAACACTAAATGTAGCGAAACAATCATTAGAAAAACGAATTGAACTTTGGAATGCTATATCTGATTTAATACAGAATAAAAAGCCTGCATATAACACCGTGTATAATTAATTACTTGGTTCAGGTCTACTCGGAATTTCCTTTGGAAATTCCTCTTGTTCGTGAATGTTTGCTAAATTAGTTGCTCAAACACGCAACTAATCATACACAAAACCGTTGGTATGTAATTGCCTACGGCACGTAGAATCGCGTTTTCCAAACGCTGCCCTTCTACTAATTACATACCAACGCCCACTGTTTGTCGCACCTCGCTAATTTTATGTATATTTAGTCGAGTCTACGAGAACTCCGAACGATACTACACACAACAGCGTGTATAGCTAATCAGGCGCAACAATAGCTTTCCGTGAGGCGCGCCTCACTACGCCATACACAGTGGGCGTTGGTATGTAATTTGGTATGGTAAAGAGACATCGTTTACAAAGTTAAAGGGACATCGTTTACACTTTTTAAAGACTAAATTTCTGATTAAAATCGGAAATTATGCCTTGGAAAGAAACGACAACTATGGAACAAAAAATTGAATTTATCTGTGAATGGAGAACAGGCAAGTATACCATTACAGAATTATGCAAAAACTTTGAAATCTCTCGTCCTACTGCTTATAAGTTAATTAATAGGTTCGAAAATCAAGGTTATGAAGGTCTTAGAGAACACTCTAGAGCCCCTTCAAAGCATCCTAATGCAACACCTCTAAATATCGTAGAAGGTATCTTAAAGCTAAAAGAAAAATATCCTCGTTGGGGAGCAAAAAAAATAAGAATATTATTGTTTAAAGAATTTACAGAAAAACAAATCCCATCTGTGGTTACGGTCCATAATATTCTTAAGAAAAACGGTTTAGTATGTGCTAAAAAAAGGATGAGAAGAATCAAACCAGTATACCCTATTTTTGATCCTAAAAACTGTAACGAAGTATGGAGTGCTGACTATAAAGGAAAGTTTTTAATGGGCAATAAAATATACTGCCACCCACTAACTATTGCAGACTCTAAAAGCAGATTTCTATTTACTGCTAAAGGACATTATAAAGAAAATCTAAAGTCTGCCAAAGCAGAGTTTACAAAGGTTTTTAGGAAATATGGAGTCCCTAAACAAATACACACAGACAATGGTAGTCCATTTGGTTCGGTAAGAGCTATCCAACGTTTTACACAACTTTCCTATTGGTTTATTGAGCTTGGAATTAGCCCTGTATTTTCTGACCCTGCTCACCCAGAACAAAACGGAAGATACGAATGTATGCATAGAGATTTAAAAGCCGCTTGTGCTAAACCTTCAGCATATGATTTAAAAGCACAACAAAGAAGATTAAATCACTTTGTAAAAGAATATAATCATGTAAGACCACATGAAGCTTTAAACATGAAAACACCTGCAGATATACATGACTTTTCTACAAGAGCTTTTACAGAAAGAATACCTCATTTTGATTACGATGCAACATATAAAGTTCTTAAGGTAACTAAAAATGGAGCCATAAGATGGAAATCATATTATTGGGTATATTTAACTGCTGCGCTTAAAGGTAAATATGTAGCAATTGAAGAGCTTGGTAATGGAATTTGGAAAGTATTTTATAGAAATGTACTTTTAGGGTACTTTAATGAAAAACAATTAAGAAAGAAGGAACAATCAACAAGGTTAGAAACTAATTTAGGGTAAACCCTAATCTTTAACTTGTGTAAACGATGTCCCTTAACGAACATTAAAAAAAATAATTTGTAACATTTTGACATTCTTTGTATCTAAATGAAAAATAAAGGAAACAAAATGAAAAAAACAATAACATTATTTGTATTTATATTAACCACAATCTCAGTTAGTTCTCAATCAATCTATTCCAAAGCATATGGTAACCCAAACAATGAACCAATTATTTATCTTCATGGCGGTCCTGGATATAATTCAATAGGTTTTGAATTAGCAACGGCCAAAGAACTTAGCGAAAACGGATTTTTTGTTATTGTTTATGATCGACGTGGAGAGGGTCGATCCTCTGATAAAAACGCAAAATTTACATTTCAAGAAACGTTTGATGATTTGGACTCCATATATACAAACTTCAATTTAAAAGATGCTACCCTTATGGGACATAGCTTTGGAGGAGTGGTTGGAACTCTTTACGCAGAGAAATATCCAAATAAAACAAAATCTCTAATATTGGTAGCAGCACCAATATCTATGCAAGAAACTTTTCTCACTATCATAAAAAAGTCCAAAAATATATACGAGAAAAATAAAGACAGCACCAATTTAAAGTACATTAAAATGCTTGAGAAAATGGATAAAAAATCCTTAGAATATAGTTCATATAGTTTTGGATATGCAATGCAGAATGGTTTTTATACTCCAAAAGCACCATCTGAAGAAGCTATAACGATTTACACAAAATTGAAAACAAGTCCCACATTTGTAAATGATGGAGCTACAATGACCTACGAAGCACCAAAAGGATTTTGGAAAAATGAGAATTACACTTCAATAGATCTAACACAAAACTTAAAAAGTATCCTAGAAAATAAAACTCGAGTTTTTGGACTCTACGGTACTGAAGATGGTCTATACTCAGAAGAACAAATAATGAAACTTAAAAAAATAATACCCTTAAATAATTTTAAGTATATAGACAACTGTTCTCACAACGTTTTTATTGATCAACAAGATCAATTTATATCAGCTTTAACAACTTGGATCAAGTAATGAAATTTGAAGAAATTCATGAAACTTATTGGCCAAAGGTATATCGTCAGTGCATAGGATACATGAATGATTCTGACATTGCCAAAGACTTAGCTCAAGAAACGTTTATAAAAGTTTGGCAGCAACTGCCCAAATTCCGAAATGAATCTTCCATAGGGACTTGGATATTTCGAATTGCAGTAAATACGTGCCTAGGACAAATTAGAAAAGATAAAAAAATGCCGAAATCTGAATTACCAATGAGAATGGCTGAAGAAGTATCCATAGACAAAGAACCAGAAGTACAGTTTTTATATCAATGTATTTCCGAACTTCCTGAAATTGAACGTATCATAATATCATTAGAACTGGAAGATTTGAAACAGAAAGAAATAGCAAAAATTGTTGGCCTATCAGAAAGTAACGTTAGAGTGAAAATACACCGTATAAAAGGAAAGTTAACCAAAAAATTCCAGCATCATGACAGATAATATAGACTTTAAAAAGTACTGGAATAAGAAGAAAATTGAAACCCCAGCACCCAAAGAAATAATAAAAAAAGCCAATGAGTATAAAAGGAAGGCCCGATTTAAACTGATTGCGGCCAATCTTGCATTGCTCGCAACTTGCATTTTTATAAGTTTTGTTTGGTTCTATTATCAACCTGAGTTTTTGACCACAAAACTTGGAATTGTATTATGTATAATAGCTATGTTGGTATACCTGGCCTTTCACAATACATTAGCGCCGCTCTTATTAAATCAGAGCCTTGAGCTAGATACTAAAGCTCAGCTAAAACAATTAATATTACTAAAAGAAAAGCAACGGTTTCAACAAACAACTCTACTGAATGGCTACTTCATTTTACTTTCTTTGGGACTAGGTCTTTATATGTATGAGTATATCATTAGAATGACATTGCCATGGGCTATTTTTTCATACGGTATCGTCCTATTTTGGATCGCAATAAATGCCTTCTACTTTAGGCCAAAAATAATCAAGAAACAACAGACTAAATTGAATCAGCTAATCGCTCAATTAAAAGATTTAAACGAACAATTAACTAGTTAAAAATAAGATTATGAATACAAAAATAGTAATGACTTCAAGCGCCTTATTCTATGGAGTTATTGGAATTCTTTTTTCATTTTTACCAAATGAAATAGCTGGGTATCTAAATGTTGAGTCTAATATTATTACAATACTCTTTTTGAAAATAATGAGTGCATTATACTTGGGGTTTGGAATTTTAAATTGGATGGCAAAAGAAACGCTTATTGGTGGGATTTATAATAAACCAATTGCATTTGGAAACCTAATGCATTTTTGCGTTGGAGCAATTACACTAGTTAAAGTTGTTTCTAATATCAAGACGCATTTAGAAATAGTTATTTCGCTAACTCTGGTATATGTGATTTTTGCGATTCTTTTTGTCTATATCTTTAGAACAAATCCTACTAAAACGAAAAAGAAAAAATAAAAAAACTATTGCCAACAACGTATATAATTTATTGCTAGTTCTAGCCTACTTACGAAAATCCTTACGGATTTTCTATTCGGTTTTTATTTGCTAAATTAGGTGCTTAAAACACACAACAAACCATGTACAAACACGTTGGTATGTAATTGCCTACGGCACGTAGAATCGCGTTTTCCAAACGCTGCCCTTCTACTAATTACATACCAACGCCCACTGTTTGTCGCACCTCGCCAATTTTATGTATATTTAGTCGAGTCTACGAGAACTCCGAACGATACTACACACAATAGCGTGTATAGCTAATCAGGCGCAACAATGGCTTTCCGTGAGGCGCGCCTCACTGCGCCATACACAGTGGGCGTTGTGGTTAATTTAAAACAAATATCCTGAAAATATTAAAATTCATATTTCTGACAACTTTTTTGACACTCACGAGTTGCTTTTCAACAAAGAAATTGATTGCTGAAAGTAAAAATAAAACGACTGAATTTTCTACTGAAAAAATAAACGGAGTTTATCAAAATCATATTGAAAATAATGAAAGAATCGGACTTTGGAACTTACTAGCTGATAACAAATCAATTAAAGGAGATACCACATTAGTTACTGAAAACTCATTTGTTCAATTCGAACTTATGTCCGAAACGGAATTAAAAGTAAGCTTAATCGAAAGTAGTTTGATTATAAAGAGTATGGAGTTTAAAGGTAAAATAGTTGACAATTATTTCTCAATAAATAAAAAGTTAGTTTTAATTCCTATTCCGGCTTTGTACTTTCATAGAGAAAGGAAAACTATTGTTGGGAATAATGAAAACGGAAATCTGAATTTGACTCGTGGATATAAAAATGGAGCTTGGTTTCTTTTTTTTGCTGGAGATTATGGAGGAATTAGCAATTATCAATTTAAACGAATAAAAAACTAACCACAACACCGTTTATAGTTCATTACAAGTTCTCGCAGATTTTCTATTTGATCTGTAATTACTAAATTAGTTGCTCGTTATACCTTACTAACCTCCTAAGTGAACTCAAAAAATTATTGTTATGTGAATCGAATGGAATTTTTGAAAGCAAGTGTCGCTTTAAGCGCAATTAGTGTATTACCTTATTCTTGTTTAAATAGATTTCATTCCTCAAGATTTAAGCTTGGCTACCAGCTATTTTCAATCCGAGATGAAATGGCAAATGATCCTGTTGCAACATTAAAAATTCTAAAAAAAATGGGTTACCAACACTTTGAGCATTATGGATTTAAAGCCGAATACGGGACTTATTATGGATATAAAACTTCCGAATTCAAAAATATTCTTAATGATCTCAACCTAAGTATAACTAGCGGTCATTACCCTTTTGCTAATTATTTTAATAAACCATTAGACGAACTTTCTAAATATGTAGACCAATGTATTCAAGGTGCTTTAACCATGAAAAGCAAATACATAGTATGGCCATGGATAGCACCTGAAGATAGAAATATAGACGGTTTTAAGAAGCTTAGTAAAAAACTGAACCTAATGGGTGAGCAAATCAATTAGGCTGGATTAGGCTTTGCCTATCATAATCAAGGTTATGAATTTGACAATTCTCAAGGAGCTTCAGGTTACGAAATTATAACCAACGAGACTGATTCTGATTTGGTTAAATTACAATTAGATATGTATTGGATTGCACATGAAGGTAAAACAACACCTACTGCCTGAATAAATAAGTATCCAGGAAGATTTGTAATGTGGCATATTAAAGATATGCACAAAGATTCTCGTGACTATACTGAGTTAGGAAATGGCTCAATAGACTATAATAAAATATTACCAAGTCCTGAAAAATCTGGATTAGAATATTTTTATATCGAACAAGGAGGGAATTATACCGAAAGCTCAATAAAAAGTGCCGCTTTTAGTGCAGATTATTTTATAAAAAATTTGCAAAAATATCTTTAGAAGTAAATTGTTCTAATTACAACAAGGCATATAATTATCTTTTTGATTACTTATAGCTTACGAAAATTTTGATAGAATTTTCTATCTACGATTTGTGTGCTAACTTTAGTGCATAATCAGCCAACAAATTCATACACAAACACCTAACCCAAAATTTGTCAGTTGTTATAACTTAAATAAAATGACACTTTACGAAAAAAAGCTTAAAAAGATTAATGCAATTGTGTATTCAAAACAAGAGCAATTAGAGACTGTCATTAGTATTAAAAACTATATAGATAACAACTATGAAAATGACCTTAATTTAAATTATTTATCTCGTATTCGATTTGTTTCTAAATATCATATGTTACGACTATTCAAAAAATACTATGGTCTTACACCTAGACAATATTTAATAGATAAAAGAATCTCTAAATCAAAAGAACAACTTAAAAATGGTATGTCGGTCACTGAAACCTTTTATGCTGTTGGATTTGAAAGTATAGGTTCATTTAGCACTTTATTTAAAACTAAAACAGGTAAATCACCATCAGAGTTTCAAAAAAAGCAACTTTCAAGAAGTACATTAAAATCAGAATTCTGAACTTTGAAAAAGAATAAATTAATCTAGGATGAAAGTAACACTAATTAGTATTCCCGTTAGAGACCAAGAGAAAGCTTTAAATTTTTACACAAAAAAATTAGGATTTATTAAGAAGAAAGATTCTCCACTAGGTGTTGGTAATCGTTGGCTAACATTAGTTTCACCAGAATGGCAAGATGGACCAGAATTGCTGTTAGAGCCTGCGCCAAATCATTTTGAGCCATGTAAGGTCTTTCAGGATGCATTGATGGAAGCAGGATATCCATACACACAATTTGATGTTGGTAATGTTGATGCTGAATACGTTAGATTAACGAAACTAGATGTTGAATTTAGTGTAAAGCCAACTACGATGGGTCCTGTTAAATTTGCAGTTTTTAATGATACCTGTGGTAATAATATTCAAATTGTAGAAATTCTATAGAAAAACTATGAGAAAAATTGTACCAATACTTATCATAACACTACTAATATTTAGTTGTACTAATTATAAGGCTAATAATGATGCTAATGTAGAGTTAACAGCGTTACAAACTAAAATTGATAGTCTAAAAAAATCAAAAAAAGAAACAAAAGAACAAATAGCAACTTTTTTAACTTTTCAGGATAATAACGCGGAAAAAGCAATGGATTTTTATGTCGAATTATTTGATAATTCCAAGATTATCAGCATTCAACGATGGGAAAAAGGTGGTCCAGTTGAGGAAGGAAAAATTATGACAGCCAAATTTAATTTAAATGGAAGCTTATTTATGTGCAGTGATAGTCCACCGATTAACGATTGGGATTTTTCACCTGCCGTTTCTAACTTTATTGATTGTGTAAATGAGAACGAACTTGAACAACTATTTTCAAAACTATCTAAAAATGGTAATGTAACAATGCCATTAAATAATTATGGATTCAGCTATAGATTTGGCTGGGTTGTTGACCAATTTGGTGTGTCATGGCAATTAAATTTAAAATAGAAAACATAGCAGTTTAATTAATAGATTTTAAGGGCAAAATGAATACTAATTATAACGTTGGTGATTTAATATATGACGTAGACATTTATGATGGTATGAATACTAATCTAAATGATTTGCAATTTTATAAGCGTTGGCTTCCAAAAAATAAGGATGCACGTATACTTGAGCTTTGTTGTGGCACAGGTAGACTTACACTACCTATTGCTAAAGATGGCTATGCTATTTGTGGTGTAGATTATACCGCTTCAATGTTAGAACAAGCAAAAGCAAAAGCTGCAGAAGAGAAATTAGACATTAAGTATATTGAAGCAGATATTAGAACTTTAGATTTACCTGATAAATACGATCTAATTTTTATTCCCTTTAACTCAATACACCACCTATACAAGAATGAAGACTTATTTAAAGCATTAAGTGTTGTTAAGAATCATCTTAAAAACGAAGGTCTTTTTCTTTTAGATTGCTTTAATCCTAATATTAAATTTATAATTGAAAGAGAGAAGGAACAAAAAGAAATTGCTGATTATACAACCAAAGATGGAAGAAATGTATTGATAAAGGAAATCATGACCTATGAAAATAAAACTCAGATTAATCGCATAGAATGGCATTATTATATAAATGGTGTGTTTGATTCAATACAAAATTTAGATATGAGACTTTTCTTTCCCCAAGAATTAGATGCATACTTAAAATGGAATGGCTTTAATATTATCAATAAGTTTGGTAGCTTTGACGATGATCCTTTCAATGACAAATCAGACAAACAGATATTTGTTTGTCAAAAGCTTATCCAATAACGACATGACTTAAATATAACAACCCATAGTATTAAATTGCATTTCTTTTTATCTCCAAAAATAAACCACAGCCAAAACTTATATAATTAATCATATGAAAAACAATAAATTATCTGGAAAAAATGTACTTATAACTTCTGGTGCTCAAGGTATTGGAGAATCTATCACAAAGGATTTCATTGATTGTGGTGCTCACGTTGCCATACACTATTTTTCTAGTGCTACTACTGCAAACGAATTGAAAGCATACGCAACTAGTAAAGGGTAAAAAGCTGTGTCTATAAGTGGTGACTTAACAAAAGAAGAGGATGCAAATGCTATGGTAGAAAAAACCATGGAAGCATTAGGTGGATTAGACATATTAATCAATAATGCAGGTTCACTAGTCGCAAGAAAAATGCTAAGTGAAATGAAGACTGATTTTTGGAACAAGGTAATGGATATTAACCTCACATCGATGATGTTTGTGACAAGAGCTGCATCTGCACATTTAGCAAAAAATAGCAATAGTAGTATTGTAAATTTAGCATCACTTGCTGGGCGAAAAGGTGGTCATCCAGGTTCTTTAGCTTATGCAACAAGTAAAGGTGCTATTTTAACTTATACAAGAGCACTATCAACAGAATTTGGACCTCAAGGTACAAGGGTTAATGCTGTAGCACCTGGCCTTATACTTGGAACTTCATTTCACGACACACATACTACAAAAGAATCTGCTGATGCAACAACAGCTGGTATTCCTATACAGCGCGCAGGCAATGCGGATGATGTGGCACGTGCAGTTTTGTATCTAGCATCAGAATATGATGGATTTTTTACTGGAGCTACGCTAGATATCAATGGAGGTGTCTATAACATGTAATCTCGTCAATCCCATAGCTACTAATTCAAAATATGGCAAAAACACTATATCGTATTTATGTTATAGAATTATCTAAACGTGTATATACTGAAGATGAAAAATTCAGAAATGCAAATCCACAGTTTAATGGAGTATTAGAGTGCCTCTATGTTGGTATGACAAGTAAAACGCCTAAGGAACGTTTTGAGCAGCATAAAACAGGTTATAGAAATAAAAAAGGGCATAAAATTTCATCTAATATTGTAGAAAAATACGGATTGTATTTGCGCCCAAGTCTTTATAATCATATTGACCCTTTCTTTACGAGAGAAGAAGCACTGATTGCAGAAAAAATAATTACTTTAGAATTGCGAAGAGAACGATATGCTGTTTGGTCTAATTAGCTACCAAAAACTGCTTTAATGTTTCCTCATAAATCGCTTCATACTTCGGCACAATATTACGTAAATCAAATTTTTGAGATTGGGCTTTAGCATTTGCTTTAAATTTATTTAATATAATTAAGTCAGACAAAATTCTAATAGCATTTTTGGACATATCTTCAACAGCATTTACATCACTTAAATAACCTGAAAAACCATCTTCATTTACCTCTGCTAATCCTCCTGTATTAGTAGATATAACTGGTACACTACTTGCCATAGCTTCTAATGCAGCTAAACCAAAACTTTCTGTTTGAGATGGCAACAAAAATAAATCACTAAAGCACAAAATTCTATCAATTTCATTACTATTACCAAAGAATATTACGCGATCTGAAATCCCTAGTTCTTCAACCATTTGTTCTGCACCTTCTTTTTCTGGACCTTCACCAACCATCATTAATTTTGCAGGTAATTCTTTTTGAATATTATAAAAGATTTTAATGACATCTGGTATTTGTTTCACTTCACGCATGTTACTAATGTGCGTAACAATACGTTCATCATCATCTGCCATCATTTCACGTTGACAATCTGTAAAATTATGAAGATGCTTCTCTAAATCAATAAAATTCGGAACCACATGTATATCTTTTTTAATATCAAAAAGGCGCATCGTATCTTCCTTTAAACTTGCTGATACTGAAGTTACTGCGTCGGACTTGTTGATACTAAATGTAACAGCTGGTTTATAAAAAGGATGACTACCAACTAACGTAATATCTGTACCATGCAAGGTCGTAACTATAGGAACAAGAATTCCTTCATCTAAAAGCATTTGCTGTGCCATATAAGCTGCATAAGCATGTGGAATAGCATAATGCACATGCAAAAGTTGAATACCATGAAGTTTTACCATATCTACCAATTTACTAGACAAGGCTAATTCATATGGCTGATATTGAAATAGAGGATATTCTGGTACATGTACTTCGTGAAAATGAACATTGTTACTCAGTAACTCTAAACGTACAGGCTGATTATAGGTTATAAAGTGAATCTGATGACCACGCTTAGAAAGCTCTAAACCTAATTCTGTGGCTACTACTCCACTACCTCCAAAAGTTGGGTAACAAACTATTCCTATTTTCATAAATGGTTATGAATTCAAAAGTTTAAATTGATTAAAATCAGTCACAGTAAAGTCCCAAATTATTTATGAGACTTACAAAGATTTATGAATTTATAAAGTTATGGGTTTTATTAAAATGGACTAAGACTTTAAGTACTTTTTAACTTACAACTTTCGGCAATAAGTTTAATCAATAATTGCCTCGTAAATTAAACGCTGAATTTCAGTTCGAATGTTTTCGCGAAGTAATAGATTTTTACCTGCTTCAGGATACGTTCTATTAGCTAAAAAGATATAGAGAATTTCTTCTTCAGGATCTGCCCAAGCGTAAGTTCCTGTAAAGCCAGAATGTCCAAAGCTTGTCATAGACAAACAGCCACAAGTTGGTCCTTCTTCTCCTAATTGAGGTTTATCAAAGCCAACACCACGTCTATTATCAGCATGGCAATAATGACATTTAGTGAACTTATCTATAGTTTCATTTTTAAAATAACGTCTACCACCATAAAACCCTTTTTGTAAGTACATCTGCATAATCTTAGCAACATCATTAGCATTACTAAAAACCCCTGCATGACCACCAATACCACCTTGCATTGCAGCACCCATATCATGTACATAACCATGTACTTTTTTGTAACGGAAATAATTATCAACTTCAGTTGGTACAATATCTTTCAGGCTGAAATTTTTTCTAGGGTTATACGTTGTATAATTAGCCCCAAGTGATTTATAAAATCGATCCTGAGTTATCTCATGTAAGGATTTATTATAAAAACCTTCTAGATAATCTTTAAGAATATAATAAGGCAAATCGCTGTAACGGTATCGCAATCTTGATAGTAATTCACTTTCCTTTATAATATCTTGTATAGAGTCTTTATAATCATTGCGCAAAAACAATGTATTCGTAACTTCAATATTAAATCCTTTTTGTCGCTTAGATCTGTAGTATTTAGGGTCTGGCTTTTTAGTTATTGAGTCTAAAGTTGCATAGTAGAACGGAATCCAAGGTCGTAATTGTGCGTAATGTGACAACATTTTTTTTAACGTAACATTCTTTTTGTTTGAATTCTTCCATTCTGGCACTAAATTGCCCAATTTAGAATTGAGACCTATTGAACCTTGTTGCTCTAGCTCCATCACAATAGGAATGGTGGCTAAAATTTTTGTCAATGATGCTACATCATACATGTCATCAAAATCTACTTTGTTCTTTTTTGAGTATGTATGATAACCAAAGTTTTTATTGTAAATTACTTTTCCTTTTCGAGCAACTAATAACTGAATACCCGGTGTCATTCTATTTTTAACCGCATGATTAGCGATAGAATCAATTTTACTAAGTTTCTCAGAATCCATACCTACGCGTTCTGGTAAACCATAACTTAAACTTGAAATAGCATTATAAGTTTCACCTGTTCCAACAGCAAAAAACTCGCCTGTACTAACTGGTAATTTTCCTTTTGCTCCTATGGCACCAAAAATAAGTTGGGCTGATTTCTCTTGTGCTATTTCACTATTCTGATAACTCATTATAATGCCTTCAATATTTTCAATAGACAATAGATCATTTAAGGCATAAGGTCTAGCAAATACATCTAAAATAACTGTATTAGTTCTAGCAATTTCATAAAGCCATGCCATTTCTTTCTGAGAGAATTTATAGCCTTTCCATGGGTTGTCATTAGATTTATGAAACCCAACAACTACAGTATTGTAATTTTGAAGCTTTGAAATTACACCATCTAATTGATTTGCTTTTATCTGATGGACTTTAGTATATTTTTTTAACTCATTGAAAAATGGTGAGCCTTCAGAATCACCTAGAGATACATAAGCTATTTTTTTCGTTTCTAAATCTCTTAACGGTAATAATGAATTTGTATTTTTTACAACTGTAATGGCACTTTCCATTAAGTTTTCATACAATAAGTCATCCTCTAGCCTATTGAGTTCTTTTCCTAAATTAGAAATGCCAATTGGCGAGTAATTGTTTAAACCAACTTTATATTTAGCCATTAATATTTTCTTTACAGAATGTGCCAAACGGTCTTCAGTAATTACGCCTTTATCATAAGCCTCAATTAGTTTCTTAATTCCTTTTTTAGGATTTTCAGACATTAACATAACATCATTACCAGCCAGAAAAGCCATTAAATCAATTTCACCACCTTTGTTTAAAGTATTAGGTGTGATACCGTCAACACTTTTTTCTATATAATCTGCAGCACCTTTCATCGTAAGTGCATCTGTAAAAATTAATCCTTTAAAACCTAGACGTTCTTTTAGTATATCTGTCACTATATGCCTAGATAAAGAAGAAGGAAATCCTCTTCTGGCTTCTAAACTTGGTACATTTAAATGAGCAATCATAACACTAGATAATCCTTCATCAATAAGCTTTTTATAGGGATAAAGCTCAATAGAATCTATACGCTGTTCACTAAACGAAACGGTTGGTAAAGTTTTATGAGAATCAGCTTCAGTATCACCATGACCTGGAAAATGCTTTGCATTTGCCAATGTTCCAGCTCCTTGCATCCCTTTCATAAATGCTAACCCTTTTTCGGTAACATTATCTCTATCTTCCCCAAAAGAACGATTACCAATGATTGGGTTTTTTGGATTTGTATTAATATCCACAACTGGTGCAAAATTGAAATGTACACCTAAACGTTTACAGTGTTCCCCAATATGCTTACCTACTTGTTCAACAAGTTTGTTGTCTGAAATAGCACCAAGTGTCATATTCCACGGAAAAGCATAAGTGGAGTCTAAACGCATACTTAAACCCCATTCAGCATCCATACCAATTAATAACGGAATCTTAGAAACCGATTGTAGTGTATTATTTAATTTTGCTTGTCTGTATGGTCCTCCATTAGAATAAATAATTCCACCTATATGCTGTTTTTTAATAAGATTAATTGCAATAGCATCATTGACCTTACTACTATTCTCAGACATTACTTGCACCATATATAGTTGACCTACACGTTCTTCTACAGACATGGAATTATACAAACTATCAACCCATTTTTTTTGGGCAACAGAATCTTCTGAAATTAAGGGATGATCAACGACCTCTTGAGCAATACTAAATTGAACAAAGACGCATATAAGGATAGGGGACAAATAACGCATATACTATATTTTTTTCGTTTATAGGTTAATTAACGAATACTATGCCAAAATAGCATAATTAATAAGAAGTCAAAAGACTTTAGTATACTTTTATAAACTAGGTAATTAACAGTCTTAGTGAAGTTATTCGAGTAAATCGATATGACGGTCGTGATACCCTAATAAATACAATACACCATCTAATCCAATACTAGAGATAGAACTTTGTGCATTATCTTTCACTTTTGGTTTGGCATGAAAAGCAATTCCTAAACCAGCAAGATTAAGCATTTGTAAATCATTAGCCCCATCTCCTACTGCAATAGTTTGGCCAATATCAATACTTTCTTTTTCTGCAATTTCTTTGAGGTATTCAGCCTTTTTATTACCATCTACAATCTCGCCAATGTAACCACCTGTTAAGGCGCCGTCTTTAATTTCCAACTGATTGGCATAGACGTAGTCGATATCCAATTTCTTTTGTAAATAATGACCAAAATATGTAAAACCTCCAGATAGTATTGCGGTTTTAAATCCGTAATTATGCAGAGTGTCTATAAGTCTTCTAGCACCTTTGGTAATTGGTAATCGTTCTGCAACTTCTTGCAAAACATCTTCTTTCAGACCTTTTAAAAGATTCATACGTCTTTTAAAGCTTTCATTAAAATCAATTTCACCTTGCATTGCAGATTCAGTAATTGCTTTAACCTCCTCACCAACTCCAGCCAACTCTGCTAATTCGTCTATAACTTCTGTTTGAATTAAAGTTGAATCCATATCAAAACAAACTAAACGTCTATTTCGTCTAAATATATTATCTTCTTGAAACGCAATATCTACATCTAACTCTCTTGATATCTCCATCATTTTACTTGTGAAATCTGACTTATCATCAATCTTACCTCTAATTGATAACTGTATAGAGGCTCTAGGATAGTCTTCTGTTTTAACTAGAGATATACGACCAGTAAGTCGCTTAATAGAATCTATATTTAAGTTTTTTTCAGATATCACTTTAGTAACTTCAGAAATTTGTTCTGCAGCTAGTTTTTCACCAAGAATGGTAATGATATAACGATCCTTCCCTTGAAGGTTTACCCATTTTTCGTAATCCTCATGTGTTATGGGCTTAAATTTTGCTTTTATTCCGAGTTCATAAGCTTTAAACAACAAATCCTTTTGAACTGCTGATGATTCTTCACCAGATGCAATCTCAAACAATATACCTAGAGATAAGGTATCATGGATATTAGCTTGACCAATATCTAGAACTTTAGCACCATATTGTGCTAATACACTTGTTAAACCAGAAGTTAATCCAGGCTTATCTTGTCCTGAAATATTTAATAAGAAAATGTCTGTAGCCAAACTAATTAATTTATAGCTGTAAAAATGAATATTCTAATTGATATATGAAAGTGAATGAAGATGCGAATTTTACAATAATATCCTAAAAACACTAAAAAATATGTAATGCGAAAACGCTATTAAAGAAAACGACTATGCCAACTTTCACTGGCTGGCACTTCCCAGTTATCTTTAAATTCTGCAATATTTGTAACCAAATTATTAAAAACTATCGTCTTTCTAGAAACTGCTTTATCTTTAGCCATCTTTTTAAAATCTACTAAAGATTTATATGCAATGAATTCACCTTGCTTGTAAGACACATTCATTTTATCCATTAAATCGACGTTATAATAACTCTCTAATTCTTGTATAAAGTGAACCGAAGCATCAATTGAACAACCAGTAGCAGTATTCAAGTTTTGATTTAAAGCAATCACTATAAATCTTTTATAAACAACCTTATAGCCTGCTTGTAAATCTTTACCATGTGCTGTCCATGCTTCAATGAACACGTTTAGTTTTTCTGAAAGCTCTGTTAACTCTGATTCTGAAAACGAACGGTTAGCTTGGTATATCCAAACACGAGATTCTTCAGGTAATGTATCGAAATCTACTAACATAAAATTGACTTAGGATTGGTTGTAGAATTATGCATTTGCAATTAATTCAGCAATATCCATTACTTTAATTTCACTTTCTTTTTCTTTGAATTTTACACCATCTGTCATCATTGTATTACAGTATGGACAACCAGTAGCAATAATTTCTGGTTTTGTTTCTATAGCATCTTCAGTTCTAAGTACATTGATTTCCTTATTTCCTGGTTCTGCATCCTTAAACATTTGTGCACCACCTGCACCACAACATAATGCAGTTCCTTTATGTCGTTTCATTTCAACTAAAGTTGCATTGGTCCTTTTAAGAACATCCCTTGGTGCGTCATAAACACTATTAGCTCTACCTAAATAACAAGGGTCATGAAATGTGATTCGCTTTCCTTTATAGGTATTACCCTCTACTGCTAAGCGTCCTTCTTTCATCAACTCTTCTATATATTCAGTATGGTGAATAACATCATAATTACCACCTAGACTAGGATACTCATTCTTTATGCAATTAAACGAATGCGGGTCACACGTAACAATGCGCTTTACTTCGTAAGCATTGAGCACTTCAATATTCATAACAGCTTGCATCTGAAATAAGAATTCATTACCAGCACGTTTTGCAACATCTCCAGTATTACTTTCTTCAGTTCCTAATACTGCAAAATCTACATTTGCCTTATTTAAAATCTTAACAAAAGCCTTTGTTATTTTCTTAGCTCTATCATCATAGCTACCAGCAGAACCAACCCAAAATAAAATTTCTGGTTGTTTGCCTTCTGCCATAAACTCTGCCATAGTTGGCACTTTAAGTTGCTCACTCATTTCTATTAATTTTTAGGCTCGTCTTTTTTAGGTGCAAATAAAACTGATAGACTCCCTCCATCAGCACCAATAACTAAGCCTGCAATTAGGTGACCATATTTATAGTCTCTTAATAATCCCATTAACACAGAACCGAGAATCATTAGAATTACTCCTACAATTATTACTATTTTTCTAGTGCTCATCTTTCCAATTTAAACGGTCCATTTGATTGTAAGGCCAAGGAGCACCATTGTTTTCTATATTGGTCATCATATTATTCAGTTCCATAGGTGCAGCACTTTGCTCCATCACTAAATAACGACGCATTTCTAATATTATAGATAATGGATTAATACTCACAGGACATTCTTCTACACAGGCATTACAGGTTGTACAAGCCCATAACTCTTCGTTAGTAATATAATCACCAAGAAGTTGTTTTCCATCGTCTTTAAACTCCCCATTATTAGCATCAATATTTTTACCAACTTCCTCTAAACGATCTCTTGTGTCCATCATAATCTTTCGAGGTGATAATTTCTTACCAGTAAGATTTGCAGGACAAGCAGACGTACAACGACCACATTCTGTACACGTGTATGAATTAAGTAGTTGAATTTGATTTAAATCCATAACATCACTAGCACCAAACTTCGCAGGCACTTCATCTTCAGCTCCTTCTGCAGGTGCCGCAAATGGATCTGCATTTGGATCCATCATCAATTTTACTTCATTTGTTACAGCCTCAAGATTATTGAATTTTCCTTTTGGTTCTACACTACCTAAATACACATTTGGAAATGCTAATAGTATATGCAAATGCTTAGAAAAATATAGATAATTTAAGAATATAAGAATGCCTACAATATGAAGCCACCAAGCTACACGCTCAAACGTATGAAGCATTTCTGCCGAAAACCCTTCAAACCATGGTGCTATAAATTGAGAAACGACATTTCCAGACGCCATACTCTGAAATGATGTATCAGTTGCATTCATCACTAAAAACAAACACATTAGAACAACTTCAAAATATAAAATGATATTACCATCGCTTTTGGGCCAACCTTTCATCTCCGCACTTAGAAAGCGCTTAATCTTAATGACATTTCTACGTATCCAGAATACAATAACCGATACCAAAACCAAAATAGCTAAGACTTCAAAGGAACCTATTAAAAACCCATAAAGAGAATTAGGTAAGTATTCAGCTCCTATACGATGTGTCCCAAACAGACCATCAATAATAATTTCAAGAACTTCTATATTAATAATAATAAAACCAACATATACTATGATATGTAAAAACCCAGAAACTGGCCGTTTTACCATTTTACTTTGGCCAAGTGCAATACGCACCATATTAGACCAACGTTCAGATTTGTTATCACTTGCATCAACATCTTGTCCTAATTTAATGTTACGGATCAATTTTTTGATGTTTCGTGTAAAGTAGCCAATACCTAGTATAAAAATAATGGCGAAAATAATATTTGGTAAATATTCCATAAGTGAAATAATCTAATTCTTTTGGTCTTCAGTTGGTGCTTGGTAAGGAATCTCTTTTTTAGATAGAATACGTCTGTATCTTGCTGGATGCAGTTTTATATCTAATAATAATAACTCCATCTCTTTAGAAGCACCTTCTAGATTTTTATAGAGCTTATCATCCTTTAGTAGCTTTCCAATAGTGCCTTCGCCATTATCTATACTAACTAAAAGACTTTGCATACTAACAAGCGTTTTATTTAAATCTTCGATAGTAGTAGACAATCCAGCTCCTTTTAATTCGGCAGACAATTCACTTAAATCTTTACTTGTCTTATCGAAGTTATCTAAAATAGAAGAAATTTTTTCATCATTTTTCTTAACCACATTTTGTATTGAATAAGATAAATCTTTAAATGATTTTAAAGTACCATTTAATTCAGAAATGGTAGCCTTTAAACCTTCATTAGATTCGTCAACAACTAAGGCATTTAAGCTATTTACCAAAGTATCAGCCGATCGCAATGTTCCGTCTAGATCATTAGTTACTTTTGGCAAGTCACTTTCTAGAGAAGTCATTAAATTTTGTTTAATATCTGAAGAAATAAAATCACCTGGTTGGGCCATAACACCATCTTTAGCATCTAAAATAGCCAAAGCATTGCCTCCCATTAAACCAGTTTGGTATAGTTGTATTTTACTGTTTTTAGAAAACTTTAATTTTGGGTTAACCGAAAACTCAACGCGTGTTTTACCTGTTTCAAAATCATATATAATATCTTCAATTTTTCCAATTTTATTACCTCTAATGGTAACTGCAGAAGACGGACTTAACGAATTATAATCAAACTCTGTATAATAAGTCTGTGTGTTAGAAAATAGGTCTTCACCTTTTAAGTATGAAAATAAATATATAAAAAGAGCAATACCAGATAGGACTAATATAGCTGTTTTAACTTCTCGAGAAATTTTCAATGTGTTGCAATTTGGTTATAAACAAAATTAGGAATAAATATATGAATAATATACCTAATTGCTCGCAGATTTCAATGCATCTGAGACATCGATTTGTTTTCCATCTTTGTAAGCAACAATAAAACTAGTTGAATAGCCTTTTGCCTTGGCTTCTTCTTTTAATTCTTGTGCCTTTGTATAATCTAACGTATTTCCATAGTAATACCTGTACCTATCACCTACTTTATTCTTAGATATATCAGATAATCCTTTGAAATTATATGATTTTGGAGCTAAATCATTTTTACTTGCAGCAATCTGTACTTTAAAAATAACATCTTCAATAATTTTTGGTTCTTCTACCTCTATTGATGGGCTTTCAAGATCTTCACCTAAAATATGAGTTCCTACGTTTTGATCTAGTTCCTTTTTATAATCTAAAATTGCATCTTTAAGTGCATTAGACATTTTTGATTGTCCCGGTTTAGAATTCAAAAATGCTCCTTCCTTTTTATTACTAATAAAACCAAGTTCAACAAGTATACTTGGCATATAAGTATTTCTAATTACTAAAAGGCTATGCTGTTTTAATCCGCGGCTTTTTCTTTTTGCTTTATTAACAAAATTATTTTCAATCTTTCCTGCAAGAGTTATACTTTGCTCAATATATACCTCTTGCTCAATACCTATCGCGATAGTAGACTCAGGTGAACTAGGATTAAAACCTTCATAGTTTTCTTCATAATTGTCCTCTAAAAAAATAACTTCATTCTCACGTTTGGCAACTTCAAAATTACGAGTTGTATTTTTTTCACCTAACACCCATGTTTCAGTTCCAAAAGGTTTTGAATTATTAACTGAATTACAATGAATAGAAATAAACAAATCGGCATCAGCTTTATTAGCGATATCAGCACGTCTCCATAATTCAATAAACTTATCTGTTTTACGAGTATAGATTACTTTTATATCATCTATTTCTTCTAGAGTTTTACCCAATTTCAAAACAACATCTAAAGCTATCTTTTTTTCTTTATATCCATTTTTCATTGCTCCAGGATCTTTACCTCCATGACCAGCATCTAAAACCACAACAAAGTTATCATCTTGTGCATATAAAGTTCCATAAGATGTTAAAGTAGTTATAAATGTAACTAACAAGCATACTATTATATATTTAGACTTCGTTTGCATATTTAATTTAACGATTTATAAGCTCACATTATTACAAGCCTTTATTAGTTAAACAGTATTTTTTAACTTTATTGTATTAATAAATTATTCACAAAAAAATAACTGTACTTTTGGCGTTTCAAAAACCGAGCCATACTTTTACAAAAATACATTTAAAAGCATTGCGTACAAACAGCTTACACATACTTTTTGCCTTGAGTTTTACAGTGCTTATCAACACGTTTAGCTTAGCACAAGAATTACCTAAAAAGGAAGGTTCAATTCCTATAAAACCAATAAAGGATACTAAAACAATTTCCTCAAATACACTTCTTAATAGACCCTTAAGCACAAAAGTAGTTGACTCTACAAAACAAGATTCTATTAAAAAGAATGAGTTTCTTCAAGATATAGTAACATATAAAGCAACAGATTATGTTTCTATAAATCAGAAAAAACAAAAAATATATTTATACAACGAAGCAGAAGTCTTATACCAAGACATGGAAATTAAAGCAGGTGTAATTGTGATAGACTATAGTAAGAACTTAGTATATGCAGGTCGATTAAAAGATTCTACTGGCTATTCACAACGTCCTGTATTTAAACAAGGTGCTAATGTTATTGAACCAGATTCAATCATTTTTAACACGGATAGTAAAAAGGCTTTAGTCTACAATTCTAGAACAGAACAATCGGGTTTTAAAGTACGTGCGCCACTAACAAAAAAAGAAAACGACTCGGTTTACTTTATGAGAAAAGGGCGTTTTACCACTGCTGAGGATGAGGATGATCCAGAATATCAGTTCATCACTTCTAAAATGAAATTAGTTCCAGGTAAAAAAGTCATTGTTGGTCCTACCTATATGGAAATCTATGGTGTGCCCACTCCTATCGCACTTCCATTTGCATTTTTCCCAATGTCCGATAAGCAAACCTCTGGTATTATATTTCCATCTTTTGGTGAAGACACAGGAAATGATAGAGGTTACTTTTTGCAAAATGGTGGTTATTACTTTGCCATTAGCGATTATTTGGATTTAGCAGTACTTGGTGATTATTACACCAACGGAAGTTATGGGTTACGATTAGAAAGTAATTATGCAAAGCGTTACAGTTTTAGAGGTAATCTGAGCTTTAGATATGAAAATTTATTAAATAGCGAACGTGGTTTCCCTGACTTTGCCCAGAGTACAATTTATAACCTTAGATGGTCGCATAGCCAAGATGCAAAAGCAAATCCTAACTCTAGATTCTCTGCTTCTGTTAACTTAGGTAGTAGTAATTATTATCAGCAATCGGTTAATCAATTGAATCAGGCTAATTTCCTAAATAACACTTTAGCCTCTTCTGTATCGTATTCTAAAACTTTTCAAGGAGAACCTTCTGTTAACTTAAGCCTTACAGCTACTCATAACCAAAATACAAATACGGAAGCGATTAATTTAACCTTGCCAACCATGCAAGCGTCCATGACTAGAGTGTATCCTTTTGCTCCAAAATCTGGTGCCAAAAAAGGAGCCATTCAGAATGTTAACTTTCAAGTAAATACAAGAGGAGAATATCGCATTCAAACTACAGATTCATTATTCGGAAAAAGTGAAATGTTTGATGATGCTATAGCCGGAATGCGCCATAGTATACCTGTAACAACTAATTTTAAAGTATTTGATCATTTTAGTGCTAGTGTTAGTGCCAATTTTGAAGAAACTTGGACCTTAAAAACCATTCGTCGTTTCTATGACCAAGCTAATGACGAAGTGGTTACACTCAACCAAAATGGTTTTGACCGTTTTCTAACCTATAATATGAGTGCGAGTCTTGGTACTACCTTGTACGGAATGTTTAACTTTGAGAAAGAAGGAAAAGACCCAAAAATACAAGCTATACGTCATGTGATGCGACCTTCGATAAGTTATTCTATAAATCCATCTTTTGATCAATATTACGAAACCTACGATGTCATAGATGCAGATGGCACAACTACTGAAGAGTATACACGATTTGAAAACTCTCTATTCGGAAGACCAGGTAATCGTTATTCGAGTAGTGTTGGTCTTTCTATTGGAAATAATATTGAAGCAAAAGTGCGCTCTAAAGATTCTACAAAAACCGAATCTGAAAAAATATTTATACTAAACAACCTCAACTTTTCAACAGCCTATGATATTGCTGCAGATTCTTTAAACTGGAGTCCTGTTCGTATTAATGGTGGTACGCAGATTCTTAATAAAAAGATGAGCATAAATTTTGGTATGACGCTGAATCCATACGCATTAGACAGCAATAACAATATCATAAATACATTTAATATAGATAATGGAGGAAGTTTATTTCGTTTAACTTCAGCTAATATTAATATGAGTTATACCCTATCTAACGAGAGTTTTTCTGGTGAAGAATCTGATGATGACAAATCCTCTGCTCAAGAAGCAGCAAGGTCTGGTGGACGAACCGATGGGCTTTTTGGAAAAACGCAAGACTTTGCTGATCGGCGACTTACAGATAAGGATAAAAAGAAAGATGATAAGGAAGATAACAATGAATGGTATAATTATAAAATGCCATGGAATGTGCGTCTGGCCTATGCAGCAAATTATACAAATACCAAACGAGAAGATCAAATATCATCACATTCTTTAATGTTTTCTGGCGATGTAGAACTATCTCCAAAATGGAGCGTTGGTGCATCTTCTGGATACGACTTTTTAAACCAAGGTTTCACTTTTACACAATTACGTTTTGAACGCGATTTATTAAGTTGGCGTATGAATTTTACTTGGGTTCCTTTCAGTGATCGTTCGTCTTGGAATTTCTTTATTGGTATCTCCTCTAATTTATTAAAAGATTTAAAATACGATCAACGTCTTCAGCCAGATCGTTCTGTTGGAAATTAATTTCTCTATGCAATAGATACACTCTTTTCTTTTGAAAAAATAAACTAAATTTGAACTATAATCTTATTAATATTTCTGCTGTTGCAGGATGAGATACTGAAATAAATTCAGCACACGTGAAAAAAATAATCAACACTTCAAAAGCACCTGCACCAATAGGACCATACAATCAAGCAGTTTTGGTAGGTAATACTTTATATACGTCTGGTCAAATCGCTTTACATCCAGACACTATGGAATTGGTTTTAGATGATATAAAAACCGAAACCAAGCAAGTAATGGAAAACATGAAAGCCGTTTTAGCTGCTGCAGATATGACGTTTGAAAATGTTTTTAAAACTTCAATCTTTATTAGCGATATGAATAATTTCTCGCAAATTAATGAAGTGTATGGGCAATATTTTAATGAAGATACTGCACCAGCAAGAGAAACTGTAGAAGTTGCTAACTTACCAAAGTTTGTAAATGTTGAGATTAGTATGATTGCTGTAAAGTAATATTTATATAAAATGAAAAAGCGACTTGGTCTTGAACAAGCCGCCTTTTACCAACCAATCAACCCTAAAAACATAGTTAATTTTTTATACAGCGAACGCCAGCACCTATTTGTATCGCATTATTACTATACAAAATAGTCTCTTGATCAAATAATTGTACCGCAGTTCTTGTCGCGTTTGTAGCATTAAAATCTGAAGTGGCCCAAGTACAAATACCTTCAGCAAATGTTGGTGTTCCAGGTGTACTCACATAACCGTTTGGCAAACCATTAAAGCCAATAGCATCAGTACCATTTCCACTAGAAGCAAACCAACCAGTAGTAGATTTTAATGCTGTAGCTTCATTACCCGAAAAACCATTAGTGGCAAAATAGTTTTCCAGTTCCATAAAGTCTTGTGCCGAAGGAATTCTCCAACCTTCTGGTGCTAATTTCCCGCTTTCTATTGCAAAATGATTATACATAGCACCATAATATTCGAAAGGCATATCAAAATCTACAGCATTATTTAAATCGTCTGTATTTGCATATTGATAAAATGCGTCTTGGTTATTTAAACTTCCCCAATTATTGCCATGCTCGGCAAATGTGAATTGTGTAATTGGTGTACCGTCTTTGAAAGTAGTAACCTTTAAATTTTCTAACATCCAGGTTTGGTTACCAATCACTATAGTATTATAAACATTACCATCTATATCTGTAACTGTTCTTAGCTGCTGTTGACTATTATCATCAGTATCATCAGAACAGTTTATAAATAATACGGCAGCTAAGCTAATTAGTGTAAATTGGAGTAATTGTTTCATAAAAGGATCGTTATTGTGTTTTTATATAGAACAACCCAGCTTTTAATTCTCCTTAAAACTCATCATATTTTAAACAAAAAATAGTGGCTTGTTTTCACAAACCACTATACTAACTAACATTTAATCAACCCTAAAACTTAATAGCTCTTTTTCATAGCAATTCTCTCGACTAAATCAAGACTAACAAGATTTTGAGCAAATAGAATCATATTAAGTTTCACATGTTATATATATAACAACTGAAGTCTTAATTCTCCTAAATGAAAACTAAATTAATTTTAAAAAAATGTGATGATATACTTTTGGTAGGTATTGCGCTTTACGCCCACTGTGTATGGCGCAGTGAGGCGCGCCTCACGGAAAGCCATTGTTGCGCCTCATTAGCTATACACGCTGTTGTGTGTAGTATCCTTCGGAGTTCTCGTAGACTCGACTAAATATACATAAAATTGGCGAGGTGCGACAAACAGTGGGCGTTGGTATGTAATTAGTAGAAGGGCAGCGTTTGGAAAACGCGATTCTACGTGCCGTAGGCAATTAAATACCAACACTTAGATATGGTCAGTTAGAATTGAAGATATCGTATGTTAAGCGAAGTTCGTTTTTCTAAGTTAGAAAGTCAATACGTAGAACTACGTAATTTTAAAGAAAAGTTCTCTTATTTTTACTTACTAAACTATTTTTTACCTTGAAACTCAAAAAAGCAGAACTAAAAGACTTCTTAGACTCTAAAGTAGAACTCTATAATAATCCAAAATTTATTGAGAGTGATCCGATACAAATACCACATCAGTTTTCTAAAAAAGAAGATATAGAAATTGCTGGCTTTTTAACCGCTACTATAGCTTGGGGAAATCGTAAAAGCATTATTAATAATGCTAATAAAATGATGGAGCTATTAGACCACTCCCCTTTTGAGTTTATTACACAGCATCAAGACTCTGATTTAGAGCGTTTACAAGGTTTTGTACATCGCACGTTTAACAGTGACGATTTTATGCAGTTTATTAAAAGCTTGCAACATATTTATAAAACACATAATGGACTAGAAGCTGTATTTTCTATGCATGCTAAGACAGCTTCACTTCAACAAAGTATCCATGAGTTTAAAACCATTTTCTTTGAAGTACCTCATTTAGAGCGTACCAAAAAACATGTAAGTGATCCGCTTAAAAACTCTGCAGCCAAACGTATTAACATGTATCTCCGTTGGATGGTACGTAACGATAAAAATGGTGTAGATTTTGGCATTTGGAAAAGCCTCTCGCCTTCTCAATTGAGTTGCCCATTAGATGTGCATTCTGGAAACGTTGCACGCAAACTTGGACTTCTAAAACGTAAACAAAATGACGGCAAAGCCTTAGTAGAATTAGATAAAGCATTGCGACGATTAGACCCAAATGATCCTGTAAAGTATGATTTTGCTTTATTTGGTTTAGGTGTTTTTGAAGGCTTCTAAAATTACGTTTCAATTCTGTATCTTTAAGCATCGGTAAACAGATTATAAATTAAGACCATAACATGATTAAAGGACTTTATGAAACGCACTTATTTGTAGAGAACCTTGAGCGCTCAATAGACTTTTATTCTAATGTATTGGGTTTAGAACTTTGCCGTAAACGCGACGATAGACGCACAGCCTTTTTTTGGATAGGTCAACCTAAGCAACAAATGCTTGGTTTATGGGAAAAACCTAAAGATGAAATAGATATTAGACATTTTGCTTTTCAATGTGATCCTGATTGGATACTCAACGAGTCTGTTAACTTTTTAAAAGACAAAAAATTAAACTTCTGGAATTTCTTAAACGATGGCACAGAAAGACCAATGGTATTTGCTTGGATGCCAGCTATAGCAATTTATTTTAGCGATCCTGATGGACACGACCTAGAGTTTATAGGTCTTTTAGAAGGAGAATCAAAACCCGTAAAAACTATTCTTTCCTACGAAGAATGGAAAGCGCAACAAGAAACAATATAACACCTAACTTAATATATACAATATGAAATTTCGTTTCACACTACTCCTTACACTTTGCTTTGCCTTTAGTTTTTCACAAGATCTAAAAATTCCTGTGGATACAACTTATATTACTAATGGTTCTGTAACTATAAAGGGAAAACAAGTGAATTATAAAGCAGAAACTGGTTTTCAACCGGTTTGGGATGCAGAAGGTAAAATGATTGCCTCTTTATATTACACATATTACAAACGCACTAATGATGCTAAAGGAAATAACAGACCTATCATCTATTCGTTTAATGGTGGACCCGGTTCTGCTTCCGTATGGATGCATATTGCTTACACTGGTCCTAAGATTTTAAAAATTGATGATGAAGGATATCCTGTGCAACCTTATGGTGTAAAGGATAATCCTAATTCTATTTTAGATGTTGCAGATATTGTATTTATAAACCCCGTAAATACAGGTTTCTCTAGAAAGGTTGCAGGTGCTGATGGTAAAATGCCAGATGACAAATTGTTCTTTGGTGTTAATGCAGACATTAAATATTTAGCAAGTTGGATGAATACCTTTACCACACGTCATAACCGATGGGAATCACCAAAATATATTATTGGTGAGAGCTATGGTGGAACGCGTGTTATGGGTTTATCTCTAGAGCTTCAGAACAGACAATGGATGTACCTTAATGGAGTTATTATGGTATCACCAGCTGATTATAAAGTATTACGTGTTGGTGGACCATTATCATCGAGTTTAAATTTACCATACTATACTGCAGCTGCTTGGTATCACAAGATGTTACCTCCGCGATTACAATCTAAAGACTTATTAGAGATACTGCCTGAAGCCGAGGATTTTGCTATCAACAGATTAATGCCTGCACTTGCTAAAGGAGGTTCTATTTCAGATTATGAAAAAGAAGGTCTTGTGAGTAAAATGAGCTATTATTCTGGCTTGTCTGAAAAAGTAATTGCACAACAAAATTTAGATGTTCCAAATCGTTTCTTCTGGAAAGAACTTCTACGCGACTCAACTGGTGAGACTATTGGTCGTTTAGATTCAAGATATATTGGTATAGACAAGGTAGAAACTGGTACAAGTCCAGACTATAGTGCAGAATTGACTTCTTGGTTACATTCCTTTACGCCCGCTATTAACTATTATGTAAGAAACGAATTAGGCTTTAAAACTGATGTAAAGTATAATGTGTTTGGTAATGTTGGTAATTGGGACAGAACTAATGACAATACTAGAGAAAACCTTAGACAAGCCATGGCACAGAACCCATACTTAAAAATAATGACACAATCTGGTTATTACGATGGAGCAACTACTTATTTCTCTGCTAAATACTCACAATGGCAAATAGATCCTAGTGGCAAAATGAAAGATCGCATGTCTTTTAAAGGTTACAGAAGTGGACACATGATGTACTTAAGAAATGAAGACCTTATTAAAGCTAATGATGATTTAAGAGATTTTATTGAAAGCTCTCTTCCTAAAGGAAAATCAGCAAAGTATTAATAAGCTTATAGAGACACTAATTACCTAAGAAAATAAATAAGGCTTCCTAATTGGAAGCCTCATATTTTATAATAAACTAAGAAAATTTTACCCTTTTAACCAAGCTCTTCTAGTAGCCTTTTGAGCATCAGTAGCATATTCGGATTCAACTAAAGATTCACTCAACGCAGTGGCTTTGGTTAATTTAGTTTCAATTTTCATTGGCTCACCATTACGTTCTATATCCATAGTAATTTCCTGACCTTCTTGCCATCCAAACATACCACCAACAACCTGCTGTGCATTTGCTAATGTTAAATCAGCACCATTTACCTTTTTAATAATATCACCCGCTTGGATACCTTGAGATTTCCAAAACGAATTCTTTATTGCCATAGGCGAAAACTTAATTAAACCCTTTTCTTGGTCTGCATCAAAAATAATATTTTGTCCACCAGCGAAGATATAGTTAGTAGCCACTTCAGATTCTCCTAAAGTTAAACCTGCCATTGTAAAGAAATTGTTATAATTAATTGGTATATCTCCTTCTACATGTGTCATTAAAAACTCTCCTACACTTGGGTATGTCATTGCAGTAATTTCAGCAATGAGATTATCATCTACAAAGGGCTTTTCTTTTCCATATTTTGCAGATAGCTCTTTCATTAAAGACAACATACTTCTGTTGCCATCACTTTCTTTTCTCATTAAAATATCAATACACATGCCTATCAAAGCACCTTTCATATAAACATTATAATATTGCTTATCATATGGATCATCTAATACATTTTCACTCATTATAGTGAAACTCATCGCATCATCTAAATTTTTAGAAGTCGCTATTTTAGACATTATAGTATTATAAAAAGCTTGATTATCTACTAAACCTTCATACACTTGAAAATGTTGTGCAAAATACTCTGTTACACCTTCATACATCCATAAATGTTTTGAGAATGTTGGTTTGTTATAGTCAAAGTAATGCACATCTTCAGAATGTACAGAAAGCGGTGTTACTATATGAAAAAACTCATGCGCTACGACATCTACAATTGATGCGGCCAAACCTTCTTTACTAGAAGATTCAGGCAATACAACTACCGTAGAAGTATGGTGCTCTAAAGCACCCATTCCCTTAGGCGCAGTCTCAGAACCATCAGATAAGTATAAGTAAATATCATACCTTGGTGTTGTGTTTACATCACCTAAATATTCTTTCTGGGCTTGCATCATTTTATAAACAGTCTCTTTTTGACTTGCAGCTGTATGCACTTTATTTGGTGAGTATACACTCAACACAATTTTAATATCACCAACCATAAATTCTTCAACATCTAATTTACCATACATCATTGGGTTATCAGTAATATCGAAGTAACGCTGTGCAAAATAACTGCTAGTAATCGTTGTTCCATCTTCACTTGCCTTCATTCCCTTATCCTCTAAAGCTGAAGTTCTAATAAATGCAGCTGGTGCAGTAACATCTAAAGCGTATTGGTTGTTCTTTAAAGAATCGAAATAACCAATAAATCCATGTAGATTTAAAACATAGTTATCTTCTTCTATGTTAGTTCCTGCCGGAGAAAATGGTTGCTCGCCACCTATTCCACCAGTAGATTCAATATCAAACGTATCATTTACATAGTATTGAATCTTATCTAATTTAGTTCCATTAGGAACTGTCCATGTATTGCTATCAATTTTAGTGAAAGCCATTTCATTTCCATCATAATCCAAAGCTTTAAAATCATCTATATATTTTCCAAAATCGCTTATAGAATAAGTTCCTTGGACAATTCTTGGTAATCTGTAGGTTAGAGTTTCTAAAGTAAAACGACCAGGATTGATAGTTACTGGCACTTTATCATCTACTACTGCTGTTAAATCTATCGCTGTTTCAATTGGGTTACTAATTGCCAAATCATCCACTTTTGGTTTTGTTGGTCCACAACCTACCAAAATTACGCTCAAGCCTAGAATGGCTATATAATTTTTCATGTTTAAAATTTTAGTTTTTTTACTAGTCTTGCAAATCTACAATGTGTTACCCCTTAAAATCTAAAGGTTTTGTTAAATTCGCACCATGTCACAACCTCTCATTAGCATTTTAGTGCCTTTTAAGAACACAGAAGAATATATTGCCGAATGTATGGAATCTATTTTAAAACAGAGCTATACAAATTGGGAAGCTATTTTTGTTGATGATAATTCTGATGACACCTCCTATACCATTGTTAAAACCTTTTCTAAACAAGATAATCGTATAAAACCTCTTAAAAACAATAACTCTGGAATTATTAGCGCGTTGCAAACGGCATACAAGCGTTGCAAAGGTGAATACATTACTAGAATGGATAGTGATGATATTATGACACCTAACCGATTAAAATTGATGCTTAATAATCTTAAGAAACATGGCAAAATGCGTCTTGCCGTTGGACAGGTTAAATATTTTAGAGCTGATGGTTTGAGTGATGGCTTTGCACGTTATGAAAAATGGCTCAACCGATTGACAAAAACAGGAAGCAACTATTCTGAAATCTATAAAGAATGTGTAATTCCTTCGCCATGTTGGATGCTCCATCGTGATGATTTTGAAGCTTGTGATGGCTTTAATCCTGCTCGTTATCCTGAAGATTACGACTTAGCGTTTCGGTTTTACAAAGCTGGTTATACTTGTATTCCTTGCAATGATGTTCTAGTCCATTGGCGCGATTATAATACAAGAACTTCAAGAACTCATGTGCATTATGCAGAAAATTCATTTTTAGATTTAAAAGTGCATTACTTTCTAGATTTAAATTATGATGCATCTCGTCCATTAGCTATTTGGGGAGCTGGAACTAAAGGGAAAACGCTCTCCAAAATTTTGATTCAGTTAGAAATCCCTTTTTATTGGATCTGTGACAACCCAAAGAAAATTGGGAAGCACATCTATGACCAAGAGCTATTAAATTTCGATTATTTAACAGAACTCAATCATCCGCAAAGTATAGTGACTGTTGCAAATGAGCAAGCACAAGAAGACATTAAGCTTTACTTTAAGAATCAGAACATGCGATCGATGATTGATTATTTCTTTTTCTGTTAAAATTCTCAAAACCAAAATGCAGTTATCGCTTTGCATTTTCTATATTTGATTTAATTATAAGTCTACAAAAAAGGAATGCAGTTTAAACACCCAGAATTACTTTACGCTTTATTTTTACTGGTCATTCCTATTCTCATTCATTTATTTCAGTTACGGCGTTTTCAGAAGGTTCAATTTACCAACGTAAAATTTTTAAAATCTGTAAAACTACAGACAAGAAAAAGTTCTCAACTAAAAAAATGGTTGACTTTAATATCGCGTATGCTCTTACTTGCATGTGCAATCATTGCATTTGCGCAACCTTTTATTCCGAATACTGATGACTTTAATGAGGTTCAGGAAACTGTGATTTATTTAGATAATTCCTTTAGCATGCAGGCTAAAGGAAGTAATGGAACATTACTCAATGAAGCTATTCAAGACATTATTAATACACTGCCAGAAGACGAAACCATTAGTTTCTTTACTAATGACGATACCTACAGAAATACAACCGTAAAAGCATTAAAGAATGATTTAATTCAATTATCTCATTCGCCTTCACAATTAAACTATGAAGCAGCTTACTTAAAAGGCAAACAATTATTCTCTAAAAATGGTGGCTCTACAAAGAACTTAATTCTGGTGTCAGACTTTCAGCAAAATTCAAATCCTTTAAGTTTTGAAGCAGATAGTACCTTACAATTAAGGTTAGTACAGCCAAAATCAAACTTATCATCTAATATTAGTATTGATAGTCTTTATATTTCTAATACATCTGCCAAGACTTTAGATATTAATGTATCCTTATCTAATCAGTCTGCACCTATTGACAATGTATCCATTTCATTATTTAATAATGATGAGCTATTAGCTAAAAATTCTGTCACTGTTAATAAGGAAACTGAAGCTTCTTTTACTATACCAAATAATTCAGTGATTAATGGGAAATTAATTATTGACGATGCAGGTTTACAATATGATAATACGTTCTATTTTAATATTAATGAGAAACTAAAAATTAAAGTCTTAGCTATTAATAATAACACTGACGACTCGTTTCTAAAACGCATCTATACTGAAGATGAATTTGATTTTAAAAGCTTTAATCTCAGTACACTTAATTTCAACTTAATTCCTAATCAAAATTTAATTGTTCTCAACGAAATTGAGGAAGTCTCTTCTGCGCTTCAAACTGCATTAAATACATTTAAAAAAGATGGTGGCAGCATCTTAATAATACCTTCAAGTAAAATATCTTTAGAATCTTATAATCAACTATTTAAAAATAATTTAATATCGATATATAATACTATTATTACTTCTAAAACACGTATAACTTCTATCAACTATGACCACCCACTTTTAGTAAATACATTTTATTCTAAAGTGACTAATTTTCAATACCCAAATGTTGATATATCTTATCGTTTTTCTTCAAATTCTAATAGTGTATTATCCTATGAAGATGGCACTCCCTTTTTAGTTGGTAATGATAAGTTTTTTGCTTTTTCTTCAGCTTTAAACAACACTAATTCAAACTTTAAAAATTCACAATTAATAATTCCGGTACTTTATAATATTGGGTTGCAAAGTCTTAAGCTTTCAAAATTATATTATACAATTGGCAAACCTAATTCTATAGCTATTCAAACATCAATAGGACAAGATGATATCTTAACTTTAAACTCTGAAGCAACATCGGTAATTCCTTTGCAAAAAACATATAGCAAAGCGGTTGTATTAGAAACTGAAGATTTTCCCAATACGGCTGGTATTCTTAATGTAATGAATAAGAATACTGCTCTACAGAATTTAAGTTTTAATTTTAATCGAAATGAAAGTCGTCTAAATTATTATGATTTAAGCACTTTAGATACTGTTACAACAGACTCTAGTTTAGAAGCAACAATTAATACTATAAAAAGTAGCACAACTATTAATGCGTTATGGAAATGGTTTGTTATTTTTGCCCTAGTATTTTTAATTATTGAAATACTACTTCTAAAATATCTTAAATGAACGCACTCATAAAATCTGCAACCATCGTTGATTCTAAAAGTGATTTTCACAATGAAACGGTTGATATTTTAATTGAAAAAGGTCGTATTGCTAAGATTTCTAAGCGCATTTCTAATCCCAAAAATTACAGAGAGATAAAGCTAGATAACCTGCATGTATCTCAAGGTTGGTTTGATAGTAGTGTGTCTTTGGGAGAACCTGGTTATGAGGAAAGAGAAATTATTAGTAATGGCTTAAAAACTGCTGCTTGTTCTGGCTTTACAGCTGTAGCACTTAATGCTAACTCAAACCCAGTAATTGACAGCTATGCTGACATTACTTTTGTAAAATCTAAGGCTAATGATAATGCGGTGAGTTTATACCCAATTGGTGCACTTACAAAAGGAAGTGATAGTAAAGATTTGGCAGAGTTATACGATATGATGAATGCTGGTGCTGTTGCATTTTATGATTATCAAAAGCCTATTTCTAATCCTAATCTTATGAAAATTGCTTTACAATATGCAAGCAATTTTGATGGTTTGGTTTGCTCATTTCCCCAAGAATCTAAAATATCTGGAAGTGGTGTTGCAAATGAACATATTAATAGCACTAAACTTGGCTTGAAAGGAAATCCAACATTGGCTGAAGAACTTCAAGTTACAAGAGATTTATTTTTATTAGAATACACGGAAGGTAAACTACATATTCCTACTATATCTACAGCTAAATCTGTTGAATTAATAAGAGCCGCTAAGAAGAATAAACTAAATGTAACGTGTAGTGTAGCTATTCATAATTTAATCCTTACTGATGATAGCTTAGAAGGTTTTGATACTAGATACAAAGTACTTCCACCATTACGAACTCAAAACGATTGTAATGCACTAATTGAAGGGCTAAAAGATGGCACTATCGACATGGTGACCACTGATCATAATCCAATAGACATTGAAGACAAAAAGATAGAATTTGATTATGCTAAGTACGGAACTATTGGATTTGAATCTGCTTTTGGTGCGCTTCAAACTATATTTACAACTAAAAAAGCAATTAGTCTTTTAACACAAGGAAGAACTAGATACGGGATAGTTGAGACCTCAATTAACGAAGGAGAAAATGCAGATTTAAGTCTATTTAACCCTGAGACGACATACGAGTTTAGTAAATCTCATATTACGTCTAGATCTAAAAATAGTGCATTTTTAAATAGAACATTGAAAGGCGAGACTTATGGTATAATCGCTAACAACAAAATTGTTTTAAAATAATGAATCAAAATACAGTAGAAGAAGGTAAAACACTGGCATTAGTAGCCTACTTGACACTTATTGGAACATTGATAGCCTTTTTTATGAATCAGGAGAAACGCAACACGTTTACCACATTTCATGTAAGACAAGCACTTGGCTTAGGACTTCTTTATATTGCTATTGGTTATATAGTAAGTAGTTTGGATAGTATGATGGTAAGTATGTCTTTCTGGATCTTCTTTTCAGTATTATTTCTTTATGGCATTTTTGGTGCAATTACTGGGAAATTAAATAAAATACCTATGCTAGGTGATTTGTTCCAAAAGTTGTTTAAATCTCTAGGTCAATAATATGTCCACCAATTTACATTATATTACTAGGCCTTCGTCTTTAAAAGAAAATGCTCCACTTTTAATTATGTGCCATGGTTATGGAAGTGACGAGAATGACTTATTCTCTTTTGCTTCTGAATTACCAGAAGAGTTAATGATCATTTCATTAAGAGCTCCTTATCCAATGCAACCCTACGGAAATGCATGGTACGCTATAAATTTTGATTCTGAAAAAGGGAAGTGGAACGATAATGTGCAAGCGAAACAATCTGTAGATTTAATTTCTGAATTTATTGATTACGCGAGTAACACCTATGCAATAGACTCAAATAACGTTACACTTCTAGGGTTTAGCCAAGGTACTATTTTGAGCTATATCGTTGCTCTAACATATCCCAAGAAAGTAAAGAATATAATTGCACTAAGTGGTTATATTAATGAAGACATTTTACCAGAACGTATTGATAATAAGGATGTATTACATCTCAATTTCTTTTGTTCCCATGGTTCAGTAGATCAGGTGATTCCTGTGGATTGGGCAAGAAAAGCTCCTAATCTTTTAGAATCTATGGAGATTAACCATATATATAAAGAGTATCCCGTTGGACACGGAGTAGCTCCACAAAATTTTTACGACTTAAAAGATTGGTTGGTTAAAAATATTTAAATATTAATCTTAGGATACATAAAGTACTCCACCAATTTATATTTTAAATCATTGTTCTCATCAATAGAATAGGTTAAAAATATTTCTCCCCAAAATTCACCATCCGTAAAATTAGCTGCAATCCATTTATGATTCATAATTCTAATTTTATTAATCAATAATTTAGAACCTGTCATAGACACATAAGGTACAATAGGATGATCTTCCCCTTCATAGTTATTCATGTTATAAAGGCCTTCGGTGATTGCTGAAATCAACTCATCTGTATTATAGCCTTGAGCAACAAAGTAATCTAAGGCATTATCATTACGATCTATATTGAAGTAATTCAAATCAAAATTTTGCTCTTCTAAAGCAGCAATAGTCTTTTCACTTTCTGCAAATTTAGATTTATACTTTGTGATGTCTTCTTCATATTTATCGATAATGTTTTTAGAATTTACATATTGAAAAATAACAAGCAATATTGAAAAAATAAACAAGTACATAAAAATTCTACTCTTCATATCTAAATGGTAATTTGTAAGTTATCGTATGCTAAAAAAACGTTTTTTGGTAATTTTTGTTGCACCTCGTCATGAAATCCTAAATGATGACTAATATGCGTTAAGTACGCACGTTTTGGCTGTACTTTTTCTATAAAAGCTAGAGCCTCTTCTAGATTAAAATGTGAGATATGTGGTTTCACACGCAAAGCATTTACAACTAAAACGTCGAGATCTTTCAATTTCACCATCTCTTCATCAGCTATCGTCTTCATATCTGTGAGATAAGCAAAATCTTTGAAGCGATAACCAAATACTTGAAGCTTATGATGTAGACCATCAATAGGCGTAATGTTCAAGTTACCAGCTTTAAAAGGTTGGTTTATAACCTCATGCTCTATAACACTTGGTACACCTGGATACTTATCTGCAGTTGTAAAAATATAGTCAAATCGCTTTGCTAGCGCCTTAAAAACCCGTCTGTGTGCAAAAAGTGGAATGTCACCTTGTTTAAAGAAAAAAGGTCTTATGTCATCCAAACCCATGGTGTGATCAGCGTGCTCATGTGTAAAAATTACTCCATCAAGTTTTTCAACTTTTGCTCTTAGCATTTGCTGCCTAAAATCTGGGCCGCAATCCACAACAAAAGTGTAATCATCCCATTCTACCAATATAGAAACACGTAGTCTTTTATCCTTTGAATTGTCACTTAAACATACAGGATGTTCACTTCCAATAATTGGAATTCCTTGCGATGTCCCAGTACCTAAAAATGTAATTTTCAAACGAATTTCCTTTCAAACAAAAATAAGCTTATTTTTTTGTTTGCAATAGTAATTTGATACCTTTGCTTAAATGCTATAAACCCAGATCCTATGAAGGACATAACGTATAAAGGAGATGCGGATATTGAAAATATTCCCTCATTAAAAGATAAAGCCTTACGTATTAATCTTAATGCTGATATCTATGGAACTTTTGCCGAAATTGGTGCAGGACAAGAAACGGTTCGTCAATTTTTTAGAGCTGGTGGTGGTTCTGGAACCATAGCAAAAGCTATGTCGGCTTATGATAAGGATTTTAGTGATGCTATCTATGGCATTGAAGATGATAAACGCTATGTAACTGAAGCTAGACTTCGTAAAATGTTAAATCACGAAGTCAATTTAATAGAGCATCGTATTACAAGAGACAAACATCCTAATAAAATGTTCTTCTCTTATGCAAATACAGTTGCTACTATAGATTTTGCAAAAAAATACAAAGGTCATGGTTGGGTTGGTATTAAATATCAAGTAGCACCAGGTCAAGAGTATAACGATATTGTATTACACATTCGTTTTAAAGAGACTGATGCGCGATTACAGCAAGAAACTTTAGGTAAATTAGGTACTAATCTTATTTATGGTGCTTTTTACAAATACAATCAACCAAGAAAATTATTGCGTTATTTATACGATCATTTAGACCAAGATCAGTTAGAAATTGATACTATTAATTTTTCTGGACCAGTATTTAAAGACGTAGACAACCGTTTGATGAGTTTACAACTGGTTAAAAACGGAATGACAGACGCTGTTATGTTTGCACCAGATGGTAATAATGTTTTACCTGCTCGTGTGCTTTACAAAAGAAATATCTTAACACTTAGAGGAAGTTTTAGACCTGTTACTAAAGTGAATATGGACATGTTTGAGAAATCTTACGAAATGTTCATAAAAGAGAATAAAGTTGATAAAGAAAAGACGCAAGTAATTTTTGAAATTACCTTATCTAACCTAAGAGCGGAAGGTGAAATTGATGAGCAAGATTTTATGGATCGTGCAAAATTACTATGTTCTTTAGGTCAAACTGTATTAATCTCAAATTTCCAAGAGTATTACAAACTTGTGGAATACTTCTCTCAATATTCTAGAGCAAGAATGGGACTTGCGATGGGTGTAAATAACTTAATTGATATTTTTGATGAGAAGTACTATCGCCATTTAAGTGGTGGAATTCTTGAAGCCTTTGGAAAACTATTCTATAAAGATTTACGTGTTTACCTTTACCCAATGGAAAATAAAGATGGTAGCTTAACAACAAGTGAAAATCTTAAAGTGCATCCACGAATGAAAGAGCTATATAAGTTCTTTAAATACAACGGTAAAGTTGTCGATATTACTGATTTTGACACATCAAACCTATCTGTATTCTCAAGAACAGTATTGAAAATGATTGCAAATGGTGAGACTGGTTGGGAAACAATGTTGCCTGAAGGTGTTGCTAAATTAATTAAAGAGAAAAGTTTATTTGGTTGTGAATCTGAAGAGGTAATGCATAAAAATTTAAACTAAAAAAGAAAAATAAAAAATGCGACCTAGTTAGTCGCATTTTTTATTTTTATAAATTTCTAATCCGTAAGAATTTGATCTGTATGCGTTTTAGTTTTTACCTTAGTAATAACATCCTCTAAAACACCATTCTCATCAATGATAAAGGTTGTTCTATGAATACCATCATATTCTTTACCCATAAACTTTTTAGGTCCCCAAACTCCAAAAGCTTCAATAACGGCTTTATCTTCATCAGCTAATAAAGGATATTGAAATCCATATTTATTTTTAAAATTAGACTGTCGCTTAGCACTATCAGCACTAACTCCTAAGATTTCATAGCCTTGGGCTTTAAATCTATCGTAATTATCGTTTAAGTTACAAGCCTCTACAGTACATCCAGGTGTACTTGCTTTAGGATAAAAGAAAACCACTAATTTTTTTCCTTTATAATCTAATAATGAAATAGCATTTCCATCTTGGTCCTTTGCTGAAAAATTTGGTGCCTTATCACCTACTTTTAAATGCGTCATAATTGCTTAAATTTGTTTTTGTAAAAATACAACGAAATGACTAAGCAAGAAAAGGTTAAGTTTGTTATAAATACGTTAAATCAATTATATCCAGAAATCCCTATTCCTTTAGAGCATAAAGATCCATATACTTTATTAATAGCTGTACTAATGTCTGCCCAAAGTACCGATGTAAGAGTTAATCAAATTACACCCTTATTATTTGAACGTGCTGATAACCCTTACGACATGATTAAACTAAGCGTTGAAGAAATTAGAGAAATCATCAAACCTGTTGGATTATCTCCAATGAAAAGCAAAGGGATTCATGGTTTATCTCACATATTAATTGATAAACACAATGGTGAGGTCCCAAAAACTTATGAGGACTTAGAAGAATTACCAGCGGTAGGACATAAAACAGCTGCTGTGGTGTTATCACAAGCTTTTGGTATTCCTGCATTTCCAGTAGATACTCATATTCATCGTCTAATGTATCGTTGGAACCTTACCAATGGTAAAAATGTAGTTCAAACCGAAAAAGATGCCAAGCGTTTATTTCCAGAACAGCTATGGAACGATTTACACCTTCAAATTATTTGGTATGGAAGAGAATATTCACCTGCTCGTGGTTGGGATTTAGAAAAGGACATTATCACTAAAACTATAGGAAGGAAATCAGTCTTAGATGATTATTATAAAAAAAAGAATTAAAGGGTTTTGGCTTGATTATTGTTACATAGGAAAGAAACCTATCAACAATGAAAAAACTAACCGTTTTACTTGTTTTTTTTGCAATTACATCGTGCATTCCTGTAAAAGTTGCTCCAAAATTTAAGAAGCAAGATTATAAAATAATGGTCGCCAAGAAGTTTCAAAGAAAACTTCCAAGAGAAACATCTTTCATTTTTAAAGACCCAAAAAACGCTGATGAATTCTACTATTACATCAATAAGAAATATGATCTAAATAATAATGATGTTGGATTAAACACACCATTTCAACTAAATGGAGAAACCTTTTACTTATCGTATCATGAAGTTGGAAAAGATGATGAAACGGCAAATATTGGTCTAGCCTTAGTCGATTTAGTTTTAAGTGAAAAAGCTGGGTTAACAGTGTTTGAAGATAATTACAGTTCTAGAAAAGGGCATTGGTATCTTATTATAACTGTATACGATGAAGATGTAAGAAATTGTTTATTAGACAATCATCCAAAGAAATCATCAATTATTCAATATTTAAAAGACCTAAAGCAAGAGTATTTAAGCACTCAGAATTATGAAGAATTATTATTAGCAAAAAAATCCTGATGCTTTTACATCAGGATTCTTTAAAACTAATTTAGAAGTGCTTCAAACTTCAATTTATTATAATTTATAACACTTAAAGCCTTAGAATAATTCAAAAGGAAACTCACAGTTTCATCTTTTGGTATTAGGTTGTCATTTTTTGGGGTTTTCTTAGAGTAAATTTTTGCCATATTAACAATTTATAATTATTTCTAAGACTTTAACGTAACTCAATACATTTTATTGTATCAATTTGTTAAAACGATATTATTTTGCTCAATAACCTTACGCATATTAATAAGTGCATAACGCATGCGTCCTAATGCTGTATTGATACTTACACCTGTACGCTCAGAGATTTCTTTAAAACTCATATCTTGGTACATACGCATTAACAAGACTTGTTTTTGATCTTCAGGTAACTCTTCTATAACGCGTCTAACATCAGATTCTACTTGATCTTTAATCATACTCTTCTCTGCATTAAGACTTGAGTCACTTAGCACAGAAAAAATACTAAATTCACCTGCATTATCAAACTTAGGCATGCGACTGTTCTTTCTAAAATGATCTATAACTAGGTTATGTGCAATACGCATTACCCAAGGTAAAAATTTACCTTCTTCATTATATTTACCTCTTTTTAGTGTTCTAATCACTTTAATAAAAGTATCCTGAAATACGTCTTCAGTAATATCTCTATCATAAACTTTAGAATAAATAAAGCTGTAGATTCTTTGCTTGTGCCTTTTAATTAGGATTGAAAGTGATCCTTCGTCTCCTTTAATGTAGTTGCTAACCAACTCTGCATCTTGGATAAGTTCTTTTTTCATAATATTACTCTTAGTAGTAAGAAGCGGACTTCTTAACAAGGGGTTAAATTTTCTAAAGTAATATTATGCTATACGCGGTTGTTTTTTAAATGATTATGTGGTAAATATAACAACAATCATTCCACAAAAACAACATTTAATGCAAAAATTTAACATTTAATCGGATAAAATGTTCCTTTAATAGATAAAATAGATATAGTATCTTTGCAAACTTAGATATCTACAATAACCCATGAGTACTACTGTTTTAGACGTTAACCCAAAGGAAAACATCATTATTAAAGGTGCGAAATTGCACAACCTAAAAAATATTGATGTTGTAATTCCTAGAAATAAATTAGTAGTTATTACTGGTTTATCTGGTTCAGGGAAGTCTAGTTTAGCCTTTGACACCTTATATGCAGAGGGCCAGAGGCGTTATGTAGAAAGCCTTTCGAGTTATGCACGTCAGTTTTTAGGACGACTTAATAAACCAAAAGTAGATTATATTAAAGGTATTGCACCAGCTATTGCTATTGAACAAAAAGTGAATTCCACAAATCCACGTTCAACTGTTGGTACAACTACAGAAATTTATGATTATCTAAAATTATTATTCGCTAGAATCGGCAAAACCTACTCTCCTATTTCTGGAGATTTAGTAAAAAAGCATAGAACCAAAGATGTTCTTGAGCATATCACAAATTTTGAAGAAGGTTCTAAGCTCTTATTATTATCTCCAATTATCTTAGAAGAAGGTAGGAGTGTAGAAAATAAATTACAAACACTACAACAACAGGGTTATGCACGTATTAAAATAAAAAATGAGGTTTTAAGAATTGATGATGCCCTAAAAACAAAGATAAAATCTGACAAAAATCTTTTCATTGTTGTCGATAGAATTGTATTTAAAAATGATGAAGATTTTATTAACCGTTTGGCAGATGCCATAGAAACAGCATTTTTTGAAGGTGTTGGCACTTGTATTATAGAATCGTTATCAGATAATAAACAACGTGTATTCAATAATAAGTTTGAGTTAGACAATATGGTGTTTCTAGAGCCAAACGCACACCTATTTAGCTTTAATAATCCTTATGGAGCTTGTCCTAAATGTGAAGGTTATGGTGATGTTATAGGTATAGATGAGGATTTGGTAATACCAAATACAGCTTTATCAGTATACGAGAACGCAATTTTTCCATGGAGAGGTGAAAGTATGAGCTGGTATAGAGATCAACTGGTCAATAACTCTCATAAATTTGATTTCCCTATTCACAAACCTTTTTTTGAACTAAATGATGAGCATAAAGCACTTATCTGGAAAGGCAATCAGTATTTTGAAGGTCTAGATAGTTTCTTTTCAGAATTAGAATCTAAAGCATACAAGATTCAAAATCGTGTAATGCTTTCGCGCTATCGTGGTAAAACAAAATGCAATGTTTGTAAAGGAAAAAGGTTAAGAGAAGAAGCTAGCTATGTTAAGATAAATGATGCTACTATTACTGATTTAGTAGATTTACCTTTAGATGAATTATCTCAGTTCTTCAATAATTTAAAACTCAATGCATATGATACTAAAATCGCAAAACGTCTTCTTACAGAAATTAATACACGTTTAGAATTTTTATCTAATGTTGGTTTAAATTATTTAACCTTAAACCGTAAATCTAACACCTTATCTGGTGGTGAAAGTCAACGTATAAACTTAGCAACTTCTCTTGGTAGTAGTCTCGTTGGCTCAATGTATATATTAGACGAGCCAAGTATTGGCCTTCATCCAAAAGATACTGAGCGTTTAATCAATGTTTTAAAGTCATTACGAGATTTAGGCAATACGGTTATTGTTGTTGAGCATGATGAAGACATTATGAAAGCGGCAGATGAGATTATTGATATTGGACCAGAAGCAGGAACTTTTGGAGGCAACGTTGTTGCCGTTGGTGATTTTAAAGACATTTTAGTTTCGGATACTTTAACGGCGAAATACTTAAATGGTCAGTTAGAAATTGAAGTGCCTAAAAAACGACGAACTTCCAAGTATCAAATCGATATTGTTGGTGCTCGTGAAAACAATCTGAAAAATATTGATGTAACATTTCCATTAGAGATGCTTACCGTTATTACTGGTGTATCTGGTAGTGGAAAAAGTACTTTAGTGAAGAAAATATTATTCCCTGCAATACAAAAAAAGTTAACTGGATTTAGTGATAAAGCTGGTCAGTTTACCGAAATGAAAGGTAATCACAGTATTGTGCAGCATGTAGAATTTGTGGATCAAAATCCTATTGGACGGTCATCACGCTCAAACCCTGTGACATACATAAAGGCCTATGATGATATTAGAGCTTTATTTGCCTCTCAAAAATTAAGCAAAATAAGAAATTATGCTGCTAAGCATTTTAGCTTCAATGTAGATGGTGGACGTTGTGAGACTTGTAAAGGTGAAGGCGAAGTTACTATAGAAATGCAGTTTATGGCAGATGTGCATTTAACTTGCGATACTTGTGGTGGGAAACGCTTTAAGAAAGAAGTTCTTGAAGTTAATTTTGAAGGTAAATCCATAGATGATATTCTTAATTTAACTATAGATGATGCTATAGACTTCTTTAAAATAAATGGGCAAACTAAAATTGAAAACAAACTACAACCATTACAAGATGTAGGTTTAGGTTATGTCACCTTAGGTCAGTCCTCTTCTACCCTTTCTGGTGGTGAAGCACAACGTATAAAGTTGGCAACATTTTTAGGAAAAGGAAGTAAAAATAATAATGCACTTTTTATTTTTGATGAACCAACTACTGGTTTACATTTTCATGATATTAAGAAGTTATTAAAATCATTACATGCATTAATTGCAAAAGGACATTCTATTATAGTTATTGAGCACAATATTGATTTAATTAGATGTGCTGATTATATTATAGATTTAGGTCCAGAAGGTGGCAAAAATGGTGGGCAATTAGTTGCAGCTGGTACTCCAGAAGAAATTGTAAAGGATAAGAAATCTGTTACTGGTAAATATCTTCTAGAAAAACTATAACATGGAACTTCCAAAAGGATTTCATAAAGAAGTGATTGAGGCTAGAGAAAATGCCAGAAAAAAAGTATCAACATATCTATTAAATCGTGGTGGACCAAACTACGAAACTCATTTTCTAGATAAAACAAGAACTAATAATTTATGTTTTAAAACGAGCTCTAGACTTGGTTTTGAAACAGTTATTCTTTTTGGTATACCGCTTGCATACATTACATTCATAATTTACATGTACAGTACAAAAGGCTCCTTCAAATTTTTGTTAAATAGCTCTATTTTTTATCTAGTGTTTGCTTACTTTAGTTTAACTCTTATAGCAAGTGTATTTGGTAATTTAAAGTATTACACTTTTAGTAAAGTTACAAATTACTACTATAAAGGTTTCCCTTTATTCCCATATCAACTAGCCTATAAAAAATGCGCATTGAATGGTATATTAGCGATACAAGTATTAGGTGAAGAACTTATAGAAGTAAAATCTAAAGCTAAGCGGAATAGTTTTGAATTAAATTTAGTCTTAAAAGACCTAAAGCGGATTCATGTTATAGATCATAACAATTTGTAAGGGATATTAGATGATGCTGAGCTATTAAGTGAGTATCTTAATGTTCCTCTTTGGCATAAAAAATCTTCAAAACATTCTATTTCAATAAATTTTGAAGGTTAAAGTACAAAAAACTCTAAGCATTCATTATCCCAAAGAGTATTAAAAATATTGATGAAATCATTACAAGTATTGAGAATATAAAGGTAATTACACCACTTTTTATTAAAGTGGTTAGCCAATGACGTCCATAAAACTTTAATAACGCTAAATAGAAATAGAAAAAGGTAGATAATACAATTAATGCTATAATAAATCCATTAATGGGTATTATAAATCTATTAATTGCCATTAATATTGCAAATAATGTGAATAAGAAAGAGAAAAAATAGAATGTAAATACTAAATGGTAAGAATATCTCCCTCTTTTAAAGTAAAACAGTTTTAGTATTAAAGCGAAAAGAGGAAGTAGAATAAACATAGTTATCGGTATTGCATCAAATGCACGTCTCAACATATTTCCTACACCAGAATCAGAACCTTTAATTAAATTTAATAAACCTCTATAAACAATATTGCGTTTAAAATAGCTTGCATCATCAGCCATACCCATTTCTTTATAAATAATATCCTCATTAGCACCTACAGCAATTAAAGAATCAACTTTAACTTTATTAAAATCCCAGGTGAAATCGGTATTATTTGTATCTGATTGAATAATAGAATCAGCTTTTCTTAGATCTTCATCATTTAAACCAAACTTTGGTCCATTCTGCTTTAAATTATTTAATAATTCTTTCTTCTTTATGGAATCTAAACTAATATGAGATTTTTCATCCTTATCAACTACAGGTATTGCATTAGATATTTTTTCATCAATCTTATTTGCTTCCTTTTCCCATTCTGCAATAGTAAAAGAAGACAAAAAGAAAAATACAACTGATATAAAAAGGTACATCTGTGCAGGATGCAAATACATCAATCGCTTTCCTCTGATAAACTCTTTAGCCAAATAACCTGGCCTAAACATTAAAGGAATAAAGCTCTTTAAAAAGCGAGCATCAAATGAAAAATAATTACTAATGGTGTTATAGAAAAGTACACCAATAGTCAAATCTTCATTAGTCTTTTGTCCACAATGTGGGCAAAACTCAAAACCTTCTTCAAAAGGTTTTTCACAATTTTGGCAATTAACTTGATTGGTACTCATAACTGATGGTTAGTCTTCAATAAAAATACTGAAATTTATAATACTGCTGGTTACTTATTAGAAGATTGGTTTTGAATATTGTTACAAGCGCATCATTTAAAATCAACATAAACACCTAAATAACAGCAGTTTAATAATCTTGGCACGTTAATTGGTTTTCTAAAAATCAAATAGCGTAAGCCCAAAAGTCCTAAACGAGTTAGTGACTAGGCAAATCTAAAAACCTATAAATTATGAAAAGGCAAGTACTTTTTTTGGCAGTGGTGTTATTAGGAATAACATCAGCCACAGCAAAAACAACAGCAGGAGATGCTGTTTTAAATGGGGAAGATTTTAACAATGCACACTATCGTTATGCACAGCCAATTGTGTTTGTAGAACGTGGTGTAGAATTTCTAATCTTTTCAGATGGTAGTTTCGATTTTAATACAGATGTATTTTCAACGGAACCAGGAGGTGATCATCATTACTACAGACGTCCAAATACTAGGACACTAAGAAGCACCAATAGAACTCACGGAGCACCTGGTCATACTTATCACAAAAGAGATAGAGATGTGATTATAACCCATGATAGACTTGGACGTGTTCGACGCGTCGGTAATGTTTTTGTGAACTATGACAGAAATGGCAGAATTAAACGTATTGGATCTGTATATATGAGTTACAGAAGAGGTCAACTGAAGCAAGTTGGAGGCCTAAAAATTCAATATAATAGACGTGGTAGAGTTATTGGAACTAGAGGTTTTGTAAACTCTAGGAATCGAGGTTTTGCCTTAGATTATTCTGATAATGATAACTGGCATGACGATTGGAATGACGATTGGAATGATGATGACGATTATTACTACTATCGAAAGAATGGAAAAGTAAAAAAACAGAAAAAAAATAAATCTTAACATCTCTTTTTAGCCTAACTAAATATTGAGACCCTAGAATCCCGAGAGTTTTCCCCAAAACTTCGGGATTTTTCTTGCTCAAATCTACGTACAGTTAGTAAAATCAATATTAACCACTCATTATCAGTAATTTAAAATTTTGGCACGCTGTTTGTTTTGTAGTTAGTAATTAATATTTAAAACCCTTTAGTATGAAACGGATACTATTTTTATTTGCTGGATTAGTTGCTATGAGCACTACCGCATTTGCAACCACTACGACAATATCAGAAGCTGAAGCTTCAATTAATAAATACGTGAGAGGTTACGGTAATTCTTTCATATTTACTGAAGCTGGTATCGAATTTTCGGTATATGCAGATGGTCAGTTTGATTTTTACATGCCAAACTATGGACCAGATGTAAGCGTTGGTTTTGGTTCACCCGGATTCTCTTTGAGTTTCAATTCGGGTTATAACTATAACCCATATGTTCAGTATGACAACTACGGAGCTATTATTCAAGTAGAAAACACACCAATATTTTACGATTATTATGGTCGTGTAAATCAAATTGGAGACATTTTTATAAACTATAACAGTCGTGGTAGAATAACTAGACTTGGAGGATTAAATATTTATTACAGAAATAATGCTTTTTGGAGATATGATGGGTTTATCAATAGTTATAATAGAGCATATGTATACAGACCATGGCACAGATTTTATGCAATACCAGCAGTTAACTTCTGTATTGTTAATGTGAATCCATATAGACAATTTTACACACCAGTTAGACATATTTATTACAGACCTTATGTGAATAATGTTAGATATTATAACATTAACAGAAGAGGTGGAAATAGAAATGCGGTGAGAAACAATAGAACAACAAGACGCAACAATAACTATGCACAGACTCCTAGAACTAGAAGTGAGCGCAGAATTGAGAGAACTGTAAGAACTAGAAATGCTGAATTAACAAGAACAAGAGCAACACGTTTAGAAGGTAATACTCCAACTAGAAGCACAAGAGCTACTAGTACGCGTACGACACGAGGTTCTGAATCAGCAACATCTACACGTTCTACAAGAACTACAACTCCAACGAGAACGAGCACTAGAACTAATAGCAGATCTGTTTCGCCTCGTAATACGACGAGCACATCAACTCCGACTAGAAATACTAGAGCGACGTCTCCGACAAGAACAACTCGTACTAGAACTGTAGCACCTTCAAGAAATAGTACCAGAAATGTGACTAAAACACGTCCTTCTGTGTCAAATAAGAGAAGTACATCAGTAAGAAAACCAAACGCGACTAAATCTCGTACATATAATAAAGCGAAATCGCAAAGGTCAACTCAACGTAGTACAGTTCAAAATAAAAGAAAATCGTCGTCTAAAACGACAAGATCTAATACAAGTAGAAAAAGTAACCAAAGTTCTACAAGATCTAGCTCAAGACGATCGAGAGGATAAAATAAAATGATTTTTTTGGTTGGTTAGTAGAAATCCCGCATGATGTATGCCTCAGAGCACCTTGCGGGATTTCTCGTATGCAATAATCTCACATTATTTCAGCCTTAAATACTTCTTAATCTGAGTTGTAATATCTTCAGAAATATTCATTTTATATATTAATCCAAAATAACATAAACCAATTAACAAGGATTTTAAAACAATATTAGTAATCGGGTGAAATGGAAATTCCCAAAAATAGAATACGAGTGACAGAACAATTAAAACTAATACTGTTTTAAATGATGCCATAGTAAATGGCTGCATATTAAATTTTCGCTTCACAAAATAAACTTTAATTGTATTATAAACCGAAACTGCTAAGAAAGTCGCAAATGCTGAGCCTTCAATACCGTAAATTGGAATAAAAAGAGTATTCAAAAAAATAGCCATAATGGCTAATAAAACTCCAAAAAACAAAACCATACGATAGTAGTCGCTATTAAACAAAATAGCATTATTGTTTCCTAGACTATTATCATACAACTTGGCTAAACTTACAATTAACACTACAAAAATTCCTCCAGCAAACTCTTCTGGAATTATCTGATAGAGCTGATTAATATTCAAAATAATAAGTAAACAAATAAACCCGCTAATTACTAACAAACTCATTGAGCTACGCTTATACAAATCCTCTAATGCTGGTTTATCATTTTCATTAAGGTATTTTGCAGTTAAAGGCATCATTATTTGATGCATAGCACGCTGTGGTACAGCAATTACTGTTGCAATAAATATAGCAACACTGTAATATGCAACCTGCTCAATATCTTCAAGCATCAATCCAATCATAAACTTATCAATATCAAGAATTAATGTAGCTACTGAACCTGCAATAATCATTAGCAATGCATATTTTATTATAGACGAAACAGTTTCAACTTTCTGAAACTTTAACTTTGGAAAACGTATTGAAAATGCATAAAGCATCATTATAAAAGTTCGTGCAACATACATAATTACTAAAGCTAAAATGAATAGGTCCACAGATAACCAATTTAAATAAACTGCAAAAAGCATTACCATAATACAAACGCGATGAAAAATCTCTTTCATTAAGTTACCAAAAACAGTTTGCATCTGTACTTTTGACCAAGCAAAGAAAATTTCAAAATAGGCCATGGCTATAGCAAGAATAAAGATATACCATACATAATTTTCGATTATAGAATTCTCTTTAGAAAGTAAATGAGTTATTGAGTCATGAGCTAAAAATCCTAATAAAGTTTCAGGAATAATAAATATCAAAGGCAAAAATAGCATAAAGCTCAAAAAGCTATTTGTACTGTTTTTAGTTTTAAAAGATGTGTAAAATTTGATAATAGCATTGTGTACACCAAACGCCATAAAAGGCATCATAATATTAGCAGCTGAAAGTAAAAAGGCTACTAAGCCAAAGTATTCGTCTGATAAAAAATTGGTGTAGAGAAAAAGTGTATTAATAGCACCTATACCAAATCCCAAATAGGTCGTTATGGTATTTTTAAAAGATTGGTTTAATACTAGTCCCATGATGTTACAAATTACAACTATTAAATTCCAAAAGGTGCCAACCTATTATTATTTATTAATTATTTGAGCCAACCTTTCTGTTAAAGCTTTACGGCTATAAGCTTGTAAACCAATTGCATCTGTTTTTAAATCACCATCTTGGTATGCCTTATAATAACTAAGTATTTGCTGTTTTATAAGTTGCTTATCATTATAATTAAAGTAAGTTCCTGTATTAGTAGATCTTATAATTTGTTCCACATCAGCATCTTTAGGACCAATTGCCAATATTGGTGTTTCAGAAATTAGATACTCAAATACTTTTCCAGGAATTATCGCTTTTGTGTTTTCTGAATCAATTTCGATTAGTAGCAACAATTGAGATTTTATTTGAAATTTAATAGCTTCATCATGGCTAACATAACCCACAACATTAGCATAGTCTTGCAGGCCATTATCATTTATAGATTCTAAGACATCATCACTAACCACACCAACTAAATTCAATTGAATTATTTTTGAAAATTCTTCGTTTTCTTTAATTAGTTCTGAAAGAACTTCCCACAACACCTTAGGATTACGTTCGGACAATAAAGAACCTATGTGAGATAGTGTGAATTTTTTATCCTTCCCTTCTACTTCAACACTCTGCGAATCATAACCGTTGGTTATAACCGTAATAGGCTGCTTTGTTTTAGACTGAAACTCATAATTAGTATGATTACTCGTCACTATAATTTCATCTGCAGTACTCAAAACCTTTAACTCAAATTCTTTATGCTTTTTTTTAGATGATTCTGTTAATCTTAAGTCTTTATGATAACCAATTGTAGTCCATGGATCTCTGAAGTCTGCTAACCACTTTATATTTAATTGTGCTTTTAAACTCAAACCTATTAAATGTAAACTATGAGGTGGACCAGTAGTTATAATTGTTTCAATTTCATTGTCTTTAATGTAGTTTAAAAGAAAAGCCACTGAAGGTTGTATCCAATTTTTACGAGCATCTGGTATAAAATAATTTCCTCTAACATATAGCATCATCTTTTCGATTAAAGATTGCCTTTTTACTTTAGGAATCACACCAGAACTAATTTTTTTAGAAGATTTTCTTGAAAATAAACTTGCCAAACCATAAGGCTCGCTAATTGGTTGCTTTAAAATCTTTATGCTTTTAGGAACTTCATCAACTAAACTCTCATCTACAATAGGATAATTAGGTTTTTCAGGACAGTATACAATAGGTTCAACATCAAACTCTGGTAAGTACTTCACAAATTTTAACCAACGTTGTACACCAGGTCCACCAGCTGGTGGCCAATAGTAACAGATTATTAAAGCCTTTGTTTTATTCATTTCTCTTATCCCTAAGAAATCAGGAATCTATTTTTTACTAGAAAGTTCATCTATAGAATGATTTAGCCAATCTAAATACCACACCGTGAAATTAGTTTTTTCTTTCCCTTTGTAATAATTAACCGGAAAAATTCCTCCATCATAAACTCTAGCATCTAACCACATATTACCTCTCTCCTTTCCAGTAATAACTATATTTATAAAATACCCACAACCTTCATGACAAATTTTTAACATTCCATCAGACCATTTAGAATCATCATATTCATTCCCCCATTCTTGATAATTTTCTGTTGAATAGTCTTCAAGATTCCAAAATGTATTAAATCTCATTTCTTTTGAAAGTTTGATTATTTCAGATTCTTTAGGGGAATGAGGAATATTCAAAATACCGTATTTAAACTTTATTAATCCATAATACGGTCCACAACCTGAATTTCCAAATTTCAAAATAAATTCACGATAAGAACTAGGTAATATGATATTATGTGTTTTTTCAAACTCAATAACTTCATTTTCTGAAATACTTGAACTGAATTCATATTTATGATCCTCTGAGCCAAAAATTTTAAAAGTTTTATCTAAACTATTTAGTTCAAAAATCTTTTTTTCTATGATTAATATGTCTTCAGAAGATTTATTCATTCAAAAAAATATTGACAAAAATCATGTTAAAAATCTTGCCAAAGATCATGTTCTACTATTCTTAACCTCAAAAAATAACCCAACCAATAGCAAAATCCCAAATATAACTGAACTTGCCAAAGCAACTTTACTTCCAGTTTTAACAACTTGAGCTTCAAATTTAAATTCTATAGTATGCTTTCCTTGTGGGATTTCTAATGCTCTTAAAACGTAGTTAACTCTGAGATGAGGTACAAGTTTTCCATCTATGTAAGCATTCCAACCTTGCTTGTAATAGTTCTCAGAAAATACTGCAAGACCATCACTAGGATTAGTCGATTCATATTTTAAATAATTTGGTTTATGCTCTTTCAATTGAATTGATGCTGTAGAATCAACTTGATATGCAGACTTTAATGCATTCTCTGAAAATACTGATTGTATTAATACTGCAGTAGTTTTGGTATTTAAACTATCTAAAGCTACTATCTCATCATTAGCAGTATTTACGACTTTAGTATTAGATACAAACCAAGCATTACCATTTGCATCTGTATTTGTATATGGAAAAATCTGTCCTTGCTCCTCAGCAATGATATACTTAGTGTTAAGCATATTAATTACATTCATGTTATTCTTATAGACATGGAAGTCTAATAACTCATTATAACGTCCCATTCGTGCTGCACTATAACCAAATAAAGAATTATGAAAGTAAGCTGCACGTCCTGGTTTACCTTGCCCTTCAGACGACATATCCAAGACTCTGTAATGGCCTTTGTCCTTTAAAATTTCTTTATCGGCAGAATTGGCTTGGTAAGGTTTATCTACCTTTATTGCAGAGACAAAATTATCATTATTCACATATTCTTTATCCACACTAACTAAATCGAAAAGCAATAAAACTGCAAATACAATAACTACTAATTTTTCTGACAATTTCTTTTTTAAGAATAAATAAATAGTGCCAGCTGAAAGTAGGACTAATATCAGAGTCCTAAGTGTATCAGCAGACATAAGAGATTTCCTGTCTTCAATTATAGCATCAATAAATGGCTGTCCATAAGCTTGAATATATTGATCATCTCTGAAACTTTCAAAATCGAATAAAGTAGATTTAAATACTAAAAAAATTAATGCCAAACCTGCAGTAATTGCGACAGAATGCTTTAAAGCTTTAAATTTTTCTTCATCTTTTTCAAAATCATTGAACAAGCGCACTAAAGCAAAAATACCTAGCACAGGAATACATAATTCTAAAATGACTTGTATAGAGCTTACTGCTCTAAATTTGTTATAAAGTGGTATATAGTCAATAAATAAGTCCGTTAAAAACCCAAAGTTTTTGCCGTAAGACAAGAGTAAAGACAAAATCGTTCCACCAACAAGCCACCACTTCAATCTTCCTTTAACTAAAAATAACCCAAGAACAAAAAGAAAAATAATTACGGCTCCTACATAAGCTGGTGCCTCAACAATAGTTTGATCGCCCCAATACATTGGAGCATTCCTAGATGCATCTAATGCTTCAATAGGTGAAGCTCCAAGATTTATATAGGCTTTATATGTTTCCGAATCTTTTCCGACATCTTCTCTATTTCCACCTCCCATAAACTTAGGAATATAAAGATTGAAAGTCTCTAAAATTCCATAACTATATTCTGTAATATAATCTCTACTCAAACCAGATGTCACTTCTTTTGGTGATCCATCTACATTAATAGTTAAATCACTTTGACCACGCGAACTTTCTTTGACGTACTCTTGTGTAGCCATAATGTTCGTCGCATTTAATCCAACAGCTAGGATAGCAGCAATAGATAATAAACCAACAGATTTAAAAAAATGAGGAACTAGTTTTTTACGATAAGCATCAATCAAGTACGCTATACCTAAAACTATAACAAGTAGCATTAAATAGTAGGTCATTTGAAAATGATTCGCAACAATTTCCAAGCCTAAAGCAACAGTAGTCAACAAGAACCCAACTATATATTTCTTTCTAAAAGTGAGAATAATTCCTGCTAAAACTAAAGGCATATAAGCGATTGCATGAGCCTTGGCGTTATGACCAACTCCCAATATAATTATCATGTAAGTTGAAAAACCAAAAGCCAGTGAACCTAATGCTGCGAGCTTAAAATCTACTTTTAAGGATAATAATAAGATATAAAAGCCAATAAAATAAAGGAATAAGTAATCTGCTGGTCTTGGCAAAAAACGCAAACTTAAATCGAGCTTTTTAATATAGTTATGTGGGTATTTTGCACCTAATTGATAGGTTGGCATACCACCAAAAGCACTATTTGTCCAATACGTCTCTTCTCCTGATGATTTTGCAAATTCTTTTTGTTGCTGAGCCATACCAATGTAATGCATAATATCACTTTGGTTAATTTTTTTGCCTTGTAAAACTGGACTGAAATAGGCTAAGGATAATACTACAAATCCTATTAAAACTAAGATATGTGGCAGTAAACGCTTAAAAGAAAATGACATGAGAATACTTTAAATTGAATGATTCTGAAAAGTAGTTATTTTTTTTGAAAGGCACGAGTGATTAGCGTCTGATCGTTATCAAAGTTAGAATTAGTTGTTACTCTACCTCTTCATAATCAATATACTCACCTACCTTATCATTAGACTTTCTATTTTGATTAGGTATTTTATCAATAACGGTCTCCCCTTCCTTCTGTTTTTGTTGTTGTCTTTGGTTAGCCTGATTTTGAAATCCACCAAATTGCTCACCAAATTTATGCTCTGCTTTTTTCGCTACAAAACGTAAAAGAAATGGTGCAAAAAGACGCGCTAATATCTTGAAACCAAAGTAAACAAGCAATATAATTAAAACAGTTCTTAATAATCCCATGGCCGAAGCTTCTTGTATCATAAAATAAATTATAATCAAAAATACAATTATACTCATTTATAATCCGTTATTATTCCTTAAAAAAAGTATAAAATATATATATTTGAATTTAAACCAAAACCAAATGAGAGTTCTCAAATCAATTTTTGTTTTACTAATTAGCTTAAGTTTTACATCTACCTACGCTCAATATACAGAGGTCATTAACTCGAATAGGCCTGGTGTATCCAAAAGTGCTTTTTCTGTTGGTACTGGAATTGTTCAATTTGAAGCTGGTGCATTTAGTGTAAGTGAAGAACACGTTCCACTAAATTATGAAGTTTCTGGGTTTGGTTTAGACTTTGCGGTTAGGTATGGTGTTTTGTTTGAACAACTAGAATTCTCGTTAGATGGTATTTATCAGAATGACAATATCACATTTAATAGTGCTAATGTTCCAGTTAAAGATAAACGCTCAAATTTTAGAAATTTTACATTAGGTGCTAAGTACTTAGTCTATGATCCCTATAAAAATGCAGAAGAATCGAAACCAAATTTATATAGCTATCATGATAACAAAAAGTTTCAATGGAAATCACTTATACCAGCTGTAGCAGTTTATGTTGGTGCCAATTTTGATACTAAGAATAATCCATATACTGCACCAGATGTTGAAGGTTTTAGTCCAAAAGTTATGATTGCAACACAAAATAACTTTAATGGCGGATGGGTTTTTGTTATGAACCTTATAAAAGATAGAATTGGTTCCGAGTTTTCTGAGTTTCAATATATTCTAACACTTACACATTCATTCACACCACAGTGGGTTGTTTTTGGAGAAGCTCAAGGTATAAGTAGCGATTTTTATGCTGATAACATTTTTAGAGTCGGTGGAGCTTATCTATGGAAAAAAGATTTCCAATTAGATGCCAATATTGCTTTTAATACAAAAGATACGCCTTCAGTATTCAATATTGCATTTGGTGCTTCTTACCGTTTAGATTTTCACAAAGACAAGAAAATTGACAATGGTAATTCTGCAAAAGAGGAGGGCAAACGAAAAAAAAGACGAAAGAAGAAGAAGAATAAAACGGATGATTTTGATTCTTAATATACAGCCCCCTAACTCATGATCATAGTCAAAGAAATCTCGTCTAAAAAAGACTTAAAAACCTTTGTTAAGTTTCCTTTTAAACTTTATAAAGGGGCATCTTCTTGGGTGCCTCCCATTATATCAGAAGAAGTTAAGACTTTAGATAAAGATGTGAACCCAGTTTTTAAGGATGCTGAAGCACGTTATTTTTTAGCTTACAAAAACAATGAAATTGTTGGTCGTATCGCTACCATCATCAACTGGCTTGAAGTCAATGGTCAAAACGAAAAGAAAATGCGTTTTGGATGGTTTGACGTTATTGATGATGTTGACGTAACAAAACTATTATTAGAAAAAGTTCACGAGATTGGAAAAGAAAACAATCTTGATTATGTTGAAGGCCCTGTTGGATTTTCTAACCTAGATAAAGTTGGTATACTAACAGAAGGGTTTGATGAATTAGGAAGTATGATAACATGGCATAATCACGCATATTATGCAAACCATTTTAAGGAATTAGGTTATGGTATAGGTAAAACCTATTCTGAGAACAAGATGGAATTTAAAAACATCTTACAAGAGTTCTTTACACGTGTGCAGATTATGGTAAAGAAACGTTACCAACTAAGAGCACTAAATTTCACCGATAATAAAGAGATTATGAACTACGCGGATGAAATGTTCGATGTGTTTTCAAAATCTCATTCTGTATTATCGTCATTCGTAGAAATTAATAAAGAGCAACGCGACTATTTTAAAAAGAAGTTTATTGGGTTTTTAAATCCGGAATATGTAAAATTTGTATTAGACAAAGACGGTAAACTAGTAGGCTTCGGAATTGTAACTCCATCTTATGCTAAAGCATTGCAAAAAATGAATGGAAAACTATTCCCTTTTGGATTTATGCACCTTTTAAGAGCTAAGAAAAAAGCAAAAACCGTAACGTTTTACCTTATTGGTGTTTTACCAGAATATCAAAATAAAGGTGTTACAGCTATTATATTTGAAGAGTTTTGGCAAACATTTAATGCTAAAGGTATTGAGCTTTGTGTTAGAGGTCCCGAATTAGATGATAATGAAGCAATTCATAAACTTTGGAAAAACTTCAAACCTGTAACCCACAAAAGGCGCTGTACGTTTAAAAAGATTATATCATAAATAAAAAGCCACTTAAAAAGTGGCTTTTATTCTAAAACGTAATGGCTTTTATTCACCCATTGCAGCAATTAATGCTGCAGACATTCTTTTATATGTTCCATTTTCTAGACGACTTCTAATGGCATCAAATGCATCTAAAGTCTCTCTTACATCTTCTAAAGTATGTGTCGCAGTAGGAATCATTCTTAGTAAAATTAACCCTTTAGGTATAACAGGGTAAACAACTATAGAACAGAATATTCCATAATTTTCTCGAAGATCTCTAACTAATGCCATCGCTTCTGGAATACTACCTTTTAAATATACTGGTGTTACACAACTTTGTGTTGTTCCAATATCAAAACCGCGTTCTTTTAATCCAAATTGTAGAGCGTCAACTATTGTCCAAAGATTCTTTTTAAGCTCTGGCATAGTCTTTAACATTTGCAAACGCTTTAAAGCCCCAACTGTCAAAGTCATTTGTAATGACTTTGCAAACATTTGAGAACGAAGATTATACTTTAAATAATCTATAATTTCTTGATCTGCAGCTATAAAAGCACCAGTGCTTGCCATAGACTTTGCAAAGGTTGCAAAATATACATCAATGTCGTCTTGCACACCTTGCTCTTCACCAGCACCAGCACCAGTGGCACCAAGTGTCCCAAATCCATGAGCATCATCTACTAAGAATCTAAAATTAAATTTCTTCTTTAACTCCACAATTTCTTTTAACCGGCCTTGTTCGCCTCTCATGCCAAACACACCTTCTGAAATCACAAGAATACCACCACCAGTTTGCTCCGCCATTTTTGTAGCTCGCTCAAGATTTTTTTCTAAACTCGCTACATCATTGTGTTTATAAGTAAAACGTTTACCCATATGCAAACGAACACCATCTATAATACAAGCATGAGCATCTACATCATAAACAATAATATCATCTTTACCAACTAATGCATCAATTGTAGACATAATACCCTGATAACCAAAGTTTAATAAATATGCTGCTTCTTTATTAACAAACTCAGCTAATTCATTTTGTAATTGTTCATGTATCTCTGTATGACCAGACATCATACGCGCACCCATAGGGTAAGCAGAGCCATAATCAGCAGCAGCTTCAGCATCTATTTTTCTAACTTCAGGGTGATTTGCCAAACCTAAGTAATCATTTATACTCCAAGTAATAACATCTTTACCTTGAAACTTCATTCTATTAGAAATCTCACCTTCTAATTTAGGGAATACGAAATAACCTTCAGCCTGGGCAGCCCACTTTCCAAGTGGTCCTTTATCTCTATAAATCTTTTCAAATAAATCCTTCATGCGTTTCGTTTGCTATTAATTGCTATTCACATACTCTAAGCGCAGTATGCAGATAACAGCAACATTTTAGTTAATTTCATTTAGTTAGTTAGAGCAAAATTAAATAATAATATTATGACTGCATAATATTATTTAATCTAAGTGCTCACGAAGTTTTAAACATAAAAAAACCTATCATAGTTGCCCATGATAGGTATATCATATAATCTAAAACTTATTTTACGTATTCAATTGTTTCAGGTGTCGTGGTCTTACTATCAAAAAAGCCTTGATCACTCATCCATTTATCACTATAGACTTTACTCATATAACGTGATCCATGATCTGGAAATACAACTACAATTTTATCCGTAATCTTAAATTCTCCTTCACCAACAAGTTGCTTTATCGCTTGCATAGCTGCTCCACTAGTGTAACCTACAAAAAGACCTTCTGTATTGGAAATTTCTCTAGCAGTATGAGCACTCTCTTCATCAGTTACTTTAACAAACTTATCAATTAAATCAAAATCTGTAGCAGTTGGAATCAAATTTTTACCTAAACCTTCAATACGATAAGGATATATTTCTTTATCATCAAACTCTCTTGTCTCATGATATTTCTTTAAAACCGAACCGTAAGCATCTACACCAATAATTTTTACATCTGGATTTTGCTCTTTTAAATATTTTGAAATACCAGATATTGTTCCTCCTGTTCCACTACAAGCTACTAAATGTGTTATTTGTCCTTCGGTTTGTTTCCAAATCTCTGGACCTGTTGTATTGTAGTGCGCATCGATATTTAACTGATTGAAATATTGGTTAATGTATATAGAACCTTTGTTCTCTTCATGCAAGCGTTTTGCAACTTGATAATAAGAACGTGGGTCATCAGCATTAACGTGAGCTGGGCAAACATATACTTTAGCTCCCATAGACTTTAACATGTCTATTTTATCCGCAGAAGATTTAGAACTTACTGCTAAAATACACTCGTAACCCTTGATGATACTAACCATTGCAATACTAAATCCTGTATTACCAGAAGTTGTTTCAATAATGGTGTCACCTGGCGTTAAAATACCTTGACGTTCAGCTTCTTCAATAATGTGTAACGCAATTCTGTCTTTAGAAGAATGACCTGGATTAAATGCTTCTACTTTAGCATAAAAATCGCCATCAAAGTCGGCAGTCATTCTATTTAACTTGATAAGTGGTGTACTACCAATAAGTTGTAATACATTATCAAATACATTTTTGTTGTTGTCCATAAATGCTATTTATCGATATCAATTTAATAATTTGACACCTAAAACCTCGCAAAAGTAACATTTTTTTTTGAATTAGGAAGAAATACCCTCAAGGTCAATTAAAAAGGCGAACTCTTCAGCATCTTCTTTTAAACTTTCAAATCGACCAGATGCTCCTCCATGACCAGCATCCATATTAGTTTTCAAATAAAGTTGCTTATTAGATGTTTTCATATCGCGCAATTTTGCAACCCACTTAGCAGGTTCCCAATACTGCACTTGCGAATCGTGAAGGCCTGCGGTAACCAACATATTAGGGTAATCTTTAGCTTCTATATTATCATATGGTGAATACGATTTCATATAATCATAAAATATTTTATCATTTGGGTTTCCCCATTCATCATATTCACCTGTAGTAAGTGGAATAGAATCATCTAACATTGTTGTCATAACGTCAACAAAAGGAACAGCTGCAATAACTCCATTATATAATTCTGGTGCTTCATTAATAACAACACCCATTAATAAACCTCCAGCACTCCCCCCCATTGCATATAAGTGTTTAGAAGATGTATAACGTTCTTTAATCAAGTGTGTTGAACAAGCTATAAAGTCTAAAAAGGTGTTCTTTTTGTTCAATAATTTACCATCTTCATACCATTGTCTTCCTAAATATTCTCCTCCACGAATATGAGCAATAACATATATAAAACCTCTATCAAGTAAGCTTAATCTTATAGTAGAGAAATATGGATCTACTGTAGAACCATAACTTCCGTATGAGTATTGTAATAAAGGATTACTACCATCCATTTTTATGCCTTTCTTGTAAACAATTGACATTGGGATTTTAACACCATCATTTGCAGTTGCCCATATTCGTTCTGAGGTATAATTATCCTTATTAAATTTTCCACCTAAAACCTCTTGCTCCTTAAGAATTGTTTTGGTTTTAGTTCGCATATTAAAATCTATAACAGAAGATGGAGTCGTTAAAGCATTATACACATATCTCAATATTTCCGTATCAAATTCTACATTAGTTCCTGTATAACAGGTATATGTTTCGTTATCAAAAGGTAAATAATAATCTTCTGTTCCATCCCATCTTTTAACCCTTATTTGATTTAAACCATCGCTCCGTTCACTAATTACTAAGTAGTCTTTAAAAATATTAACACTCTCAAGTAAAACATCATTTCTATGCTGGAGCAAATCTTGCCAATTTTCAACTTTCGTATCCACTTCTGCTACTTTCATTATCTTAAAGTTGGTCGCATTGTCTTTATTAGTGAGAATATAAAAATGGTCTTCGAAATGAGAGATACTATATTCTAAACCTCTAATACGCTCTTGAAATACTTTAAACTTCTCTTCTGGTTCTTTAGCTTTTAAAATATGATACTCATTGGTTAATGTACTGTAACAAGCAATGATTATATATTTTCTAGATTTTGATTTATAAACAGTTACTCCGAAGGTATCATCCTCTTCCTCAAAAACTAACTCATCCTTAGTTTCTCCAAGTCGATGTTTATATATTTGATGTGCCCTTAGTGTTACCTCATCCTTTTTTGTGTAAAACAGTGTTTTGTTATCATCTGCCCAACTAGAAGAACCTGTAGTACTTTCTATTCTGTCTGCAGCAATTTCATTAGTATTTAAGTTCTTAACATGAATTGTATAGTTACGACGTCCTGTAGTATCAACTCCATAGGAAACCAAGTTATTATCTGGGCTAACACTAATACCTGCTAATTTAAAATAAGATTCTCCTTCTGCCATTATATTACAATCAAATAACAATTCTTCTGGATCATCTAATGTGTTTTTTTACGTGTATAAATGGGATAGTCTTTACCTTTTTCAAATTTAGTCATATACCAATATCCATTGTATTTATATGGCACAGATGAATCATCTTCTTTTATTCTGGCTTTCATCTCCTCAAACAAATCTTTTTGAAAATTCTTGGTGTGTGCCATTCTAAAATCGCAATATTTATTTTCAGAATTGAGATAATCTATTACCTCTGGATGCTCTCTATCCTTCATCCAAAAATAATTATCTACTCTACGATCTCCATGCTTTTCTAATTGATGCGGAATCTTATTAGCTATTGGTGGATTTAATTCAGAATACTTTATCATTTGTTTTAAGAAAAATTTAATCTAAAAAAGTGGAGCAATTTAGTAATTTTGTATCGTATAAATTTAAAAGACTAAATTATGTTTGGAGATATGATGGGAATGATGAGTAAATTGAAAGAAGCCAAAAAAAAAGTTGAAGAAACAAAAGAACGTTTACATACGGTTTTAATTGAAGAAATTAGTTTAGATAATAAGCTAAAAGTAACAATAACGGCAAATAGAAGTATCAAAGCTATAGACATAGATGATGCCTTACTAAGCGATAAAGATATGCTTGAAGATTACCTCATACTAACCTTGAATAAAGCTATAGAAAAAGCAACGAACATTAATGAAACTGAAATTGCTGCCGTAGCAAAAGAAGAAATGCCTAATATTCCTGGTATGGATATGTTTAAATAGTTACTTTATATAAATAAAGATTTCATATTATTAAATGCATTGCAGATGGTTATTTGTAATGCATTTTTCATTTTTATATTTATTTCATTTCCAAGATGTATAACCTATAAAACATCAGAGAAATACCAATATAAACGACGAAATGCAATATTGATTTCTTAAAACTAATAGTTTGGTATTTAGTCTAAAAAAAAATAGAGAAGAAATGTAAGAATATATATTTGTGCCATTATTAATGCTATTAACCTAATTTTAATTATGAAACAATTAACAAAATTATTCTTACTTGCGATGCTAGTAACTTTAGCATCGTGTGAACAAGAGTCTACTCAAGAAGAGCAGAACGAAAACCAAGCTGATTTACGTTTTGAAAATGGAAGAGTAGTATCTGACGGTGAAGAAGATCTAGAGCTTGTATTTAATGCTAACAGTGAAGAGATGAACGAGGGTACTCTCATGAATGTTGGTATGTCTAACCATACTTATGGTGCTACTGTATCGGAAGTTTATAATGTAATCGATGCTGATAGAGCTCCTTTTGGAAGTCGTCAACCACAATCTAACTTCTGGTGGTCAGAAAGCGCTGCTGGTGATGATTATTTTGATGCTAGTACTTACTTTGGTGCTGCTGAAGGTGAAAATTTAGTTTTTACTGAATATTCTAATGGTACTGCTAACCTTACTGGTGTAACTTATTCAGGTACATGTGCTGTTACTTTAAACGTTTGGTTAAAGAATAAAAAGACATGGGATGAGTGGTCTGCTATTGGTGGAGAACACAAAAAAGAAGGAACTGCTGGAAATGCATCTGACGAAGAAGAAATGAACTTTTACATAATTGATCATACAAGAAGTGTAGTAACTGCTGCAGGTGGTGATTGTGTACAAGAAGGTACTTTTGGTTTAACTCAAAGACCTGATCCAAATGATCCAAACACTCCTAACTATGGAGTACATGTAGGTCCTGGTGGAGCTAACTACGATTCTAATATTGGTGCAGAAGGTATCAGTGGATGGGGTTGGTTAATCGATCCTGTATCTTGTGACCCATTATGGTTAATCGATTTTAACTTTTTAATCGAAATTGCTGAAGATGAGTGTGATGATTGTCAAGGTAAAGTTACTGACTTAGATTTAACTTGGAATTGGCCTAATGATTACAGAGTAAGAGTTTATCAGCGTTACGAAAACACTTGTTATGCAACAAAAATATTTGATAGTGTTGTTGGTGAAGGAGATGAAATTGCTTTGAGCGGTTCTAATGCTAACGGTACTATTGGTAGATGGGCTTACGTTTTTGTTGGAAACTGTTACTATACAAAATTCAGAACTGACTGTCGTTTAAATATTGGACCTGGATATTCTAGAGGTGTTTTAGAAGTTACAGGAGGAAGTAGTTCTCGTGGTGGTGAGTTATGTGAGTATGATGGAAGTAACCGTCGTTGCCGTTGGTAAAACTAATAAAACTCTAACAACACTAAAACAATTAAATTTGTTTTAATAATTCTAAAAAAGGAGACAATAAATTGTCTCCTTTTTTATGCAATAATACTAAGTAAAGTAAAATATTATTTAGATATATTTCTTTGTAGAGAGATATAATTAATATGCTCTAAAATTATGGAATTTGATAAAGAAATTTGTCTTTAATTTATGGCATGAAAATCATCTTATAATTATTAAAAGATAAACACCTTTTTTATTTTTTAAAATAGGGTTGAAAAACCTGAAGATAAAGTAGTATGCTCGCTTATGATTGAATAATCTTGTTAATAAGGTATACCGAATTCCTTGATAATCATTTCCTGGGAATATATTTAATGGATAAGCATTTGTTTTAGATATTTCATAAATTGTAGTTTTAACTTGCTTTAAGTTTATAGTAGACTTTAGCATTCTTACCATTAAAAAAAAGATAAAAGATTGTTGTCTAGTCTTCAATCGTTTTATACAGCTAGAATTTGCATTTTTTTTTATAAGGCTTTGAATTAAAGTTTCAAATACTAATGCAGCATTCTTATTATCATCAATAACTTTTATGTAATGCGAAGGCTCTTTATTTCTCATTGCAGAACCTTCAATAATTAAATGCCTATGCGCATCAATCGAAAAATGTGCCATTCTATTAGCTTTCAAAAAAAGTCTTGCTGTTAAAATAGCATCTTCCATCCATCTACCTTCAATAAATTTAATTTTTGAGTCTAGTAAAAATTCTCTCTTGATTATATACCACCATACTTCATTCTTATAATTATTCTCTGCTATATAGCTTTCACCATTTAAAATTGATGATAATCCCAACTCAGGTTTTTTTGTTTCAGAATGTTGCAAAGTTTGATCAGTTGTTCGCTTAGATATAAAAGTCATTATATCTAAATCATTACTTTCTATTTTTTCCAATAAAGTCTTTAACACATCTTTTGCTAAATAATCATCCGGATCTATAAAGTAGATATAATTTCCTTTGGAATAAGAAACACCAAGGTTTCTCGCTGTACCTACTCCACCATTTTTCTTACTATGTACTTTTAAATTAGCGTATTTTTTACTGTAGGCGTTTGCTATATCAAAGCTATTATCAGTTGAGCCATCATCAATAATTAAAATTTCATAATCATCTGAAGCAATGTCCTGCTCCAATATACTATCCAAGCATCTAGGTAGAAATTTTACCACATTATAAACTGGTATGATAATACTCAATCTCATCGGACAGCTTAACCTATTTAAATGATTTTGTAAACCAATTTTTAACTAAAAACAAAGTGTTTAGAAATGATTGGTTATTGATAATGAAAAGCAAAATACGATAATGGATACCACTATATTTAAAATTGTTGAAATTATTAATTGGATAAGCACCCAAGGATTTAAAAACAGTAATCTTAGATTTTACATAACTCAGACTAAATGGGTTTCTCAACATATTTATAATATTAAAAAACGTAAATATGTCTCTTCTGTAACGCATGTTTTCTAATAAAACTTCTGAATTAGAGCCTGTATTAAGGGTATTAATTAATTGGCTAGAATTACCAATCATCATTTGTAAATATTCAATTCTCTTTCGTACAACTTCCCAATTAGTGCTGCGCATTAGAGAGTTCTCAGTTTGAACATAGCGATGTATCGAAATTGGAAAGTAACCTACTTTTTCCGATTTGATTAACGCCTCTAAAGTAAACATTACATCAGCATTATATTCATTATTATTAAAAACCATATTGTGTTTTATCAAAAAATCTCTTTTAATAAAATACCACCATATCTCATGTCGATAATGTATGTAATTTTCTATAAGTTCTTTGCCAGTAATATATTCAACTGTTTCTAAATCAATAGATTTTGTTAATTCTAACTTGTCTAAATCCGAAGTCTCGATTGTATCAAAACCAATAATATCTAATTGTTTACTTTCTGCTATATTTAAAAAGATCGCAAGACAATTATGGACAATATAATCGTCTGCATCGAGATTGTAGATATAATCTCCTTTTGCTAATTTCAGAAGTTTATTTCTGGTAGAAAAAGCCCCAGAATTAGATTCTTGGTAAAGGCTTATATTTTTATGTTTCTTAATATATGCTTTAACAATCTCTACAGAATTATCTTTAGACCCATCATCCATGATGATAATCTCATAATCATCTTGTGAAAGATCTTGATTAAGTAAACTATCTATACAATTACCAATATAGTTTTTGGCATTAAACATTGGTATTAAGATACTAAGCTTCATTCACATTTATTAAGTTAAACGAAAATATAAGGAATAGAATCATTTCATAAATATATTCGTTGATATGCCTTAGATTAACTGTTAACTTACATTGTTTTTAAAACACTAATAAGTTTCTCGTGCATAGCATCTGTATAATCTAGATGCGTTACCATTCTTAATTTGTTGCTTCCCATACCAATTATGTGAATATCCGACTTATTTAAATCAGCTAAAAAGCTGATTTCGTCAATATCATTATTCAATTCAAAGATGATAATATTTGTTTCTATAGGTTCTACTTTCTTAATTGAGCCTAATTCACTTAACGCCTCACCTATTTCTTTAGCTTTTTGATGATCTTCAGAAAGTCTTTCAAAATGGTTATCCAAAGCATATAATCCTGCTGCTGCTGCAAAACCAACTTGCCGCATACCACCTCCTAATATTTTTCGGACTCTAAGTGCTCCGTTCATTACATTTTTATTACCTATTAAAATAGAACCCATTGGGCAGCCCAAACCTTTGCTTAAGCAAACTGAAATAGTATCAAATAGCTCACCATAATGTTTAGGATTTTCGTTTGTGTTGCTGAGTGCATTCCACAGTCGTGCACCATCTAAATGATAACCTAAACTATTTTCATCAGCAACGGTTCTAATTTTTTCTAATTCTTTAAAGTCCCAACACGCACCACCTCCTTTATTAGTGGTATTCTCAATGGCTATCAATGAGGTTAACGGACTATGGTAAAAATCTGGCGGATTTATAGATGCTTTAGCTTGTTTTGCGGTGAACATACCACGATATCCATCAATTAATTTGCAAGAGATTCCGCTATTAAACGAAGCACCACCTCCTTCATAATTATAGATATGTGCATACTTATCACAAATTACTTGTTCTCCAGGATTTGTATGTAGTTTTAAAGCTGCCTGATTAGCCATACTTCCTGTTGGAAAAAATAAAGCCTCATCCATTCCAAACATATCGGCTAATCGTTTTTCTAAAGCATTAACCGAAGGATCTTCTTTATATACATCATCACCAACTTCAGCTGTTAACATAGCTTTTAACATGCCTTTTGTTGGTTTTGTAACTGTATCGCTTCTTAAATCTATTATCATGTTTAATTAGAGTTGTAATTACAAATATCACTACCAATTGGAGAACCATCTGGGATTTTTGGAGAACTTTCTATCTTATATTTCTCTGGGTGCTCATAAAATTCTTTAATGATCAAACCGTATTGATATTGCGTTGCTTCTAATCCAAAATTATTCTTAGCAATATCTCTTAACGCTTTATTTGCAATGGCTTTAACTTTAAAGTAAGACTGATTATTTACTGCTAAATTCATTAAGTATTTTAATACATTGACGTTAATTTGTTCCTGAATTTCAGACAAATAGGAATCTTCTATATTCTTTGCGAAGGAATTAGTAATGAGTTTCTCTATCACTTCATCTAAACTTAATTGATTTACATCCAAACTCTTTTGTAATACTAAACGATTAGCTCTTTGCGGATGCAATAGAAATTTCAAACTCATATCACTAGCTGTATTCGCTGCACTTAACGGATCAAAAGCAACACCTGTTTTTCCCTTAAAAGATTCACGACTACGATTATAGCCAAATGCACGAGGTGGAAATAAACCTAATTTATCTTTAGGAATAGCTAAAGTATTTGCATTTAAAGTCTTGAGAATAGCATCTAAAGTTTCCTTCTGAATAATAACGTCAACAGGTTTTGATGTCAATTGATTATCACCTTTAACAGCATAATTATAATCTAAGCCACCAATAACCTTAGTTGCTGCTTCTACCTGAAAACGATGATAAAAGTACAAAGGCACGAAAATATCCTCTAAAACAGAATAAGGCTCGTAACTCCTAATATTATCTTTTGAAAAATTTGAAATGGCTTGTTTACGTAATTCTAAAACACTAGTCAGTTCTTCAGCTGCTGTTTTGCCATTATCCCATAAATGCGCCAAGGCATGTGCTCCACCAGAAGCTCTAGCATCAGAATCTGTGATAAAACGCAAACCATCATCTTGAGCCTTTTTTAGAATATTATTTAAAGCCTTCTTTTCGTTCGTCTTTTTGTCGAATTGAGAATAACTATATGCTACAGTGACTTTGTCCCAGTCACCTATTCCTGTGGCATAAGCATTACTGAAATCTATGTCTCCACTATTAACTGAAATCTGAGGATGTGGATAATCCATTACTGAAGCTCTATCATTAGTACTAGCTGCAAAATTATGAGCAAAACCAATTGTGTGACCTACTTCATGTGCACTCAACTGTCTAATTCTGGCTAAAGCCATATCTAGCATTGGCTTATAGTTATCATCTCGCTCAGCAAAAGGTTGATTTATTAAAGCTTGAGCAATCATAAAATCTTGACGAATACGTAAACTGCCCAAACTAACATGACCTTTAATAATCTCACCTGTTCTTGGGTCTACTACACTTCCACCATAACTCCAACCTCTTGTGCTTCTATGAACCCATTGAATAACATTATATCTGCAATCCATAGGATCTGCATCTTTGGGTAACATTTTAACCTGAAATGCATTCTTAAACCCAATAGCATCATAAGCTTGATTCCACCAACTTGCTCCATCTAATAAAGCAGAACGTACTGGCTCTGGTGTACCAGGATCTAAATAGTAAATAATAGGTTCTTTAGCTTCACTTCGCTTTAATCTTGGATTCTTCTTTTCTAATCGATGTCTAATAATGAATCGTTTTTTAATAGCCTCTTGTATTGGTGTTGCATAATCTAAATAAGACATAGAAATTGCACCACTTCGTGTATCAAAAGCTCTTGGTTTATAATTATTATCTGGTAACTTTATAAAAGAATAGTGCAGAATAACTGTAACTAATGATGCTGTTGGAGTAACGCTTCTTAGATTTCTTCCTGTAGGTTGACCTTTAAAAGTCAACATAGCTTCAAACTCAACATTCTTTGGAAATGATTTTGTTCGTTCTAATGCCAAAGCACTTTTAGTTGCATCTAGTTTGTATGTCCCTTCTTTTTTATTTTTTAAGCGGTTGGCAATACCATGCGCATCTTGCATCAAAAAAGGGGTGAAATCAATAATATAGCTTTTGTCTTTTTTAGATAAAATTTTAAATCCAAATAATACAGACTTAGCAAATGCTTGTTCAATACTTTTTTTCTCTAATTTATTATCGGTGTTTGCTCTATATTTTAAGTTGGGCTGAATAAGCAATAATTTGTTCCCCGCTTTTTTAAAATATACTAAACGTTCATTACCTAACTGTCCTCTATCTAAACCTATGTCATTACTTCCAACACCAGAAGCTAAAGAATTTACATAAAGAAAATCTTTCTCTAAGTTTTCTACCTTAAGATAAATTTTATCAGTATTCTCTTCATAATAAAAGTCAAAATACCCTTCATAAGTTTTGAGGTCTTTCTTATTTAAAATTTGAGCCTGAAATTGAAAACTAATACATACAAAACAAAAAAGGAAAGTTAATTTTTTCATGTTGAATTTATTGAATCATAAAACTACGGAATTTCTAAAAAACCTATTCAAAATTATGGCACTTTAATGAGGCATCTTATATTTGCATAAATTACTACTATTTATGATAACATCAGATCAAATTAAAGATCTTAATTCCCGTCTAGACACACTTAGACAATATCTTTGACTTAGATGCTAAGCTCATAGAAATAGCTAACGAAGAAGAACAAACCTTTGATCCAAACTTCTGGAATGACTCTAAAGCAGCCGAATTGGTTATGAAGTCCATTCGTGAGAAAAAAAGTTGGGTAACTGATTATAATTCTGCACAATCGCTTTTTGAAGATTTAGAAGTCATCTATGAGTTCTACAAAGAAGATGAAGCTACAATGGAAAATGTTGAAGCTAGGTTTTATAAAGCTCTCAATGCTATTGAGAAATTAGAGTTCAAAAACATGCTTTCTGAAGAAGGTGATAGCTTAAGTGCTGTTCTTCAAATTACTGCAGGAGCTGGAGGAACTGAATCGTGTGATTGGGCAAGTATGCTTATGCGAATGTATTTAATGTATGCTGAGAAAAGTGGATTTAAAGTTAAAGAGCTAAATCATCAAGAAGGAGATGTCGCTGGTATAAAAACGGTTACTTTAGAAATTCAAGGTGATTTTGCTTTTGGTTGGCTTAAAGGTGAAAATGGTGTACATCGATTAGTTCGTATCTCCCCTTTTGATAGTAATGCTAAACGTCATACCAGTTTTGCCTCAGTATATGTATATCCATTGGTAGATGATTCTATTGAAATAGAAATTAATCCTGCAGATATTGAAATTACAACAGCTCGCTCTAGTGGAGCTGGTGGACAAAATGTAAACAAAGTTGAAACTAAAGTTCAGTTATTACACAAACCATCTGGTATACAAATTCAATGTTCAGAAACAAGATCTCAGCACGATAATAGATCAAGAGCAATGCAAATGTTAAAGTCTCAACTATACGAAATTGAGCTTCAAAAACAAATGGCTCAGCGTGATGACATAGAAGCAGGAAAAATGAAAATAGAATGGGGAAGTCAAATAAGAAACTACGTGATGCACCCTTATAAATTAGTGAAAGATGTTAGATCTACTCACGAAACTGGTAATGTAGACGCTGTTATGGATGGTGATATAGAACCATTCTTAAAAGCTTATCTTATGATGATGGGACAGAAAGAAGTAGACACAAATAAACTGTAAATGAAAAAAATAAATGCGATAATATTTGACCTTGGAGGTGTATTAATTGATTGGAATCCTGAGTATGTGTATTTAGATGTTTTCAATGGAGATAGAAAAAAAATGCAATGGTTTTTTGATAATATCTGTACAATGGACTGGAATGAAAATCAAGATGCTGGCTACCCATTGCAAAAAGCCACTGAAGAGCGTGTTGCAATGTTTCCTGAACATGAAGAACTAATAAGACTGTATTATGGGCGTTGGGTAGAAATGTTAGGTGATGCAATAGAAGGAACCGTGAAAATTTTAAAATCTCTAATTGATAATCCAAACTATAAGGTAGTAGCCTTAACCAATTGGAGCCGCGAAACATTCCCAATAGCGCTAAAGCGTTTTGATTTTTTACATTGGTTTGAAGGGATTGTAGTTTCTGGTGAAGAAAAAACAAGAAAGCCATTCAAAGAAATATATGAAACCACTTTAAATAGATTTCATATTAGTGCTGAAAACTCTATTTTTATAGACGATAATCAAAGAAATATTGATGCTGCACAAGCATTAGGAATTAATGGCATATATTTTGAATCACCAAAAGCATTAACTGAAGCATTAAAACATTATTCAATTTCTATTTAAAATATGATTACAATTTATCACAATCCTAGGTGCAGAAAATCTAGAGAAGGATTAGAGATTTTAAAGCAATCAAATAAAGAATTTGAAATTGTCAAGTATCTAGACAATCAATTAAATAGAGAACAGCTTCAATCTATAATTACTAAATTAAGCATAAAACCAATAGATTTAATTCGCAAAAATGAAGCTATTTGGAAATCGGATTATAAAGGTAAGGCACTTGCAGATAAGGATATTATAGAGGCTATGGTTGCGTATCCAAAATTGATTGAACGCCCTATTGTTATAAATGAAAATAAAGCTGTGGTTGGTAGACCACCAGAATCGATATTAGAAATATTTTAAACTTACTTTAATGAAAAAGATTGTACTTATAATTTTCGCATTATTTATTGGCTTAAATGTTTTTGGCCAAGGACGAAGAGATCGAATGGGTAATCCAGTAGTAAATAGAGAACCTACTGATAAAGAGATTGCAGATCATAAACGAAAAATAGAAGAACGTAAAAATGAATTCATCGCAAATTTTATAACAACTTTAGAGGGTGATGATTTTCAAAAAGAAATAGTTAAACAATATATCAACAGTTATTTTGATGAGAAGGTAGCTCTCTCAAAAATAAAATTCGAGCACACTCTTGATAGAGATAAGGCCATAAAAAAACTTGATGACTCGCACTTTGCAGAACTCGAAGAGCTAATTTCTGAAGATGATATGACAAAAATCAAAGACATGATTAAAGGTGACTTTGATGAAAAAGAAGTGAAAAAAGAAAAGAAAAAGAAGCGCAAAAAAAGAAAGAAGAAGAATAAAGACCAATAGAAGTAGTCAATTACGTTATAAAAAATCCATATATGTCTTAACATAAGATTAACCAAAAAAGGAAGAGGTAAGGGTATTTTTGCGCAACAAAATACTCTAACAAACCATAAATAATGAAGATTACTTCTTACCTACTTCTTTTTTTATTGTTTACTTACAACCAAAGTTTTGCTCAAAAAGAAGTGAAAGTTCAAGGTGCAGTCCTCGAGGAGGATTCAAACATTCCTTTAGAATATGCGACTGTAACTTTTAAAACTACAACAGATAATAAAGTTGTCACTGGAGGAATAACAGACTCAAAAGGTATGTTTAGTGTTGATGTTCATGTAGGTACTTACAATATTTATGTAGAATACATATCTTATAAAACTAAAGAATACCTCAATAAAATTATAGATAAATCTATAAATCTAGGTACAGTTAATATTGCCTTAGATGTAGACACTTTAAATGAAGTGACTGTTGTTGCAGAAACTACTACTGTAGAAATTAAACTCGATAAAAAAGTCTATAATATTGGAAAAGATTTGACTACTGCTGGCGGAACAGTCAGTGACGCCTTAAATAATGTGCCATCTGTATCTGTTGATATTGAAGGTGCAATAAGCTTAAGAGGTAATGAGAATGTAAGAATCCTAATCAATGGAAAACCTTCTGCGCTTGCAGGTTTTGGAGATACTAATGTTTTAAGTCAATTACCAGCCGATGCTATTGAACGTGTAGAAGTTATCACTTCCCCATCTGCTAGATACGATGCTGAAGGTACAGCAGGAATTCTAAATATTATTTTAAGACAAAAAGAAACATTAGGATTTAATGGGTCTTTTAACTTAACAATGGGTAATCCTGATAACCTAGGACTAAATGCAAGCTTAAATTATAGAACTGAAAATTTTAATGTGTTTTCAAACCTAGGTTGGAGATACTTTGATGCACCAGGAACGAGACTTAATGATGTTACCTATTTTGATACCACTATTGATGGACAAATAGTAGAACCTGAATATAGACGCATACGAGAAGATAGAACTATAGAACGTCTCAATAGAAACTACAATGCCAATGTTGGGATAGAATATTTCTTAACCGAAAAATCTTCCATAACTGCAGGTCTATTTTATCGTTTTGGAAGTGATGCTGATATATCTCTAAACGGTAGTGAACGTTTTAATAATGGAAACATTATAGAAGAAACTTTACGACGAGAAAAAGAAACTGAAAAAGATAATAGTTATCAGTTTTCTTTAAACTATGTTAAACGTTTTGGTGATGATTCTGACCATATATTAACTGCAGATTTTCAATTTGAAAATGGTGATGAAGAAGGCTTTACTTTTTTAAACGAAGACTATTTAGTGACAAATCAAATAGACCCAGAACCATTTCAAATAGAACAAGAATTTGCGATTGAAGATCAGAAAGAATATTTATTACAAGCTGATTATGTGCTCCCTCTTGGTGAGAATTCTCGTTTTGAAGCAGGTTACAGAGGTACATTTAAAAATCAAGTAACTGACTATCGTTTAGAACAAGAAAATATTGCTACAGGCAATTTAGTCGTTAACGATACGATTACAAATGTTTTTGATTATGATGAAAATGTAAACGCATTATACTCACAATATGGCACAAAATTTGGCAAATTCTCATTTCTTTTAGGTTTAAGATTAGAACACACACAGCTAAAAGGAAAAATAGATTCACGTTTAACTGATGAAGAATTAGTAGAAGCTTTTGGTTTTCCTATTCAAACAGATTTTGATAATAATTATTTAGGCTTATTCCCTACACTTAATTTAATCTATGAATTAGGTTCTGATGATTCTGACTCTGAAGAAAGTATAACTTTAGGATACAATAGAAGAATTAATAGACCCAGAGGACGATTTGTCAATCCATTTCCTACACGATCTAGTAGAACAAATATATTTCAAGGGAATCCAAATTTACAACCTGCATTCGCAAGTGCTTTTGACTTAGGGTATTTAAAACGTTGGGATAAACTAACATTAACAACATCTGTTTATTACCAGTACGAAACGCAATCTTTTGAGCGCGTAGAAGAAAATACTGGGCAACAAACAACTGACGGTATAGATATCATACGTACAATCCCAGTTAATTTATCTACAAATGCAAGAACTGGAGCCGAATTAGATCTTTTGTATAATCCTAAAAAATGGCTTCGATTAAATACTAGTTTTAACTTTTTTCAATTCGAAACTGATGGAGAATTTAACGGTATAAATTATAGTACAAAAAACACAAGTTGGTTTGCACGTTTTAGCTCTAAAATAACGCTTCCTGGTAAAATCGATTGGCAAACTAATGCGTTCTACAGAGGTGCTAGACAAGATGCACAATCAGATACTGATGGTCTTTTTTCTATTAATTTAGCGATGAGTAAAGAATTAATAGAAAACAAGCTTACAGTGTCATTAAATGTAAGAGATTTACTCAATTCTAGAAAACGTCAATCTACAACAACTACAGATTTATTTTCTAGATATAGTGAATCACAATGGAGACAACGCCAAGTTAATTTATCTGTTATATACAGATTTAATCAAATGTTGAAAAAGCGTGATCGCTCTGGTGGAAGAGGCGGCAATGTTGGTGATGATGATTTTGATTTTGAAGGCTAATCTAATCGTTACTCTATTTTAGGTGCTGGCATATCTTGCCCTCCTTGATGTAAGATTAAACTATCCACTTTACCATCAGCGTCTTTATTAAATGTAACACTTGCCTCTACTACTCTAAGAAAGAACTCGTTTTCTGCAGACGGAAATACTTGGAATTTAGATTGTCCTGTCGCTTGTGCATAAAGTTCATTATCTATTCTACTAATTGTAATTGTAAATTCTGGAGCTAATTGATACACCCCAATATATGTGTCTAAAATTTCATTGGATACGCTTACAACATCTGGGAATTCAGATTTCTTTGGCAATTCTAAATTTATAGTTGCATCAAGCAATTTTAAGCCTATTTGATCAACACTAAATGTAGAATTCGTTAATACTACTACTCCTCTCTTGGTATTATTTAAAAATCCTGCAAAAGCTCTATAACCACCCGTACCTCCATTATGCCAAGTTATTAAATTGTTATTAGCAAAATGCCAAGCCAAAGCAATATCTCTCGGTAGCTTATAGCTTATCAAAAATTCATAAAGCTGACTAACTTTGTAATCTGCAAAAGGATTGTTTATATCAGCAGGACTAAAATTATCTGGCATTCTAGGTAAACCTGAAGTATGTGTAGCTAAATCCTTTAGCGTAATTACTTTTTCATTCCTTTGAGGAATAGTAAATGTATTTGGCAAGTATTTAGAAACAGGATCACTCAGTTTCATGTTCCCTCTTAATACTTCATCAGCCAATAAAATTGTAGTAAATACTTTTGAAATTGAGCCTATTTCATAAACTGAATTCTCATTTACATGCTTTCCATTATTAACCTCAGTTTTACCATAATTAAAATATGAAACGTCACCTCCATCAATATATGCCAATGAAACACTTGGATTAAATCCATTGTCTACTCTAGCCTTTATATGAGTTTTTACCGCTTCAGGTATTTCTAAGTTTTGAGCAAACGAGAACTGACATAAAAGGAAAAAGACTAATAAATAAAATTTGAATTTCATAGCTATTTTATATTGATTATATAAGTTTGACGGACTATCTGAGAATATGTTATATAATAGAACATTTATGCTCTATTCAAAATTTAAATCATCTTAAAATCTAACAGTAAATATCCTTCAATCGATGCTTGTAAATGATCTCCTTTAAAAATATCACCTTTGCCTTTAGCAGGTGTTCCTGTAAATATTAAATCTCCAGGCTCCAAGGTCATAAAGGATGATACATAGGAAATTACTTCTGCAAAAGTATAAATCATGAGGTGTGTATTACCAACTTGTACTGTGTTACCATTAATCTTTAAATCAAAATTAATATCATTTAAATCTGTAAAATTTGATATTGGCTGAAAACTAGATGCCGGAGAAGCGCCATCAAACCCTTTAGCTTAAGCCCAAGGTCCCTTTTTCTCTCTACTTGCTATTAATACATCTTTAGCAGTATAATCTATTCCAACAGCAATTTCTGAAATATGAGAAATAGCATCTTCCTGAGAAATATCTTTTCCTTTTGTTCCAATTTTTATAACCAATTCTAACTCATATGCAATTTCATTTGTAATAGCTGGATAAACGACATCTGCATTACCAGTTACCAAACTAGAAATTGGCTTAGTGAAAATTGTTTGCGTACCTGTTTTTATAGCTGCAATTTCTGATAAGTCATTGACGTAGTTTTTTCCTATTCCTATAATTTTCATGCTGTGAAATTTATTTATCTTAATTTATGAAAAAGTTGTTTTGGTTTGATACTGAAATTTCTTTAAAATCAGAAACTACAATATTTGCTAAACTATAATCTTGTCCTGTAGAATGCTCACTTTTAAATGCTGTACAAAATATACCTGCAGCACGGGCTGCTTTGATACCATTAGTAGAATCTTCTATAACCATACATTCTGATGTATTGAAACCAGTAAAATTAGCTGCTTTTGTAAATATTTCAGGATGCGGTTTAGATTTTTTTAAATCAGCTCCACTAAATTTACCTTTAAAATACTTATCAAGATTAAAACGCTTAAAAATTTGATTAATACCATTCATTGAAGCTGATGACGCTACAACTAAAGTAATATCATTACTATGATAATCCTTTATAAGATCTAAAACACCATCTATTAAAGCTAATTCATCATCATTCTCGAATAAATATTTATAATGCTTACGTTTTAAATGCATTAAATGTTCTGGTGTATCAATTAATCGAAAATGATCGACTAATCGCTTACAGATATTTATAGTAGACTGACCTGTAAAGGATTCGTAGAGCTCAGAATTAACATCGATATTTACATCTTTAAACATCTGATGATAAGCTTTTCGATGTAATGGTTCTGTATCTACAATAACACCATCCATATCAAATAAAACAGCTTTAAGCATAATATTTATTAGTTTAGCAACGAAGATAGTAAAGTGCCTTTTTGAGTGCAAAAAGAAATCTCACTATTAATTAAAATATAATATGGCAAAGAAAGGACGCGAAAAGAATACCGCAAACAAAGCCAAGCACAGTAAACTCATAGCTCAGAAAAAGAATAAGATAAAATCTAAAGTTGAACAGCGTAAAGCAAGATTAAAAGCAATTGTTGAAAAAGCTCAGGCAGAAAAAGCAAAAAAATCTTAATAAGTTATACTACATTACTTATAATATCCTCAACAACCTCTGGATTTAATAAGGTACTCGTATCACCTAACTGATCAGTTTCATTACAAGTAATTTTTCTTAAAATTCTTCGCATTATTTTGCCACTTCTAGTTTTAGGCAAGCCAACCGTAAATTGAATTTTATCGAGTTTTGCAATTGGTCCAATACGGTCTGTAATTAATTGATTGATTTCTTTTCGCAAATTATCATGGTTACGACCTTCACCACTATCTTTTAAAGTCACATAACCATATAGTGCATTGCCTTTAACATCGTGAGGAAAGCCAACAATAGCTGATTCTGCGACTGCAGGATGCTCATTTATAGCATCCTCAATTGGAGCTGTTCCAAGGTTATGACCAGACACAATAATTACATCATCTACACGACCTGTAATTCTGTAGTAACCAACTTCATCTCGTAATGCTCCATCACCTGTAAAATACATATTCTCATAAGCTGAAAAATAGGTGTCTTTATAGCGTTGGTGATTTCCCCAAATAGTACGTGCTATAGATGGCCAAGGAAACTTTACACATAAACGCCCTTCTACTTGATTGCCGTTAATTTCATTACCGTTTTCATCCATTAAAGCAGGTTGCACACCAATAAATGGTAACGTTGCATAGGTTGGCTTTGTTGGAGTAGAAAATGGAATTGGCGTTATCATAACACCTCCTGTTTCAGTTTGCCACCAAGTATCTACAATCGGGCTTTTCTTCTTGCCAATATTTTCATTGTACCAATGCCAGGCTTCTTCATTTATAGGTTCACCTACAGTTCCCAAAACTTTAAGCGTTGATAAATCATACTTATCAACAAATTCAGTCCCTTGTTTAGCTAATGCTCTTATAGCTGTTGGTGCTGTATAAAACTGAGTGACTTTATGTTTCTCCACGATATCCCAAAAACGTCCATAATCTGGATAACTAGGTACGCCTTCAAACATTACAGTAGTTGCACCATTTGCTAATGGTCCATATACAATATAACTATGTCCTGTAATCCAACCTATATCAGCAGTACACCAATATACATCATTATCTTTATATTGAAAAACATTCTTAAATGTGTAGGCCGTATAAACCATATATCCAGCTGAAGAATGCACCATCCCTTTTGGCTTTCCTGTAGAACCTGAAGTATATAAAATAAAAAGCGGATCTTCTGCATCCATTATTTCCGCATCACAGTCTTGATATGCTTCATCTAAAAGTGGTTGTAACCAATAATCACGACCTTCTTTCATATTAATATCTGAATCTATACGTTTTGCTACCAATACTGATTCTATATCAGGAGTATCGTTTAACGCTTCATCAACAATACCTTTTAAATCAATAGTTTTTGCACCACGATAAGACCCATCAGAAGTAATCACCATTTTTGCATCACAGTCGTTAATACGTGTTGATAAGGCTGTTGCCGAAAAACCTGCAAATACCACAGAATGAATTGCTCCAATTCTAGCACAAGCTAAAACGGAGACCGCTAATTCTGGAATCATTGGCAAATAAATACAGACTCTATCCCCTTTTTCGATGCCTTTCTCTTTTAATACATTCGCAAATTTACAAACACGTTCATGTAATTGTATGTATGTAATATGCTCTGCAGCTTCATCAGGATTGTTAGGTTCAAATAGAATAGCTGTTTTGTCACCTCGTGTTCTTAAATGTCTGTCTAGACAGTTTTCTGTAATATTAAGTTTAGCATTTTCATACCACTTTACCTCAGGTTTTTTAAAATCCCAACTTAATATCTTATCCCATTTTTTTCTCCAAACAAAATGTTCTTCAGCTATTTCTTCCCAAAATTGTTCAGGATTACTTACTGATTTTCTATAAACCTGGAAGTATTCTTCAAACTGTTTTATATGATAATTACTCATGTATAACTCTCAATTTTTGACGATGTAATTTACTAAAATAATTTATTGAACTTCATAATTAGGAAAAGAATAAGCATTCAAAAATTAAAAATGGTGGTTAAACGAAATTACTTACATTATATGCTATTTCCTTTTGTTATTATTAACATTTAGATATATTATTACTATACAATTTATTCTATGATTAGAAACTTACTATCCACTATCCTTCTTTTTACTTTTATCTCGTATTCGTATGGTCAACGAAAGATTGAACCTGATGCTACAGATATTGCAAAAGCAAAAAAACTTAAAGAGAAATTTGACCATAAAGATGATGAAATTGCTCTTGAAGAAAGCATAGATTTTGTAACTTTTGAGTTTAACAAAGACTCAGAAAAAGTAATTGTTCATCATCAATTAAAAGAGAAAATGATAAATATGATATCTCGAGCAGATATTCAGAAATATTGTTTTTATGATGGTGAATCTGAAATTGAAGAATTTAAAATTCTATATAAAAATGATAGAAGCGCTCGTTTCTTTGTAAAAGATGAAGCCTATAAAAGTGATGACTTATTTCATAACGATGCCAGAGTAAAATTTACCAATGTCGATTTTCCATTACAAGGTTATCGCTATGGCACTGAGATTCTGAAGAACTATAACGACATAAAATATTTTACAAAGCTTTATTTTAATGATTACTATCCAACAGTTAAAAAAGTAATTAAAGTTGAAATTCCGGATTGGTTAAATATTGAATTAAAAGAACTTAATTTTGAAGGTTACGACATCGTTAAAACCGTAAAACCAAATGTTAAGAACAAATCTAAAATTCATACTTATACAGTAAAAGATGTCCCAGCTATGCGCAATGCGTCTAATGCGCCTGGTCCAACTTATGTGTATCCACATCTCCTTGTATTAGCAAAATCTTATACTATTAAAGGCGAAACAAAGCCAATTTTTGATTCGACTCAAGATCTTTATAATTGGTATAAATCTCTCGTTAATAGCTTAGAGAACGACAATTCTCCAATAAAAGCTAAAGTTGTAGAATTAACCAAGGATGCTAAAAGTGATGAAGAAAAAATAAAGAACATCTATTATTGGGTACAAGATAATATTAGATATATAGCTTTTGAAGATGGTATTGCAGGTTTTAAACCAGATGAAGCTGCTAATGTTTTTAATAAAAGATATGGTGATTGTAAAGGTATGGCTAACCTTACCAAGCAAATGCTTATTGAAGCTGGTTTTGACGCAAGATTAACATGGATTGGAACTAAACGTATTGCTTATGATTACTCTACACCAAATTTATCGGTTGACAATCATATGATTTGTTCTTTATTTAAAGACGATAAAATCATTTTCTTAGATGGTACAGAAAAATTCAATGCCTTTGGAGAATATGCAAATCGTATACAAGGCAAACAAGTAATGATTGAAGATGAAGATACTTTTATCTTAAAAGAAGTACCAGAAAGTGCAGTAGAGTTTAACAAAGAATCTTTTAATTACAATCTAAAATTAGAGGATGAACTATTAACTGGTTCTGTTGAAAAGGTTTTTAATGGAGAAAGCCGATCGGGTTTATTATACTATTTCGATCAATTAAAAACCGATAAGAAAGAAGAATTTTTAGAAGCTTATTTAAGTCGAGGAGATAGCAATAGAAAAGTAGCAAATATTACAACTTCAGATTTGTCTAATAGAGATGGTAATGTTACACTTTCTTATGATATTACTGTAAAGAATGCAGTCTCGACATTCGATGATTCAATATATATAGATCTAGACCGCGATGAAGAATTAGGTAGTTATGAATTTAAAGAACGTGATGTAGATTATATTTTTAGTTCTAAAAAGTATTTAGAATCTACAACCACGTTAGAAATTCCATCTGGCTATAAGGTTTCACAACTACCAAAAGACATTCAGATTTCAAGTAAAAACTATGATATGTCTGTAAGTTTTAAAACAGAGACCAATAAACTTATTTACAAGAAACTGTTTAAGATTAAAAATGCCAAAATTGAAACTAACGATTTTGAAGAATGGAATACCTTTATCAGTCAATTAAATAATACCTATCAAGAACAAATCATCATTACCAAAAACTAAATCAATGAATATTAAAAGACTAACGCTACTTTTTGTAGCCTTTTCAATAGTATCTTTTGGGCAATCCGAAGAAGAATTAGAAGCAAAAGACTTTTTTTGGGGCAATTCGGATAAATACAAAAACATTACCGAAATCCCAGAGAAATGGGCTAATGAATCTGCTGTAATCTTATATAAAAATGAGAATTACGATTTTCACAAATTTGGTAAGAAAGTGACATATACAAGTTCTGTAAGAAAGCGAATTAAGCTTTTAGACAAAGCTGCCGTTGAAGAATTTTCAGAATTTGCTTTTACAAAACGCTTTAGATCATCTAAAGGACGCTATACATGGAAAGAAAAAGGTAATAACTATGTTGGTGTGAAAATTGTAAAACCAGATGGAAAAGAAATAGAGATCGATGTTGAGAAAGAATCTGTAGAAGTCGATGGAGAAACTAAAGTCGCTATCTCAAATCTAGAAATTGGTGATATTATAGACTATTACTTCTATAGATTAGAACCTTTTAAAGCTACTTATGCTTTTGGGTTTGATCCTGTGGAAACCAATTTAGGTGAAGAATATCCTACTGTAGATTTTAAATTATTTTTTGAAACGGAAAATGACTTTTTCATCAATTTCAATTCTTTTAATGGAGCACCAAAATTAGAGCAAATTCCAACAGAGAAAAAGAATATGAGGCGTTACGAATTAGTTGCATCTGATATTGAAAAGAATGAATATATGCGCTGGTTTTATCCACTATTAGAATTACCATCATATAAGTTTCAAGTGTATTTTGCTAGATCAGGAAAATTTGAAGATAGAGCTTTAGCATTTCTTCCTGAAAAAGAAAAAATTATAAAAACCTCAGTTTCCCAAGATGAAGTATTAGATCTATATGATAATAGATTTAAACCAGATGGAAATATAGGTGATGTTAGAAAGTTCTTTAAAAAGAAAAATTTCAGTAGTGATACCGAAAAAGTTACTGAAGCATTTTACTTTATGCGTCATTATTACTTAACGCGCTTCGTTGAGGCCATCTTTATAAAAGATGCAGATATAATGTACAATCCATTCGTTTTTTATGGATATCCAGTATTTATTGATAACCAAAAACAATTTGTACGTCATTTTACAGAGTTTTTAAAACGAGAAAAAATAAAATATGAGATTGTTGTTGCAAAAAAACGTTTCGATGGCTCTATTGATGATTTACTAATAGAACGAAATGTCAATGTTCTTATCAAAGTGAATACACCTACTCCATTATATGCGCAATTATTTAGTGTACATACAAACATTAATGAGTTTTCACCACTAATTGAAGACACCGATGTATTTCTATTATCACCTACACGTAACAAAATTGATGTTATAGAAAGAGGAAAACTTCCTGTTTCAACTCACCTGGATAACGAAACAAAAAAGGAAATGACTCTAAATATGACTGAGGATTTCTCTGGCATATCAATAAGCTCTGTAAATAGCTATAAAGGACATTCTAAAAAAGATGAACAATACGATAGACTCATGTTTTCAGATTATGTTGATGAAGACTATGCGAAGTACGACACTAAATCTTTTATCGAATTAGTAAAACGTAAAAAGGATAAAGCCAGATATAAAAAAGAGTTAAATGCTTTAATTGAAAAAATAAAAGGAAAGCAAAAAGAACGATTTGAAATTAGTGCGAAAGGAGAATATACTGTTGAAGAGATTGAAGATTATGCTTATCTCATTAATGAAACTGGACGTTATGGTTTAGATGATTACTTCACCTTCACTGAGACATTTACCACTAAAAATTCTTTGATAAAAAAAGCAGGTCCAAACTATATCATTGAAATTGGAAAACTTATAGGAGGACAAATAGACCTTGAAGAAAAAGAACGTAATCGTACCGCAAATGTCTATTCTCGTAATGCGAGAAGCTATAATTACAACATGACTTTTAATATTCCTGAAGGTTATACTGTTGCTGGTTTAGTTAAACTCAACAAGTCTGTAGATAACGAAACTGGAGCTTTTATTAGCACAGCGGAAATTAAAGACAATAAATTGATTATAAAGACATCGAAGCAATACAAGCATAATTTTGAACCAAATGCTAACTGGAACAAAATGATAGCCTTTTTAGATGAAGCAAATCAGTTTACGAATGAAAAGATATTATTGAAGAAGAAGTAAATTTTAATCCATGAAAATTAAGACCTCTTATAGATTTATAAGAGGTTTTTATTTTTTTTACTAATGCTCTACAGCTTTAACAGCTCCACTAGGAATACGAATATGCTCTACAATATCCTGAACCTCTTGAGGTGGTGCTTTTGTGAATTTCATTATCGTAATTGAAACTATAAAATTGAGAATCATAGCAATTGTACCAAAGCCTTCTGGCGAAATACCAAACCACCATTCGCTTTTATTAGGTAATACCTCATCAAACCAACCGAGTTTATACTTCATCATATAAAGGAGCATACTCACAATACCAACCATCATTCCTGCAATCGCGCCTTCTTTATTCATTCGTTTATAAAAAATACCTAAAATAATAGCTGGGAAAAATGAGGCTGCTGCTAAACCAAAAGCTAAGGCAACTACAGCTGCAACAAAACCTGGTGGATTAATACCAAAATAACCAGCAACACAAACCGCACCAACTGCAGATAATCTTGCTGCAACTAATTCACCTTTTTCAGATATTGAAGGCTTTATTATTTTCTTAATTAAATCGTGAGATACAGATGAAGAAATCACTAATAACAATCCTGCCGCAGTAGATAATGCTGCAGCTAATCCACCTGCTGCGACTAATGCAATCACCCAATTAGGTAGTTTAGCAATTTCAGGATTTGCTAATACCATTATGTCTCTGTCTATTATTAATTCATTTTTAGACGCATCTGCCACATATGTAATTAGACCATCATTATTTTTATCATCAAATGCTATCAATCCGGTTGTTTCCCATTTCTTAAACCATTCCGGAACTTCTGCATAAGATTGATTAGAAACCGTTTCAATCATATTAGTCCTAGCAAAAGCTGCAACTGCTGGTGCAGATGTATATAAAATAACTATTAGTAATAAGGCGATTCCAGCAGATTTTCGAGCATCTTTTACACGCTTAACTGTAAAGAATCTTACAATTACATGTGGTAATCCTGCAGTACCAACCATTAAAGCTAATGTAATAGCAAAAATATCTATAGTTGACTTTGAGCCTTCGGTATATTCAGCAAAACCCAATTGTGTACTTAAACCATCTAATTTATCTAATAAGTATGTTCCCGAACCATCACTTAACTCAGCACCAAATCCTAATTGAGGTATTGGATTCCCAGTCATCTGAATTGAAATAAAAATTGCTGGAACCATAAAAGCAAATATCAAAACACAGTATTGTGCAACTTGCGTATAGGTGATGCCTTTCATACCACCAAGAACAGCGTAAAATAGAACAATGAGCATTCCTATAAATACTCCTGTATCGATATCTACTTCAAGAAATCTTGAAAACACAATACCTACTCCACGCATTTGACCTGCAACGTAAGTAAATGATACTAAAAGTGCACAAAATACAGCCACAATACGAGCTGTTTTTGAATAGTAACGATCACCTATAAAATCTGGAACTGTAAACTTGCCGAACTTACGCAAATAAGGAGCTAGTAATAAAGCCAATAATACATAACCACCTGTCCAACCCATTAAATATACAGCACCATCATAGCCAGCAAATGAAATAATACCAGCCATAGAAATAAAAGAAGCCGCACTCATCCAATCTGCCGCTGTTGCCATACCATTAGCTAAAGGCGAGACTCCGCCTCCTGCAACGTAAAATTCTTTTGTAGAGCCAGCTCTAGACCATATAGCAATACCAATGTACAGTGTGAAAGTAATGCCAACTAAAATATAAGTCCAAGTTTGTACATCCATTTCGGCTATAAGTAAAATTCTATTCATCATAGCCGTATTTTTTATCGAGTTTATTCATTAATCTCACATATACAAATATGAGTATTACAAAGACATACATCGAGCCTTGCTGTGCAAACCAAAATCCAAGTTTAAAGCCTCTAATCTTTATGGCATTTAACTCGTCTTTAAACAAAATGCCTGCACCATAAGACACGGCAAACCATATGACAAGTAAGATTAATACATATATTATATTGTCACGCCAATAGGCTTTTGCATTATCGGTTACTTTCATTAATAGTCTGTTTTAATCTCGTCAAATAGGCTTTTAATTCTGAAATTACCTTTGGTGCTAAAATTATCGTTGCAATCATAGTAGGAATTGCCATTAAAGCAAAAACTCCGTCTATGAGGTTAATCATCATACTTAGACTCGTGGTAGCTCCCAAAAGAATACTTAAAATATAAAAGTAATTGTAGTAATGTTTTTTGTCCGCACCAAAAAGGAAGGACATACATTTTGTTCCATAATAAGAGTATGAAAACAATGAGCTCATACTAAACACAGTAATACAAATTAATAATGCATATTTTCCATAAGTTGGCATTACGTTAGAAAATGCAGAAGCTGTAAGACTTACACCATTATTATCTGTACTTTCCCAAACACCAGTAACCAAAATCGCCAAAGCTGTTAGTGTACAGACAATTAATGTATCTATTGCTGGTCCGAGCATAGCCACTAAACCTTCTCTAATAGGCTCATCTGTTTTAGCAGCTCCATGTGCCATTGGCGCTGTACCAATACCAGCCTCATTAGAAAACGCACCTCGCTTAATACCATGCAAAATTAAAGCACCAACTACACCGCCTAAAAAAGTATCCCCCTCAGGATAATAATTAGCCGCAAACGCGTCTGTAAAAATGAGTTTTAAATAATAGAGTAACACATCACTGTGAGCTACTAATATAATAATGACCAGAATAAAGTATAACACAACCATACTTGGTACTAACCGCGAAGCGACACTACCAATACGTTTTATACCACCTAAAATTACTAAAGCTGTGATGCTTACTAAAATGAATCCTATGTATAGGTTTGTTACTAACCCAACTTCTACTCCATTAGGTATGAGTAATATATCATTTAAAGCTTGGGTTAATTGATTGACATTAAACACTGGTAAAGCACCTAGCAAACCACAAAAACTAAAAAATATAGCTAAAGGATTCCAAGATTTACCTAAACCTTCGGTTATAAAATACATTGGTCCACCTTGTAGATCACCAGCACTATCCTTTCCACGATATAATATGGCCAAAGTTGATGTAAAAAATTTGGTAGACATACCGATAACTGCACTCATCCACATCCAAAATACAGCACCAGGACCACCAATCGATA